>JACRNB010000010.1 GCA_016219425.1 Betaproteobacteria bacterium | reverse complement strand
GGACAGCGTGGATAAGGTGGGCGATGGCTACCGGCTGGTGGAGTCCGCCGGCAAGACCATGCAGGAGATCGTGGATGCGGTGAAGCGCGTCACCGACATCATGGGCGAGATCACCGCCAGCAGCATCGAGCAGAGCCAGGGTATCGAGCAGGTCAATTCCGCCGTCTCCCAGATGGATGAGATGACCCAGCAGAACGCCGCCCTGGTGGAAGAGGCCGCCGCCGCCGCGGAATCCTTGCAGGATCAAGCCGGGTCGCTGGCCCAGGCGGTGTCGGTGTTCCGGCTCGCGGGCAGGGGAGCAAAAGGTGCGAGGGGGTCGCTGCCCGAGCGCGCCGCCGCCCTGGCGCCCAAGGCGCGTCTGCCCAAACCGGCGGCAGCCGGCGGCAGCGATGAGTGGGAGGAGTTCTGATGCCCAAACGTAGCGCCGGCATCCCTGCCGGCTCGTTTCCTCAACTTGCCGGCAAGGATGCCGGCGCTACGACGCCATGACTGAAGCCCTGCGCATGGAGCGGGAGTTCCTGTTCTCCCAACGTGACTTCGACGAGGTCAAAAAGATGATCTATGACCATGCCGGCATCGCCCTCTCCGATGCCAAGCAGGACATGGTCTACAGCCGTCTGGCGCGCCGCCTGCGCGCCACGGGCTTGAAGAGCTTCCGGGATTACCTGGGCTTCGTCCGCTCCGGCCACGAGGACGAGTGGGAGGCCTTCGTCAATTCCCTCACCACCAACCTCACCGATTTCTTCCGCGAGAGCCACCATTTCGTCCTGCTCAAGGAGTTCCTCAAGACCCGGCAGGATCGCCCCATCACCCTTTGGTGTTCCGCTTCCTCCACCGGCGAGGAACCCTATTCCATGGCCATGACCGCCGTGGAGGCCTTCGGCGGGTTCCATGCCCCGGTGCGCATCGTCGCCTCCGACCTGGATACCAATGTGCTGAAGAAGTGCGCGGACGGGGTCTACGCCCTGGAGCGTTTGAAAAAGCTGAGCGCGGAACAGCAGCGCCGCTTCTTTCTCAAGGGCACGGGGGAACGTGAAGGCTGGGCGCGGGTGAAGCCGGAACTGCGCGCCATGATCGAGTTCTTCCAGCTCAACCTGCTGGCCCCTCAGTGGCCGGTGAAGGGGCCGGTGGATGCAATCTTCTGCCGCAACGTGATGATCTATTTCGACAAACCCACGCAACACAAGATCCTGGCGCACATGAAGCCCCTGCTGAAACCGGACGGGCTGCTGTTCATGGGGCATTCCGAATCGCTCTACCACGCCACGGACCTGTTCAAGTTGCGCGGCCAGACGGTGTATGAACATGCGTGAGCGAGGTGGCCAGGCTATCGCCCGGCACAGCCGGGCTCCTACGACCTTCCCACACCTCGTAGGAGCCCGGCTGTGCCGGGCGATAACGCCGCAAAGGGGAGCGCTTTGAGCGATTTCGAGGAAGTCCTTGCCCCCACCCATTACTTCGACCGCAACTTTCAGATCGAGGCGGCCAAGATCCTGCCGGGCGAGTACTACGTCACGGCGCGGGACATGATGCTGGTGACCACCCTGGGTTCCTGCGTTTCCGCCTGCATTCGGGATACCGGCAACGGCATCGGCGGCATGAACCATTTCATGCTGCCGGAGGGGGGCGACCCTCATAACCCCCTGTCCAGTTCCGCGCGCTATGGCGGCTACGCCATGGAGGTGCTGCTCAACCAGCTCCTCAAACTGGGCGCCAGCCGCACCCGCATGGAGGCCAAGGTCTTCGGCGGCGGGGCCGTGCTGCGGGGGTTCACCACGGTGAACGTGGGCGAGCTCAACAGCGAGTTCGTGCTGGACTATCTCAAGCGCGAACGCATCAAGTTGGTGGCGAGCGACCTGCGCGACCTGTATCCGCGCAAGGTCTATTACTTTCCCGCCACGGGCCGGGTGATGGTGAAAAAGTTGAAACAGGTGCACAACAACACCATCGTCGAGCGCGAAAAGGACTATGGCGCCCGACTGAAGAAGTCGGACCTGGCGGGCGATGTGGAATTGTTTACCTGACCGATATGCCCAAACTCAAAGTATTGATCGTGGATGACTCGGCCCTGATCCGCAGCGTGATGCGGGAGGTGATCAACAGCCTGCCGGACATGGAGGTGGTGGGCGTGGCGCCGGACCCCCTGGTGGCGCGGGATCTGATCAAGACGCTGAACCCGGATGTGCTCACCCTGGACGTGGAAATGCCGCGCATGAACGGGCTGGAGTTTCTGGAAAAGCTCATGCGCCTGCGGCCCATGCCGGTGGTGATGGTGTCCACCCTTACCGAACGCGGTTCCGAGGTGACGCTGAAGGCCCTGGAACTGGGTGCGGTGGATTTCATCTCCAAGCCCAGGCTCGGGGTCAAGGACGGCCTGACCGAACTGGCGACGGAACTGGGCGACAAGATTCGCACCGCCGCACGGGCGCGCATCCGTCGCCTGACGAGCGGCGGCCCCGCCAGCCCGGATACGCCCAGACCCCTGGCGGGCCACGTCCTCTCCACCACGGAGAAGCTCGTGTTCATCGGCTCCTCCACCGGCGGCACCGAGGCGCTCAAGGAGGTGCTGATGCGCATGCCGGCCACGTCTCCGGCGCTGCTCATCACCCAGCACATGCCGGAATCCTTCACCAAGTCCTTCGCCGCCCGGCTCGACAGCCTGTCGGAGATGAAGGTGAAGGAGGCGGAACACGGCGAGCGCGTCCTGCCGGGCCACGCCTATGTCGCGCCGGGCCATTCCCACCTGCTGGTCAAGAAGAGCGGCGCGTACTACTACACCGAGTTGTCCCTGGCGGACCCGGTGAACCGGCACCGTCCCTCGGTCGATGTCCTGTTCCAGAGCGCCGCCCGCATCGCCGGCCCCAATGCCCTGGGGGTGATGCTGACCGGCATGGGCAAGGACGGCGCTCTGGGCATGCTCGCCATGCGCCAGGCCGGCGCCCACACCATCGCCCAGGATGAGGCGTCGTGCGTGGTCTACGGCATGCCCAAGGCGGCGGTGGAGGCCGGCGCGGTGCAGGAAGTCGTCCCGCTCAGCGAGATCGCCCGCAGCATCCTGGCGCGGCTGACCTGAGACAGGCGTTCGGCGCGCAAGAATCCCCTCAAGAAATCCGCCCGCCTGCCGTTACTGGACCATGCGATTTTGACGGAGCCCCATCATGCAGATCAGCAGCAAGTTCGAAGGCAGCCATGCCACCCTGAGCCTGGCGGGCCGCTTTGACTTTCACTCCCACCGCGATTTCCGCAACGCCTACGAAAAGGTGCTGGAGGAGGTGCGGGCGAAGGAGGTCGAGGTGAATTTCTCCGATGTGGACTACCTCGACAGTTCAGCCCTGGGCATGTTGCTGCTGCTCAAGGAAAAATCCGACGCCGCCGGCAAGTCGGTCGTCCTCTCCTCTCCCAGGGGGGCCGTCCGGCAGGTGCTGGACATCGCCAACTTCGGCAAGCTGTTCAAGATCGTCGAATAACCCCGCCCCGCCCGCTCTGGATAAGGAATACCCGGATGTCCGCTGCGCCGGAAATGAACCTCAAGATACTGATTGCGGACGACAGCCCCACCAACCGCAAGCAGTTGGAGACGGTGGTCCGGCATCTCGGCCATGTCCCGATCCTGGCCTGCGACGGCCAGGAGGCCGTGGACAAGTTCCGCGACGAGAGCCCCGACCTGGTGTTCATGGACGTGATGATGCCGGGCATGGATGGCATGACCGCGGTGAAGCACATCCGCGCCATGCAGGGCAGCAAGTGGTCTCCCATCGTCTTTTTCTCCGCGCTGGACCGCATGCAGGACATGGTGCGCGGCCTGGAGGAAGGGGGCGACGACTACGTGGTCAAACCCGCCTCCCTGCAATTGCTGCGCGCCAAGATCAACGGCTATGCGCGCCTGCTCTCGCTGCAAAAGATGAATTACCAGTACACGGAGGAACTGGAAAACTGGCGCGACGAGGCGCGCACCCAGGTCCGGCTGGGCGCTCACGTCATGGCGCGCCTGACCGATGCGGACGGCCTGCGTGACAGCCTGGTGCGCTATTTCAACATCCCCACCGACGCCTTCAGCGGCGATCTGCTGTGCGCCCGGCGCGCGCCGGACGAGGTGCTCCATGTGATGCTGGCGGACGCCGCCGGCCATGGCTTGTCCGCCGCCCTGGCGGCCCTGCCCATCACCCAGATCTTCTACAGCATGACGGCGAAGGGCTTCCCCATCGCCTCCATCGCCGAAGAACTCAATCGCCGCCTCAAGGCCATCCTGCCGGCGGACCTGTTCGTGGCGGCCACCCTGGCCGCGGTGGATGTCCGCAGCCAGACCGTGGAGGTCTGGAACGGGGGCAACCCGGACGCGCTGTTCATGAACACGGCAGGCGAGATCACCATGCGCTGGCCTTCGCGCCATCCGCCCCTGGGCATCCTGCCGGAGGCGGTGTTTTCGGGTCTGACCGAGACCATCGGCTTCCACGAGCCGGGTGATCTGGTGATGTGTTCGGACGGTCTGGTGGAGGCGGAAGACCCCGCCGACGTGTGGTTCGGCCTGGAGGGGGTGGCGCGGGTCTTCGCGCAAACGCCCCACACGGAAGGACAGCGCTTTGTCGCCCTGCGCACCGCCGTACTGGATCACATGGCGGAACGCCCCAACCGGGATGACCTGTCCTGCATGATGGTGTCCCTGCCGGTGGAACGGCGTCAGGCGGTGCGCTTCTCCGCCAAATCGGCTGCCGTGTATCAGGGGCCGGTGTCCGACTGGCGTCTGGAACTCTCCTACGGCGAGACCGAACTGCGTTACCTGGATGTGGTGCCGCATGTGCTCGGTTTCATCAGCCAGGTGCAGATCCTGAAGGCGCATCAAGGGGCCTTGTTCCTGATCCTGACGGAGTTGTTCAACAACGCGCTGGATCACGGCCTGCTGGGGCTGGATTCCTCCATCAAATCGAGCGAAAACGGTTTTGAGCTGTTCCTGCAGGAACGCGCCCAACGCTTGGCGCAGTTGCAGGACGGGCGCATCGAACTCAGCTTTCTCCTGCATCAGGATGGCAACCAGTCGTTGCTGGATCTCAGCGTGACCGACACCGGCCCCGGCTTCGATTTCCAGGGCACGCTGGCCGCCGAATTGCAGGAGGACAACGACCATCGCCCCTACGGACGCGGCCTGCGCCTGTTACGCAACCTCTGCGCGGAACTGCGCTACTACGGCATGGGCAACAAGGTCTGGGCGCGCTATGTGCTCTCCGAGGCCTGCGTGGCCGCGGACAGCGCGCTGCCCGAGAGCGCTCCGGCCTGACTTCGGCGGTCCTGCGCGGGCAATGAAAAAGGGGGCTTTCGCCCCCTTTTTTGCTTTACCGGATCGGCTTACAGCGCTGCGCCGTGCTGGGCCAGGTACTCGGCCACGCCGTCAGGGCTGGCCTTCATGCCCGCATCGCCCTTCTTCCAGCCGGCGGGGCAGACTTCGCCATGAACCTCGGTGAATTGCAGGGCGTCGATCATGCGCAGCATCTCGTCGATGTTGCGGCCCAGGGGCAGGTCGTTCACCACCTGATGACGCACCACGCCGGCCTTGTCGATCAGGAAGGAGCCGCGGTAGGCAATGCCCAGCGGATGCTCCACATCAAAGGCCTGGATGATGGCGTGGTTCAGGTCCGCCACCAGGGGGTACTTCACCTGGCCGATGCCGCCGTTGTTGACCGCGGTGTTCTTCCACGCCAGATGGGTGAAATGGGAGTCGATGGAGACGCCGATCACTTCCACGTTGCGGTCCTGGAATTCCTTCAGGCGATGGTCGAAGGCCAGCAACTCGGACGGGCACACGAAGGTGAAGTCCAGGGGGTAGAAGAAGATGACCGCGTATTTGTCCTTGATCTGGGCGGACAGATTGAAGGTCTCGTTGATGGTGTTGTCGCCCATAACGGCGATGGCGGTGAAATCAGGGACGGCTTTGCCGACGAGTACAGCCATGGTGTTGACCTCATGAAAGGATGGGTTGCTTGAAGGGCCGTCCACGCCTCCCCGGCGAGGATGCGCCTACATGGAACGGGCGGCGGGATTGTATCGTCCCCCGGCAGCGGCTGCGGATGGATCACCGGAGCGGATCGCTACCGTTGTAGGAGCCCGGCTGCGCCGGGCGATAAGCCGGTGCGCCTGGGCAACACGGGTTCGCCCGGCGCAGCCGGGCTCCTACAGGGCTGCGGATGGATCACCAGCGCGGGTCGCTACCGTTGTAGGAGCCCGGCTGTGCCGGGCGATAAGCCGGTGCACCTGGGCAACACGGGTTCGCCCGGCACAGCCGGCTCCTACAGGGGTGTCTCAGGCCTTGGCGGCCTTGGCTGCGAGCAGGGCGACGGCCTCGGCCAGGGTGACCTCGTCCGGGCTGCGTTCCTTGGGGATGGAGGCCATGAGCTTGCCGTGCTGGACGTAGGGACCGAAACGACCGCTCTTGACCTGGATGGGCTTGCCGTCCTTGGGGTGCGCGCCCAGTTCGCGCCCCGGTTGCGCGGCGCGCGGGGCGCGTTTGGAGCCTTCTTCCCGCACCTCGAATTCGAAGCCGACCTTGCCGGCGGGGTCGCGCACCAGAAAGGCGGAGAACTTGCGCCGGGTGCGGGCGGAGACGAAGCCGGTGAGCAGGTCGGTCTTGCCTTCCGCCAGCAATTTGCGCATCTGCGCCGGTTCCACCGCCTGTTGCAGGATCATCTGGCCGCTGCGGAAGTCGCAGGACTTGGCCGGGCCCACGCTGCGTTCACAGACATAGGACGTACCGTGGTCGTACACGTGACCGCCGCACTTGGGGCATACGCCCAGGGCTTCCTTGGCGCTGAAGTCCACCGCTTCCGCCTCCTCGCCCTCGCGCGGCTGGCCGAAGTCGAACTCCGGCTGCTTGTCGTCGTTGAGGCGGATCTCGGCGTCGAACGGACGGCCCATCTTGTTGCGGAAGCCGGTGAGGGGTCCGATGCGGCCATCACGCATCAGTGCCTCCATCTCGGCCACCTCGAACTGGCGGCTGGCGACGATCTTCCAGGCGCTCCATTCGCAGGCCTGGCAGGCGAATTTCTTGTAGTTCTCCTTCACCACGCCGCCGCACTTGGGGCAGGGCACGGCGAGGGTGGCGAAGTCGCCGGGGACGGTGTCGGACTCGTAGCGCTTGGCGCGCTCGACGATGTCCTGGGTGAGGGCGGTGATGTGGCCCATGAACTCGGGACGCGAGAGTTGGCCGCGTTCCATCTGCGCCAGCTTGTATTCCCACTCGCCGGTGAGTTCGGGCGAGGCCAGTTCGGTGACGCCCAGGCCGCGCAGCAGGGTGATGAGCGAGAAGGCCTTGGCGGTGGGGACCAGTTCCTTGCCTTCGCGGTGGAGGTAGACCTCGCTGATCAGGTTTTCGATGATCTGGGCGCGCGTGGCCGGGGTGCCGAGGCCGCGTCCGGCCATGGCGGCGCGCAGTTCCTCGTCGTCCACCATCTTGCCCGCGCCTTCCATGGCGGAGAGCAGGGTGGCTTCGTTGTAGCGCGCGGGCGGGCGGGTCTGCGCGGCCTTGAGGGTGACGTCTTCGGTCTGGAGCGTTTCGCCAGCCTGGAGCAGAGGCAGGTTGGGGCTGTTGGCGTCGCCGTCGTCGTCCAGTTGCGATTCCTTGCCGTACACCGTGAGCCAGCCGGGGTTCACCAGGACGCGGCCTTCGGTCTTGAAGGCATGTTGGGCCACACGGGTGATGCGGGTGGTGATCTGGTATTCCGCCGCCGGGTAGAACACGGCGAGGAAGCGCCGCGTGACCATGTCGTAGAGCTTCGCTTCCGCGTCCGACAGGCTCTTGGGCGCGGCGCCGGTGGGGATGATGGCGAAGTGGTCGGAGATCTTGGCGTTGTTGAAGATGCGCTTGTTGGGACGCACCCAGCCGCCGGCCTTGATCTCGCCGGCGAAGCGGGCGTATTCGGCGGGCAGGTCGCCCAGCACGGCATGCACGGTGGCGAGATAGTCCTCGGGCAGGGCGCGCGCGTCGGTACGCGGGTAGGTCAGCGCCTTGTGCTTTTCATACAGCGCCTGCGCCAGGCCCAGTGTGGTCTTGGCGGAGAAGCCGAAACGTCCGTTGGCCTCGCGTTGCAGTGTGGTGAGGTCGTAGAGCATGGGCGAGAGCTGCGACGAGGGCTTGGTCTCTTCTTCGGCCCGGCCCGGCTGCCCCAGGCAGGCGGCGCGGATGGCCTCGGCGCGGCCCTTTTCCCACAGGCGCCAGGCGGTGGCGTGCTCGTCGTCCTCGATCTTCTTGAACTTCTCGTCGAACCAGCGCCCGGCGTAGGCGCCGTGGACGCCGGCAAAGCGCGCTTCGAGTTCCCAGTAATCGCGCGATTTGAAGGCGCGGATGCGTTCTTCGCGCTCGACCATGATGGCGAGGGTGGGGGTCTGCACGCGCCCCACGGTGGTGAGGTGGAAGCCGCCGGTCTTGGAGTTGAAGGCGGTCATGGCGCGGGTGCCGTTGATGCCGATGAGCCAGTCGCTCTCGGCGCGGCTGATGGCGGCGGAGCGCAGGCCTTCCACCTCGGCGGCCTCGCGCAGGGCGTCGAAGCCGCCGCGGATCGCGCCCTGGGTCATGGATTGCAGCCAGAGGCGGCGCACCGGCTTCTTCGCGCCGCTGTGCTGGGCGATGAAATGGAAGATCAGTTCGCCTTCGCGTCCCGCGTCGCAGGCGTTGATCAGGCCGTCCACGTCCTTGCGCTTGATCAGGCGGGTGAGCAGTTTGAGGCGGTCTTCGGTCTTCTCGATCGGCAGCAGGTCGAAATGGGGCGGGATGACGGGCAGGTGGGCGAATGACCACTTGCCGCGCTTCACCTCGTATTCCTCCGGCGCCTTCAGTTCCAGCAGGTGGCCGACGGCGGAGGAGAGGACGTACTGCTCGGACTCGAAGTAGTCCTTTTCCTTGTGGAATCCGCCCAGGGCGCGGGCGATGTCCTGAGCCACCGAGGGTTTCTCGGCAATGATGAGTTGTTTGCTCACGGGTGCTTTATGGGTGGGTTAGTGCAGCGTGGGCTGCCAGCTTTCGTCGCCGAATTCGTCGTTGCCGCGCACCAGGTCTTCCAGCCACAGCGCATCGGCCACCCCGCGCAACTTCCACAGGGCCAGGAGGGCGATCCACTTGATCTGCTGGGCGGAGACTTCCGCCTCGGGCAGGGCCAGGGCGCGGTCGATCACCCATTCGCGCCCATGCGGCGGCAGCAGGGAGGCGGATTCCAGATAGGACAGGAAACCGCGGCCTTCCGGCGCCAGGCGACCGGCCTCGCTGGGGTGGTACAGGCGCATGGCCGGAGGGCGGGTCTCGCCCTCGGCGCTGTTCAGATCATCCAGGGCGGCCAGCCAGTCCAGGGCCTCGACGATGTCCTGATCCTCGAAACCGGCGGCGGTCAGCTTGCGCGTCAGTTGACTGGCGTCCGGAACCTGGTCCGCCAAAAGGAAGTGGTCGTAGAGATAGAGGAGGATGTCGAACATCAGTATGGGAATAATCGTTGATAGAGACCGCCGGCCAGACGAGCCACGCGGCCCTCCAGTTCGGCTGCAAGGAGCCTGACGGAAACCTCTTCCACCGTCAAGCCAAGCCGCCCGGCCAGTTGGTCCGGGGCCAGGGGGGTGACGGCGAGGGCCTCCAGAAGCGCGTCCGCGGTCGTTTCAACGTCCGCGGCGCTGGCCGGTTCGACGCAGGAAATCTGTCCGCCCAGTTCTTCCAGGAGGTCGGCGGCGCACTCCACCAGTTTGGCCCCCTGTTTGATGAGCCGGTGACACCCCTTGGACAAGGCGGAATGGATGGAGCCGGGCAGGGCGAACACCTCCCGCCCCTGTTCCGCCGCCAGCCGCGCGGTAATGAGGGAGCCGCTTTCCAGGGCCGCCTCCACCACCAGCACCCCCAGGCTGAGGCCGCTGATGATGCGGTTGCGGCGCGGGAAGTGGCCTGCCTTGGGGGGCGTCCCCAAGGGAAATTCGGAAACGATGCAGCCCTGGGCCGCCAGGCGATGCGCCAGCTCCCGGTTGCGCGCGGGATAGACCCGGTCCAGCCCGGTGCCCACCACGGCGACGCTGGAACCGATGCCGCGCAGCGCCCCTTCATGGGCGGCGGCGTCCACCCCGGCGGCCAGGCCGCTCACCACGGTGAGACCGGCCTCGGACAACGCCTGGGCGAAGGCGGCGGCGTCGCGCGCGCCCTGCGCGCTGGCATGGCGGCTGCCGACGATGGCGACCATGGGCCGCGCCAACCAGTCCGGGTCGCCCTTCGCGTAGAGCCAGGCGGGGGCGTCCGACAGGTCAAGCAGACGCTTCGGGTAGCGCGGGTCGGTCAGGGGGATGAAGTGGTTGTCCGGCTGTTCGAGCCAGTCCAGGCCCGGTTGCAGCGCGTCGGCGTCCGCCCCGCGGGCGATGGCCCGCGCCAGCTTGTCCCCCACCAGGGGAGCGAGTTGGGTGGCGTTGGCGCCGAGGATGCTGTCGGCCTCCGGGAAGGCTTCCAGCAGACGCCGCGCGTGCTCCGGCCCCAGGCCCGGCACGGCCTCCAGGGTCAGCCAGGCGGAGGCGTCGGGGCGACGGGGCACGTCGGTCGGGAGATCAGGGATTGCGGGCCACGTCGCCCGTGGTTACCGGCTGCGAGCCCTTCATGACCAGGGCGTAGGCCAGTCGGTTGAACACCCGATACACCACGGCCAGACCCACCCGCTCGTCCGGGAGGACGGCGCGGTTGTCGGCGTCGCGGTCGCAGTCGGTCTTGCGTCCCTGGTGCCCGCCAGCCAGAAAGGCGAGCTTGGCGGCCTTGGTGCAACTGGGGTCCGAGACCGAACGCCCGGCCAGAAACAGGGCAAGTACATGGCCTTCTTCGATCCCGTCCACGAGCCCCTTGTCCAGCACCAGGGTCATCCAGGTGCCGGCCTGGGCCTGGCCGCCCAGGGAGGTGACGATGCGCGCCTCGACCGGTATGGCGGGGGCATGGGGCACGAACTGGGGCGGCTCCGAACTCCAGACCGGCATCAGGTGGTCCCGCTCCAGGACTTCCTGTTCATTCGAGGTGATGCGCAGGAGCTGCGGATTGCCCGGCTTTTCGGTAACGGCCTCGCCCACCAGGGTCAGCTCGTAGGCCAGCACCTCCTTGGGGTTGGCCGGATTATTGAGGGGGCGGCCCAGACGCACGATGCGCCAGTTGAGGGTGTCGTGGGGCGCCTTGCCGGCGTAGACCAGATCGCCCTTGCCGAACATCACGCGCGGATCATTGGCGCCGAGGATGCGCGGCGCATCGCTCAAATCCTCCGGCATGGCGACTCCGCCGCGCGACATCAGCGGCCAGATGGCCTCCGCCGGCACGGTGGGCACGGCCTCTTCGTTAATGACCAGGGCCTCGGATTTGGCGGAGGGGCGCAGCTTGACGTCCTGGGCGAGGCGCTCGCCGCCTTCCCGCACCAGCTTGGGCGCGCCATCCTCGCGGGTGAGACGCAGGATGTCGCCGGGCGCCAGGCGATGAGGCTTCTTCACCTTTTCCTGATTCATGCGCCAGAGCTCGGGCCATTTCCAGGGATTCTTGAGGAAGCGTTCGGCGATGCCCCAAAGGGAATCGCCTTTCTGGACGACGTACTGCTCGGGCGCCCCGTCCTTCAACTGGATGTCGTCCGCTGCCGTGTTGAAGGCAATGCAAAGGAGGACGAACAAGGTACTGATACGCATGGCTCCTGCCCTTCCAGGGTGGCGCGCTTTGGCGCGGGGTGGCACAAGATGCCGCTCGTTATAATGCGGCGCGAACGGAAGTTAACCCAGTTTGTCGGTATTTTCACGCAACGCCCCATCCATACAGCCATGGCCCTGCTTTCCATCCTGCACTACCCCGACCCGCGCCTGCACAAGGTCGCGCAGCCCATCGACGCGGTGGATGACGCCGTCCGCCAGCTCGCCGCCGACATGGCCGAGACCATGTACGCCGCCCCCGGCGTAGGCCTCGCCGCCACCCAGGTGGACCGGCACATCCGCCTCATCGTGGTGGACGTGAGCGAGGACAAGGATCGCCTGATGACCCTGATCAACCCGGTCATCGTCGACAAGGACGGCGAGACCGTGCACGAAGAAGGCTGCCTCTCGGTGCCCGGCATCTACGACAAGGTCACGCGCGCCGAGCGCATTCGCGTGCGCGCGCGCCACCTGGACGGACGCGAGTTCGAGATGGAGGCGGACGGCCTGCTCGCGGTGTGCATCCAGCACGAGATCGACCATCTGAACGGCAAGGTATTTGTGGAATACCTCTCCCGTCTCAAGCAGCAGCGCATCCGCGCCAAGCTGCTGAAGCAGGCCAAGGAAGCGATGTGAGGCTCGTCTTCGCGGGCACGCCGGAGTTCGCCGCCCGCGCCCTGGAGGCCCTGATCGCCGCCGGGCATGACATCCCCCTGGTGCTGACCCAGCCGGATCGCCCCGCCGGGCGCGGCATGAAGCTGGCCATGAGCCCGGTGAAGGCGCTGGCCCTGCGCCACGGCCTCGCCGTGGAACAGCCCGCGAACCTGAAAACGGAAGAAGCCCGCCGCCCCATCGCCGAGGCCGGGGCGGACTGCATGATCGTCGCCGCCTACGGACTGATCCTGCCGCAGGCGGCGCTGGACCTGCCGCGCCTGGGTTGCGTCAACCTCCACGCCTCGCTGCTGCCGCGCTGGCGCGGCGCGGCCCCGATCCAGCGCGCCATCGAGGCGGGCGACGCCGAGACCGGCATCACCCTGATGCAGATGGACGCGGGCCTGGACACCGGCGCGATGCTGCGCCGCGCACCCCTGCCCATCCTGGCGACCGATACCGCCGCCAGCCTGCACGACCGCCTGGCCGAACTCGCCGCCGCAGAGATCGTGCGTCTGCTGCCGCAACTGGAGGCCGCCCGGCCCGAACCCCAGAACGACGCCCTGGCCACCTACGCCGCCAAGCTGAAGAAGGAAGAAGGGCTGCTGGACTGGCGTCAGCCCGCCGACGCCCTGGCGCGCCGCATCCGCGCCTTTGACCCCTTCCCCGGCTGCCATGCCCTGCTGGCGGGCCAACCCCTCAAGGTCTGGCGCGCCGAGGCCGTTGCAGCCACGGGCGCGCCGGGACAGGTGCTGGCGGTGGAGCGGGAGAGTTTTACGGTGGCCTGCGGCGCAGGGGCGCTGCGCATTACCGAGGTGCAGAAGGCGGGCGGCAAGCGCCTGCCGGCGGCGGCGTTTCTGGCGGGGAACACCCTGGCGCCGGGCTGCCAACTGCGGTAGGAGCCCGGCTGTGCCTGGCGATCCTCCATCGCCCTCGTTACCCGCGCCTCGCCCGGCACTGCCGGGCTCCTACAAAAGGTCAGACGTGGTAGCGCGGGCTCTCCGCCTTCACCGTCTCCACCAGCGCCGCGACGTTCTCCGGCGGGGTGAACTGGCTGATGCCGTGGCCCAGGTTGAACACATGGCCGCTCCCCTGGCCGTAGCTCGCCAGGATGCGTTTCGCCTCCGCGCTCACCGCCTCCGGCGTGGTGAGCAGGATGGACGGGTCCATGTTGCCTTGCAGCGCCACCTGGTCGCCGATGCGGCGGCGGGCGTCGGCGATCTCCACCGCCCAGTCCAGACCCACGGCGTCCGCGCCGCAGGCGGCGATGGCCTCCAGCCACAGACCGCCGCCCTTGGTGAAGACGATGCGCGGCACCGTGCGGCCTTCGCGCTCGCGCGTCAGGCCCTGCATGATGCGGGCCATGTAGGGCAGCGAAAACTCCAGATACGCCGCCTGGGTCAGCATGCCGCCCCAGGAGTCGAACACCATCACCGCCTGCGCGCCCGCCTCGATCTGGGCGTTGAGGTAGTCGATCACGGCCTGGGTGGTGACGTTGAGGATGTGGTGCATCAAGTCCGGGCGCGCGTACATCAGGCGCTTGACCTGGGCGTAGGTGTCGCTGCCCTGTCCTTCCACCATGTAGCAAGCCAGGGTGAAGGGGCTGCCGGAGAAGCCGATCAGGGGCACGCTGCCATCCAGGGCGCGGCGAATCTCGCTCACCGCGTCGATCACATAGCGCAGGTGATCGTGGGGGTCCGGCGCCTGCAAGTCGCGGATCGCCCATTCCTCGCGCAGGGGGCGTTCGAAACGGGGGCCTTCGCCTTCTGCAAAGTACAGCCCCAGGCCCATGGCATCGGGCACGGTGAGGATGTCGGAAAACAGGATGGCGGCGTCGAGGTCGTAGCGCGCCAGGGGTTGCAGGGTGACCTCGGTGGCGAGCGAGGGCGACTTGCACAGTTGCAGGAAGCTGCCGGCGCGCGCGCGCGTGGCGCAGTACTCGGGCAGGTAACGACCGGCCTGGCGCATCAGCCACAGGGGGGTGTAATCGGTGGGCTGGCGCATCAGCGCGCGCAGGAAGGTATCGTTTTTCAGTGCGGTCATGATCAGGCGTTCAGTGGCGGTGGACGGAAGGGTCGGCGGATTCTACTGGAGCCGCCGCACCGTTCTGCGGCAATCGCGGATAGCGCAACTCGCCGATCAGGTTCTGGATCGGCGCTCCCGGTGCGGGCGTCAGCAGGCTGACCGCGACGATGGCGAGGAAGCCGGCAGGGATGCCGAATACCCCGGCGGAGACGTCGGCAATGCCGAACCAGCGCGGCATCTCCAGGAACTTGACCCCCACCAGGTAATACAGCGTCAACCCCAGCCCGACCAGCATCCCCGCCACCGCCCCTTCGCGCGTGGCGCGACGCCAGAAGATGCCCAGCACCAGGGCGGGAAAGAAACACGCCCCGGCAATGGAAAACGCCCACGCCACCATGGACAGGATGGTGTCGGGCTTGAGCGAGGCCACCCAGGCCGCCACCGCCGCCACCCCCAGCAGCAGGGCCTTGGAGATGGCGATGCGGCGCGAGGTGGAGGCGCGCGGGTTGATCATCTGGTAGTACAGGTCATGGGCCAGGGCGTTGACGATGGTGAGCAGCAGGCCATCCGCCGTGGACAGCGCCGCCGCCAGCCCGCCCGCGGCAATCAGACCCGAGACCACATAGGGCAAGCCGGCGATCTCGGGCGTGGCGAGCACGATCACATCCGGATTCAGAGTCAGTTCCGCCAGTTGCAGGATGCCGTCGCCGTTGATGTCCTCCACCGCCACCAGCCCCACCTTGGCCCAGGACGCGACCCAGCTCGGCAATTCCGCCAGGGGGGTGCCGATCAGGTTGGTGTAGACCTCGTGCTTGGCGAACACCGCATAGGCCGGCGCAGTGAAATAGAGCAGAAAGATGAACAGCAGCGACCAGAACACCGACTCGCGCGCCTCGCGCACCGAGGGCGTCGTGTAGTAACGGATCAGCACATGCGGCAGCGCCGCCGTGCCCACCATCAGACAAAACGCCAGGGCGAGAAAGTTGCGCCGCGCGGTATCGCGCTCCGCCTGATTCGCGCCGGGGAAGGCCTCGGCGTGGGGGACCAGGGGCTGGGCGCTATCCAGGGCCATGCGTTGTTCCCGCAGCAGGCGCGATGCGTCCTCCACCTCCGGGTCCGCCTGGGCGGCGCGCGCACCCAGTTCGCGCGCGCGATCAGCGAAGTTGGCGCGCGCGCTGGCCTCCGCCGGGTCAGTGGCGATCTCGAATTCGCGCTCGGCGATCTGCTGCATCACCTGCCCGTACACCGCCTGCGGCAGCGGCACGCTGGTGACCTTGTAGGAGAGAAACAGCACCGGCGCGAGGTAGGCAATGATGAGGATGATGTACTGCGCCACCTGGGTCCAGGTCACCGCGCGCATGCCGCCCAGCATCGAACACACCAGGATGCCGCCCAGGCCGACGAACACGCCGGTGCCGAAGGGGATATCGAGAAAACGGCTGGTGATGATGCCCACGCCGTAGATCTGGGCGGTGACGTAGGTGAACGAGGCCAGGATCGCCCCCGTGACCGCCACCGAACGCGCCAGATTGCCGCCATAGCGCGCACCCATGAAGTCGGGGATGGTGAACTGGCCGAACTTGCGCAGGTAGGGCGCCAGCAGCAACGCCACCAGGACATAACCGCCGGTCCAGCCCATGACGAAGGCGAGCCCGTCGTAGCCCTTGGCGTAGAGCGTGCCGGCCAGGCCGATGAAGGAGGCGGCGGACATCCAGTCCGCGCCCGTCGCCATGCCGTTGTAGACCGCAGGCACGCGCCGCCCGGCGACGTAAAACTCGTCCACATCCGAAGTGCGCGAGAGGATGCCGATGCCGGCGTAGAGCGAGATGGTGGCGGCCATGAAGATCCAGCCGATCCACCGTTCCGGCACGCCCATGAACTCGGCCACCGCCAGGGCGAACAGGAACAGGACGAAACCGCCGGTATAGACGCTGTAATAACGAAACAGGTTGCTGAGGTAAGCGGGTCTCACCGCACAGCTCAGTTCAGCACTGCAAGCCGTGCAGGGCGCAGAGATAGCGGCGCGCCAGGGCCAGCATGATCCACAACCAGAACAGCACGAAGAAGGTCAGGAACGGAATGTGGGCGTCGAGGATGAAGCGCGGCGCGATCTTGCGCACCGCCTTCACCACCGGCGCGGTCACGGTTTGCAGGATCTTGTAGAACAGGTTGTCGTGCCGACGCTGACCGGCCAGCAGGGCCAGCGCCCCCTGGCCCAGCAGGGCGTAGCCCGCCACTTCCACCAGCACGCGCAACAGGGAGATCAAAAACAGGTCAACAGTCATGAAAACGGCCTTGGATGGGCGGGAACGCGTGGATTTTAGCCGCCTGAGCGCACAGGAATCGGCCTATCCACAGCCCGGAACGCATACGTCAGACTTATTGACAGCGCCCGCTTCGCGGGTATCCATACTCACAACAAAATCAACAAGTTGCCTTCATGGCATGTGACGTGCTTCACATGTACGCGTCCCGCCAGCCTGGGACAAGCCACCAGGAGACCCCCTCATGCCTCAAACCGTCCCGAAGAAACTCGCCCAGGCCGTGTCCTGCGCCCTGCTCATGCTGGCCGCCAGCGCCGCCAGCGCCGACACGATCTCCCTCAACCTCGGCTCCGCCAGTTGGCTGGCCATCGCCCCCGGCCCGAACCAGACCGGCAACGGCAACATCAACACCGCAGGTCTGGCCTGGGAAGGCGCCAACGTGGGCTGGAACAGCAGCACCGGCTATAACGATTCCGCCTGGGTCAACTACACCGGCGGCTGGCTTCCTTCCAACGGCAGCATCTCCCCCTTCTACATGCGCACGGAATTCTCTCTGGGCACGCCCACCTCGGGCTCCTTCACCGCCTGGTTCGATGACGACGTGCAGGTCTGGCTGAACGGCACGATGGTCATCGACGATCACAACGGCGGCACCGGCGGCGGCCCCTACTCCGCCAACCTGCTGCCCTACCTCCAGGCCGGCGGCAACGTGCTGGCGGTCAAGGCCCACAACACCTTCGGCGGCGGCTACGGCAACATCTCCTTTGGCGGCTCCGTGAACCACAACCCCCTGCCCGTGCCCGAGCCCGCCTCCCTGGCCCTGCTCGGTCTGGGACTGGCCGGGCTGGGCTACGCCCGCCGCAAGACCGCCGCCTGAGCCCGCGCCGCACGTCTTTCCGTTTCGGATCCGATGCCCCGACCGCCGTCCGGCTCGGGGCATTTTTTCGTCCTCGCCCGACGGTTGCCTGCGCGCACCATCCCCTCCAGAATCCCGCGCGCCCTCCACTCCCGCACCGACCATGAACTTCGACCGATTCCGCTTCACCCTGCGCGCCGTGCTGTGCGAGTACCTGCGCCTGCCCGAGCGCGCCCTCGAAGCCTACATGGACAGTTTCCGCGCCGACCCCCATGACGCCCGCTGCGCCCGCAGCATCGCCTGGATCCACGCCCAGAAGGCGCGCTGGAACGCGGCGGCGGAATGGTTCGACCGGGCCATCGGCCTCGAACCGGAGGATGCCGACACCTGGTTCAACCTCGGTTATGTGCAGGAACAGGGCGGCAACCACCCTGCCGCGCTGGCATCGCAACGCCGCGCCGCAGAGCTCAACCCCCGGCACGACCGCGCCTGGTACGGCGTAGGCATGATCCACGCGCACCAGGGCGAGCACGCCGCCGCTGCCGAAGCGCTGCAACACGCCGCCGAACTCCAGCCCATGAACGGCGCTGCGTGGTATGCCCTGGGCATGGCGCGGCAGCACAACAACGAGCCGGAACAGGTGGAAAAGGTGATCCGCCATCTGGCGCTGCACGAGCCCCAGACCGCCAAACGCCTGATCCAGGACGCGCAACGCGCCGACCTGTCGCACCTGCTGCCGTTCTGAGCCTGCGGCCCTACCCGCGCCGCACCGACATCAGCCACACCAGGGCCATCACCAGCAGCGCCGCGCCGCCGGTGTGGGCCACGGCCAGAGGCAGGGGCCACTGCCACACCACGTTGGTCAGGCCGGTCAGCCCTTGCAGGCACAACAGCAGGGTAGCGGCCCGGGCCCAGCGCGTCAGGCCCAGACGCCAGACGCGCCAGATCAGCGCGCTCAGGATCAGGACCGTGACCAGCGCGCCCAGCCGATGCACCCAATGGATCGCCACCAGGGAGGGAAAGGCGAGCCACTCCCCTTCTGCCGTCATGCCCAGGGGACGCCAGAAGGTGAAGGCCTGGCTGAATTCCATCGGCGGCAGCCAGACCCCGTGGCAGAGCGGAAAGTCCGGACAGGCCAGCACCGCGTAATTGCTGCTGACCCAGCCGCCCAGACCGATCTGGAGCGTCAGCGCCGCCAGGGCGAAGCCGGCGAGGCGGCGCGGGATGCGCCCCGCATGGGCGGGCGCCGGCTGCCGTGCCAGGGCCAGCCGGGTCAACAGGGCCAGCACGAACAGGCCGCCCAGCAGATGCAGGGTGACGATGGCGGGCTGGAGCTTGAGGGTGACGGTGAAGGCGCCGAAGGCCCCCTGCACGCATACCGCCACCAGCACCCCAAACGCCAGCCAGGGCCGCTGCGCCGTGCCGCGTCGCCAGCGTCGCCAGGCCAGCCCGGCCAGTGCCAGGGCAAGCACGCCCAGACCCATGGCGAAATAGCGGTGAACCATCTCGATCCAGGCCTTGGCCCAGGTCACCGGGCCGGAGGGCAGATGCGCCTGCGCCGCCAGGATCGGCGTCTCTGCCGCCAGGGGATTGGCCTCGCCGTAGCAACCCGGCCAGTCCGGACAGCCCAGGCCCGAGTCGGTCAGGCGCGTGAAGCTGCCGAACAGGATGAGGTCAAAGGCGAGAAAGGCGGTGAGGCCCGCGAGCCGGGCGTAGCGGTCTTCGCCGCGGCTGAAGAAGACGTACAGAAGAGGGGGCAGGGCCGCGAGCAGGCCCGTGAGGGCCAGCAGGGCGAGAGGGCCGCCGCTCACGCCGGGACGAGAAAGTGATCCAGCAGCAGCACCGCAAACAGCAGGGTCAGATAGAGGATGGAGACGCGGAAGGTCTGGCGCGCACGGGCGTCGGAATAGGCGCGGAACAGCCGCCAGGTGGCATGCAGAAACCAGACCCCGAGCCCCAGGGCGGCGCACAGGTAGGGCAGGCCGGACAGCCCCATGGTGTAGGGCAGCAGGCTCACCGGCAACAGCATCAGGGCGTAGAGCAGGATGTGCAGGCGCGTGACTTCTTCGCCATGGGTGAGGGGCAGCATGGGCAGCCCGGCGCGGGCGTAATCCTCGCGCCGGTACAGGGCCAGGGACCAGAAGTGGGGCGGGGTCCAGATGAAGATGATGAGGAACAGCGCCAGCGCCCCGGCGGACACCTCGCCGGTCACGGCGGCCCAGCCCAGCACCGGCGGCATGGCCCCGGAGGCGCCGCCGATGACGATATTCATGGGCGTGGCGGGCTTGAGCAGCACGGTGTAGATCACGGCGTAGCCGAGAAAGGTCGCCAGGGTGAGCCAGAGGGTGAGGTCATTGACCCACTGATGCAGGATGGCGAGGCCCAGCCCTCCCAGCAGAGCCGCCAGGATCAGGGTCTCCGTCGCGCCCGCCTCGCCCTGGGGCAGGGGCCGCCAGCGCGTGCGCGCCATGCGCGCGTCCAGGTGCTGTTCGATGACGCAGTTCACCGCCGCCGCTGCGCCCGAGACCAGGGCGATGCCCGCGGTGGCGGCCAGCATCAGCCCCAGGGGCGGCAGTTCGGGCGCGGTGAGCAGCATGCCGATGACCGCCGTGAACACGATGAGGGCGTTCACGCGCGGCTTGCACATGAGGAAGAAGGCGCGCGCCTTCAGGTGCAGGGTGGGGACGAGGGGAGCGGTGTTGCTGAAGGCGGTCATGTCGGGGTCTCCATACGTCGGGGCTCAACCTACCCAGGAGTGCTTGAGCAGGTGGGCGAGATCCTGGCGCAACCCGCGCGGGTCCGCGTCCGGCGCGTAGCGCAGGATGGCGTAGCCCTGGGGGTCGATCAGGTAGATGCCGGGGAGGGCGTCGCCCAGGCGCGCGCGCAGGGCGGGCGGTGCGGGCTGAGCGGCGAGGCCGGGGTCCGCCGCCGCCAGGTCGCGCGCCAGGGCGGCGTCCGGGGTCAGCGCCAGTCGCCGCACCCGGCCCTGTTCACCGCCCTGGGCCCGATGCGCCATGCGCAAGCCGTGCAGGGCCTTGACGCAGACCGGGTCGCAGGCGGCGGGGGTCAGGTAGAGCAGGGTCCAGTCTCCCCGGGTCAGGCCGGGTGCGTCGGCCAGAGCCGCCGGCGGGGTGAGAAAACGACCATGGGCGCGATGCCCCTCGGACCGCCAGCCGCCCCAATACAACCCGGCGGCCACCAGGGCGGGCAGCAGGGCCAGGGTGGTGAGCAGGGCCAGGGGGAGGTGGCGTTTCATCGTGTTCATCCTAAGTCGGACGAGCCGGAGCCATCGAGGTAGCCCGGATGGAGCGCAGCGGAATCCGGGATTGCACCGCGAAAGTCCCCGGATTCCGCTGCGCTCCATCCAGGCTACATATCTGCTCACACAATGCGAAGACTTGAGTCATTCAACCGCCTTGCGCTGGAAGCTCAGGCCCAACCAGGCCAGCGCCAGGCCGCCGGCGAGCAGAAACCATTGCAGGGCGTAGCCCCGGTGCATGCCGACGCGCGCGTCGGGGCGTTCCCACGCCCGCGTCAGCCCCGCTTCGGCGGGGGCCGGGTCCAGGCGCAGCACCCAGGGCGGCAACGGCCCCATCTCGGCGGCCAGACGCGGCAGGTCCAGGGCGGGCCAGAGCGCGCTCCAGCGTCCCGGTTGGGGGTAGAAACGCGCCTCCAGCCGCGCCGGGGGCGGCGGCAGCAGGTGGCCGGAAAGCGCCACCACGCCGCTCGGGACGGCGATCTGCGGCAGACGGCTGCGGTCGCCCGAGAAGGGCGTCCAGCCCCGGTTCACCAGGATCAGCCCGCCCTGCTCCAGGCGCAGGGGGGTGAGGACATGAAAACCGGCCCGGCCCTGGTGGATCTGGTTATCCAGCAGCAGGCTGTGCGCCGCGTCGTAGCGACCCCGCACCTGCACGCGCAGGTAGCGCTGGTCTTCCGGCTGGGCCGCCGGCGCGGGCAGGGCAACGGGGGCGGCGGCCAGTCGCTGGTCCAGCGTCGCCTGGAGCGCCGCCTTGCGTTCCGCCTTGCCGGCCTGCCACAACCCCAGGTGGATGAACAGGGGGACCATCAGCAGGGCCGCCAGGCTGGGCCAGAGTTGGGGTCGGAAATCAGGCATGGGGGAGCAATCCGTTGATAATCGGCCACCCCCCGGAAGGAGCGCATGGAAATGGCAAAGACCCTGGTACTACTGACCCTGGCGGCCATCGTGGCCTCGCTGTTCTCCGCCCTCGCCTTGTTGTTCCGGGCCAAGGGCGAGAAGGAAGACCCCACGCGCGTGGCCAAGGCGTTGACCGTGCGCGTGGCCCTGTCGGTGACGCTGTTTCTGCTGCTCATGGCCGGCTTCTACTTCGGGCTGATTCCGCGCGACGGGCTGTAGACGCCCGTCACAGCCAGTACACGAACACGAACAACAGCAGCCAGACCACGTCCACGAAGTGCCAGTACCAGGCCACGGCTTCGAAGCCGAAGTGGTTCTCGGCGCTGAAGTGGCCTTTCATGGAGCGCAGCAGGATGACGATCAGCATGATGGTCCCCAGCGTCACATGGAAGCCGTGGAAGCCGGTGAGCATGAAGAAGGTGGCGCCGTAGGCTCCGGCCTTCAGGGTCAGGCCCAGTTCGGTATAGGCCTCGTGGTACTCGTAGGCCTGCAAGCCCAGGAACAGCAGGCCCAGGGCCACGGTCATGGCCAGCCCCGCGACCAGTTGCGCGCGCCGTCCCTTGAGCAGCCCCCAATGCGCCCAGGTGACGGTGACGCCGGAGCTGAGCAGGATCAGGGTGTTGATGGCGGGGATGCCCCAGGCCGCCATGGGGGTGAAGGGGTCGCCCTTGGGGCCGCTGCTGGGCCAGGCGCCGGTGAAGTTGGGGTAAGGCGTGTAGGCCGGGTCGAAGCTGGCCAGTTCCGGCGCCGCGATCACGCGCAAGTAATACAGCGCGCCGAAGAAGGCGGCAAAGAACATCACCTCGGAGAAGATGAACCAGGCCATGCCCCAGCGGAAGGAGCGGTCTTCCCAGCGGTGATACAGGTCGCCCACGCTTTCGCTGATGACCATGCCGAACCAGCGGAACAGCACGAACAGCATCACCCCGAAGCCGGTCAGCATGCTCCACACGCCCGGCGGCATGCCGTTGAGGCGCAGGATGAAGCCCAGCGCGAGGAGGAAGACGCCCGCCGACAGCAAGGCCGAGTAGTGGCTGTGGTGCGGCACGTAGTAGTGGGCTTGGGTTTCGGACATGGCAGCGCTCCTTGATGGGTCGCGGGCGGTCAGGATTTCTTGACCGCGCCGTAGAAGGCGTAGGAAAGGGTGATGTCGGTAATGGATTTCGGCAGCGCCGAATCCACCCAGAAGGTGACGGCCAGTTCGCGTTCCTCGCCGGGGGCCAGGGTCTGTTCGCGGAAGCAGAAGCAGTCGATCTTCTTGAAATAGGCGTTGGCTGCGCCGGGGCTGATGCTGGGTACGGCGTTGCCCGCCAGGGGCGTGTCGGTGGGGTTACGCACCCAGTAGCGGGCCAGGATGATGTCGCCGGGGTGGATGCTCAGGCTGGACTGGCTGGGGTGGAATTCGATGGGCATACCCGGCATGGGCTGGCTGAGAAAGCGCACCTGCACCGAGCGGCTGCGATCCACCTTCATCTGGCTGGGGGGCAGGTTGAACTGCTCCACCTTGCCGTTGATGCCGGTGAGCTGACAGAACACGTCATACAGCGGGGCCAGGGCGAAGCCGAAGCCCAGGGCCAGCACCGCCACGCCGCCCAGCTTGTAGGCCAGACGGCGGTTGGCGACGGCCAGGGGGGTGGCGGGTTCGCTCAACGCACCACCGGCTGTACGTCAAACGAGTGGTACGGCGGCGGCGAGGAGAGGGTCCATTCCAGGCCGTTCGCCCCTTCCCAGGCCCGGCTTTCGGCCTTGGCCCCGCCGCGCACGCACTGGATCACCACATAGATGAAGATCAGGTGCGAGACCCCGAGGATGAGGGAGCCGACGCTGGAGAGCATGTTGAACTCGGCGAATTGCAGGGCGTAATCGGGGATGCGGCGCGGCATGCCGGCCAGGCCGACGAAGAACTGGGGCAGGAAGGTCAGGTTCATGCCCACGAAGGCGACCCAGAAATGCACCTTGGCCAGGCGCTCGTTGTACATATGGCCGGTCCACTTGGGCAGCCAGAAGTACACGGCGGCCATCACCCCCATCACCGTGGTGGGGTAGAGGGCGTAGTGGAAGTGGGCCACCAGGAAGTAGGCGTTGTGGTACTGGGCGTCCGCCGCCGCGTCCGCCAGCACCAGGCCGGTGAGGCCGCCCCAGCCGAACAGGGTGACGAAGCCCAGGGCGAACAGCATGGGCGCTTCGAAGCTCATGGCGCCGCGCCAGAGGGTGGCGATCCAGCAGAAGAACAGCACCGCGAGCGGCAGGGAGATGAGCATGGTGCTGTACATGAAGTAGAGCTGGCCGCCCACCGACATGCCGCTGGTGAACATGTGGTGCGCCCACACCACCACCGAAAGGAAGGTGATGGCCCAGAGGGAATAGACCTGGGCCTTGTAGCCGTAGATGGGCTTGCGCGCGAAGGCGGAGAGCACATGGGGAATCGCCCCGGCAATGGGCAGCAGCAGCACATACACCTCCGGGTGGCCCATGAACCAGAAGATGTGCTCCCACAGCACCGGGTCGCCGCCACCGGCGGCATTGAAGAAATGCGTACCGAAATGGCGGTCCATCAGCACCATGGTCACGCCCCCCGCCAGCACCGGCATGATGATGATGAGCAGGGTGGCGGTCATCAGGAAGCCCCAGGCGAACATGGGCATCTTCATCAGGGTCATGCCCGGCGCGCGCATGTTGAGGATGGTGACGATGACGTTGATGGAGGCCAGGATGGACGAGGCCCCCAGCATGTGCACCGAGAAGATGGCGAAATCCATGCCCCAGCCGGTCTGGATGGACAGCGGCGCGTACATGGTCCAGCCCGTGTCCACCGCGCCGGTTCCCACCCCCGCCAGCCCCAGGATGAAGGGCGTGACCAGCAGCAGGGCCGCCGGCGGCAGGATCCAGAAACTCCAGTTGTTGAGGCGCGGCAAGGCCATGTCGGGCGCGCCCAGCATCATCGGCAGCATCCAGTTGGCCAGCCCGGTGGCGGCGGGCATGGCCGCGCCGAACACCATCACCAGCCCGTGCAGGGTGATGAGCTGGTTGAACAGGTCCGGCTGCATCAACTGGAGACCGGGCTGGAACAGCTCGGCCCGCACCGCCAGGATCATGGCCCCGCCGGTGAGCAGCATGATCAGGGCGAACACCAGGTACATCGTGCCGATGTCCTTGTGGTTGGTGGTGTAGAGCCAGCGCTTCATGCCGGTGGGCAGGGCGTCGTGAGGGGTGTCGTGACTCATGGGGTTTTCTCCTTACGTCTTGCTGCCGCGCAGGGCCTTGACCTGCGCGGGCTGCACCAGATCGCCCGTCTTGTTGCCCAGGGCGTTGCGTTCATAGGTCACCACGGCGGCGATCTCCGCGTCGTTGAGGACATCCTTGTAGGCGGTCATGGCGGTGTTGGGCGCGCCGTTCATCACCCGGTCGAGATGGCCGCCGCGCACCAGGCGACCGGCGGGGTCGAGGGCGGGGGCCTTCATCATCTTGTTGCCGGCCAGGGCGGGGAATGCGCCGGGGATGCCCTCGCCGCCAGGCTGATGGCAGGAGGCGCAGTTCGCCTCGTACACCGCCTTGCCCTTCTCCATCAGTTCCGCCTGGGTCCACTCCCGGCCCGCACTGTCGGCCTGGGCCGTCATGGCCGTCTTCTGCGCGCCCACCCATTGCAGGTATTCCGCTTCCGGCACGGCATGCACGACCACCGGCATGAAGGCGTGGTCCTTGCCGCACAACTCGGCGCACTGGCCGCGATACACGCCGGGCCTGTCCACCCGCACCCAGAACTCGCGCAGGAAGCCCGGCACCGCGTCGCGCTTCACGCCGAAGGCGGGCACCCACCAGCTATGGATCACGTCGGTGGAGGTGGTGATGAAGCGAATTTTCTTGCCCACCGGGATCACCAGGGGGTTGTCCACCTCCAGCAGGTAGTTTTCGCCTTTGGGCGCCTGGTTGTTGATCTGCTCCCGCGGCGTGCTCATGGCGCTGACGAACTTGATGCCCTCTTCCGGGTATTCGTACTGCCACTTCCATTGCAGGCCCGTGACCTTGACCACCATCTGCGCGCCGTTGCGGGAATCGGCATCGGTGAGCACCGCGTGGTAGGCGGGAATGCCGAAGATGATGTAGTCGATGAACAGCAGGATGGCGAAGGGGACCAGCGCCCACAGCCATTGCACCCGGCTGCGCGGCCCCGTGAAGGTGGCTGGCTCATGTCCCCGGCTCTTGCGATGCACGAACATGGAGTAGGCCATGATGGCGAACACCGCCACGAAGATGACGGTGATGATGAGCATGAACAGGTTGTGCACATGCAGGGTGTCCGCCGCCAGGGGGGTGGCCGGGTCGGGAAAGTTCCAGCGGTAATCCGCCCAGGTCGAACCGGCGGCAAGCGCACCCAAAAAGCCGCCCAAAAGGGGTAGCCCGTTTCGCAATTTCATTGATGTCTCCTCACATCGAACGCCGGCAAATTCTTGATGTACGTCATGCCGAGCGCCGCGAAGGTAGCCGAAGTGCGACCAAATGTCACACCCCGGTACAAATGTAACCCTTTGATCCTATTGGTTAATTAAACCGAATATGCCGATATTCTCACGTTGCGGAAGGGTCTGTAGCCCGGATGCAGGCCGCAGGCCGGAATCCGGGGGAGGCGCCCCCCCTGAAGCCCCGGATTACGCTGCGCTGCATCCGGGCTACCCGCTGCTTAACGCGAACTGAGCCCAACAAAAAGGCCCGCTTACGCGGGCCTTTTCAGTCCTCCTCCCGGCGAGCCGGGGGAGGCGACGCTACCGATGATCAGGCGGCGTTGGTATTGATGTCGCCTTCCAGGTTCGGGTAGCGGCAGTGGTCCACCAGTTCCTGAATCTCCTTGTTGGGAGCCGGAGAGATCAGGGAACCGACGATCACCCCCACGAAACCGGCGGCCAGACCGAACACGCCGGCGGAGATGGGCTTGATGTCGAACCACAGGGGGGCCAGCACGCCGAAGAACTCGTAGGTCTGATACATGTAGTACATGCACAGCCCCAGACCGGCGGTCATGCCGACCACGGCGCCCACATAGTTCGCGCGCTTCCAGAACACACCCAGAACCAGGGCGGGGAAGAAGGCGGAAGCAGCCAGGGAGAACGCCGCGCCCACCAGGAACAGGATGTCGCCCGGTTTCAACGAGGTCACATACGCGGCCAGAATAGCCACGATCAGCAGCAGCACCTTGGACACGGTCAGACGACGGATCGTGGAGGCGTTGGGGTCGATCATCTTGTAGTAGACGTCATGCGACAGGGCGTTGGCGATGGTCAGCAGCAGACCGTCGGCGGTGGACAGCGCGGCAGCCAGACCGCCGGCAGCCACCAGACCCGAGATCACGTAGGGCAGACCGGCGATTTCCGGCGTGGCCAGCACGATCAGGTCACCGCCGATGGTGATTTCCGCCAACTGCACCAGGCCATCCTTGTTCATGTCCACGATCTTCATCA
Source organism: Betaproteobacteria bacterium (assembly GCA_016219425.1). Taxonomy (GTDB): domain Bacteria; phylum Pseudomonadota; class Gammaproteobacteria; order Burkholderiales; family Thiobacillaceae; genus PFJX01. Next base: position 258,524 of record JACRNB010000010.1, on the reverse strand, counting down.
GCGTGGCGTTCACCGCCGACCAGTTGCTGACCCAGGCGGGCAGGCTGGCGAAGGAGGAGCCGACGAGGTGGTGGTACACCTCGTACTTCGCCAGCACGGCCAGGGCCGGGGCGGTGAAGTACAGCAGGAAGATGAAGAACAGGGACCAGAACACCGATTTGCGCGCGTCACGCACCGAGGGGGTGGTGTAGTAGCGCATCAGGATGTGGGGCAGCGAAGCGGTGCCCACCATCAGGCACAGCACCAGAGCGATGAAGTTGAGGCGCTTGCTGTTGGAGACCTTCTCGTCCTCGGCCTTGGCCTTGGCGACAGCCTCCGGAGCCGGGGTTTCGCCCTTCTCGGCAGCTTCCTTCATCAGCTTCTTCTCGGCGCCCTTGCCGGAGAAGGCGGCGGCGTGAGCGGGAACCGCACCGGCCTTGCCCTTGGCTCCGGTCTCGGCGCCCTTCCACTTGGCCTTGAGCGCGGTTACATCCGCCGGGAAGGTGTCCAGGTCTTTCGTGGCGCCCTTGATGGCCTTCTCGTCCGGGGCCGGGGCCGCCTTCAGGTCAGCCAGCTTCTGGGCCACTTTGGCCTTCTGCTCGGCGTGGAAAGCTGCACCGTTGCCAGCCTTGACGGCCTCATCCAGGGCCTTGAGCTTCTCACCCCATTCCGCGGCCTTTTCCTTGTGGATGGCGCGCACGGTCAACTCGGCGGCGCCCAGGACGGACTTGGGATCGTTCAGCTCCTTCTCCTTGGCGGTGACGCCGGAGAGGGCCTGGCCGTAGGCGATCTGCGGGATGGGATTGCCGGTGATGTTCACCGACAGCCAGACCACCGGGATCATGTAGGCCACGATCAGGATGATGTACTGGGCCACCTGGGTCCAGGTCACCGCCCGCATGCCGCCCAGGAAGGAGCACACCAGGATGCCGGCCAGACCGACGTACACGCCGACGCCGAACTCCAGGCCGGTGAAGCGGCTGGTGATGAGGCCGACGCCGTAGATCTGGGCGATCACATAGGTGAACGAACAGATGATGGCCGCCAGCACGCCGATGCTCCGGGGCAGGTGTCCGCCGTAACGGGCGCCCAGGAAGTCGGGGATGGTGAACTGGCCGAACTTGCGCAGGTAGGGCGCCAGGAACAGCGCCACCAGCACATAGCCGCCGGTCCAGCCCATGACGAAGGCGAGACCGTCATAGCCGGTCAGGTACAGGGTGCCGGCCATGCCGATGAAGGACGCGGCAGACATCCAGTCCGCGCCCGTGGCCATGCCGTTGAACAGGGCGGGTACGCGTCGGCCTGCGACGTAGTACTCCGACACGTCGGCGGTCTTGGACATGACGCCGATGCCCGCATACAGCAGGATGGTGGCGGCCAGGAAGATGTAGCCGATGATCTTGGGCGGCAGACCCATCTGCTCCAGGATCGCCAGGATGATGACGAAGGCGATGAAACCGCCGGTGTAGAACGTGTAGTACTTCTTCAACTGGTTGAAGAAGGCCATGTTTGAAGATACGGGTGCGCTCATCAGTCATCTCCCTCGTGGACGCCGTACTCCAGGTCCATCTCGTTCATACGCTTGGCGTAGAACCAGATGACGACGACGTAAATGATCAAGGCCCCTTGGGCGCCCATATAAAAGGCAAAGGGAAAACCGGCGATGACGATTTCGTTGAGTTCCCTGGCGAACCAGATCACCACGAAGGTCACGACAAACCAGATGCCGAGTAGAACCGCAGTCAGGTTCAGGTTCCGGCTCCAGTACTCACGGTGTTTTTCCGTCAGCTGCATAGCGTTCCTCCAATCAAAGACAAGGTGACGCTGTCTGGGATGCGCGCCAGGGCGCGCGTTCCTCCCCAGGAAAACCCCGCGCAGACAGCCACGCGGGCGGCGGAGTATCCCCAACCCATTTGCCTTCCGCAACGAAAAAAACGGCTCAATCAGCGGCCTCTAATTTTGCGCCGCACCATCCAAGCTTTCATGAGACTTACAGCCAAAACCCTCTCTGGGCAAAGCCACTGGAAACACTAAATATCGTGTTCTCCAGGAAGAGGGCATTTTTGTGTGCAGCGCACAATGCGGCAAAAAATTAATTTGCCCAGCTCACCCAGCGCTGCGCCTTTTCCAGGTCTTGCAGGCTGCCGTAGCTGTCGGAACGCTTGGTGGCGGCCAGGGGCAGGGCGCACAGAAAGAGCTGCGCCGTGGCCAGGGCGTCGGCCAGGGCGCTGTGGCGGGCAAAGTTGCCGATGCGGAAGTGGCCGGACCAGTCGTCCAGGGCGCGATAGCGGCGCGCGTATTCGGGCATGAGGCCGGGCATGACGTAGGCCAGGTCGAGCCAGGGATGTTTGAAATCCAGCCCGAGGTATTCCTTCATGGCGCGCCGGATCATGGTCTGGTCGAAGGTGACGTGAAACGCCACCAGGGGCGACTTGCCGAGGAAGTCGAGAAAGTCCAGCAGCCCCTGCTCCGGCTCCACCCCCTCGCGCTGGGTCTCGCCGCTGATGCCGTGGATGAGGATGTTGTCCTTGGCGCTGATGCGATCCTGGCGCAGGACGATCTCGAAGCTGTCCGCCAGCACCACCTGCCCCCCTTCCACCGCACAGGCGCCGATGGCGATGAGGCGATCCTTATTGAGGTCCAGGCCCGTGGTCTCCACATCCACCACGACATAGCGCGCGGCGTCGAAACCCGCCTTCAGGTCTACGCCTGGATTTTGCCGCCAGAGCTCCAGGCGTTGTTCCGTGGCGGCGTCGAGTTGCGGACCAGAGCGGAAGAGACGGCGGAACCAGTTCATCGGAGTAGGGGAAATGGGCAGGACCGGGGAATTATCCCCGTGCGTCCCCGCCATGGCGACGCGAAAGCCCAAATGCGTAGCGCCGGCATCCTTGCCGGCTCTCTCGGATCATTCCAAAGGAGCCGGCAAGGATGCCGGCGCTACAGGCCGGCGGGAGGCTTAGTGGGCCGTGGCGCCTTCGGCGTGGATGCCGGTGTTCTGACGCACATACAGCTCATCCCACATCTCTTCGGAACGCGGGTCGCGGAACATCAGGGAGCCCAGAATCACCACCAGGAAGCCCAGCGGGATGGAGATCAGACCAGGGTTCTTGAGCAGGAAGAAGGGCTTCTCCAGTCCCATCATGCTGGTGGTCTGGCCTTCCATCTTCTTCAGGTCGGCCTCCGCCTTGGCCTTGGCCTTCTCGGTCGCGGCGATGTCCTTCTTCGCCTTCTCGATGTCCTTCGCCTCGGTCAAGGTCGCAAGCCGGGTGTTCAGCGCGATCAGCTTGTCCGCCGCGCCCGGCTTGGCAGGCTTCTCGGCGGCGGCGGCCTTGGCGGGTTCGGACTTGACGCAGCCTTCCATGGCGAACAGTTCGCACATGAAACTGGAGGCGGCCCTGGCCGGCGCAGCCTCCTTGGCGGGCTGCATGGGCTCGCCCTGCAACACCTTGTTGGCTTCCTTGATCACGGCCTTGGGGTAGGTCATGTTGGGGGAGAGCATCACCAACAGGATGGCGCTGATGGCGCCCACCAGCATGCCGGCGACGATGCCGTAGGTGTTGGCGCGCTTCCAGTACAGGGTCAGGAACACGGCAGGCAGGTTGCTCGATGCCGCCACGGCGAAGGCCAGGGCCACCAGGTGGGCCACGTTCTGGCCCTCGGCGGCGATGCCGACGTAGATCGCCAGGATGCCGACGATGACCGACGAGACACGAGCTGCGACCACCTGTTCCTGGGGAGAGGCATGGTCGCCCTTGATCACGCCCACATAGATGTCGTGGGCCATGGCAGAGGCAGCCGCCAGCACCAGACCGGCCACCACCGCGACGATGGTGGCGAAGGCCACGGCGGCGACGAAGGCCAGGAACAGGTTGCCCAGCACGGAATCCGCGCCGCCGCCGGCGAACTGCGCCAGCATCGGGGCCGCCATGTTGCCGCCCTTGTCGAGTGCGCTGATGGGACCGGCGCCGACATTGATGGCCGCGCCCATGCCCAGGAACAGGGTGAGGACGTAGAAGCCGCCGATGATGCCCATCGCCCAGATCACGGACTTGCGCGCATCCTGGGCCGTCGGCACGGTAAAGAAGCGCATCAGGATGTGCGGCATGCCGGCGGTGCCCAGCACCAGGGCCATGCCCAGGGAGATCTGGTCGATGGGGTTCTTCAGGAACAGGCCCGGCTCCAGGAAGCGCTGGCCGAGTTCTTCCGGCGTCATCGTGGTGGCGGCGTCACCGACCAGCTTGGCTACTTGCGCCTGCACCTTGGGGTCGCCGATCACGGCGGTGAGGAAGCCCGGCAGGCTGAAGCCGTACTGGCCCCAGGTAATCAGCACCAGCAGGATGGAGGCGGTCACCAGCAACACGGCCTTGATGATCTGCACCCAGGTGGTGGCCTTCATGCCGCCGAACACCACATAGGCCAGCATCAGCACGCCCACGCCGATCACGGAGATGTGGTAGTCGATGCCGATCAGGGTCTTGATCAGCACGCCGCCGCCGACCATCTGCGCGGTCAGGTAGAAGGTGGACACGGTGATGGTGGACAGCGCCGCCACGGTCTTGGAGGCCTTCGGGTGGTTGCGGAAGGCGAGGATGTCGCCCAGGGTGTACTTGCCGATGTTGCGGCAAGGCTCGGCGATCACCAGCAGCACGGTGATGTAAGCCACCAGCCAGCCCACCGAATACATGAAGCCGTCATAGCCATACAGCGAGATCAGGCCGGCGATGCCCAGGAAGGACGCGGCGGAGAGATAGTCGCCGGCGATGGCCCAGCCGTTCTGTACGCCGGTGACGGAACGACCGGCAGCGTAGAACTCGGAGGTGGAGTGGGTCTGGCGCGCGGCCCAGTACGTCACATACATGGTCACGCCGATGATCAGGCCGAATACGGCGAAGGTCATCCACTTGAATTCATCGGCCACGGCGCCGGAACCGGCAAAGGCCAGGGAACTCGCCAGGGCGAGGGCGGCAGCGCCGGCGATCAGTTTCAGATTCATGGTGTTGTCCTTACTTGATGTTGTGGGCGTCTTGGATGATTTCCGCGGCCATGGCATCGAACTGCTTGTTGGCGCGGTTGGCGTAGACGCCGGCGATGGTCCAGGCGACGACAAACTCGGACAGGGCGAACACGATGCCCACGTTCACGGGGCCCCAGACCTTGATCTTGAACAGATCCTGGTAATAGGCCGCGCCGATGGGGAGCAGGAAGTAATAGACCACGGAGAAGATCATCAACCCCCAGAGAAAGGAGGTCTTCTTCTTGTGCAGCGCCTGGAAGCGCGGATCGGCGTCGATCGCCGCCCAGTTCATTTCAGCTTTGGACATCGTGTGCTCCAACAGTGGCAAGGACGCGACCCATCACGCGAGACGGGCCATGCAGCCATGCTACGGACGCGGGCTTACACGTCACTTACTGCGGCGCACAAAAAATGCGGTGAGGAATGACTTGGACGCGCAATCCTTCGCCGCAAAAACAAACCCCCGGACGGGCCGGGGGTCTGAGTGCTCGCCGTATTGCGACGGCGAGCGGGGGAGGAAGGGCATGAGGGGTACAATTTTGCTGCACCGCACCTCAAGAGTGCCGCCATGCTAAATCCTGCCTCTTACACTAGCCTTACACCATGCGCGTACTCATCGTCGAAGACGATTCCATCCTGCAGGACAGCCTGACCCGCACCATGCGGAGCGCCGGTCACGCCACCGATACGGCGGCGGATGGCGAGACCGCCCTGGGTCTGTTGCGCGGCGGCGGTTTCGACCTGGTCCTGCTGGACCTGGGCCTGCCCCGTCTGGACGGACTCCAGGTGCTGAGGCAGGCGCGGGAGACCGGCTGCCGCACCCCGGTGCTCATCCTCACCGCCCGCGACGGCGTGGAAGACCGGGTCAAAGGACTCGACCTGGGCGCGGACGACTATCTGGTGAAACCCTTCTCCCTGGCCGAACTGGAAGCCCGCGCCCGCGCCCTGCTGCGGCGCGGCCAGGCCGCCACCCCCCTGCTCTCCTGCGGCGCGCTCACCTACGACACCGTGGGCCGCCGCGCCACCCTGGCGGGCGAAGCGCTCGAACTCTCCCTGCGCGAAGTCTCGGTGCTGGAGGCCCTGCTGTTCCGCCAGGGCAAGGTGGTGAGCAAGGACCAGTTGATCGAAAGCCTGTGCGGCTACGGCGAAGAACTCAGCGCCAACGCCATCGAGGTCTATGTGCACCGCCTGCGCAAAAAGCTGGAGCCGGGCGGCGTCACCCTGCGCACCCTGCGCGGCCTGGGTTACCTGATGGACAAGGCGTGAGCGTTCCCCCGGAGGCGCCCCCCGGGATCAAGCCCCAGGACGACATCCTGTCCCTGCGCCACCACCTGGTGAACTGGCTGTTCACCCCGCTGTACCTGCTGCTGCTGTTCTCCACCATGACCGGCTACATCGCCGCGGTGAACCTGTCCAACCGCCCCTACGACCTGGTGCTGACGGAACGCGCGCGGCTCCTGTCCAACCACTTTCAGGCCGGCGATCTCGACCTCGCCCAACTCGCCCGCTCCCTGCCGGAAGGCGAAGGGGCGTTTCTCTACGCCCTCTACGACCAGGAAGGCCGCGTCGTGATCGCCAATGCGCAACTCCCCCGCCCCCGCCCTGGCGACCTCACCGGCCCCCCCCTGCGCCTGCGCAACACCCAGTTCGAAGACCGCAAGATCCGCCTGCTCACCCTGCGCTTCAACGCCGCCCGTGCGGGAGTACAGCGGGAATATGTGATTCAGGCCGGCGAACCCACGGAAGATCGCCAATCTCTCGGACGCAGCATCCTGGGCAACATCGTCATCCCCCAGGTCATCTTCATCGTCATTGCCGGCTTTGCCGTGTGGATCGGCATCAAGCGCGGCTTTCAGCCCCTGGAGCGGCTACGGCGTCAGGTAGCGGAACGCCCGCGCAACGACCTGCGCCCCCTGGACGAAGGCATGGCCCCGGCGGAGGTGCGCCCCTTCATCCGCGAGATCAACGCCCTGCTGGAGCGCATCGGCGCCATGCTGGAAAGCCAGCGTCGCTTCGTCGCCGACGCCGCGCACCAGTTGCGCACCCCCTTCGCCGGCCTCAAGGCCCAGGCCGAACTGGCGCGGCGCGAAGAACACGCCCCGCCCGGCATACGGGAGTCCCTGGATCGCATCTGCCAGGGCGCGCAGCGGTGCAGCCGCCTGGTGAACCAACTCCTCACCCTGGCGCGCAACGAACCCGAAGCGGCGGGCAGCCGCCTGCCGGAACCCCTGGACCTGCACCGGCTGGCGCAAAGCGCCGCCATGGACTGGGCGCCGGAGGCGGTGCAAAAGGGCATCGACCTCGCCCTGGAAGCGCCGGAGATGCAACTGCCCGTGCGCGGCGAGGAAGGCCCCCTGCGCGACCTGATCGACAACCTGCTGGACAACGCCATCCGCTACACCCCGGCGGGCGGGCACGTCACCGTGCGCCTGGGCTACGACGACAGCGCCTGGCTGATGGTGGAAGACGACGGGGCGGGCATCCCCGCCGAACTGCGCGAAAAGGTGTTCGAGCGTTTCTGGCGCGTACCCGGCTCCAACCAACCCGGCACCGGACTGGGACTGGCCATCGTCGCCGAAGTAGCCGCGCGCCACGGCGCTCGCATCCGCCTGGAAACCGGCGCCGGCGGCCACGGCGCAGCATTTACGGTACGGTTTCCGCACCATGGGGTGATGCGGGAAGAGGGGTAGGGGCGCTTCAGCCCAAACTCCTCGGCATTCCGCACGCCAGCAAAACTTGGCGAACGCCGCTTACGCAACCTAGTTGCGGGTGGGCGTGAACGATGCGGAATCCATGAAGCCGTTGCATGCGCGGTTTGTTGTAGCATTATTGGCCTCGATCGTATCCGAACAAGCTACAACCATGCTCACCTCCCTCTTATTCGGCAACTACCGCCAGAAAGTACTGGCCCTCCTGTTGTTGCATCCGGAACAGCATTACCACGTGCGGGAAATCGCCCGCCTGACTGGCACCTCCGCCGGGACGCTGCACAAGGAACTGGCGCGACTCGCCCTGGCTGGCGTGCTGGCTCGCGAAGAGGTCGGCAATCAGGTGCGTTATGGCGCCAATCAGCAATGTCCGATATTTCTTGAACTGGCGGGGATATTGCGCAAAACGGCGGGGCTTGCGGATGTGTTGAGAGAAGCCCTGGCTGGCTTGGGTGGGCGCATCACGCTGGCGCTGGTATTCGGCTCCATGGCTCGCGGGGAGGAAGGTCCGCGCAGCGATGTGGATGTCTTGCTGGTGGGCGAGATCGGTTTCGCCGAGGCGGTTCGCACGCTGCATGAAGCTCAGGCGCAAATAGGTCGGGAGATCAATCCGGTGGTGCTGTCTCCCGCCGAGTTTCGGCAAAAAGCGAGTGGAGGCGACGCCTTCCTCCTTGAAGTGTTAGGCAACGAAAAACTGTATCTGATGGGAGATGAGCATGACCTTGGAAAACTTGTTGGCGATAAAACGTCTGCAACGGCATGAGGCCGGGCGCGCCGCCATTCTGAAACTGCTGGCGGCGGCTCAGCGCAATCTGGCCGACGCAAAGGTCACCACGATCAGCGCGGAAAACCGTTTTGATGCCGCCTACAAAGCCATCCTGCAATGCGCGATGGCCGCGCTCTGGGCCAAAGGTTTCCGCACCTCCACCAGCGAGCCAGGCCACCACCAGACCGCCATCCAGGCGCTGCCGCTAACTCTGGCTTTGGACAGCGCCACCGTCATCGTCCTCGACGCGCTACGCAAACAGCGCAATCTGAACGACTACACCGGCGATGGCGTCAACGAGGCGCTGCTCGCCGAGTGCATTGCCCAGGCGGAATCGCTGCACGCCCGCACCACCCTCGGCATTTCTTGATCCTGGAAACGGCAGTTGGAATGCTGTGCGTTGGGCAGGAACTCCCGTGCAAAGGTTGTTTCCCCGCCCCAGCACTGCCCGCAAATACCGCCCGGCATGGCTCTCCGGGTGCGCCGCGATGTCCTCCGGCGTGCCCTGCTAGGATCATGGCCTGCGCCAAACACTTGGCGTGAGCTGCAACACGCTTAAGCCGCCAGCCCGACTTGCTGGAAAGAGTGTTGGTTGCACTCATGCCGATCTTTCCCATGGTTTCCACAGGGACGGGAAAGAGGTTCAGATTGGCTTCTTCCGGGAGGGATGGCTTTGCGCGTCCCCGGCCTGGGCGCCTTGCGCCGATGTCTTGGCCAACGTCTGGGCGCGTTGTGCGGCTCTGCGTAGTGCAGGTAGGGATTTCGCCAAATCCTGGGTTTTGGCCTGTTCAATCGGTTTCGTGTTCATGCTTCTCTCCCCAATCCAGTGGTACGGGTTCGCTGCCTTCATTGTCATATAGCGCCCAGGCGTCCACCAGCGGACAGTAGGTGCGGGCGAAGTTACGTTTTCCTGCATCAAAACGGCGCCGGATGACGGCTTCCGGCACATCATGCCCACCTTGTCGCACCCGCATTGCGACACGGGCAATGGCGATTTCCGGCGACGGCAGCGCCAGAAAAAACAGCTCCACCCGATAGCCCAAGGCCTGCCATTCCGGAATGCGTTTGGCATAGCCTCGCCCGGATAACGTGGTTTCGAGCGCGAAGTCCTCCCGCCGCCGGACATGCGCTGCAATCTGTTCCAGCATGATGCGCCCGGCCCGCACTGCCGCCGCTTCCGGAGCGAAGGGAGAAAGCCCCGCCGCAATCAGGTCCGCATTGACGAAATTGGGGCAAGCCGCCTCGTTGGGCAGGAACTCGCACGCAAAGGTGGTTTTCCCCGCCCCGTTCGGCCCTGCGATGAGGATGATCTTCCTCATGCGCTCCCCCGCCCCAGCACCGCGCGCAAATACCGCCCGGTATGGCTCTCCGGGTTGGCGGCGATGTCCTCCGGCGCGCCCTGCGCCAGGATGCGTCCGCCGCCCTCCCCGCCTTCCGGGCCCAGGTCGATGATCCAGTCTGCGGTCTTGATCACATCCAGGTTGTGTTCGATCACCACCACCGTGTTGCCGTGCCCCACCAGGCGTTGCAGCACGGTCAGCAGCATGTCGATGTCGTGGAAGTGCAGGCCCGTGGTCGGTTCGTCCAGGATGTACAGGGTGCGGCCCGTATCCCGTTTGGATAGCTCCAGCGCCAGTTTCACGCGCTGCGCCTCGCCGCCGGAGAGCGTGGTGGCGGCTTGCCCCAGGCGGATGTAGGTGAGGCCCACGTCCATCAGGGTTTGCAGCTTGCGGTTCACCGTGGGCACGGCGTTGAAGAAGGCGAACGCCTCTTCCACCGTCATCTGCAATACCTCGTGGATGTTCTTGCCCTTGTATTGCACCTCCAGGGTCTCGCGGTTGTAGCGCTGGCCGTGGCAGACGTCGCAGGGGACGTAGATGTCGGGCAGAAAGTGCATCTCCACCTTGATCATGCCGTCGCCCTGGCAGGCCTCGCAGCGTCCGCCCTTGACGTTGAAGGAGAAGCGTCCGACCTCGTAGCCGCGCTCGCGTGCGGCGGGGACGCCGGCGAAGAGTTCGCGGATGGGGGTGAACAGGCCGGTGTAGGTGGCGGGGTTGGAGCGCGGGGTGCGTCCGATGGGGGCCTGGTCCACGCTCACCACCTTGTCGAAGAACTCCACGCCTTCCACCGCCTCATACGGCGCGGGTGCGTGCGCGGCGCCGTTCAACTGGTTGGCGGTGATGGCATAAAGGGTGTCGTTGATGAGGGTGGATTTGCCCGAGCCGGACACGCCCGTGATGCACACGAACACCCCGGTGGGCAGTTCCAGGGTGACGTTCTTGAGGTTGTTGCCCCAGGCGTTGATGAGCTTCAACACGCGCCCCTCGCGCGGGGTGCGGCGCGTTTCGGGCAGGGGGATGGCGCGCCGCCCGGACAGGTACTGGCCGGTGAGCGAGGACTCACATTCAAGAATGTCCATGAGGCTGCCCTGGGCGATGATCTCGCCGCCGTGCTCGCCCGCGCCCGGCCCCATGTCCACGATGTAGTCGGCGTGGCGGATGGCGTCTTCGTCGTGCTCCACCACGATCACCGTGTTGCCCAGGTCGCGCAGGCGGCGCAGGGTGTCCAGCAGGCGGTCGTTGTCGCGCTGGTGCAGGCCGATGGAGGGCTCGTCCAGCACATACATCACGCCGGTGAGGCCGGAGCCGATCTGGCTGGCGAGGCGGATGCGCTGCGCCTCGCCGCCCGAAAGGGTGTCGGCGGAACGGTCCAGGCTCAGGTAATCCAGGCCCACGTTGTTCAGGAACGACAGGCGCGCGCTGATCTCCTTGACGATCTTGTCCGCCACCTGGGCGCGGCTGCCCACCAGGCGCAGGGCGTCAAAGAACTCCAGCGACTGGCGGATGGGCAGGCGCGAGAGGTCGTGCAGGCTGCGCCCGCCGATGGTGACGTGGCGCGCCTCCAGGCGCAGGCGCGAGCCGCCGCATTCCGGGCACGGGCGGTTGGCGATGAACTTGGCCAGTTCTTCGCGCACGAGTTGGGACTCACTCTCCTTGTAACGCCGCTCCAGGCTGGGGATGACGCCATCGAAGCGGTGCTTGCGGATGGTTTTGCGCCCGTTCTCGCCCAGGTAATGGAAGGGGATCTCCTCGCGTCCGCTGCCGTGCAGGATGATCTGGCGCAGGGCGAAGGGGAGTTCTTCCCAGGCGGTGTCGATGGCGAAGCCGTAGTGCATCGCCAGCGATTCCAGCATGCGGTGGAAGAAGGCGTTGCGCCGGTCCCAGCCCTTGATCGCGCCCGCGGCGAGCGACAGGTGCGGGAAGGCCACCACCCGATCCGGGTCGAAAAAGGTGATGTTGCCCAGGCCGTCACACTTGGGGCAGGCGCCCATGGGGTTGTTGAAGGAGAAGATGCGCGGCTCCAGTTCCGCCAGGGCGTAGTCGCACACCGGGCAGGCGAACTTGGCGGAGAACAGCATCTCGCGCCCGGAATCCATCTCCACCGCCAAAGCCTTGCCGTCGGAATGGCGCAGGGCGGTCTCGAACGATTCCGCCAGGCGCTGCTTCATGTCCGGGCGCACCTTGAGGCGGTCCACCACCGCCTCAAGCGTGTGTTTGCGGTTCTTCTCCAGGGGCGGCACGGCGTCGATGTCGCACACCTCGCCATCCACGCGCAGGCGCACGAAGCCCTGCGCGCGCAGTTCGTCGATCAGCCCCAGTTGCTCGCCCTTGCGCCCGACCACGAGCGGAGCCAGCACCATCAGCTTGGTCTCATCCGGCAGCGCCAGCACCGTATCCACCATCTGCGACACGGTCTGCGCCGCCAGCTCGATGCCGTGATGCGGGCAGCGCGGCGTACCGGCGCGCGCAAACAGGAGGCGCAGGTAGTCGTGGATCTCGGTGACGGTGCCCACGGTGGAACGCGGGTTGTGCGACGTGGCCTTCTGCTCGATGGAGATGGCGGGCGAGAGGCCTTCGATCAGGTCCACATCCGGCTTTTCCATCAGTTGCAGGAACTGGCGCGCGTAGGCGGAAAGCGATTCGACATAGCGCCGCTGGCCCTCGGCATAGAGCGTGTCGAAGGCCAGGGAAGACTTGCCGGAACCGGACAGCCCGGTAATCACCACCAGCTTGTGGTGGGGCAGATCGACGTTGACGTTCTTGAGGTTGTGGGTGCGGGCGCCGCGGACGCGGATCATGGAGAGGGCCGTGGGAGAGAAACGGCCAACTATACGCGGGCGTCATGACGCGGCTCAAACCGCATTGCAACCTGGAAAACGGGCCGCATAGTGGGGATATGCACTATGTAAAGGAGACCGCCATGACCCCCCGCCCCATCCGGCAACTCGTCCCCGCCCTGGAAATCAGCGAAGGCGCCGGCGTGACCGTGCATCGCAGCATCGGCACGCCGGCCCTGAAGAACCTCGACCCCTTCCTGATGCTCGACCACTTCGGCAGCGACAACCCGGACGAATACATCGCCGGTTTTCCCGAGCATCCGCATCGCGGCTTCATCACCTTCACCTACATGCTGGACGGCCACATGGAGCACCGCGACAGCCTCGGCAACCGGGGCGACCTGAAGGCGGGCGGCGCACAGTGGATGAAGGCGGCGCGCGGCGTACTGCACTCCGAGATGCCGCAGCAGAGCGAGGGCCGCATGCGCGGTTTTCAGCTCTGGATCAACCTGCCCGCCGCCGAAAAGATGTCCGACCCGGCCTATCAGGAGTTTGCCGCTGCGGCGATCCCGGAGGTGGTCGAGGCGCACACGCGGGTGCGCGTGCTGGCGGGGTCGTATGCGGGGCGGGAAGGCGTGATCGACGACCCCGCCACCTCGGTCCTGTATCTCGATGTGACGCTCGCCGCCGGCGCGCGTTTCCGCCAGGCCGTGCCCGCCGCGCACCAGGGTTTCGTCTACGTGTTCGAAGGCGACGCGGCCTTGGCGGGCCAGCCCGCGCCCCGTCACGCCCTGGCCGTGCTGGGCGCGGGGGAAGGCGTCGAGATCGAGGCGGGGAGGGAGGGCGCGCGCTTCATCCTGGTGGCGGGGCGGCCCCTGGGCGAACCCATCGTGCAGCACGGCCCCTTCGTCATGAACACGCGCGCGGAGATCGAACAGGCCATCGCGGACTACCGGGCGGGAAGACTGACGCTGGCGCCTTCCCCCTTTGCAAAGGGGGATTGAGGGGGATTTAGCAACCGAGGCCAGCCGGGCCGGCTCAGAAATCCCCCCTGCCCCCCCTTTTTCAAAGGGGGGACTTCCGGCCCTCGAATAGAAAAGGCCGGACGACTCGCGTCGTCCGGCCTTTCTGCACTGAAAGGATTACTTGGCAGCGCTGTCGGCCTTCTTGGCGTGCTTGGCCTTCTTGGTGTGCTTGGCCTTCTTGACGTGCTTGGCGGGCTTGGCGGCGTCGCCGGCGGGAGCGGCGGCTTCGGCGGCGGGCTTGTCCATCGGCTTGTCGGCAGCCTGGGCGGCGCCAAAGGACAGGAAGGAAGCGGCGGTCAGCAGGGCGATCAGGGTCTTGTTCATGAGTAACTCCTTAAAGGTTGAGGTCTGAACTACCGTACGTTTCGGCGTTCGGCATGGCTCATTCTCGTAGGCCAGTCTTATGGCTCACTTAAGGTTTGACATTCGGCATGAAACCTCCGTCGCACCCCGGAGGCCGCGTCTGTCAAGACTTGCCGGCCCGCGCCGATTTGCCCATCCTGCCGCACCCTTTTCCCCGCGCCTCGACCATGTCCCTCTCCCCCGCCACCCTGTTCGCCATCGCCCAACGCATCGCCCAGGAGATTCAATGCCTGCCGCGCCAGGTGGTCGCCACGGTGGAGTTGCTGGACGACGGCGCCACCGTCCCCTTCATCGCGCGCTACCGCAAGGAGGTGACCGGCGGCCTGGACGACACCCAGTTGCGCACCCTGGAAGAGCGCCTGGGCTACCTGCGCGAACTGGAGGACCGGCGCGCGACCATCCTCGCCAGCATCGACGAGCAGGGAAAGCTGACGCCGGAACTCGCCGCCGAGATCAACGCCGCCGAGACCAAGCAGCGTCTGGAAGACCTCTACCTGCCCTACAAGCCGCGCCGCCGCACCAAGGCCCAGATCGCGCGCGAGGCGGGGCTGGGGCCGCTGGCCGAACGTCTGCTGGCGGACCCGATGCTGGACCCGGAGACCGAGGCCGCCGCCTTCATCAACGCCGAGGTGGCGGACGTGAAGGCTGCCCTGGACGGCGCGCGCCAGATCCTGATGGAGCAGTTCGCCGAGGATGCGGGCCTGATCGAGATCCTGCGCACCTACTTGCAGGATCGGGGCCGGGTAGTGAGCCGGGTGGTGGAGGGCAAGGAGACCGAAGGCCAGAAGTTCCGCGACTGGTTCGATTTCGACGAGGCCTGGCGCGACATGCCCTCCCACCGCGCCCTGGCGATGTTCCGGGGCCGCAACGAGGGGGTGCTGAGCCTGGCGCTGAAGCTGCCGGAGGAGATGCTCCCTTCCCCCTCCGGGGGAAGGGCCGGGGATGAGGGAGCAACGTATCGAACCACCACCGCCGCTCCCTCATCCGGCCCTGCGGGCCACCTTCCCCCGGCGCGGGAAGGGAAGAACCCTTGCGAGGGCTTCATCGCCGCTCACCTCAAGCTGAAGGACCAGGGCCGGCCCGGCGACAAGTGGCTGATGGATACGGTGCGCTGGACCTGGAAGGTGAAGCTCTCGCTGCACCTGGAGCTGGACCTGATGAACACCCTGTTCGAGCGCGCCGAGGCGGAGGCCATCCGCGTCTTCGCCGCCAACATGAAAGACCTGCTGCTGGCCGCGCCCGCTGGCCCCAAGGCGGTGATCGGGCTGGACCCCGGCATCCGCACCGGGGTGAAGGCGGCGGTGGTGGACCGCACCGGCAAGGTGCTGGATACCGCCACCCTCTACCCGCACGAACCGCGCAACGACTGGGAAGGCGCGCTCAACACCCTGGGCCGCCTGGTGGTGACGCACGAGGCGCAGTTGGTCAGCATCGGCAACGGCACCGCCAGCCGCGAGACCGACCGCCTGGTGGGCGACCTGATGCGGCGCTACCCGCAACTGAATCTCACCAAGGTGACGGTGAGCGAGGCGGGGGCCTCGGTGTATTCCGCCTCCGAACTGGCGGCCAGGGAGTTCCCGCAACTGGATGTGAGCCTGCGCGGCGCGGTGTCCATCGCGCGCCGCCTGCAAGACCCGCTGGCGGAGCTGGTGAAGATCGAGCCCAAGGCCATCGGCGTGGGCCAGTACCAGCACGACGTGGGCCAGACCCGGCTGGCGCAGGCGCTGGAGGCGGTGGTGGAAGACTGCGTGAACGCCGTGGGGGTGGACGTGAACACCGCCTCCGCGCCCCTGCTGGCGCGCGTGTCCGGCCTCAACGCCAGCCTGGCGGGGCAGATCGTGGCGCACCGCGACGCCCACGGCCCGTTCCCGGATCGCGAATCGCTGCGCCAGGTGCCGCGCCTGGGGCCGAAGACCTTTGAACTGGCGGCGGGCTTTCTGCGCGTGCCGGGCGGCAGCAATCCCCTGGACGCCTCCGGCGTACACCCCGAGTCCTACCCCGTGGTGCAGCGCATCCTGAACGATTTGAAGACGGGCCTCACCCAGGTCATCGGCAATACGGACGCCCTGAAGCGCCTCAAGCCGGAGACCTACGCCGACGACCGTTTCGGCCTGCCCACGGTGCAGGACATCCTCAAGGAACTGGAAAAGCCGGGCCGCGATCCGCGCCCCGCCTTCCGCACCGCCGCCTTCCAGGACGGCGTGCACGACCTGAAAGACCTGAAGCCGGGGATGCAACTGGAAGGCACGGTCACCAACGTCACCAACTTCGGCGCGTTCGTGGACATCGGCGTGCATCAGGACGGGCTGGTGCACATCTCCGCGCTGTC
Organism: Betaproteobacteria bacterium; assembly: GCA_016219425.1. GTDB lineage: Bacteria > Pseudomonadota > Gammaproteobacteria > Burkholderiales > Thiobacillaceae > PFJX01. Next base: position 242,223 of record JACRNB010000010.1, on the reverse strand, counting down.
GGAGAAGTTCGTGCAAGACCCGCGCGAGGTGGTGAAGGCGGGCGACATCGTCAAGGTGAAGGTGCTGGAGGTGGACGTTGCGCGCAAACGCGTCGCGCTCACCATGCGGCTCAAGGACGAGATCAAGCCGCGCGAAGCGCCCCAGCCGCGCGGCGGTGCGGCGACAAAGGCGGCGCAGATGCGCCAGCCGACGCCGGCGGGCGGGAGCATGGCGGAGGCGCTGGCGCGGGCGATGAAGCGCTAGGTGGCGCAGGCGCCTGCGCTACGAAATCTACAGATTTGACCGGGCATGCCGATAAGCGGGACATCCGGTTCGCACACGCCGTCATGTCCAACATCGCCCAGCAGATCAAGAAGGTTCCGCTCGAAGCCCTGCGCGTCGGCATGTACATCCATGACATCAACTGCTCCTGGATGGACCACCCCTTCACCACCAACCGCTTCGAGATCACGGACGACAAGCGGCTGGCGGAGATTCGATCCCTCGGGATGCGCGAGGTCTACATCGACACCCGCAAGGGGCTGGACGTAGCCGGAGACGATGCGCCCACCCAGGAAGAGGTGGCGCGTTCCATCGAGGCGGACATGGTGGCCATCGTCCAGACCCCGGAGGAGGAGCCGCGCCGGGTCGAACTGCGTCAGGAAATCGAACGCGCCCGCAAGCTCCACACCGAGGCCAACCAGGTGGTCAAGGGCATGCTCAACGATGTACGCCTGGGCAAGCAGATCGAACTGGAACAGGTGGAGCCCATGGTGGAAAACATGGTCGATTCCATCTTCCGCAACCAGGACGCCCTGCTGCCGCTGGGCCGCCTCAAAGACCACGACAACTACACCTTCCAGCACTCGGTCTCGGTCTGCGCCCTGCTGGTGTCCTTTGCCCGTTCCCTCAAGCTGGAACGGGCGCTGATCAAGGAGATTGCCCTGGGCGGGCTGCTGCACGACGTGGGCAAGGCCAAGGTGCCGGACGACATCCTCAACAAACCCGCCAAGCTCACCGAGGCCGAGTTCGCCAAGATGAAGTCGCATGTGGTGCAGAGCATCGTCATCCTGCAAAACACGCCCGGCATCAGCCAGGTGGCGCTGGATGTCGCCGGCCAGCACCACGAGCGCCACGACGGCTCCGGCTACCCCAACAAACTCAAGGGCGAAGGCATCTCCCTGTACGGGCGCATGGGGGCCATCGTCGATGTCTATGACGCCCTCACCTCCGACCGCGTCTATCACAAAGGCATGTCCCCCACCGCCGCGCTGGGCCGCCTGCTGGAATGGAGCGGTTTCCACTTCGACCCGGCCCTGGTGAAGTCCTTCATCCGCAGCGTCGGCATCTACCCCACCGGCACCCTGGTACGGCTGGAAAGCGGGCGTCTGGCGCTGGTCATGGAACAGCACGAGGCCAACTCGCTGCAACCCGTGGTGAAGGTGATCTACCACGCCGAGCATCGCCGCTACCTGCCGCCGGAAGACCTGGACCTGTCCCGCCACGGCTGCACCGACCGGGTGGTCGGGCACGAGGAATTCGAAGCCTGGGGCATCGACCCCAAACGCTGGCTGGGCGCTTAAGGAAGCACTGAACCAAGAAAACGCAGTTGACGGATAAATTCATGACGATTCAATGCGTTACGAGTTATCTGTAGGTGCGAATTCATTCGCACAAAAGTCATTGATTGTGCGAATGAATTCGCACCTACACGCGTTTCGACAACGGTTTCCAGGCTGAACGAAAAAAGGGCCGGATCGCTCCGGCCCTTTTTTGCTGACGCAGGTCGCCCTACTGAATTTCCTGCTCCAACTGCTCGATGGTGGTGTGGCGCACGTCCTTGCCCTTGACCATGAACACCACATATTCGGACATGTTCTTGGCGTGGTCGCCGATGCGCTCGATGGCCTTCACCACAAACAGCAGGTCGATGAAGGTGGAGATGGTGCGCGGGTCTTCCATCATGAAGGTGATGAGGTGGCGCGTGATGCGGTGGAATTCATCGTCCACCTCGATGTCCTGGCGCGCCACCGCGCCGGCGCCGGAGACGTCCAGACGCGCAAAGGCGTCCAGGGATTCGCGCAGCATCTTGGTGGTCAGCTCCGCCATGTATTTGATCTCGTTGAAGCGGGGCACCATGACGCGGTCCGCTTCGTTGCTCTTGATGGCAAAGCGGGCGATCTTGGAAGCCTCGTCGCCGATGCGTTCCAGGTCAGTGATGGTCTTGATGATGGTCAGGATCATGCGCAGATCGCCCGCGGTGGGCTGGCGCAGGGCGATGATGTGGGTGCATGCCTCGTCCGCCGCCACCTCCATGGAATTCACCTGCGTATCCCTGGCCACCACTTCTTCGGCCAACTCCGAGTCGCCGCTGATCAAGGCCTCTATCGCCTTGTTGACCTGCTCCTCCACCAGACCGCCCATCTCCAGTACGCGGGCGCGCACGGCCTCCAGATCGGCGTCAAACTGCTTGTAGATATGTTCACTGGGCATTTATTTCGTCTCCTGCCGGGACTCGGGCTGACGCGGGATTATAGGTCGCGCCAATTCGGCGAATATGACAACTCTGTGAAGCGGACGGACATTTCACCGCCCCTTGCCCCGCATACAATGCGCCCGGTTCGTTACATGAATGAGGCGCGCCCATGCAAGGCAAACGCATCCTCCTCGGCGTGACCGGCGGCGTCGCCGCCTACAAGGCGGCGGAACTGGCCCGATTGCTGACCAAGGACGGCTTCGAGGTGCGCGTGGTGATGACCGAGGCCGCGCGCCACTTCATCGGCCCGGCCACCTTCCAGGCCCTCACCGGCCAACCCGTGTTCACCGACCTGTGGGACGCGCGCGTGGACAACGGCATGGCCCACATCGACCTCTCGCGCAACGCCGACGCCATCCTGGTCGCCCCCGCCAGCGCCGACTTTCTTGCCAAGCTGGCGCAAGGCCGCGCCGACGACCTGCTCTCCACCCTCTGCCTCGCGCGCGACTGCCCCCTGCTCGCCGCGCCGGCGATGAACCGGCAGATGTGGGAGGCCCCCGCCACCCAGCGCAACGTGCGCCAGCTGCTCGAAGACGATGTCGAACTGCTCGGCCCGGACCACGGCGAGCAGGCCTGCGGCGAGGTCGGGCCGGGGCGCATGCTGGAGCCGGAAGACCTCCAGGCCGCCGTCGCCGCCTGGTTCCAGCCCAAGCGGCTCAAGGGTCTCAAGGTGGTCATCACCGCCGGCCCCACCTTCGAGACCATCGACGCGGTGCGCGGCATCACCAACCTGAGTTCCGGCAAGATGGGCTACGCCGTGGCGCGCGCCGCCGTGGAAGCCGGGGCGGAAGTCACCCTGGTCAGCGGCCCCACCAGCCTGACCCCGCCGCGCGAAGCCCGCACCATCCCCGTCATCAGCAGCAAGGAGATGCTGGGCGCGGTGGAATCGGTGGTGCGGAACGCCCACATCTTCATCGCCGTAGCCGCCGTGGCCGACTACTACGTGCTCAACCCCTCCGAACAGAAGATCAAGAAGGACGCCCACATCCTCACCCTGGAACTCGCGCCCAACCCGGACATCCTCGCCAACATCAGCAGCCGCGCCGAGCCGCCCTTCTGCGTCGGCTTCGCCGCCGAGAGCGAGAACATCGAGGAATACGCCGAGCTGAAACGCCGCCGCAAGCACCTGCCGTTGATCGTCGCCAACGACGTGAAACAGGCGGTGGGCCGAGACGAAGTGCAGTTGATCCTGCTCGACGACGCCGGGCGGCATGTACTGGACAAGGCCGACAAGCTCACCCAGGCGCGCCGCCTGATCGCACACGTCGCGCGGCTGTACAACGAGAGTTACCCTTGACGCTCCCCGCCCGCCCGTAGGAGCCCGGCTACGCCGGGCGATCTGCCGCTCACCCCGGCCACCCTCGCATCGCCCGGCGCAGCCGGGCTCCTACAACCCCATCCTTGTTGACCACGAAACCGTCATGCACATCGACCTCAAGATCCTCGACCCCCGCGTCAAAGACCCGCTCCCCCATTACGCCACCCCCGGCAGCGCCGGACTCGACCTGCGCGCCTGCCTGGAAGCCGCCCTCACCCTGAATCCGGGGGAAACGAAGTTGATCCCCACCGGCATGGCCATGCACCTGGCCGACCCCGGCTACGCCGCCATGATCCTGCCGCGTTCCGGCCTGGGGCATAAGCATGGGGTGGTGCTGGGCAACCTGGTCGGCCTGATCGACTCCGACTACCAGGGCCAGCTCATGGTCTCGCTATGGAACCGGGGCGCCGAACCCTTCACCGTGCAGCCATTCGAGCGCATCGCGCAGATGGTCATCGTCCCGGTGGTGCAGGCGCAGTTCAACCTGGTGGACGAGTTCGACGCCAGCCACCGCGGCGAAGGCGGCTTCGGCAGCACCGGCAAGGGCTGATCAATCCGCCGGAGGGGCGGCGGGCGGGGCCTCTTCCTGAGCCGACCGGAACAGATACCCGGCAATGGCCCCGAGGATGCCAGTGGCTGCCGTCAGTTGTTCCGAGGTGTCCACCACCAGCACCAGAATGATGGTGCCGAAGGTGATCAGAATCAGCCCGGCGGCGCTCACCATCTCCCGCGCCGCGGTGTTCCTGGAACGCAGGAAATACAGCACCACGGTCAACGAGGCCAGACTCAGCCCGCCCAGCATGAGCACATACCAGAACTCATTGCTGATGCGCTGCTCCTGAACGGGGCGCGGAGCGACCTGCTCCACCGCAACGGGAGCGGGGGCGGGAACGGGCTGGTAGTAGAAATCAGCGATATCCGGGCCCTGCGCGGGCGAAGGCTGGGGCGCAGCCTCCTGCGCCCAGGCGTTGGAAAACAGGACGCAAACCAGAAAAAACAGGATACGCATCATTGCCCCCTCTGCGCTTCGGTCAGGATGTCACGGTAATAGCGCGCCGCCTCGTAGTTCTTCCGGCTGACCGCCTCCCTCTCGCGGCTGGCAAACGACTCCAGCCATTTTCTGCGTTCCGGGGGGGACAGCTTGCGCAGCGTCGCCAGGGCCTGCTGCTGACGCACGCTCAAGGGCGTCAACATCGGTCGCGGCGGCGCCGGCATGTTTTGCGCCGGAAACGCCTGGAGGGGGGCGGCGGGTTCGGAATACTTTTCCAGCGAAGCCGCCTCGGCCCCTCCGCCCAACAGGGCCGCCAGCGCGACCAGCCTGTGCATGTTCATGACCATCCTCCGTTCAACCTGCGCTCAATCAGCATTGTTCCCAGGGCAATCCATCGAAACGCCAGCCGTTCTGGGTGGAGCGCCGATGATTTTCATCCAGCTCCCCCTCAAACCCAAACAGCACGTTGTAGACCTCCGGGAAGCCATGCTGATCCAGGAACTCCCCCGCCTCGCGCGAGCGGTTACCGGAACGGCAGATCAGCACCACCGGGCGGTTATGGGAGGTGGCGATGCGCACTTCGCCGAGAAAACGCGGGTTCAGATCCCAGTTCTCACCCTCGTACCAGGGAATCAGGATGGAACCGATGGGGTGGCCCACGAACAGGAATTCCCATTCCGAGCGGCAGTCGATGAACACGGCGTTGGGGTTGGCATGCAGAAAATCAGCGGTTTCTTTCGGGGTCAGGTGTTTCATGGCGGTCTCCAGGTGGTCAATTCATGCGGTGCTGTGGACAGAAGCGCAGCACCGACATCGAACCAGGAGAGGGAAAAACGGAGGTATCGGCAAGGTCATGGCGCTCAGGAATCGAAGGTCTGATTTCATTCTATTCAGTCAATTTATATAGCCAACAGTTATTTCTATTGATTGGCGCTCACGAAGCCCTCCCCTGCCTGCCGGGCGCGGCCCAGGGCGACGAGGGTATCCAGCAGTTGCGGCAAGCGCTTCTTCCACGGCCCCTTGCCGGCGAAGCGGGCGGCGATGTCCGACTCCGTCAGCGGGGTCAGGGCGACGCGCAGCACGGCGGCCACAGCGGCCACCTGTTCCGGCAGGGCGGCGGGCCAGGGCTGGCGGTCGGCGGGGCGTAGCCTGGATGCAGGGGCGACAGCCCCGGAATCCAGGGCCGCGGCCTCGCCCTCCCCCTCTTCCAGCAACAGCCCCGGATTCCGCTGCGCTGCATCCGGGCTACGGGCCTCGGGGGTCTGGAACGCCGGACGCAGCCAGCGGATATGGCCCTGGGCCTCTTCGGCGGCGCGTTGGGTGTTGAGAGCGGCGAGGCGGTGCAGCAGTTGCTCGTCCCTTACCGTTGCTCCCTCCCTTGCAGGGCGCGCCCCGGCCTGCATGCCGGGGCCGCTCGACGGGCGCTGAGCATGCTCAGCGAAACCCCCGTCTCGCCCCCCAGCCCCTCCCCCGGAGGGGGAGGGGAGCAGGTCATCCCAGCCGTAGGCTGCCAGCACGGCGGCGTCCAGGTCGTCGTGGATCTGCTTGAGCAGGGAGACCAGACCCTGTTCGTGGAGGATTTTTTCCTTGGCCGTCAGGGCGCGGCCCGCCCGCAGGGCCTCCAGCACGTTGTACATGCCGGTGAGGGTGAGGTCCGGGTGGGCGGCCTGCTGGCGCTTCCGGTGGGCGTCGAGTTCTTCCGCCAGGGCGCGGATGCGCTGGGCCTGCTCGGGACCAGGGTCGGGGAAGGGGAAGGTTTCGAAGCAGCGGGTTTTGTTGTAGCGAGGCCGATCCTCCAGGGTGCCGCCCGTCGCCAGCGCCCAGGTGACATGAATGCGGGAGGAGAGCACGCCCAGGGCATAGGCGTCGTCCACGGCGATGCAGACCAGCATGTTGTCCGGGGCGATAGCGGCGTCGAGGAACTGGAAGGCCCGGTGCTTGGCGGTCTCCACCGTGGCGATGTAGCGGGGGAGGCCGGCGAGCATGGCGCGCAGTTCCCGGCGCGGTTCACCGAACAACCACCAGTTGTCGCGGTAGCTGGCGCGGGCGTTGTGGTCCCGCTCCGGCTTCACCCGCTCATACAGCCATTGCCAGATGGCGGGGTAACGCTGGCGCAGGTCCGGTTCGCTGAGCCCCCAGGCGTCGATGACCCTCACCCCGCGCGGCTTGTCCGTCAGGTCGCGCCCATTGCGGTAGGGGCGAATCAACCCTTCCCCCTCCGGGGGAAGGTGGCCCGAAGGGCCGGATGAGGGAGCAACGGCGGCATGCTTGGCGAACGTTGCTCCCTCACCCCCAGCCCCTCCCCCGGAGGGGGAGGGGAGCAGGGCGGCGGCCTGCTCGGGGGTAACGATGAAGCCCGCGCCGTGGAGCTTGAATCCCGGCGAGCTGACGCCTCCATTCCCCCGCAACGCCACCGCCGCCGCCACGTTGGCGCCGGCGCTGAGGTCGGCATGGATCACGCCCCGGCGTTCGTCCAGGTCCACTTCCAGGCCTTCGCCCTTGCCTTCCCGTTCCGCCGTCACCCGCGCCAGCAGCCCCTCGCCCGGCCCCGGCGCGCCCACGGTCATGGCGATGCGCACCGCCGCACCGTCGGCGCTGTCCACCCAGGGGTGGTCGGGGATGGCGTAAGCGAGGTGTATCCGCCCTTCCCCCTCCGGGGGAAGGTGGCCCGCAGGGCCGGATGAGGGAGCAGCGGCATCGTGCTTGGCGGACGTTGCTCCCTCACCCCCAGCCCCTCCCCCGGCGGGGGAGGGGGGCAGGGCCGTAGGAATCCCCCCTGGCCCCCCTTTGGAAAAGGGGGGTAAAGGCGAGGGGGAGGGGAGCAAAGCCCCTTCGATCACCCGCCGGTTGAAGGTCTGGCGGATGGAGTTGGTGGTGATGAAGCCGAAGCGGCGCAGGCGTCCGGCCCGGGCCTGTTGCGCGGCGAGATGCCACCAGTACATGACGAAATCGGCGGAGTCGGGCACGTCCTACCACGCCCCGCGCAGAGCTTCGACGTAGCCGTCCCCCAGGGCGGCGCGCATGGGGCCGGCGCCGATGAAGGGCGGGTTGCCCACCACGAAATCCGCTTCGGGCCAGGCGGCGGGGCGGGGGTTGCGGTAGCGCTCCAACGGAACCTGGGCGGCTTCGTCCGGCACGTCTTCGCCGGTGACGGGGTGCTTTTTGAAGCTGCGGCCATCCCAGCGGCTCTGTACCGCGCCGCGGGCGTCGGTGGCGTAGTCGAAGCCGTCATGGGCGAGCACGGCGTCGCGGCATTGGATGTTGCGGAAGTCTTTGAGGATGGGGTTGGGCGGCAAGGCCTGTCCCCGGGTGCGGAAGTGCCATTGCAGGTGGCCGATCCAGAGTACGAGTTCGGCGATGGCGGCGGCGCGGGGGTTGAGTTCCAGGCCGAGGAACTGGTGCGGGTCCACCGTGAGGCCTTCGGTCTCCAGGCGCGCCTGGCCGTGGCCCAGTTGGTCGAGAAAGCCCAGCACTTCGCCTTCGAGCCGTTTCATGTGCTCCAGGCTGACGTAGAGGAAGTTGCCGGAGCCGCAGGCCGGGTCCAGCACCCGCACCTGGCACAGGCGGTGGTGCCAGGCGTTGACGGCGTCGCGGGCGGCGTCGAGTTTGCCTTCCCCCGCCAGCACCAGGGCGGCAGCCTGCACGTCAGCCCATTCGGCGCGCAGGGGCTGGATCACCGTGGGCAGGACCAGGCGTTCGACGTAGGGGCGCGGGGTGTAGTGGGCGCCCAGGGCGTGGCGCTCCAGGGGGTCGAGGGCGCGTTCCAGCAGGGTGCCGAAAATGGCGGGTTCCACCAGAGTCCAGTCGGCGCGGGCGGCGTGGAGCAGGCGTTGAATCTGGCCGGCGTGGAGGGGGAGGACGGTGGCGTCCTTGAACAACTTGCCGTTGAAGCGGGGGAGCTGGGCGCGCAGGGCGACGGAGAACGCGCCGGTATCCATGGCGCGCCAGAGTTCGCCGATGAGAGGGACGAACTGGGGGACGAACTGGGAGGCTGCCCCCTCTCCCTTTGGGAGAGGGCTGGGGTGAGGGAGCGACGGTTGCGGGTATGGAACCGTTGCTCCCTCACCCCCAACCCCTCCCCCGGCGGGGGAGGGGAGCAAAAGGCTTTCCAACAGGTCGGAGAAGGCGCGCCGGGGTAGCAGGCCCACATCTTCCGCGAACATGCAGAACAGGCAGCGGGAGAGGAAGCCGGCCACGGTTTCGGCGGCGTGGCCATCGGCCTCCAGGCTCTTGGCCACGTCCGCCAGCCGGGTGGCGATGTCGCGGGTGACGCGGGCGGAGATGCGGGCCGGGTCCAGGCTTACGGGGTCGAGCCAGACCTGGCGCAGGCGCTCCCGCACCGCCGGGTCCGCCAGGTCGGCGAGGCGCAGGCGGTGGGAGCGGGGGTCCGGGTAGGGGGTGTAGGTGGCGCCGCTGCGGCTGAATTCGGCGTACAGCTCGATGACGTTGCCCACGTCCACGACGATGAGGAAGGGCGGGCGCCCCTCTTCCGCCGGCAGGGCGCGGGCGTAGCCCTCGGCCTGGGCGCGGGCGCGCAGGAGGCCGTCGTCGAAGCCTTTGGTATGGCCGCCCAGTTTGAGTTTTTTCGCCTCCAGCACGAACACCCCGCGCCGGTAGCAGTCGATGCGGCCTTCGCTGGTATTGCCGTCGCCGTGGCGGAAGGTGACGCGGCGCTCGAACACATAGGCGTTTTCCGCCGTGTCGGCCCGCGCCGGGTCGGGGATGGGCACGTCCAGCAGTTCGCACAGTTCCCGCGTGAAGCTCTGGGCGTTGGCGAGTTCGCTGCCGTCGGCGTCGCGCCAGCGGGCGATGAAGGTTTCGGGGGTCATGCTGGTTGGTTGTCTTTGTAGGGAAGGCGCTTTTGCGGCAAGGGCAGGGGTTCGAACTCCGGGTCTTTGTGCACCAGGGTGGCGGCTTCGAGTTCGGCGCAGGCGGCGATCCAGGCATCCGCCAGGGAAACCCGCCGGGTGGCCTTGAGACGGGCGGCGGCTTCGAGCATCTCGGGGGTTTCGTGCCGCCATTCGATGGGCAGGGCCTGGCATTGGGCCAGGGCGAGCCGCCCCGCCGCCTCGCCTTCATCCTTCCAGACCCGGTAATGCACTTCCATCAGGGTCATGAAGCAGCCGAAGCAGCGCGCCTTGCCCTGTTGCGCCTGCCGCAGCAGATCGGCCACCTCGTCCGCACCCGGTTCGTCATCCCGCAGGGCGAGCAGGGCGGAGGTATCCAGCAGCCAGCGCTTCATTCGCCTTCGCCGTCGGCGTGGCGCTCCGCCAGCAGGCGGTCGGCGGCCCCGCCCTTGCCGCGTCCGCGAAAGGCTTCGATGGGGTCGGCATGTACCGGCGTCACCCGCAGGCTGTCGCCTTCGATGATCCACTCCAGCCGATCCGAGGGAGTGAGGGAAAAGTGCTTGCGCACCGCAGCGGGCACCACGGTCTGGCCCCGTTCGGTGAGGGTGCTGCGCATGGCGAGCTCCTGAATTACTTAATTGATCGAAATGTAAGCCGTCGGAATGGGGAGGGCAACGGGGCTTCTCCCATCCATCTCATCCGCGTCGTTGCTCCGTTCTCGCCCACCTGGAACCCCTGGGGAGTAAAGGCAACACAAACTGATAGGCAATTGCCAGGCCGACGGCGTATCCCAAGATGGGCTCCATCCAGACTATCAGCGAGACCAATATGGCAAAGAACATCAGGGAAACCAGATTCATGATCCCGATGAATAGGACATCCAGCAATTTGCACAACAGATCAAAGGGAGACATGGGGCACTCCGGTTGTGAGGGCATCCCCAGTGTGGACCGGGCCGGGCTCAGAACATGAGCCCGTCTGGCGATGGGAATGGATCTGCGGAGTCTTGCGGGCACTTGGGTGGAGAGATGGACGTTGGCGTCCAATACACCCCACATGGGATATCTATACTGACGCCATGACAGGCGCCCTGAACATTCCGCTGGCTTGCGCCGCTTTGGTGGCGGTGTTGACTTGGATTTCCCCAGTGGCACCTCTGTTTCTGGGTGCCGTGCTGCTATTCGGTGTGTGGCTGATGGCCGTCCTTGGGGCAATCATCGGATTCATCTGGCGAAGGCGAATGATGGCAACTCTAAGCTCGCCTTGCTTCCGAATATCCCGTTGACAGCACAACTTAGTTTGTTCAAAGGCCATAACTGATCCATGTCCGCCGACGCCTACCTCTTGCTCGCACTGATCGGCTCTACGCTGACTCTCCTCTCCATGCAGATATGGGCCTTTACCATCTTCGGCATCCTGTTCGCTGCACTCTGCTTGCGGCTTGCTTGGCTGGCCCTGCGCCTACTTAGCGCCCGTAGCCCTTAACCTAATTCACGACGCCACAGACTTCGAGGTTCCACCCCCAAGCAATCCTGAACTGGCTATAGCGAGCGGACAATTCGGGTCATTAGGGAGTGCAGGCCAATAGCGCCTCAACCGTCGTGTGACCCAGGCCAACGCCATGGCAACCTTCCAATTCAGCCTTGCCAGGTCAGGTACGTCCGCATCACGTTCCGGCTTGTATGCACGAACCTCGGCTTTAAATCGACGGATGGCGGCGTCCCCCTCTTCCAGTGCGGCGCGCAACTCTTCGGGAAGCAAGGCGTAGGCGTTACGCAGTGCTTGCGGTGTTGGGGTTTCCGGCATCAGGTCGTTGGCGGAAAGCCAGGCGAAAAGCGCCCAGTTCAAGGTTTGGCCCTGGTATCTCGCCCTGCGAGACGCCTCGTCTATCTCCTTTTGACACCCACTGCCGCCTGTCCGGTGCGACCACCAAGCCAGGCGTAACCAAAGTTGCGCGCGGTTTTGTAACGGGGAATAGGCGGGTCTGGCCTGATATAGGGCTGCCGGAAAATGCCAGGGCAGGTATTCCGGCTGGTCCTGCCCCAAGGTCTCGGTCTCCCATAGGTAGGGGATGTAATCCGCCGCGAAGAAATCCTGGAACACCTGTCCCATCTGTCGCACCCAGTTCTCGCGGGGCATGCGTACGATCACCACTCCAACTTCGTCTTCCCTGCTATGGAATGAGATACCAATTGCGGTCGGGTCATCGGCGGGAATGAAGGCTGTAAGTCGGGGCTGGTATCCCTCGCAATCAAGATGAAGAGAGCAGGGCAAGCAATCTGCCGCGATGTGGATATTCCAAAGCCAGATGTCCAGGAAGGGAGGGTAGACATAACTCAAGCTGAGAACGGTGTCCCGTTCAGCACAGATCGTCCATTGGATCCATCCCCACAGGGCGTTTCCCTGGAAGTGCTGTCCTAGCGAGTGAGTTGCCGGTTGCCCGCGTTGAGGCTGTACAACAGCCCCCCTGTATCCCAGCGCTGGGCTGACCAACCTGGGGGAGTACCGATGCGAAAGCGGGAGCGTCTCGTCAAACTCTTCAACCCTCGCCACCGGGTCTGTAAGCCAGAGTCCCGCCAAGAGTGAATGGACCCAGACTGCGTCATGCCCGCGCGTCAGGAAAGCCCCCGCCCCGTCCAATTCCTGTACGCGCCATGCGCTGTAGCCCAGTTTGTCGGTCAAACCAGGCGGCAATTCAAAAACCTCCCCAACCCGCAGTGGATAGCGCCTCAGCACAGAACCCTCCACCGGCCCACGCAGGAAGCACAGCCAGATATACGCATGGCGGGCGGTTCGCGAATCCCAGGCATCCATGGGCAAATTCGTCAGGTTGCCCAGGCTCCTGATCCAGTGGGGCGCCAGGAAGTCCGGCCCTTTGAGCGGCCCTGGGGTGGCCTCATAAAGCACTCCAACCAGATTCAGCATCCGCCGCAGATCGTCCTGGCGCAGTTGTTCAGGGCATCGAGTAGCTCGATTGAACAAAATGGCCGCACGGGCCATGCACCAGCGCAAAGCGACCGGCAGTCTCGGCTGTAGAAGCCCTTTCACAAGACCTCGGTTCATAGCTCCGCCAGAAGAATGCGGATTTCCCGGTCAAGGCCCTCCTGCTTGACCATCCAGGCGGGGCATTTGGGCCGGGTGGCCAGCAGGCGCGCCCGAAGCAATTTGCCAGCGTCCATCAGGGCAGCCAGAACCGGGTTGGAGCGACGCGGGACGTAGCCGATGCGCCGGCCTTGCCAGTGCACGGCGATGGCCCGTTCATCGTGGGCGTTGTCCGGCTCGCGCCGCAGGGTGCACTCCCCTTCCAGCGGCAGGGCGCGGGCTTGCTCCTGGCTGTTGTGGTGTTCCATACCGGCGATGTAGGTGACCAGCAGTTCAATCTCCCGTCCCAGGAAGGGGATGGGCAGGCCGCTCCCGCCCAGGCCATGCTGCATGAGCTGGCGGCTGAGGTCGGTATCGGGCAAGGCGATGGTCGTGGTCATGTCAGTGATAGACCGGAGGTTCCAGCAGGGTCTGCACCAGGGCCGCCAACTGGTCGCGCCGGGTACGGGCGCGGACGATGGCTTCGTGCCGTTCCTGGCGCAGGGCGGCCACCTGTGCTGAATCAGCCAGGAGATCGCGGTAGCAGAAGGGGATGCGCTCCAGCAGGGCAGTCTGGCGTTGCCGCAGGGTGTCGGTGAGGGTTTCCAGGCGACAGACTTCCTGGACAAGGGCATCCAGCCCCTGGGGTGCATCCTCGGGGGTTTCGTCTCCGACCCGGACCACTGCCAGCAGGCCTTCCAGGGCATCGGCGTCCCACGCCCGGTACGCCTCCTGAACCGCCTGCCAGTAGCGCCGGCTGGCTTCCGGGTCTTGGGTCACGTCCGGGTGCAGCAACCGCACCAGACGGCGATAGGCCTGTTTGCAGCGGGCGTGGATCACCGGGTCCACCGGAGCCAGACTGAGGTAACCCGCCAGTCCCTTGGCCAGTTCCACTTCCCGCGCGGCCAGGCGTTCGACCCAGGCGGCTTGTTCCAGGGCCACTTCCTGATCCAGTCGGGCGAGCCATTCGGCGTTGATCGGCTCGACCCGGTTCTTGCGGGCGGTGATGCGTTCGACCCGGTAACGCAGGGTGGCGCATTCCGCGTCGAGAACCAGCTGGTCCAGGTCCAGCGCCCCCAGATTGGCCTGGTATTCGGCGAACAGCACCGGCTGTTCCTGGAGCAGGAGTCGGGATTCCTCTTCCAGCAGTAGCGCGAGCCCCTCCTTGAGGCGGGCGACTCGGTCCGTGAGGGCGACCCAGTCCGGGTGCAGGGTGGTGTTGGTCATGGAAAGTTCCTGTTTTGTCTTTTTGTCACTTGTCATTCAAAAAACGGCGCCGAACCTATTACGCATCGTCATCTGTCCGCCCCAGGAGCCAGACTGCAAGCAGGGCGATCAGTGAAAAAAACAACGAACGTGGAGCCGTGGGCGCTCCCGCTGAATCGACCACAGCGCGGTGGATCAGCAGGGCCAGCCCCAGCAGAAAAATCCCCAGCGGCCCGAATGCCAATCAGGCATCCCATGGGGGCTCCGAACGGGTATCCACACTACCGTTCTAACCGCAGTCAGGCTCAAAACCTGAGCCTGGGATGCCACCGGCTGTCTTGGGTGACGCTCCACCCTGTAGGAGCCCGGCTGTGCCGGGCGATCATCCGCACGAACACTGTGAACGGGCGCAATCGCCCGGCACAGCCGGGCTCCTACAAAACCACCTGCGCGGGGATGACAACATCGGAGATGCGCGACGGATATGGCGCTATCCATGTTGCCAACGGGCGTGGAAGCGCCCCCTTGGTGGGCGCAGATGTCCTGTTCGAACCAGGCGCCTCCCGCCCATCCCCTTGGCATGGTCCATCCGAAGGGGCCCTCCCCCCCGGTGCTAAACTCGCGCGCCCGATCCAGCCGCCCTTCAGGGCCTGACGCCATGACTACCCCCGCCTCCCGTACCGCCCTCCTCCACGCCCACGCCGCTCGCCGCATCCTGATCCTGGACGGGGCCATGGGCACCATGATCCAGGGCTATGGGTTGACCGAAGCGGACTATCGCGGCGAGCGCTTCGCCGACTGGCATCGCGACCTCAAGGGCAACAACGATCTGCTGCTGCTGACCCAGCCCGCGATCATTCGCGAGATTCACGCCAAGTACCTGGCCGCCGGGGCGGACATCCTGGAGACCTGCACCTTCAACGCCAACAGCGTGTCCATGGCGGATTACGGCATGGAATCCCTGGTCTACGAGCTGAACTACGAGGGCGCGCGGCTGGCCCGCTCCGCCGCCGATGAGTACTCCACGCCGGACAAGCCCCGCTTCGTGGCGGGGGTGCTGGGCCCCACGTCGCGCACCCTGTCGATCTCGCCGGACGTGAACGACCCCGGCTACCGCAACGTCTCCTGGGATGAGCTGGTGGCGACCTATTACGAGTCCGCCAAGGCCCTCACCGAGGGGGGCGCGGACCTGCTGATGATCGAGACGGTGTTCGACACCCTGAACGCCAAGGCTGCCGTGTTCGCGGTGAAGCAGTTCTTCGATGACGTCGGCCAGACCTGGCCGGTGATGATCTCCGGCACCATCACCGACGCCTCGGGCCGCACCCTCTCGGGGCAGACGGCGGAGGCGTTCTGGAACTCGCTGTGCCATGCCGAGCCGTTCTCGTTCGGCTTCAACTGCGCCCTGGGGGCGAAAGACCTGCGCCAGCACATCGAGGAGATGGCGCACAAGGCGGATTGCCTGATCTCCGCCCACCCCAACGCGGGCCTGCCCAACGCCTTCGGCGGCTATGACGAGTCGCCGCAGCAGATGGCGACGGAGATTCGCCAGTGGGCGCAGGCGGGGCTGCTCAACATCGTGGGCGGCTGCTGCGGCACCTCGCCGGACACCATCGCGGCCATCGCCGCCGCCGTAGCGGACTGCGCGCCCCGCGCTCTGCCCGCCATCGCACCCAAGCTGCGCGTCTCCGGCCTGGAGCCCTACAACCTGGGTACTGGCGACCTGTTCTGCAACGTGGGCGAGCGCACCAACGTCACCGGCTCCGCCAAGTTCAAGCGCCTGGTGCTGGAGGGCAATTACGACGAGGCCCTGACCATCGCCCGGCAGCAGGTGGAGGCGGGCGCGCAGGTGATCGACATCAACATGGACGAGGCCATGCTCGACGGCGTGGCGGCCATGACCCGCTTCCTCAACCTGATCGCGGGCGAGCCGGACATCGCCAAGGCCCCGATCATGCTCGACTCTTCCAAGTGGGAGATCATCGAGGCGGGCCTGAAGTGCGTGCAGGGCAAGCCCATCATCAACTCGATTTCGCTCAAGGAAGGCGAGGCGGCGTTCCTGGACAAGGCGCGGCTGGCGCGGCGTTACGGTGCGGCGGTGATCGTGATGGCGTTCGACGAGGCGGGGCAGGCGGACACCTACGCGCGCAAGACCGAGATCTGCGCGCGCGCCTACAAGATTCTGGTGGAGGAGATCGGCTTTCCGCCCCAGGACATCATCTTCGACCCCAACATCTTCGCCGTGGCCACGGGCATCGAGGAGCACGCCAACTACGCGGTGGACTTCATCAACGCCACGCGCTGGATCCGCCAGAACCTGCCCCACGCCCACATCTCCGGCGGCGTTTCCAACGTGAGCTTCTCGTTCCGGGGCAACGAGCCGGTGCGCGAGGCCATCCATACCGTGTTCCTGTACCACGCGATCCAGGCGGGCATGGACATGGGCATCGTCAACGCCGGGCAACTGGGCATTTACGACGAGATCGCCCCCAACCTGCGCGAGCGCGTCGAGGACGTGGTGCAAAACCGGCGCGAAGACGCCGCCGACCGCCTGGTGAGCTTCGCCGAGACCGTGAAGGGTCAGGCCAGGGAGAACGTGGAAGACCTGGCCTGGCGCCAGGAGCCGGTGGGCAAGCGGCTCACCCACGCCCTGGTCAAGGGCATCACCCAGTACATCGTCGAGGACACGGAGGAGGCGCGCGTGACCCTGGGCCACCCGGTCAAGGTGATCGAAGGCCCGCTCATGGACGGCATGAACCATGTGGGCGACCTGTTCGGCGCGGGCAAGATGTTCCTGCCCCAGGTGGTGAAGTCGGCGCGCGTGATGAAGCAGGCGGTGGCGCATCTGGTGCCCTACATCGACGCGGAGAAGACCGCCGACAGCAAACCCAAGGGCCGCATCCTCATGGCCACGGTGAAGGGCGATGTGCACGACATCGGCAAGAACATCGTCGGCGTGGTGCTGGGCTGCAACGCCTATGACGTGATCGACCTGGGCGTGATGTGCCCCGCCGACAAGATCCTGGCTGCGGCGCAGGCGGAGAAGGTGGACATCATCGGCCTCTCGGGCCTGATCACGCCCTCGCTGGAAGAGATGAGCCACCTCGCCGCCGAGATGCAGCGGCGCGGCATGAAGCAGCCGCTGTTGATCGGCGGCGCCACCACCAGCCTGGCGCACACGGCGGTGAAGATCGACACCCAGTACGCCGGCCCGGTGATGTATGTGAAGGACGCCAGCCGCGCCGTGGGGGTGTGTACGCAACTGCTGTCCGAGGGCCTGCGCGATGACTTCGTCGCCAAGACCAAGGCGGACTACGCCGAGGTGCGCGAGAACTACCTGGCGCGCAAGGGCGAGAGCAAGCGGGTGACGCTGGCGGAGGCGCGGGCGAACAAGTTCGTGTGGGACAAACTCCCCTCCCCCTCCGGGGGAGGGGCTGGGGGTGAGGGAACCCGCTCTGCAATTTCCACCGTTGCTCCCTCACCCCAACCCCTCCCCCAGGGGGGGAGGGGCTATGCGCCGCCCGTTCCGCGCCAATTGGGTGTGCAGGTATTCCGCGACT
This sequence comes from Betaproteobacteria bacterium, assembly GCA_016219425.1. Lineage (GTDB taxonomy): Bacteria > Pseudomonadota > Gammaproteobacteria > Burkholderiales > Thiobacillaceae > PFJX01. Next base: position 224,704 of record JACRNB010000010.1, on the reverse strand, counting down.
ACGACCTGGCGGAACTCGCCGCCGTGATCGACTGGACGCCGTTCTTCCAGGCCTGGGAGCTGCACGGGCGCTACCCGCGCATCCTGGAGGACGAGAAGGTGGGCGAGGAGGCGAGGAAGCTGTTCGCCGACGCCCAGGCCATGTTGAAACAGATCATCGACGAGAAGTGGATCGAGGCGCGGGCGGTGATTGGCCTGTTCCCGGCGAATACGGTGAATGACGACGACATCGCCATTTACTCCCCTCCCCCTCCGGGGGAGGGGCTGGGGGTGAGGGAACAACCTCACCAAGAATCACCGTTGCTCCCTCTCCCCAACCCCTCCCCCGGAGGGGGAGGGGCTTTGCTCATGACCTGGCACGGACTGCGTCAGCAGATGGCCAAGCCTGCCGGCCAACCCAACTGGTGTCTGGCCGACTTCATCGCCCCCGCCGGCGCGGCGCAGGACTACATCGGCGCCTTCGTGGTCACCGCCGGGGTGCGCGAGGCGGAGAAGGTCAAAGAGTTCGAAGCCGCCAACGACGACTACAGCGCCATCCTGTTCAAGGCCCTGTGCGACCGTCTCGCCGAAGCCTTCGCCGAGCGCATGCACCAGCGCGTGCGCACCGAGTTCTGGGGGTATGCCGCTGATGAGACCCTCACCAACGCGCAGCTCATCAATGAGGAATACCGCGGCATCCGCCCCGCCCCCGGTTACCCGGCCTGCCCGGAGCACACGGAAAAGGGCGCGCTGTTCGAGCTGCTGAACGTGCCGGAGAACATCGGCGTCACCCTGACCGAGAGCTACGCCATGCTGCCCATGGCCTCGGTCTCCGGCTTCTATTTCAGCCACCCGGACGCGCGCTATTTCGCGGTGGCCAAGATCGGTGCGGATCAGGTGGAGGACTACGCCCGGCGCAAAGCTTGGGATGTCGCCACGGCGGAACGCTGGCTGGCCTCGAACCTGGCCTAGTAACCTGGCCTAGTAATTCAGCGAGTCATACCCCGCCGCGGCGTTTTCCACGCTGACGCGGTTGGGCAGGCAGACCGCCGCGCCGCCGGGCGGTATCCAGCCCTGGCGCACACAGAGCTGGCGCGGGCTGGGGTCGGCGGCGATGCGCACGCGACCCTCCCGAATCTCGATACGACTTGAGCCCAAAGGGCCGCTAACGGTGATCTCACGATCCAGGCGCAGGCTGGATTCCTGCGTCACCCGGCCATCCACCCGCACGATCACCCTGCCTTCCAGACTGCCGGCCTGCCGCGTCCAGAGGAGCGCAAGCCCGGCAAACCCGGCGAGCAGCAGGAGCCAATCGCCGGGACGCAAGCGGGTCATGACAGTTCGCGGTGGCGCACCAGCACCTGCTGGGTCTCGCGGAAGTGGTCCGCCAGCATCTCGGCGAAATAGACCGAACGGTGCTGGCCGCCGGTGCAGCCCAGGGCGACGGTGAAGTAGTGGCGGTTGTCCCGCATGTAGGAAGGCAGCCACTTTTCCACATAGGTGCGGATGTCTTCCAGCATCGAACGCACCGTTTCCTGGCTCTGCAGAAAGGCGATGACCTGGGCGTCGCGTCCGGTCAGCGCACGCAGGCCGGGGTCGTAATAGGGGTTGGGCAGACAGCGCACATCGAACACCAGGTCGGCATCCATGGGGATGCCGTGCTTGAAACCAAAGGACTGAAACACCAGGGTGAACTTGCTGTTCTCCAGTTGCAGGATGTCCTTGATCCAGGCGCGCAGGGCGTTGGCGGAGACGTCGCTGGTATCGAGCAGATGGGCGTTGTCGGAGATGCCCGCCAGCATGTCGCGCTCCTGGCGGATGCATTCCTCCAGGGAGCGCTCGCCGGTGGACAGGGGGTGGCGGCGGCGGGTCTCGGAGAAGCGCTTGACCAGCGTTTCCTCCTTGGCGGTGAGGAACAGCACCCGCACCTGCATGCGCGCGCTCAGGCGTTCAATCTCCTGGGGCAGGCCGGTGAGGTTGGCGCTGCGGGCGTCGATGCTGATGGCGGCTTCCTTGATGCTGGACAGACGCAGGTATTCCACCGTCTCCGGCAGCAACGGCGCAGGCAGGTTGTCCACGCAGTAGAAACCGGCGTCTTCCAGCGCCTTGAGCGCCACGCTCTTGCCGGAGCCGGAAAGCCCGCTGATCAGGACGAGTCTCATGGTTCGTTCGCCTCCATGGCTGCGCGCTGGCGCGTGGCGAATTCCTCGGACGAGTTGAAACCGCGCAGCCTGAGGATGTGGTTGCGCACGGCCACCTCCACCAGCACCGCAAGGTTGCGTCCCACGGCCACGGGGATGCGCACCTCGGGGATGTCCACGCCGAGGATGTTGCACTGGCCGGCGCGCATGTCGAGACGATCCACTTCCTGCCATTGCGCCCAGGGCGTGAGGTGGATGATGAGCTTGAGATTTTTCTTCTGCTTTACAGCGGTCTCGCCAAACAGGCGGCGGATGTTGATGACGCCCAGGCCGCGCACCTCCATGAAGTCGAGCAGGAGCGCGGGGCAGCGGCCCTCCAGGGTGTCGGGGGAGACCGAGAAGACTTCCACCGCGTCATCCGCCACCAGACGGTGGCCGCGCGAGATCAGTTCCAGCGCCAGTTCGCTCTTGCCCACTGCCGGATCGCCCATGATCAACACGCCCAGGCCGGAGACCTCCAGAAACACGCCATGCAGGATGGTGGAGGGGGCCAGGGCCTGGGTCATCATGTGCCCCAGGATGCCCATGAGCATGGGGCTGGCCTGGGGGGAGGTGAACAGGGGCGTGCCGGCCCGTTCGGCAGCCTGAACCATGGCGGCGGGGACGTCCTCGCCATTGGCGACGACCACGGCGGCGATCTCGGTGGAAAAGAGGTTGCCCACCGCATGATTCAGGGCCTCCGGGGGGAGACGACGCAGGTAGTCCATCTCCGCGCAGCCCAGCACCTGCACCCGGTTGGGATGCACAAAGTTGAGGTGGCCGATCAGGGCCAGGGTGGGTTTTTGCAGGATGTCGGAGGTGAGTTGTCGGTCACCACCGCCGCGCCCGGAGATCCAGGTGAGTTGCAGGCGATCGGCAGCCTGACGGAACAGGTCCGCCACGGTGATGAAGTGGGCGGTGATGTGTTGCGCCGGGGTGGCGCCGCCGGGGTCGCTCAGGGCGTCCATCCGGTGATCAGGCGGTGCAGTTCGTCGGCGTCGGCAGCCTGGCGCAGGCGCTCGCGGAAGTCTTCGTCGGAAAACATGGCGGCCAGTTCGCCCAGGATTTGCAGGTGCACATCGGTGGCGGCGGCAGGCGCGAGCAGGATGAACGCCAGGTCCACCGGCCCGCCGTCCGGGGCGTCGAATTCGATGGGGGTCTTGAGGCGCAGAAAGGCGCAGGCGGTGTCTTTCAGGTGCTTGATGCGGCCATGCGGAATGGCGATGCCGTAGCCCAGGGCGGTGGAACCGAGTTTCTCGCGGCTGAACAGGCTTTCGAATACTTCTGCGGCGGGGGCCTGCCCGCCCGCCTCGAACAACTGCGCCGCCTGCTCGAACAGGCGTTTCTTGCTGGAGGTCTCGCACGCAGCCAGGACGTTGGCGGGCGTAAGCAGAGGGGAGATGAGGTTCATGGGAAGGGTTCCAAAGAGCAACCCCGCCACAGGCGGGGTTGCTGGGTCATGCCGGAATCAGCCGAGGTCGGCGCTCTGGCCTTTTACGCCACCGGATTCACGATGCACGTTGGTAATTTTCTCCTTGTATTTCATCACTTGGCGATCCAGTTTGTCGGCCAGGGAGTCGATGGCGGCGTACATGTCGGCATCCGTGGACTCGACGAAGATGTCCTTGCCGCGTACATGCAGGTTGACCTCAGCCTTGTGCTTGAGCTTCTCCACCGCGAGGATGACGGTGACGTCGATCACCTGGTCGAAATGCCGCGTGACGCGACCAATCTTCTCTTCCACGTATCCGCGTATGGCGGGGGTCACTTCCAGATGATGACCGGTGATGGTGAGGTTCATACGTGCTCCTTTGTGGTTGCGCAGGTCAGAGCGACTTGCGTTGGTTGGCGGGAGGAATGTTCATCAGCTCCCGGTATTTGGCAACAGTGCGCCGTGCGACGACCAGCCCCTGTTTGCCCAATAGTTCAGCAATGGTGTTGTCGGATAAGGGTTTGACGCGATTCTCCGCTTCGACCAGCTGCTTGATCAGGGCGCGGATGGCGGTGTTGGAGGCGGCCCCGCCGTCTTCCGTGGCCAGCGCCCGGGCGAAGAAGTGCTTGAACTCGAACAGTCCGCGCGGAGTCATCATGTACTTCTGGGTGGTGACGCGGGAAATGGTGGATTCGTGCAGGTCCACGGCTTCTGCGATTTCCTTGAGTGTCAGCGGCTTCATGGCGACCTCGCCGTGTTCAAAGAACATCCGCTGACGATCTACGATGGCTTGGGACACTTTCAGGATAGTCTCAAATCGCTGGTGCACGTTCTTGATCAGCCAGCGCGCCTCTTGCAGTTGCGAGGAGAGGCCGGCGCCGCCGTCGCGGTTGTTGCGCAGGATGCTGGCGTACATCTCGTTGATGCGCAGTTTGGGCATGACCTCCGGATTGAGGCTGGTGACCCACAACCCCCGCACCTTGCGCACGAACACGTCGGGAGAGACATAGCGGGTTTCCGCAGAGGAAAAGTCCGCGCCGGGGCGAGGGTTCAGGGAGGTGATGAGCTGGCGCACCAGGATGAATTCGCCATCCGTCAGGTTATGGGCCTTCTTCAGCTTGCCGTATTCACGTTCGCCCAGCAGGGCGATCTGGGTGGTGACGATCTCCCGCGCCACCTGGCGGTAGGGGGTGTCGTCCGGCAAGGCGTCGAGCTGGATGCGCAGGCACTCCCCCAGATCACGCGCCCCCACGCCCACCGGCTCCAGGCTCTGCAACAGCTTGAGGGCGGTGCTGAGCTCCAGAGGGTCGATCTCCAGTTCCTCCGGCAGCATCTCGGCGACCTCTTCCAGGCTGGAGGTGAGGTAACCATCGTCATCCAGGGCCTGGATCAGCACCATGAGCAGTTGCCGGTCGCGCAGGGTGAGCGGGGTCAAGCCGGTCTGGTCCATCAGGTGCTGTTGCAGCGACTGGCGGGCTGTGTCCGCCTGCTGAAAGACGTGATCGTCGTCCTCATCGTTGCTGTTGCCGGACCCCGGCGTGACGCTGCGATCCCCCCAGGCCATTTCCTCATAGACCTGGTCATGGCTGCTGGATTCCTCATGCGGTTCCGGCGCACTGGCGCTCTCCCCCAGAGGGGCGTCGAAGCGGTCCTCCCCGTCGGTCCGCTCCAGCATGGGGTTTTCCTGGAGCATCTGGGAGATCTCCTGGGATAGATCCTGGGTGGAGAGCTGCAACAGCCGGATGGACTGCTGCAACTGCGGCGTCAGGGTGAGCTGCTGGTGGAGTCGGAGTTGGAGGCTTTGCTTCATCTTGAAGCGGATATCGGATCGGCGGGGCTAAAGCTTGAAGTGCTCGCCCAGGTAGACCTTGCGCACATCCTCGTTGTTGATGACCTCATCCGGCTTGCCAGAGACCAGCACCTTGCCCTCGGTGAGGATGTAGGCGCGGTGGCAGATGCCCAGGGTCTCGCGCACGTTGTGGTCGGTGATGAGGACGCCAATGCCGCGCTCGGTAAGAAAGTTGACGATGCGCTGGATGTCGATCACGGAAATCGGGTCGATGCCGGCGAAGGGCTCGTCCAGCAGCACGAAACGGGGCGAGGTGGCCAGGGCGCGGGCGATCTCCACCCGACGACGCTCGCCGCCGGAAAGCCCTGCGGCGGGGGCCTCGCGCAGATGGGTCAGGTGCAGATCCTCCAGCAGCCCCTCCAGACGGGAAAGCACTTCATCCTCGGCATACCCCTTCAGTTCCAGCATGGCGGCGATGTTCTCGCTCACGGTCAGACGCCGGAAGATGGAAGGTTCCTGCGGCAGATAGGAGATGCCGAGGCGGGCGCGCTGATAGACCGGCATGCGCGTGATGTCCGCATCGTCCAGCAGGATGCGCCCGGTATCGGCGCGGATCAGGCCCACGATCATGTAGAACGAAGTGGTCTTGCCCGCCCCGTTGGGACCGAGCAGGCCCACCACCTCGCCGCTCTCGACGCGGATGGAAGCGCCTGCCACCACCTGGCGCGCCTTGTAGCGCTTGCCCAGGTTTTCCGCGACCAATGCACTCACGGTTGCGGCGCCGGGAGGGTCTTCTCCATCGGAGCGGCGGGCGGCGGCGGGATCACGATCTTTTCCTGGGCGACGGGAAGCGCCGGGGCCGGTGCGGGGGCGACGGGCTTCGTCGTCGTCTTTTCCTTGGCCCGGATCACGGCATGGACGCGTCGGGTCGTGCCCGGAACCGGTGCGCCGGTGGCGCTGACGGCGTTGAACTGCCCGGTCTTCTGGTCATAGGTCACCACCTCGCCGCGTAGATCGTCGATCCCGCGTTTGACATGGGCCAGGCCGGTGAGCTTCACCTTCTCGGCGCGTCCGTCATATTCGATGTGCTTGGCCCAGCCTTCCACATACTCCTCGCTGTTCTCCTGCTTCTCGCGAAAATAGGCCGGCGCGCCGACGGCATCGGCGCTGGAAAAACCCTCTGCATCCTGTTGCACCTCCAAACGCTGGGCGTGGACCTTGAGGGTGCCCTGGATGAGTACGACGCGGCCCTCGTAGATGCCGATCTTCTTGACGTCGTCCATGTAGGCGGTGTCCGACTCCACATTGACCGGCTTGTCGCGATCCGTCTTTTCCGCCAGGGCAGGCAAGGCCAGGGCCAGCAGGATCAGGGCGAAAACGGGATTAATGCTTCTTTGCTTCATAGATTCCTCGCACTCCTCCGACGAGAACGATTTGCTTGGTGGTCTGGTCTGCGGTCAACCCGCCGCCAGCCGTGGTGATGGACTTGCCTTGCCTCAGGGTGACGAATTTCTCCGTGTTCATGGAGTCCAGGTCAGGATGCACCACCAGATGTTCGGTGTCCATGAGGAGAGGGGCGTCGCCGGGGTTTTTCCGCACCACATGAACGCTGCCAAGAAAGTGCACCGTGGAAGCCCCCAGCAACAGCGCCCGCTTGGAGGTGATGACCACCGGGTACTCCGGGTTGAAGGTGCGATAACGGGGGGCGATCATCTCGGTGCTGTCATCCGGCTCAATGTGGCTGAGATGGGTGGCGATCAGGTTGTGCCGGGGTTTGCCATCCACGCCAAAGGTCGTGGCGTCGAAGTTGACGATTTTGAAATCCGGCGTCAGATCGAAGCTGGGATCGTCCACCGGCAGGGGCCGTCTGGCCTCCTGATTCAGCCAGAACGCCACCAGGGCGAGGACGAGCGCCATGCCGAGGGGCGGCCAGTGCACATGAAATTGAGCGCTCATGGCAGGGTCAACGGTCGTAGTGCGCCAACTGGGCATCCCAGGCGCCCTGGGCGCGCAGGATCAGTTCGCACGCCTCGCGCGCCGCGCCGCGCCCCGCACCGGCGCGGGTGACGAAGTGGCAGCGCGCCTTCACCTCATCCGGCGCATCCGGCACGGTGAGCGCCAGACCGCAGCGCCGCAACACCGGCAGGTCCACCAGATCGTCCCCCATGTAGGCCACCTGTTCCTGCGCCAGGGCGGTCTGGGCCAGCAGTTCCTGGTACGGAATCAGCTTGTCGCCCGCGCCCTGGAAGATGCGCGTGATGCCCAGATTGCGCGCCCGGTGCAGGACCACCTGGGAGGTGCGTCCGGTGATGATGCCGATCTCCACCCCGGCGTCGCGCAACATCTTGATGCCGTGGCCGTCGCGGGAATTGAAGGCCTTGTACTCCTGGCCGTCGTCACCGTAGAACAGGCTGCCGTCGGTGAGCACGCCGTCCACAACGAACACCAGCATGCGCACGGCGCGTGCGCGGGTTTCCAGATCGCTCATACCACTCCCGCCTGTAACAGATCATGCATGTTCAGAGCGCCCGCCAGACGGCCCGTCTCGTCCAGCGCCAGCAGGCCGTTGATCTTGGCGTCCTGCATCAGGCGCACCGCCTCCACCGCGAGCACGTCCTGGGAGATGGTGCGCGGGCCGCGCTTCATCACGTCGGCGATCATGGCCGTGCGCACATCCACATCCTGGTCCAGCAGACGGCGCAGATCGCCGTCGGTAAAGACGCCCAGCAGCCTTCCATCAGGGTCGGTCACGGCGGTCATGCCCAGTCCCTTGCGCGTCATTTCCAGCAGGGCGTCCTTCAAACTGGCGGACTCCGGCACGACCGGCAGGGCATCGCCGCTGTGCATCAGGTCGCGCACATGCACCAGCAGACGCCGCCCCAGCGCGCCGCCGGGATGGGTGCGGGCGAAATCCTCGGCGGTGAAGCCCCGCGCCAGCAGGGTGGCCACCGCGAGGGCGTCGCCCAGAGCCAGGGCCGCCGTGGTGCTGGCGGTGGGGGCGAGATTGAGCGGGCAGGCCTCCTGCGCCACGCCGGCGTCGAGATGGATGTCGGACTCGCGCGCCAGGGTGGAACCGGGGCGTCCGCTCATGCCGATGAGGCGCGCACCGCGCCGCTTGATCAGGGCCAGGATGGCGACGATCTCCGCGCTCTCGCCGGAGTTGGAAAGGGCGATCACCACATCGTCCGCCGTGATCATGCCCAGGTCGCCATGACTGGCCTCGGCGGGATGGACGAAGAAGGCGGGAGTGCCGGTGGAGGCCAGGGTGGCGGCGATCTTGCCGCCGATGTGGCCGGATTTGCCCATGCCGCTCACCACCACCCGCCCGCGACAGGCCAGGAGCAGGTCCACCGCGCGCAGGAAGTCGTGATCGAGCCGACCGGCCAGGGCGGAAACGGCCTCGGCTTCGATCTCCAGGGTGCGCCGGGCCGTCTCCAGAATGGCTTCCGGGCTGGCGCTTTGGGTGGGTTGGGCGGATGTCATAATGGGGCGGAAGTATACGGGGAGAGCGGATAGGGCTCGCCCCTCCGCGATCCGGCGGCGCAGCCGGGCTCCCACAGGTACGTTCTTTCCGCCCATGCCGACCACACTGGAACTGACCCTCATCCTGCTCGCCGCCGGCGTCATCGCCGTGGCGGCGATGCGCGCCGCCGGTCTGCCTGCGCTGATCGGCTACGTCCTCATCGGCATCGGCCTGGGGATATTCATTCCGCACCAGGATGCGAACTCCCCCGCCAGTCATCTGGCGGAGTTCGGCGTGGTGTTCCTGATGTTCTCCATCGGCCTGGAATTCTCCCTCGGGCGGCTGAAAAGCATGCGCCAGGCGGTGTTCGGGCTGGGCGGGATGCAGGTGGCCATCACCATGCTCATCGTCATGGTGGCGGGCCTGGGACTGGGGCTGGGTTGGGATACGGGCCTGGCCCTGGGCGGAGTGCTGGCCATGTCCTCCACCGCCATCGTCAGCCGCCTGCTGGCCGACCGCGACGAACTGGACAGCGAACCCGGACGCCTGATCCTGGGCGTGCTCCTGTTCCAGGACCTGGCGGTGGCGCCCCTCATCATCTTCGTCCCCGCCCTGGCGCAAAGCGCGGGCATGGCCGAAGCGCTGCTGTTCGCCGGCCTCAAGGCGGCGCTGGCGCTGACCCTGATCCTGACCCTGGGCCAGCGCATCATGCGCCCGTGGTTCCAGTGGGTATCCCAGGCCAAGTCGGCGGAGCTGTTCATGCTCAACGTCCTGCTGGTCACGCTGGGGCTGGCCTACCTGACCGACCGCGCCGGTCTGTCCCTGGCGCTGGGAGCCTTTCTCGCCGGCGTGCTGATCGCAGAGACGGAATACCGCTATCAGGTGGAATCCGACATCCGCCCGTTCCGCGACGTGCTCATGGGCCTGTTCTTCGTCACCGTCGGACTCATGCTGGACCCCGCCGTGGTGGTGCGGCACTGGGACGAGGTGCTGGGCATCCTGCTCGCCCTCATCGCCGCCAAGCTGCTGGTAACCGCCCTGGCCGCCGGCCTCTTCACCCAGAACTGGCCCACGGTGCTGCGCGTGGCCATGGGCCTGGCCCAGGCCGGCGAATTCGGTTTCGTGCTGCTCACCCTGTCGCGCGAAAACGGCCTGCTGCCGGGCGACCTGCACCAGACCGTGCTGGCCGCCATGGTCTTGTCCATGCTCCTGGCCCCCCTGGTGTTCATGCTGGGGGAACGGCTTTCACGCCGGCTGGAAGGGGGCTCCTGGCTGGAGCAGGCGCGCGGGGTGCATGAGATCGCATCGCGCGCCTTCGGCATCCAGAAGCACGTCATCCTGTGCGGCTACGGGCGCAGCGGCCAGAAGCTGGCGCGCATGCTGGAGGCGGAAAAGATCCCCTTCATCGCCCTCGACCACGACCCGCGCCGGGTGCGCGCCGCCGCCCAGGCCGGCGACAAGGTGGTGTTCGGCGACCCGGCGCGGGTGGAGGTGCTGATGGCCGCCGGCCTGCATCGCGCGCGCGCCGTGGTGGTCAGCTTTGCGCATGTGCCGTCGGCGCTGAAGATCCTCTCGGCGGTGCAGCGCCTGCGCCCGGAAGCGCCGGTGATCGTGCGTACGGTGGACGACACCCATCTCGACGCCCTCAAACGCGCCGGCGCGGCGGAGGTAGTGCCGGACGTGCTGGAAGGCGCGCTCATGCTGGCCTCGCAGACCCTGCTCATGGTGGGACTGCCCCTGGCGCGGGTGCTGAAGCGCATCCGCCAGACCAGAGAGGCGCGCTACGGGGCCATGCGCGGATATTTCCGCGGCCTCAGCGACGAAAGCGAGGAGCAAGGCGGGGAGCGGCTGGCCTCGCTGCTGCTGCGCAAGGGCGCAGGCGGCGTGGGCAGGATGCTGGGAGAACTGGGGCTGGAAGCCCTGAGCGTCACCCTGGTGGCGCTGCGCCGACGCGGCCAGCCGGAGCTGGCTCCGGAAGCGGCCACGGTATTGCTGGAGGGCGATGTGCTGGTACTGCGCGGCGACCCCGACGCCCTGGCGGCGGCGGAACTGCGGGTCAACGGCGCATGAACCCGGCAGCGCCCGCCGACAGGCCCGGCGTCCACTCCGCGTAACAGAAGAACGCGGCCAGCAGCAGCCCCGCCGCCACCAGGAGAAGCGCGAGTTGGAACAAGGTGATGCCGTGTTTTCTGACCATGCCCCCGTGCAAGCAAAAAGCGAACCCGTGAAAACCCGGCTTGCAGAACCTTTTTCCCGGCGAAAGCCCCGGCGCCTGCCGATCTTTCATCGACAATGTCGAGCCATGAAGACCGCCGCCCAATGACCCGCTTGCACCGATGATCCCCACCTCCGAGCCTTTCCTGAAGATGCTGGACCGTCAGGGCAATCGGCTGATGGCCCTGATGCTGGCGCTGCTGCATGCGGCCTTTGTCTGGGGGCACGGGCATCTCTGGGGCCAGGCCCTGGCCCTGGCCCACTACGGCGTGTTCCTGCTCTGGCAGCCGGTGTTCCGCAGCCAGCAGCAGCTGACCTGGCCGCGGGTTCTGGGCGTATTGGCGGTGGGCATCCTTCTGGCGGTCTGGGACCACCTCTGGGCCATCTCGCTCTGGTGCGTACTCCTGGCCGGCCTGCTTGGGGCCGGCGCCATGGGGGTGCGCGATCCCCGCCAAAGGCTTTCCCTCTGGCTCGCCGTGGCCTATCTCCTGCTGGTGCTGTTCCTCTGGCTGCTGCCGCTGGGGGTCGGAGTGCTGTCGAACCATGGCGCGGACGGCATCCAGCCCTGGCGTGACGTCATCCTCCTGCTGCCCCTGTGGATGGCCCTGCTGACGCCCTCCGAGGTCAACCGCAAGCTCGGCATGGTGGACCTGCTCTACACCCTGCTGTTCGCCCTGTTGATCGGCGAACTGGTGCTGGGCAGCTATGCCGCCATGCATCTGCTCCAGACCAGCTACCCCATGGGGGTGCTGGTCAGCGTCGCCACCCTGCTCCTGGCCCTCATGATCGTGGTGTGGTTATGGCAACCGCGCGGCGCCACCACCGGATTGAAGAACCTGTTTTCCCGCTATGTGCTGTCCATGGGGCTGCCGCTGGAAGAGTGGCTTACGGAACTCTCCCAGGCGGCGGAGGCGGAACCGGAACCGGAACGCTTTCTGGAGCGGGCCATGAACGGCTTCATCCACCTGCCCTGGTCCACCGGCGTGGGCTGGCGCAGCCTGCATTCCCGCGGCGAACTGGGGCAACCCAGCGCCCACATGATCACCTTCACCCAGGCCGGGGTGGAGATCACCTTCTTCACCGACTCCGCCATCAACCCCGCCTTCGCCCTGCATCTGCGCATGCTGGCGGAGGTCATGGGCTATTTCTATTCCGCCAAGATCCGCGAGCGCGAGATGCAGGCCAACGCCTACAGCCAGGCCGTGTACGAGACCGGCTCGCGCCTGACCCACGACGTCAAAAACATGCTCCAGTCGCTCAAGACCCTGTGCTCCGCCGCCGAACACAGCACGCCGGATCAGGCCCAGTCGCTGCAAAACCTGATGCAGCGGCAACTGCCGCAGATGGCGAAGCGGCTGGAGATCACCCTGGACAAGCTCAAGTCGCCCGAGCGCGCCGCCGACCGCAACCACATCCTGGCGCGGGAATGGTGGCGCAACCTGAAAAGCCGTTATGGCCGGGAGGGCTTGTCGTTCGAGGTGGACGACATGAATTCGGCGGTGTGGCTGCCGCACGAGTTGTTCGACAGCGTGGCCGACAACCTGGTGCAGAACGCCCTGCGCAAACGCCTGTCGGAACCGGACATCCACATCGGCGTGGAACTGGTCACCACCCCGGTGCCCACACTGATCGTGTGCGACACCGGCGAGGCCGCCCCCGGCGTGGTGGTGGAGAAGATGTTCCACTCGCCGGTCTCCAGCCATGACGGTCTCGGCATCGGCCTTTACCAGGCCGCCAAGCAGGCGCGCGGACTGGGCTACCGCCTGGAACTGTCGCGCAACGGCGATGGCGAGGTGTGCTTCACCCTATGGCAGGAAACCCTGCTGTAGCCGCTCATCGCCCGGCAATAGCCGGGCTCCTACAAGAGCGTCGCGTTCTTTCCGGGGCGGGGCGTAGTGCGTAGGAGCCCGGCTGCGCCGGGCGATCCCCCTGCGCTCGTGTATGCGGCTCATCGCCCGGCAATAGCCGGGCTCCTACACGAGCGTCGCGTTATTTCCGGGGTGGGGCGTTATTTCTTCTTCGCGCGCGGGTGGGTCTGGTCGTAGACCTTGGCCAGATGCTGAAAATCCAGGTGGGTGTAGACCTGGGTGGTGGACAGGCTGGCGTGGCCCAGCATCTCCTGCACCGCGCGCAGGTCTCCGGACGATTGCAGCACATGGCTGGCGAAGGAGTGGCGCAGGGCATGGGGGTGTACATGGGCGCTCACGCCATGCCGGATCGCCAGTTGCTTCAGCGCCCTGGCCAGCGCCGATGCCGTGATGCGCCCGCCGCGAATGCCCAGGAACAGGGCCTTTTCATCCCGCGCCACGGCGTCCCGGACGGCCCGCCAGCGGCGGATCGCCGCCATCGCCTTGGCGCCGACGGGCACGATGCGCGCCTTGGAGCCCTTGCCGGTGACCCGCACCTCCGCCTCATCCAGGCTCACATCCCCCAGATCCAGCCCCACCACCTCGGCGCGGCGCAGGCCGGAGGAATACATCAACTCGAACATGGCGGCGTCCCGCACCTGCCAGATCTCATCCCCCGGCGCATCCAGCAATTGCGCCATCTCGTCCACCGACAGGGTGTTGGGCAGGCGTTTCTCCCCCCTGGGCGGACGCAGGCCCAGGCAGGGGTTGGCGCGCACCTGGTCCTGGCGCGCGAGAAAGTGGAACAGGCTGCGCCAGGCCGAAAGACAGCGCGCCAGGGTTCTCGGGGCCAGGCCCTGGGCATGCAGCCCGGCCAGGGCGCGGCGGATGTCATGGGAAGTCAGGGAATCCGCCGCCGCCTCGCCCACCCGGCTCTTCAGGCGGGCCATGTCCAGGGCGTAACTCTCCAGGGTGGCGGGGCTGTAGTTGCGCGCCCGCAGATGGGCCAGAAAGGCGTCGGCGGCGACGGAAAGCGGCCCCGGTTCGGCCATGGGGTCAGACGAAGCGGGAAATGCCCGCGCCGGTGAGTTGCCCGAGCCAGCTCAGGTACAAGGTGCCCATCTCGGGGAAGAAGCGCTTGGGGTCTTCCGAGGCCAGCACCAGCACCCCTTCGGCGCGTCCGTCGTTCAGGGGAGTAATGGCGAAGGAGCGCAGATGGGCGCCGGATTCGCCGAACCAGGCGCGCACCTCGTCCGGCGCATCGGGTCCGCATTGCGGCTGCGAAAGGCCGGCGGCCAGTACGCGGATATCCGGGCTGACGCGGGTGAACTCGGGGATATCCAGGCCCTCCTCCTCAGTCCAGATGCGCACCGTGGCATGGGGTACGGCGAAGCTGTCGGACAGGGAAAGGTAGAGCGATTGCAGGGCCGCCTCCAGGCTGCGCGCCCGCATCAGGCCCAGGGACAGCTTGTGCAGCTTGTCGCCGATGGAGTCGTTCTCTTCCGCAAACTGGATGAACTCGCGCAGCTTGGCCTCCAGGTTGCCCGCCTTCTCCCGCAGCAACAGCACCTGCCGCTCTCCCAGGGAGATGGTCTGGCCGCTGTGGGGGTGGGGCACCTTGATGTCCGCCAGGAGTTCCACATGGTTCTGGAAGAAATCGGGGTTGAGCTTGAGGAATTCGTCGATCTGTTCAGGGGTGATGTTCATGTCTGCCGTGCGCCGGGGGGAAGTGGAGGGACGGGCGCAAGTATGTCACTGCACGCGCCTCACCGGAGCCGGAGCAGCGTCAGGCCGGATAGCGCCAGAAAGCAGACGATGGTCGCTCCGGCAGGCAGGTCGAACAGGGCGGAGGCTGTCAGGCCCAGGGCGTAGCCCGCCGCGCCCAGAACTCCGCCCCGCACCAGCGCCGCCCTGGCCGTCAGTCTCCGGGTGGCCAGGGCGGGCACGATGAGGCTGGCGAACACGAGATAGACCCCGGCGATCTGCACCGAGGCGGTGACCGCCAGGGCGAACAGGGCGTAGAAGCCCAGACGTCCTGGTGACGCCCCCCGCCGGGGGAGGGAAAGGGCCAACCCCGCCGCCAGGGCCGCCGTGACCAGCGCCAGCCAGCCCAGGGCGGGCGGCGTCACCCACAACAACTGCCCCGCCAGCAGGTCATGCAGGTGTTCGCCGCCGTGGGGGTTTCCCGCCAGCAGGAGCAGGCCCAGGCTGGAAGCCAGCACGAAGGCGACGCCGATGACGGCCTCCTGCACCTCGGGCCAGCGGCGTTCCGTCCAGGTCAGTGCCAGCGCCCCCAGCAGGGCGGCCCCGGCGGCGGCGGCCTGGACCTGGAGGGGGCCGGGCTGGTGCAGCCAGACCTGGGCCGCCAGCACGCCCAGGGCGGCGATCTGGGCGATGGCCAGATCAATGAAGACGATGCCGCGAGCCAGCACCTCACGCCCCAGAGGGACGTGGGTGGCGAGGATCAAGAGACCCGCCAGAAACGGCGGCAGGAGCAGGGCGGGGTCCAGGGCGGAGAGGTTCATGAAACGGCCTTTTGTAGCGCCGGCATCCCTGCCGGCAATGCGCAAGAGCCGGCAGGGATGCCGGCGCTACGGTTTACTTCAGCGCCGCCAGCAGGCGCGTCAGGGTGTCGTCGAACAGGCTGAACAGGTCTTGCGCCGCCTCGCTGCCGCCCACGGTGTAGGGCAGTGCGACCACCGCCAGACCCGTCCGTTGCGCCAGCCATTCGGAGGCGCGGCCCTCCTGGTAGGCGGCGCGCAGGATCAACCGGGGCGGTTGGCGCTGCACCTGTTCCAGCACCTTGGCCAGATGGGCGGCGCCGGGTTCCACGCCGGGCCTGGGCTCCAGCACCGCCACCTGTTTCAGGCCCAGCCACCTTTCCATATAGGGAAAGCCCTTGTGCTGCACCACGATGGCGACGCCGTTCAGGGGCGCGGCCTGGCGCTCCCAGCGTTGCAGGGCGGCCTGCCAGCGCGCGGCGAAGTCGGCGTGGCGCGCGCGGTAGTCCTGGGCGCGCTCCGGCTCCAGTTCGGCCAGACGCCGACTCAGGGCGGCGGCGATGGGCAGGAAGTGGCGCGGGTCGGTCTGGATGTGCGGGTTGCCGGCGGCGTGCACGTCGCCGTCGGCCCGGTCCAGGCGCGCGGGAATCTCCAGCAGGGGAACCTGCGCGGCGGCCTCGAACACCGGTTTGCTCCCCGCCTGGCGCAGCAGCAGGGGCAGCCAGCCCGCCTCCAGCTCCGCGCCGGTGCATACGACCAGATCAGCATTGCGCATGGCGGCGGTGAGGCTGGGCCGGGCCTGGACGTGGTGCGGGTCTTGCGACGCGCGGGTGGCGGTGAACACGCGGACGCGCTCGCCCGCCAGTTCGCGCACCAGGGCGGCCCATTCCGGCTCGCAGGCGAAGATCTGGAGCGCCGCCTGAGCCGGCCAGGCCCAGGCCAGGAACAGCAGGGTCAACAGGGTTTTCATGCCGTTCTCCTCAGTACGCGTGCGCCGGATGAGCGCCCAGGCTCATCTGGTATTGCAGGAACAATTGGTTATCGGTGAGGCCCTGGCGGGATTGGTCCTGCGCGTATTGCAGGCGGATGCGGCTGAATTCGCTGGGATTCCAGTCCAGCATCAGGCTGGTTTTTGCCGGGCGAAAGGCGGGGGCGGCGAGATTGGCGGCGTTGCTCCCCAGGGAGATCGTCCCGGTATCCAGCCAGTCCTGGCGCAGGCCGATGCGCCAGGCGGGCAGAAACTGGTACACGCCCTGAAGATATCCGCCGGACTGGACGGTGCGGTAGACGTCGCTGCTGGCCGCGCCTGCCGTGTCATAGGTCAGGCTGCCGGATTCGCGGCGATGCAGGTATTCCCCCTGCACCTTGAGGCTGGTGCGCCGCCCTTCCGGCTGCCATTTCCAAATGAAGTCCGCCAGCCACAGGCGGCTCTGGCCGGTGAAGCGGTTGTTCACCGCTGCGCCGGCCAGGTTGTTTTCCTCCCAGGTGCGGCCTCGCGGCGAAGAGGCCAGCCAGGAGACGCCGCCGCGCCAGCTCTGGTCGCGCCCCAGGTCGCTGCCGGTATGCAGGGAGAGCGCCCCGGAGCCCAGACCGTTCTTGTCCTGGTTCGTACCGGGGAAATTGCGTCCCCGGCCCATCTCCAGGCCCAACTCCAGGAACTGCTCGGTGGGTGCGAGCCATTTCAGTTGCACGCCGTCGTCTCCAAACTGCCCGCCCAGGAAGGCCTGGTAGGCCAGAGGGGCGTCCACGAAGTCCCAGGTGTGGGCGTGGTGTTCATTGAGATAGCCGATGCCGGACAGAAAGCGTCCGGCCTTGAGGCTGAGTCCGTGGGGCATGGCGGTGGTCTGGAGGTAGGCCTCTTCGGTCGAGACGGTGTTGTCCGGGGCCAGGGCGAAGGTGAGGCTGCCGCGAAAACGCTCGTCGATGTTGGCGGCCAGGCCCAATTCGGATTCCGACAGGTTGAAACCCCGGTTGCCGGGGCCGATCTCGCCGCCGGGCGCGAAGCCGGTGATGCGGTAGTTGGCGGGGTTCTGCGTCAGGTTGGTGTAGACGCCGGAGAGGACCAGGGCGATCTCGGGATTGAGAGTGCGGGCCGGGGTGGCGGCGTTCGACGCCGGGGCGGGCCTTTCTTCGGCTCGCGCCAGACGGGATTCCAGATCCTTGAGGCGGGTTTCGTACGCGCTCTTGAGCTGGGCCAGCTCAGCGCGCAGGGTTTGCAGATCAGCTTCGCTCACGGCGAAGGCAGGCAGGGGCAGGCTGGCGGCCAGGGCCAGTGCCAGGGGGGCAAAACGGGGCATGGGAAAAACTCCTGAACAATGGAACGACTTGCGCCGGGGGGCGCTGCGGGACGCTGGGAGTCAGTTCAGGAGGGGCGGGGCGCGGCTGAAAAACCAGCCGGGAAACGGGATGGAGACGGCCTGCGCGGGGCGCGTCGCCGGCATGTGGGCCTGCGCCGGAACCTGGGCCGCAGAGGGGGTGGAGACGGCCACGCCGCCCGAGAGCAGGTCTGCGGCGGCGCAGAGCGGGTCCGATTTGTCCGGGTGATGCGGGGAATGATGCTGCCCCGGCCCATGGTCGGCATGGACGATGCCGTGGGCCGCCGCCAGGGTCTGTCCCAGCAGCAGGGCCAGAGCCAGCAGCAGCCAGGCGACGGCGCGCGGCGCGGTGTTCACGCTATGCGCCCCGCGCTTCCCGCAGGAGTTGGGCCGCCGCGCTGTGGGTGTCGAGCGCGCCGTCTTTGGCGGCCTGGGTGAAATCGGTGAGCAGTTTGCGCACGAACTCCGGCTCCAGGCCGTCGGTGATGAAGACGAAGCGGCTGCGCCGGTCTGCATCCGGCCAGGCCGGGAGTTCCGCGGGCGGGTAGATCACATGCTGGACGCCGTGCAGGACCATGGGTTTGTCGCGTCCGGCGATGTAGATGATGGCCTTCATGCGCAGCAGGCTGGAGGCGCGGAACACCGTGAGCATGTCGAGCGCGGAGCCCAGGCCTTCCCAGTCCAGCGGCTCGTCGAAGGTGACGGTGAAGCTGTGAATGCGGGCGTGGGCCGCGTCCGGTTTGGGCGGCGGGGCCGGCCTCACCCCCAGCAGGGAGCCGGTGGCGGGCCGGTAGCGGGCCTGGGCCAGCCACTTGAGCACATCGGGGTGCTTGGCGTCCGTTACATAGGCCCCCACGTTCAGGATCAGGCCGGGGTCCAGCTCCCCCTTCACCGCCTCGAAACGCGGCGCGGCGGGGTTGATCTCGTCCAGTTGACGCTCCAGTTCCGGGCGCTCGGCGGGGTCGGCCAAGTCGGTTTTGGTGAGCACGATGCGATCCGCCACCGCGGCCTGGCGCAGGGCCTCCGGGTAGCTTTCCAGTTGCTGCGCGCCCAGCACCGCATCCACCGTGGTGACCACGCCGTCCATGGCATAGCGCGCGGCGACGAAGCGGTCGTTGAGCAGGGTGTCGAGGATGGGGGCGGGGTCGGCAATGCCGGTGGTCTCGATGATGACGCGCTCGAACGGCGGCAGCTTGCCGTCTTCGCGCCCCATCCACAGGTTCTTCAGGGTCGGCCCCAGCGCGCCCTGCACCTGGCAGCAGATGCAGCCGCCCGAGAGCAGCGCCAGGGGGCCGCGGGTCTCTTCCAGCAATTGGTGGTCCAGCCCGATCTCGCCGAATTCGTTCATCACCACGGCGGTGAGCGGCGCGTGACGCAGCAGGTGGTTGAGCAGGGTGGTCTTGCCGCTGCCGAGAAAGCCGGTGAGCAGGGTGACGGGAAGGGGGGTGGCGGGGATCATGGTCAGGCCGTTAATGCAACACGGTTGCATGGTAGCGCGAAAGCCCCAGCCTGTAGGAGCCCGGCTATGCCGGGCGATCAGCGGTTTGCCCAGGCGTCAACGTTGATCGCCCGGCATAGCCGGGCTCCTACGCGGTGGGGCGGGGAGTTGGTAGGGTGATTTCGCCCGTGAACACGGTCTCCGCCGGCCCGGTGAGGAACACCGATTGCCCGACGCCGCCCCAGCGGATGTTGAGGTCGCCGCCCAGGGCGTGCACCCGCACCTCGTCGTCGAGCAGGTCGCGGCGGATGCCGGCGACCACGGCGGCGCAGGCGCCGGTGCCGCAGGCCAGGGTCTCGCCCGCACCGCGCTCGTAGACGCGCAGGCGCACCTCGCGCCGGTGCAGCACCTGCATGAAGCCGACATTGACCCGTTCCGGGAAGCGGGGGTGGCGTTCGATCTTCGCGCCCAGTTCCTGCACCGGGGCGGCGTCCAGGTTGCACACCACGCGCACGGCATGGGGGTTGCCCATCGAGAGGGCGGAAACCTCCACGGGCTCGCCGTCCACGTCGAGCACATAGGTCAGCGCCTCGGCGTCGGCCAGAAAGGGGATCGCGGCGGGGGCGAAGCGGGGCGGTCCCATGTCCACGGTGACACGGCCATCGTCTTCCAGGCGCGGCACGATGACGCCGGCGGCGGTCTCGACGCGAATCTCGCGCTTGGGCGTGAGCCCCTGGTCGTGCACGAAGCGCACAAAGCAGCGCGCGCCGTTGCCGCATTGCTGCACTTCGCCGCCGTCGGCGTTGAAGATGCGGTAGCGGAAGTCGCAATCGGGCTGGGTGGCGGGTTCCACCACCAGGATCTGGTCGCAGCCGATGCCGAAATGGCGCTCGGCCAGGGCGCGGTAGTGGTCGGGGCTCAGGTTCAGCCTCTGGCGCACGCCATCGAGCACCACGAAGTCGTTGCCCGCGCCCTGCATCTTGGTGAATTTCAGTTTCATGCCGTCATCCGTCCCACATATTCCTTCCAGATACAGCGGTCCATCACCACAGTGAGACCCGCCGCCCGCGCCCGCTCGGCGGCCTCGTCATGGACGATGCCTTCCTGAATCCAGATCGCGGGCGCGCCGATGGCCAGGGTTTCTTCCACCACGCCGGGGATGGCGGCGGCGGCGCGGAACACGTTGACCAGGTCCACCGGGAAGGGAATGTCCGCCAGCCGGGCGTACGCCTTTTCACCCAGGGCCTGGTCCAGGGCCGGACGCACCGGCACGATGCGGTAGCCGAAACGCTGCATGGCCAGGGACACGCCATAGCTGGGGCGATCCGGCTTGGGCGAGAGGCCCACCACGGCAATCGTCTTCACGCGCGTCAGCAGCGCCTTGATGTCTTCAGGGGCGGGGTTCTGGAACAGCATGTCAGGTCTCCTCATACAGGCTGGGCGCGCCCGGCGGGCGAGTCTTGAAGCGCTTGTGCAGCCAGAAATACTGCTCCGGCATCTCGCGGATGCGGTCTTCGATAAAGGCGTTCATGCGCCGCACGTCGGCGTCCAGATCGTCCGTGGGGTAGCGCTCCCAGGCCGGGTAGAAACGGGTGACGAAGCCGCCGCCTTCCTGGCGCGTGATGGCGGGAATGACGACCGCGCCCGTGGCGCGGGCCAGGCGCGGCAGGCCGGTGATGGTGGCCGCGGGTACGCCGAAGAAGGGCGCGAATACGGCGTCGCGCGCGCCGTAGTCCATATCCGGCAGGTAGTAGAAGGGGAGCCCCTGGCGGATGGCCTTGACCACCGGCTTGATGCCGTCCTGGCGGGAGTACATCAGCGAATGCCGCCCGCCGTGCTCGAAGCGGGTGCGGGCGTGGAGCATGAGGCGATCCAGGCGGGGATTCTTGATGCGGGAGTAGAGCGAGACGATGGGCGCGAACTCCGCCGTCACCCGCACCCCGCCGATGTTGAGACCGAGAAAGTGGGGCGCGAGCCAGATCACGGGCTGGCCCAGGTGGGGCGTCATGTGCTCCATGCCCTCGAAGCGGGTCAGTGCCTCCACCTCCGCCCGGCTGCCCCACCAGGACACCGCCTCCAGCAGGGTGACGCGGCCCAGGGCGCGAAACTGGGCGCGGATGATGCGGCGAATATCGGCCTCGCTCCTGTCCGGAAAACACAGGCGCAGGTTGGTGCGGGCGATGCGTCGACGCGACGGGGCGAGGTGAAAGATGAGCTCGCCCAGGGCGCTCCCGCATCCCGCCAGCGCGGCGCGGGGCAGCAGACGCCAAAGCAGCCAGAGCAGGGCCGGCCCCAGGCGGCTCACGACGTCACTCCGGACGCCTCTCCGGGCGGCGGCGGCACGTCGGCCTGGAAACGGTACAGGCGGTAGCTCCACAGGTACTGGGCGGGAAAGCGGCGGATCATGGCCTCGATGCTGCCGTTCACCACCTCGGCGGCGCGCCCCGCTTCCGCCGGCAGCTCCGGCAGGGGTTCGATCCAGAGGCGGTAGCCGCGCCCGAACGGCAGACGCTCGCCGGCGAAGATCAGCGGGGCGGCGCTGGTGGCGGACTGGAGCCGGTAAAACAGGGTGGGCATGTAGGCCCAGCGCCCGAACAGACGCATCCACTGGCCGTCACCGCGATTCGCGGTCTGGTCCGGCAGCACCCAGGCGGCCTCGTTGCGGCGCAAGGCGGTGAGCAGGGCGCGCACGCCTTTCAGGGAAGGCTCCACCATCTGCGCCTTTCCCCGGTTGCGCCCCGCCTGCATCATCGCGTGCACCCAGTCCTGGCGCGGCTGGCTGTACAGGGCGGTGATGGGAAGCCGGCTGGCAATGTAGAGGCCCGCCAATTCCAGACAGCCCAGATGCGGCCCCAGCACGATCACCCCCTTGCCCCGCGCCAGCGCCGCTTCCACATGTTCCCAACCATGCACCTCGCGCACCCAACGCAAGATCTGGTCGTAAGGCCGCAGCCAGACGGGAAAGAGCTCCACCACGCCCTTGCCGAATTCGATGCTGGCCGCCAACACCATGCCAGGTCGGTCCAGGCCTGCGGTACGCAGGTTTTCCCGCATGATGCGGCGATGTCGCCCCCGCAACAGAGCCAGCAGACCGATGAGCGCGCCCAGGAGATGAATCAGCGGCAGCGGGAATCGGGCAAGGAGGCGAAGTAGGAAAGGCAAGGCGGGTTTGACCGGGTTTTGTGCAGGTGCGTAGAATTATCGCAGCCGCCGAGTTAATTGCAGTCATGCACTAGACAAATTGCGGGCGGGATACAAATGCAGCTAAAGCGTCCCCGCTCCTGGCCCCGGAGCCGGTTACGCCGGCAAATTGGGGGCGACACAACAGGAGTTTCAAAAATGAGCAAGGACTACTTCTTTACCTCGGAATCCGTTTCCGAAGGCCATCCCGACAAGGTCGCGGACCAGGTTTCAGACGCCATTCTCGACGCCATCCTGACCCAGGACCCGACCTCGCGCGTCGCCGCCGAGACCCTGGTGACCACCGGCCTGATCGTGCTGGCGGGCGAGATCACCACCAACGCCAACGTGAATTACGCCAAGGTGGCGCGCGAGACCGTGCGCCGCATCGGCTACGCCGACCCGCACCTGCGCTTCGACGCCGACGGCTGCTCCGTCCACGTCTGCTACGGCCAGCAGAGCGCCGACATCGCCCAGGGCGTGGACCGCGCCTCCGACGACTACCTGAACCAGGGCGCGGGCGATCAGGGCCTGATGTTCGGCTACGCCTGCGACGAGACCCCGTCGCTGATGCCCATGCCGATCTACCTCTCGCACCGTCTGGTGGAGCGCCAGTCCATGCTGCGCAAGGATGGTCGCCTGCCCTGGCTGCGTCCCGACGCCAAGTCCCAGGTCACCCTGAAGTACGTGGACGGCAAGCCGCACAGCATCGACACCGTGGTGCTCTCCACCCAGCACACGCCGGAGATGACGGAAGAGATCAATGGCCGCAAAGGCATGAAGCAGGCCGCCATCGACGCCATCATCGAAGACATCATCACCCCCGTGCTGCCCAAGGAACTGGTGAAGGGCGACATCAAGTATCTGGTGAACCCCACCGGCGTGTTCGAGATCGGCGGCCCGCACGGCGACGCCGGCCTGACTGGGCGCAAGATCATCGTCGATACCTACGGCGGCGCAGCCCCCCACGGCGGCGGTGCGTTCTCCGGCAAAGACCCGTCCAAGGTGGACCGCTCCGCCGCCTATGCCGCGCGGTATGTAGCGAAGAACATCGTCGCCGCCGGGCTGGCCAGCAAGTGTCTGGTGCAGGTGAGCTACGCCATCGGCGTGGCCAAGCCCACCTCCATCATGGTGGACACCTACGGCACCGGAAAGATTGCCGACGAAAAGCTCACCGCCCTGGTGGAAAAGCACTTCGACCTGCGTCCCAAGGGCATCGTCAAGATGCTCGACCTGCTGCGTCCAATCTATGAGAAGACTGCCGCTTACGGGCACTTCGGTCGGGATGAGCCGGAGTTCACCTGGGAAAGCATCGACAAGGCGTCGGCGCTGCGCGACGACGCTGGCCTGTAAGGCCACGGCGCAGCCGCCAACACAAACGACAAGCCCGGCAAATGCCGGGCTTGTCGTTTCAGGAGGGCGGAAAAACCTCCGTCGCTACGCCTTGCGGCGACGGCTGAAACCGAGGGCCGCCAGACCCACGCCAAACAGCGCGGTCGAGAGCGGTTCCGGCACAGCCTGGAACGGCGCGGGGGGGACGTTCTGGTCGTTGAAGCGGATGTTGTCGAAATACACATCCCCCGCCACCCCGCCCGAACCCGCGTAGTCCTCGTACATCAGATGCACCAGCGAGCCCACGGGCGAGGCGAAGGTGAGGGTGTAGGAGTGCCACGTTCCGTCGTCGATCAGGTCGATGGGCGCGGGGTAGGAGCCGGTTCCCGCCACCCAGTAATGCGTGCCGGGCAGGCCCTGGCTGATGCCGAAGAAACCGCCCAGGTCGTTGGGTGCGCCGCCCTGGCCGAGACGGCCCAGGTATTCAAAGGAAACCGTGAAATTGCCGCTGCTGGTGATGAGGTCGGTGGTGTAAATGCTTCCCGCAGACCCCAGCCGGTTGAAGCTGAGGACATGGTTCCCGGCGCGCAGCGGGTCGATGACGATGGCGGCTTCGGGATTCGACGGATTGCGATCCGTCCAGGCGGCGAGCGTGCCTTCAAAGTTTTCCGAGAAGGCGGACACGATGCCTGCCTGGGCGCTACCGGCGGCGCTCAGGGCGAGCGCCAGGACGATGGTTTGGGGTTTCATGCGATCAACTCCGAGGCGAGTCATTGGAACGGGCAGCATTCAGCAAGAATCGGACCACCCGCATTTACTTGAATAACATCATGAAAAGAAAAACCTTTTTCCCTGTATTGGAAAAATACGCGAACAAAACGTTAACTATTCCGACACCTCGTTTTTTCCGCCACACCTCGTTTTTTCCACCTCTTCCGCGCGCCGCAATGCGCTGACCAGTTCGCGCACCGCCTCGCGGTGCAGGTCGGACAAGGCCGCAATCTCGCGCATGAGCGGGTAATCCAGCCCCGCGCCGGGTGAGGGTTCTCTCAGGACGTAAGCGGAACCGGCCCCGTAGCGCAGCCATTCCGCCGTCACTCCCAGCCAGTCCGAAAGGACGCGCAGTTTGTCCTGAGCCGGTATGGCCTCGCCCAACAGCCATTTGCGCGCGGCATGCAGGCTGACCGGCGCACCCGGATAGCGGCGATTGAATTCCCGAGCCAGCCAGCTCGGCCCCGTACCCGACCCCGCACCCATGCGCGCCAGACACTCGCGCAGCCGGAGGCTGAAGGCTTCTCGTTCCAGAATTGATTGCATGACCAACGCTAACAACGGCGATCTCTACTTTCAGTAGAACTTGCCTGTTGCCCCAAAAGTAAATGGCGGTCTATCCTTTCTCCAAACCGACCAAATCATCAGGAGAAAACATGCAGGACGGCAACAACGACAAGGAATACAGGGTGGCGTGCCACTGTGAACCAGGGCGGTGCTTTCTGGAAGAAGACGGGATCTGGACGCAACGCAACCATGAAGCGGCCAAACGCAGCGGGGAGCCGTTTCCCTGCCGCATGACGCTGTACGCCCTGGATCTCGCGCGTTTGCAAAAGAAGAGCGACTGGATCACCAGCCTGGGCGTTGCCGGCACCCGGCACATTCGCTGCCGCATGGAGAGCGACGAAGCGCGGCTATAATCGCGCCCCTCCGAGGAGCGCTGCGACGATTTTCCGCCAGGCTCGGACCGAACAACTGCGCTCGCCTGACCAACCCTGCCGGGTCTGGAATGTCGGGTGAGCCGCAACAGCAAGACGCCTCGATCACATTCCCCCGGCCACACGCAAAGGAGTTCGCATGAACGCTGTGGCTGACAACTTCACCGATTTCGTCGTCGCCGACATGGCCCTGGCCGACTGGGGCCGCAAGGAAATCCGCATCGCCGAGACCGAGATGCCCGGTCTCATGGCCATCCGCGAGGAATACGCCGCGAGCCAGCCCCTGAAGGGCGCGCGCATCACCGGCTCGCTGCACATGACCATCCAGACCGCCGTGCTGATCGAGACCCTCACCGCTCTGGGCGCCGACGTGCGCTGGGCCTCGTGCAACATCTTCTCCACCCAGGACCACGCCGCCGCCGCCATCGCCGCCACCGGCGTACCCGTGTTCGCGGTCAAGGGCGAGTCGCTGACCGAGTACTGGGACTACACCCACCGCATCTTCGAATGGGCCGACGGCGGTTACAGCAACATGATCCTGGACGACGGCGGCGACGCCACCCTGCTCCTGCACCTGGGCGCCCGCGCCGAGAAGGATCTGGGCGTGCTGACCAACCCCGGCAGCGAAGAAGAGACCATCCTGTTCGCCGCCATCAAGGCCAAGATCGCCGCCGACGCCACCTGGTATTCCACCCGTCTGGCCCAGATCAAGGGCGTCACCGAGGAGACCACCACCGGCGTGCACCGTCTGTACCAGATGCACGAGCGCGGCGAACTCAAGTTCCCCGGCATCAACGTCAACGACTCCGTCACCAAGTCCAAGTTCGACAACCTCTACGGCTGCCGCGAATCCCTGGTGGACGGCATCAAGCGCGCCACCGACGTCATGGTGGCGGGCAAGGTCGCCCTGGTGTGCGGCTACGGCGACGTGGGCAAAGGCTCCTGCCAGGCCCTGCGCGCCCTCTCCGCCCAGGTCTGGGTCACCGAAGTGGACCCCATCTGCGCCCTCCAGGCCGCCATGGAAGGCTACCGCGTGGTGACCATGGACTACGCCGCCGACAAGGCCGACATCTTCGTCACCGCCACCGGCAACTTCCACGTCATCACCCATGACCACATGGCGCGCATGAAAGACCAGGCCATCGTCTGCAACATCGGCCACTTCGACAACGAGATCGACGTCGCCGGCATCGAGGGCTACCAGTGGGAAGAGATCAAGCCCCAGGTGGACCACGTCATCTTCCCGGACGGCAAACGCATCATCCTGCTGGCCAAGGGCCGACTGGTGAACCTGGGCTGCGCCACCGGCCACCCCAGCTACGTCATGTCCTCCAGCTTCGCCAACCAGACCATCGCCCAGATCGAGCTGTTCACCCGCACCGCCGATTACCCGGTGGGCGTGTACACCCTGCCCAAGCACCTGGATGAGAAGGTCGCGCGTCTGCAATTGAAGAAGCTCAACGCCCAGCTCACCGAGCTGACCGACCAACAGGCCGCCTACATCGGCGTATCCAAGCAGGGGCCGTACAAGGCGGAGCATTACCGGTATTGATCGGCGCAGTACTCGGTCAAACCCGCCTTAACACCGAAGGCCGCTTTCAAAAGAAGCGGCCTTTTGTTTTGCTGCGCGCAACAAGATTGCCGAGGGCGAACAAACAACGGTGGCGGCGGTGCAGACGCCGATGAGGATGGTCGTCCCCCCCGATCATGTCCCCCTTGTAGGAGCCCGGCTGTGCCGGGCGATCCACCCCCGCGTCGCGCCAAGGCCGCGCCAAGGCATCGCCCGGCACAGCCGGGCTCCTACAGGGTGCTTCCATCGCTCGCCCTTGCATCGGCCTCAATGCGCCACATGCCCCGTATGCGCAGCCGTCTTGCGGTGCATCGTGGCGTGCAGATCATGGGCGGACTGGGGATGGGCG
The DNA here is from genome assembly GCA_016219425.1 of Betaproteobacteria bacterium. Lineage (GTDB taxonomy): Bacteria > Pseudomonadota > Gammaproteobacteria > Burkholderiales > Thiobacillaceae > PFJX01. The sequence continues at coordinate 197,407 of JACRNB010000010.1, read as the reverse complement.
ATCCACTGCGGCAGCAACGACCCCGCCCACATTCCAAGCAAGGAAACCCCCAGGCCGATGAGTTGAGGCGGTACCGGGCTGGCCTCCCCCTCCATCACCTCGATCAGAATCCACGAACCCAGGCCGCCGACGATGGCCGCCAGCGCGCCCTGGCTCGTGGCGCGCCGCCACAAAATTCCCGCCAGCAGCGGCACGAACGCCCCTGCCAGCGTCACCTTGTAGGCGTTCTCCACCATTTTGAAGATGGACGACTCGGAGTGGAGCGCGAAGCTCAGCACGATCACGGCGAAGCCCACCAGGCTGCCGCGCATGGCCCACAGAAACTGGTGGTCGCGCATCCCCGGGTAGAAGCCCTTCAACACGTTCTCGGCAAAGGTGACGGAGGGTGCGAGCAGGGTGGCGGAGGAACAGCTCATGATGGCCGACAGCACCGCGCCAAAGAACAGCACCTGCGCCACCAGCGGCGTGTGTTGCAGCACCAGGGTGGGCAGCAGCAGTTGCGTATCCTTCTCCAGCAGGTCGGCGAACAGCTTCGGGTCGATCAGCGTCGCCGAATAGGCGATGAACATGGGCACGAAGGTGAAGCAGAAGTAGATCGAGGCCCCCAGCACCGAACCCCACAGCGCGATCTTCTGGCTGCTGGCGGAGGTGATGCGCTGGAACACGTCCTGCTGCGGGATCGAGCCCAGCATCATGGTCACCCACGCGCCCAGAAAGGTCAGCCACAACATCGGGTCGGCGGGCGGGAAGAACTCCAGCTTGCCGGCGTCCCGCGCATGGGCGATGACATGGGAAGCGCCGCCGTCCACCTTGCCGCTCACCACGAAGGCGATGAACAACAGCCCGCCCATGGACACCGCCATCTGCACAAAATCCAGGATCGCCACCGAGAACATGCCGCCGAAGGTGGTGTAGGCCAGGACGATGGCCGTGCCCAGGATCATGCCGGCCTCCTGGCTCACCACGCCGTCGGTGACCACATAGAAGATCAGCCCCAGCGCCTTGATCTGCGCCGCCACCCAGCCCAGGTACGAGGCGACGATGCATAAGGTGGTGATCACCTCCACCGGGCGGCTGTAGCGCATGCGGTAGAAGTCGCCCAGGGTGAGGATGTTGAGCTTGTACAGATAGCGTGAGAACAGGACGCCCGCGAACACCAGGCACAGGGAGGAGCCGAACGGGTCCGCCACCACGCCGGTGAGGCCGTCCTTCACGAAGGTGGCGGAGATGCCGAACACCGCCTCGGCCCCGAACCAGGTGGCGAACACGGTGGCGGTGACCACCGGCAGGGGCAGGCTGCGGCCCGCCACGGCGAAGTCCTTGGCGTTGTGCACGCGGGTGGCGGCAAACAGGCCGATACCCACGGAGAGCATCAGGTAGAGGATGACGAAGGTGATCAGCATGGCGGTCCGGGCGAAGGATCAAACGAAAAATCAGGTAAAGCGAGGGTATCAAGATTTTCCCCAATCCCCCCCGGAGCGGCAGGGTTCCTTAGCCCCTACAATCCGCCCTCCCCCCTTAACCTGCCCCTCCAGGATGATCTACGGCATCGGCGCCGACATCGTCGCCATCCCCCGCATGGACGCCATCGTGCAGCGTCATGGCGAGCGTTTCGCGCAGCGCATCCTTGCCGGGGAAGAACGCGCCGAATACGCCGCCGCAGCGCAAAAGGGGCGTTTCCTGGCCAAGCGCTTCGCCGCCAAGGAGGCCTTCGCCAAGGCTGCGGGGACCGGGGTGCGCCCGCCCGTCAACCTTTCCGCCCTGCGCGTCACCCACGACGCCTTGGGGCGTCCCGGCTTTGCCTACGACCCCGCCCTGGCCGCCTGGATGCAGGAACGCGGTATCTTCGCAGCCCACCTTTCCCTGTCCGACGAGCAGAACAACGCCATCGCCTTCGTCATCCTGGAGACCGCATGAACCTTGTTGGCGCCCATCTCCCCCTAGGCCCGGTCATGGCGGACGTGGCCGGCCTGGAACTCACCCCGATGGAACGTCAGCGCCTGCTGCATCCCTGCGTGGGCGGCGTCATCCTGTTCAAGCGCAACTACGCAAGCCCGGCCCAGGTGGAGGCGCTCATCCGCGAGATCCACGCCCTGCGCAGCCCGCATCTGCTGGTGGGGGTGGACCATGAAGGCGGACGGGTGCAGCGCTTCCGCGAAGGCTTCACCGCCATCCCCCCCATGCGCATCCTGGGCGAGATGTGGGGCATTCAGCCCCAGCGCGCCAAGCGTCTGGCGCGGGACACCGGCTATGTAATCGGTGCGGAACTGCGCGCCGTGGGGGTGGATTTCACCTTCGCCCCGGTGCTGGACCTGGACTGGGGCGAAAGCGGCGTGATCGGCGACCGCGCCTTTCACAAGAGCCCCCAGGTGGTGGCCGAACTGGGCCACGCACTCATGCTGGGACTGGCGGAAGCGGGCATGAACGCCGTGGCCAAGCACTTTCCCGGACATGGCTACGTGCGCGCCGATTCCCACAAGGATGTGCCGGTGGACGAGCGCAGCCTGACGGACCTGGAGTTCGCCGACCTGATGCCCTTCCGCCACCTCATCGACCTGGGGCTGGCGGCCATCATGCCCGCCCACGTCATTTACCCGAAGATCGACGCCCTGCCCGCGGGCTTCTCGCGCCGCTGGCTATGGGAAGTGCTGCGGGCGCGATTCGGCTTCGAGGGGGTGATCTTCAGCGACGACCTCACCATGGAAGGGGCCAGCGTGGCGGGAGACATCGTCGCCCGCGCCGAAGCGGCTCTGAGCGCCGGCTGCGACATGGTGCTGGTGTGCAACCGCCCGGACCTGGCGGACCAGGTGCTGGCGCAGTTGAAACACCCGTTGCCTCCGGTCTCCCTGATCCGCCTCGCGCGCATGCATGGACGCCCGCACCCGCCCAGCCGCACCGACCTGCTGGGGAGTCCCCGTTTCACCGCATGCCTGCGCCATCTGGCCGGGCTGGGGCAGGTGGATGCGGAACTGGGGCTGAACGACCCCACCAATACCTGCGGGAAAGGCTGAATGGCCCTCTCTGTCGATCGCGGCACCGACCACGTGCACCACCACGTCGGCCATGACCAGGGCGGCAAGCCCCTGATCATCGCCCTGCTCTTCACCCTGGCCTTCTCCTTCGTCGAAGCGGCGGCGGGGGTGTGGTCCGGCTCCCTGGCCCTGCTCTCGGATGCGGGCCACATGCTCACCGACTCCCTCGCCCTGGGGTTGGCCGCCCTGGCCGCCTGGCTCGCGCGCAAGCCGCCCTCCAAACGCCACACCTACGGCCTGGTGCGGCTGGAGATCTTCGCCGCAGTGGCAAACGGCTGCTTCATGCTCTGGCTCATCGGCTTCATCACCTGGGAGGCGATCCAGCGCCTCGCCACGCCCCAGCCGGTGATGGGCGGCGCAGTCATGGCGGTGGCCGCCCTGGGCCTCCTGGTGAACGTGGCGGTGGCCTGGGTGCTGCACCACGGCGGCAACAGCCTCAACACCCGCGCCGCCTTTCTGCATGTGCTGGGCGACCTGCTCGGCTCCATCGCCGCACTCTGCGCCGGCGCCATCATCTGGTTCACCGGCTATACCCCCATCGACCCCATTCTCTCCATGGTGGTGGCGCTGCTCATCCTGGTTTCGGCGGTGCGTCTGCTGTGGGAGAGCCTGCATGTACTGCTGGAGTCAACGCCTTTCCACACCAGCGTGGACCGGGTGGCGCGGGACATCGTCACCATCCCCGGCGTACGCCGCGTGCATGACCTGCACATCTGGACCCTTTCTTCCGGCCAGATCGGCCTCACCGCCCACCTGGAACTGGACAGCTTCAACGACTGGGCTCGCATCCTCACCGACTGCCGCGCCGTACTGGACCGCAGCCACGGCATCCGCCATGTGACGCTGCAACCCGAGATCAAGGAATGACCCCATGAAACGCCGCCCCCTGCATACCCGCCATCGCCCCTCGCGCGACTCCGACCGCCTGATCTGGCTGGCCCAGGGCCTGACCGACTCGGGCAGCCGCCTGGAAGACGCCTGGTGGGAAGGCGAACTCTCCGCCCTGATCGAAAAGCTCCTGCGCGGCGGCGATGAAGACGCGCTCAACCAGGCGCTCGACCGTCTGCACGAGACCAACCCGCGCGCCTACGACGAACTCGCCGACATGATCGAGGCAGGCTGCGAGATCAACCGCGGCGACGGCGTGGGCCGGCTCGTCATCGCCCTGCCGGTGCTGGCCTGGTCGCGCTACAGCATTGCCACCCGCAGCCTCCCCGCCGCCACCCTGGACGCCCTGCGCGCCCAGTTGCACGGCCATGTCCTGGCCGCCGGCGCCAAGGTGGCGTTTGCCGACTACCTGTTCAGCCCGGATCAAATGCCCCAGGGCTACGGCGACACCCACGCCCTGGCCGAAGACCTCTGGCAAGCGGCAGCCGCCGGCAAGGATCTGAAGGTGGACGCCCGCCACCTGCCCGAGAGCCAGTCTTTCGTCTCCGACGTGCGCTATCTCCTGGCCTGCGTGGAAGTCCCGGCGGGCCAGCCCGTGTTTCGCTGGAACGAACCGGATGGCAGCCGCGAGGCCGCCGAACTGGCCTGGACCAACCAGGGCGGCGCCCTCCTGCAAGGGCTGCTCACCGGCTGCACCCTCCAGGCCCTGTTGCCGGACGCCTATTTCGCCGCCTGGCGCAAGGCGGATCGGGAGACGCGCGGCTTCGCCCTGAAGTCGGCGGCGGCCTATCTGCAAACCCTGTTCAGCATCCCCGCCAGCCACATCCACGCCGTCGCCGCGCCCTACTTCGACCGCTTTCTGGAAGAGTGGCGCGTGGGCTTCAGCGTCGGCGACGACCCCCAGGTGGTGCATGGCGTCACCTGGCCCCTGATGGAACAGGATGAAGAGCAGGCCGACATCGCCGCCCAGATCGAGGCCCTGCTCAAGGAGGCCGGGGTGATCGACGTGCGCATCCTGGATACCCGCATGCCGCTGGAATACTGCGACGACTGCGGCGCGCCCCTGTTCCCCAACGCGGACGGCGAGAACATCCACACCGAACTGCCGGAAGACATGCAGGACACGCCGGCGCATCTGCACTGATGGACCTTGCCGACTGCACCGCCTGCCCGCGCCTCGCCGCTTTCCTGGACCAGGCGCGCACCCGCTTTCCCGGCTACTTCTGCCGCCCCGTGCCCGCCTTCGGCGCGGACGCGCCCGGACTGCTGATCGTCGGCCTCGCCCCCGGCCTCCACGGCGCCAACCGCAGCGGACGCCCCTTCACCGGCGACTACGCCGGGGTGCTGCTGTACGAGACCCTGCACGCCTTCGGCTACGCCAGCCGACCTGTTTCCGAATCCGCCGACGACGGCCTCGTCCTCACCGGCTGCCGCATCAGCAACGCGGTGAAGTGCGTACCGCCGGAGAACAAGCCTGAAACCGCCGAGATCAAGCGCTGCAACGGGTATCTGAAGGCGGAACTGGCGGCCTTGCCGGAAGGAACGGCCCTGCTGGCCCTGGGCCTGATCGCGCACAAGGCGGTGCTGATGGCCTTGGGCCGGAAACAGGGGGAGCACCCCTTCGGCCACGGCGCGGTGCATCCACTGGGCCGCCATACCCTGTACGACAGCTACCACTGCTCGCGCTACAACACCCAGACCCGCAGGCTCACGCCGGAGATGTTCCGGGCGGTGTTCGCCCGCATACGCGACCGATCGCGCGAACAGACATAAACCTGGAAACCGCAGATAGAAATGCCTGTAGGTGCGAATTCATTCGCACACTCGTCCAGTGCGAATGAATTCGCACCTACAGGCAACTCGCAACGCATTGCGCCGTAGTGAATCGGTCCATCAACTGCGGTTCTCAGAACGTAAAAAGCGGCCCGAAGGCCGCTTTTTACGTCGCGGGTGAGGCTCAGTTGACCTTGGGGTCCAGCTCGCCCTTGTCGTAGCGCTTCTGCATGTCTTCCAGGTTGTAGATCTTGCTGATCTTGCTGGCCATGCCGGCGGCGCCGAAGGCTTCGTAGCGCGCCTGGCAGATGCCGGACATGCCCTTGGTGGCTTCCTTCAGGAACTTGCGCGGGTCGAAGTTGGCCTTGTTTTCAACCAGATGCTTGCGAATCGCGCCGGTGGAGGCCATGCGCAGGTCGGTGTCGATGTTGACCTTGCGCACGCCGTTCTTGATGCCTTCCACGATCTCTTCCACCGGCACGCCGTAGGTCTGGCCCATGTCGCCGCCGTAGCTGTTGATGATGGCGAGCCAGTCTTCCGGCACGGAAGAAGAGCCGTGCATGACCAGGTGCACGCTGGGGATGCGGGCGTGAATTTCCTTGACGCGGTCGATGCGCAGCACCTTGCCGGTGGGCTTCTGGGTGAACTTGTAGGCGCCGTGGCTGGTGCCGATGGCGATGGCCAGGGCGTCCACATGGGTCTTGGCGACGAAATCGGCGGCCTCGTCGGGGTCGGTCAGCAGGGCGGAGTGGTCCAGCACGCCTTCCGCGCCGTGGCCGTCTTCCTCGCCCGCCTTGCCGGTCTCCAGGGAGCCCAGGCAACCCAGTTCGCCTTCCACGGACACGCCGCAGGCGTGGGCCAGTTCGGCGACGTGGCGAGTGGTGTTGACGTTGTATTCATAGGTGGACGGGGTCTTGCCGTCCGTGCCCAGAGAGCCGTCCATCATCACGGAGCTGAAGCCGGACTGGATGGAGCGGAAGCAGATGCTGGGCGATGCGCCGTGGTCCTGGTGCATGCACACGGGGATGTGCGGGTAGGACTCGATGGCGGCCAGGATCAGGTGGCGCAGGAAGGGTTCGCCGGCGTAGGAACGCGCGCCGGCGGAGCCTTGCAGGATCACCGGGCTGTCGGTAGCGGCGGCGGCCTGCATGATGGCCTGCACCTGTTCCATGTTGTTGACGTTGAAGGCGGGCAGGCCGTAGCCGTGCTCGGCGGCGTGGTCCAGCAGTTGACGCAGGGAAATCAGGGCCATGTGTCGTTCTCCTTTCGAGATGGGGTGTTAAGCCTTCTTGCGTTCGCCCACGCGAACGATCTTGAGGGTGTTGGTGCCGCCGGGCTTGCCGATGGGCTCGCCGATGGTGAGCAGGATGAGGTCGCCGTTGCGCACCGCGCCGCGTCGCCGCAGTTCGTCTTCCGCCTCGGCCAAAAGCTGGTCGCGCTCGTTGCTGGAGGGGCGGAAGTTGACCGGATAGACGCCGCGAAACAGGGTGACCTTGCGGCGGGTCTCGACCTCGGGCGTCAGGGCGTAGATCGGCACGCGGGTGCTGATGCGGGACATCCACAGGGCCGTGGAGCCGGACTGGGTCATGGCGGCAATGGCCTTGATGTTCAGGTGCAGCGAGGTGAACGCGGCGGACATGGCAATGGCCTCGTCCACACGCAGGAACCCCTGGTCGAACACCCGGCTGGTGGCCATGGAGTCGTATTCCTTTTCCGCCTCCAGACATACCCGGTTCATCGCTGAGACGGCTTCCAGCGGGTATTTGCCGGCGGCGGTCTCGGCGGAGAGCATCACCGCGTCGGTGCCGTCCAGCACCGCGTTGGCGACGTCGGAGACCTCGGCGCGGGTGGGGATGGGGCTTTCGATCATCGACTCCATCATCTGGGTCGCGGTGATGACCAGTTTGTTCTTCTCGCGCGCCATGCGGATCATGCGTTTTTGCAGCGCGGGCACGGCGGCGTCGCCCACCTCCACGCCCAGGTCGCCGCGCGCCACCATGATGGCGTCAGAGGCTTCGATGATCTCGTCCAGGGCGGTGATGGCCTCGGCGCGTTCGATCTTGGCCACGATCCAGGCCTTGCCGCCGGCCCCGCGCAGGATCTCGCGCGCCTGCTGGATGTCGGCGGCGGAACGCGGGAAGGAGACTGCCAGATAGTCCGCCTTGATCATCGCGGCGGTCTTGATGTCTTCGATGTCCTTCTCGGTCAGGGCCGCAGCGGAGAGGCCGCCGCCCTTGCGGTTGATGCCCTTGTTGTTGGAGAGCACGCCGCCCTGCACCACCTTGCAGTGGACCTCGTCGCCCCGAACCTCTTCCACCCACATCTCGATGCGACCATCGTCCAGCAACAGGGTGGCGCCGCGGGCGACATCCCGGATCAGTTCCTTGTAGTCGAGGCCGACGCGGGTCTGGTCGCCCAGCTCACAGGTGGCGTCAAGGATGAATTGGTCGCCGGGGGCGAGCTTGATCTTGCCGTCCTTGAAGCGCCCGATGCGGATCTTGGGGCCTTGCAGGTCCACCAGCACACCGACGGCGCGGGCGCGGGTCTTGGCCATGGAGCGCACCAGGTCGCAACGCTGCTGGTGCTCTTCCGGGGAGCCGTGGGAGAAGTTGAGGCGGACCACGTCCACCCCGGCCTCCAGCAATTGGTCCAGCACCTTGGGGTCGGCGCAGGCGGGGCCCAGGGTAGCTACGATCTTGGTTCGTCGAATCATGACTTGTGCGGTCAGCCCTGCGCCCGCTTTTCCAGGATGTCCACGGCGGGCAGCACCTTGCCCTCCAGGTATTCCAGGAAAGCGCCGCCGGCGGTGGAGATGTAGGACACCTTGTCGTAGATGTCGTACTTCTGGATGGCGGCGATGGTGTCGCCGCCGCCGGCCAGCGTGAACGCCTTGGTCTCGGCGATGGCCTGGGCGATGGCCTTGGTGCCGGCGCCGAACTGGTCGAACTCGAACACGCCGACAGGGCCGTTCCACACCACGGTGCCGGCCTTCATGATGATGTCCACCAGCTCCTGGGCGCTCTTCGGGCCGATGTCGAAAATCATGTCGTCGTCGGCCACGGCGTCGGCGGCCTTGCCCACGGCGGGCTCGTTGGCGTCGAACTGCTTGCCGCACACCACGTCCACGGCGATGGGGATGGTGGCGCTGCGGGCGGTCATCTTGGTGATCAGGGCCTGGGCGGTGGGGATCAGGTCAGCTTCACACAGCGACTTGCCGACCTTCTTGCCGGTGGCGGCCAGGAAGGTGTTGGCGATGCCGCCGCCCACCACGAGTTGTTCGCACTTCTCGGACAGGGCCTCCAGCACGGTGAGCTTGGTCGAGACCTTGGAGCCGCCGACGATGGCGACCATGGGCCGGGCGGGATTGGCCAGGGCCTTGTCCAGCGCCTCCAGCTCTTCCGACACCAGCTTGCCGGCGCAGGCCACGGGGGCGTACTGGGCGATGCCGTAGGTGGAAGCCTCGGCGCGGTGGGCGGTGCCGAAGGCGTCCATCACGAACACATCGCACAGGGCGGCGTATTTGCGTGCGGTCTCTTCCACGTTCTTCTTTTCGCCCTTGTTGGCGCGGCAGTTCTCCAGCAGGACGACTTCGCCTTCGGCGACCTCGAAACCGCCATCGACCCAGTCCTTGATCAGACGCACGGGCTTGCCCAGTTTGGCGGACATCACGTCGGCCACGGGTTGCAGGGAGACCTCCGGCGACCACTCGCCCTCGGTGGGGCGACCCAGGTGGGAGGTGACCATGACCCGTGCGCCGGCCTTCATGGCGTGCTCGATGGTGGGCATGGAGGCAGTGATGCGGGCGTCGGAGGTGACCTTGCCTTCCTTGACGGGCACGTTCAGGTCAGAGCGGATGAACACGCGCTTGCCCTTGAGGTCGAGGTCGGTCATGCGGAGGAATTTGGCCATTGGGATGCTCCTGAAGAGTTAAGCGGTGAGGGCTGAGGAGGCTCAGGCCTTACAGCTCAAGCAGTAGGTCGGGTTAGGCCAAAGGCCGTAACCCGACGCCACATGATTACTTGGAAACGTGCTCGACCAGACGCAGCATGTTGCAGGTGTAGCCGTACTCGTTGTCGTACCAGGACACGACCTTGACGAAGGTGCCGTCCAGGGCGATGCCGGCCTCGGCGTCGAAGGTGGAGGGGGCGGAGTTGCCCACGAAGTCGGTGGAAACCACCTTCTCGTCGGTGTAGCCCAGCACGCCCTTCAGCGCGCCTTCCGAGGCGGCCTTCATGGCCTTGCAGATGTCCTCGTAGGCGGCTTCCTTGTTCAGTTCCACGGTCAGGTCGACCACGGAGACGTCGGAGGTGGGGACGCGGAAGGCCATGCCGGTGAGCTTCTTGTTCAGCTCGGGCAGCACCTTGCCGACGGCCTTGGCGGCGCCGGTGGAGGACGGGATGATGTTTTCCAGGATGCCGCGACCGCCGCGCCAGTCCTTGCTGGAGGGGCCGTCCACGGTCTTCTGGGTGGCGGTGGCGGCGTGCACGGTGGTCATCAGGCCGCGCTTGATGCCCCAGTTGTCGTTCAGCACCTTGGCCACGGGGGCCAGGCAGTTGGTGGTGCAGGAGGCGGCGGAGACGATGGCCTCGCCCGCGTACTTGGTGTGGTTCACGCCGTACACGAACATCGGGGTGTCGTCCTTGGCCGGGGCGGATTGCACAACCTTCTTGGCGCCGGCGGCGATGTGGGCCTGGCAGGACTCGGTGGTCAGGAAGAAGCCGGTGCAGTCGATGACGATGTCCGCGCCCACTTCGTTCCACTTCAGGTTGGCGGGATCGCGCTCGGCGGTCAGGCGGATGGTCTTGCCGTTGACGATCATGTTGCCGCCGTCCACAGCGATGTCACCGTTGAAACGGCCATGCACGGAGTCGTACTTCAGCATGTAGGCCAGGTACTTGGGGTCCAGCAGATCGTTGATGGCGACGATCTCGATGTCCTTGAAATCCTTGGCGACCGCGCGAAACACCATGCGACCGATACGACCAAAACCATTGATGCCAACTTTGATAGCCATTTAAGTGCTCCTGATTGAATGAATCGAATTACAGAACTGCCTTGACCTTGGCCACCACGTTCTCCGTGGTGAAGCCGAACTCCTTGAACAGCAGCGGGGCGGGGGCGGATTCGCCGAAGCGGTCCAGGCCTACCACGGCGCCGTCCAGGCCGACGTACTTGTACCAGGCGTCGGTAACGCCGGCCTCGATCGCCACACGCTTCACGCCGGCGGTCAGCACGCTGGCCTTGTAGGCGGCGTCCTGCTTGTCGAAGGCGTTGGTGCAGGGCATGGACACCACGCGGGCGGCGATGCCGTCGGCGGCCAGCGCCTTCTGCGCATTCATCGCCAGTTCCACTTCGGAACCGGTGGCGATCAGGATCACCTTGGCGTCGGCGGCGTCGGAGATCACATAGCCGCCCTTGCGGATGTCGGCGATCTGGGCCTCGGAACGCGCCACGAAGGGCAGGTTCTGGCGCGACAGGATCAGGCAGGTGGGGCCGTCCATCTTTTCCACGCCGGCTTGCCAGGCCACCAGGGTCTCGGTGGTGTCGCAGGGACGCCAGACCGACATGTTGGGGATCATGCGCAGGGTGGCGGTCTGCTCGACCGGCTGGTGCGTCGGGCCGTCCTCGCCCAGGCCGATGGAGTCGTGCGTGAACACGTACACCACGCGCTGCTTCATCAGGGCGGACATGCGCAGGGCGTTGCGGGCGTATTCCGAGAACATCAGGAAGGTGCCGCCGAACGGGAACAGGCCGCCGTGCAGCGCCATGCCGTTCATGATGTGGCTCATGCCGAACTCACGCACGCCGTAGGAGATGTAGTTGGCCTTCTCGTGGCGGTGGATGGGCTGGCAGTTGGGCCAGTTGGTCAGGTTGGAACCGGTCAGGTCGGCGGAACCGCCCACGCGCTCGGGCAGGGTGGAGACCAGGCGCTCGATGGCCAGTTGACTGGCCTTGCGGGTAGCCACGGTCTCGGCCTTGTCCAGGGTGGTCTTCATCGCTGCGGCGACGCGCTCGGACCAGTCGGCGGGCAATTCGCCCTTGGTGCGGCGGGTGAACTCAGCCGCCTCGGCGGGGAACAGGGCCGCGTATTCGGCGAATTTGTTGTTCCACAGCTTTTCCAGGCCCTCGCCCTTGGTCTTGGCGCTCCAGCCCTCGTACACATCGTCCGGGATCTCGAACGGGGCGTGGGGCCAGCCGATGGTCTCGCGCGCAGCGGCGATTTCCTTGTCGCCCAGCGGCGCGCCGTGGCAGTCGTGGCCGCCCTGCTTGTTGGGGGAACCCTTGCCGATGATGGTCTTGGCCTGGATCAGGGTGGGCTTGTCGCTGCTCTTCTTGGCGGCCTGCACAGCGGCCTCCAGGGCGGCGAAGTTGTGGCCGTCCACATTGCGCACCACGTTCCAGCCGTAGGCCTCGAAGCGACCGCACACGTCTTCGGTAAACCAACCGTCGGTGTGACCGTCGATGGAGATGCCGTTGTCATCCCACACGGCGACCAGCTTGTTCAGCTTCCAGGTGCCGGCCAGGGCGCAGGCCTCGTGCGAAATGCCTTCCATCATGCAGCCGTCGCCCATGAACACATAGGTGTGGTGATTGACGATCTCATGGCCGGGCTTGTTGAACTCGGCGGCCAGCAGCTTCTCGGCCAGGGCCATGCCCACGCCGTTGGTGATGCCCTGGCCCAGGGGGCCGGTGGTGGTCTCGATGCCGGCGGTGTAGCCGTACTCGGGGTGGCCGGGGGTGCGCGAGTGCAGCTGACGGAAGTTCTTGATGTCGTCGATGGTGACGTCATAGCCGGTCAGGTGCAGCAGGGAATAGATCAGCATGGAACCGTGGCCGTTGGACAGCACGAAACGGTCACGGTCGGGCCACTTGGGGTTGGCCGGGTTGTGGCGCAGATGGTGGTTCCAGACCACTTCGGAGATTTCCGCCATGCCCATGGGGGCGCCGGGGTGGCCGGACTTGGCCTTTTCGACTGCATCCATCGCCAGGGCGCGGATGGCGTTCGCGAGATCGGTGCGGGTTGCCATGTCTTTGATTCCTTTGAGAAAAAAACCGAATGCGTGGCCCTGGACGGGCGGAAAGCTTTGATTATGTCCAAGCAAAAATATCCGGGCAAGGAGACTCTTTCCTCTCAAATCCCGCATCGGGCCGTGCAATTCGCCGCATCGCCTTGATTTACGGGGGCGCTGGCGACGGAAAAGACATAAATGAAAATTTTTTTATGTTCCGGGGGCGTGGTTTATAGCCAAAACCCGCATCCGCACTTGTGCAGAGCACAAAAAACAGCTCCGGTGACGCCCCCTGAACGCATCACCCTCATCCCCGGCCAACACCGGTCGCGCCACCGCCCCACCCCCGCAACTCTTAACAAATCACTTTAACTTCTGACCCTATCACCGTATTTACATTGAACCTTTCCCTTGGAATCGCTCGTAAGCCATTGATGTGATTGAAAAAAAATCCATTTCCGGCTTGACGGGCGGTTTTTTTGCTCACTATAGTGGGGGGAAGTGGTGAAAGGTGTTTTTTTGTGTTCATTCGTGGTTCAAAAGGGGTTTGAGGAGACATGTTCAGAGGGACATCGCCATTGGTGCTGGATGGGAAGGGACGCATGTCCGTGCCCTCCAAGCATCGCGAGCGCCTGACGGCGCAGGGCGAGGCGCGTCTGCTCATGCTCACCCTGGACCCTACGCAAGGCTGTCTCCTGCTCTACCCCATGGCGGACTGGGAAGTCGTCGAACGCCGGATCAACGCCATGTCCAGCATGGACCCGGTGGGACGCCAGTTGAAGACCGTGGTGGTGGGGTCTGCCGAGGAGGTGGAGATGGACTCTGCCGGTCGCATCCTCATCAACCCGGTCCTGCGCCGGTTCGCCAAGCTGGAAAAGGACGCCGTACTGACGGGTCAGGGCAACAAGCTGGCGATCTGGAGCGCCGAGTCCTGGCAGGCCCAGGTGGATGCCGCCGCACGTCTGCCCGAACTGATCAATGCCGCCATGCGCGACGGCACCCTGCCCGAGGAGATCAAGGGTTTCTCGCTGTGAGCCACATCAGCGTCCTTCTGGGCGAAGCGGTGGCGGCGCTCGATCTGCACCCGGACGGGGTCTATCTCGACGCCACCTTCGGGCGCGGCGGCCACAGCCGGGCGATCCTGGCGCGGCTGGGACAGGGCGGCAGGCTCATCGCCATGGACCGCGACCCGGTCGCGGTGACCGCGGCGGCAGCGCTCCAGGATGCGCGCTTCTCCATCGTGCATGCCCCGTTCTCCGAACTGGGCGAGGCGATGCGGGAACAGGGGATCGAGCGGCTGGACGGCGTGTTGTTCGATCTTGGGGTGTCCAGCCCGCAACTGGACGAGGCGGAGAGGGGCTTCAGTTTCCGCTTCGACGCCCCGCTGGACATGCGCATGGATACAAGCCGCGGCATGACCGCGGCGGATTGGCTCAACACCGCGTCTGAAGAGGAGATCGCACATGTTGTCTGGGACTACGGCGAGGAACGGTTTGCTCGGAAGGTTGCGCGGACGCTTGTCCAGGCTCGCACGGAATCGCCCATCGCCACGACGCGACAACTTGCCACCCTGGTCGCCGGTGCGGTGCGTACCCGCGAGCGTGGGCAAGACCCGGCTACGCGCACCTTTCAGGCTGTGCGGATTTTTATTAACCGGGAGCTGGAAGAAATTGCGGCAGCGCTGCCTCAGGCAGTTGAGCTTCTGAAACCGGGCGGACGTCTGGTGGTGATCAGTTTTCATTCTTTGGAAGACCGGATGGTGAAGCAGTTCATGCGCAAGGAATCGGCTGGGGAACAGGCGCCGCCTGACATCCCCGTGCTGGCTGCCGACCTGCGTCCGGGCCGCTTGCGCCTGGTCGGCAAGGCGCTGAAGCCGGGCGAGGCCGAGTGCGCCGCCAACCCGCGCGCGCGCAGCGCCACCCTGCGCGTCGCTGCGAGGACGGAAGGTTCATGGTCAAGCTGAACCTCCTGCTCCTGGGGCTTCTGGTCCTGTGCGCCCTTGCCGTCGTCTCCGCGCGCCATCAGGCGCGCAAATTGTTTATGACCTTGCAGGCCGAACAAGCCCGTGCGCGGGAATTCGATACCGACTGGGGGCGTCTGCAACTGGAGATCTCCACCTGGCTGATGCACAACCGGGTGGAAGAGGTGGCGCGCGACCGCCTACAGATGTCGGAGCCGGAGGGGCGCATCTACGTCCTCAAACTGGGGGCCAGACCATGACCGCCCCGGCAGCCCGTTTCGGCGACAACAAACACGAACTGCAACGCTGGCGTCAGCGCATGGCCCTGGGCCTGCTGTTTGCCGGTTTTGGCTTCCTGGCCACCCGCGCCGTCTACCTCCAGGCCTGGCACAACGACTTCCTCAATGAAGAGGGCGAAAAACGGGTGCAGCGCGTGGTCGACATCCCCGCCCACCGCGGCATCATCACCGACCGCCGCGGCGAGCCCCTGGCGGTGAGCACGCCGGTGGAAAGCCTGTGGATCAACCCGCGCGAGACCAACGCCACGCCGGGCCAGATCGAATCCATGGCCCGCCTCCTGGGCAAAGACCCGGCCCAGCTCACACGCCAGATCAACGACAAGACGCGCGGCTTCGTCTACCTGGAGCGCATGGTTCCCCCGCCCCTGGCTGCGGACGTCAAGGCACTGGGCATCACCGGCCTGCGCTCTTCCCCCGAGTACCGGCGCTACTACCCCGCGGCGGACGTCATGGCCCACGTCCTCGGCATCACCGACATCAATGACCAGGGGCGCGAAGGCATCGAACTCTCGTACCAATCCTGGCTCGCGGGCGCCCCGGGCAAGCAGCGCGTGATCCGCGACCGCCCAGGCAACGTGGTGGAAGTGCTGGAGCGCGTAAAGGCCCCCAAACCGGGACGCGATCTCGCCATTTCCATCAACCAGCACATCCAGTACCTCGCCTACCGCGAACTCAGCGACGCCGTGGTGAAGCACCAGGCCAAGGCCGGCGCCGTGGTGGTGCTGGACGCCCGCACCGGCGAGATCCTCGCCCTGGTCAACACCCCCAGCTACAACCCCAACAGCCGCGCCACCCTGGACCCGACGCGGGTGCGCAACCGCGCCGTCACCGACCTGTTCGAGCCCGGCTCCACCATGAAACCCATGCTGGTCGCCGCCGCCCTGGACAGCGGCGTGGTCAAGCCGGAGACCCGCATCGACACCGGCAACGGCGGATTCCTGGTGGGCGACAAGGTGATCCGCGACGTGCACGCCAAGGGCGTGGTCAGCATCGCCGAAGCGCTCCAGGTCTCCAGCAACGTCGCCGTCGCCAAGATCGCCCTGGACATGAAGAGCGAGGACTACTGGCGTCTGCTCACCCAGGCCGGCATCGGCGCACCGCCCAAATCCGGCATGCCGGGCGAGGCCAGCGGACGCCTGCGCCCCTACGCCACCTGGCGACCCATCGAAAAGGCCACCCTCGCCTTCGGCCACGGCATGTCGGTCAGCCTGCTGCAACTCGCCCACGCCTACACCGCCTTCGCCAACGAAGGCGTCATGCCTCCCCTCACCACGCTACGGCGCGATGCCGGCGTCAGCGGCGTCCGCGTGATGAAGCCCGACACCGCCAAGGACGTCCTGCGCATGCTGGAACGGGTGACCCAGGACGGCGGCACCGCCCCCCATGCCCGCGTCGCCGGCTACCAGGTGGCGGGCAAGACCGGCACCGCGCGCAAGCTGGTCAACGGCGCCTACGCCACCAAATACATCAGCTCCTTCGTCGGCCTTGCCCCCGTATCCAACCCGCGTCTGGTGGTGGCGGTGATGCTCGACGAGCCGGGCGGCAAGGACTACTACGGCGGTCTGGTCGCCGCCCCCGTGTTCTCGCGGGTGATGAGCGGCGCGTTGCGTTTCATGGCGATCCCGCCCGACGCCTCCTACGACAAGAACAGCGCCCCGCCCGGCGGCGCGCCCGTGATCCCGGAGGCGGTATGAGCGGGCGGTCGCAGTACATAGCGCCGGCAAGTTTGCAGGCCCGCCCGAAGACGGGAGTTGCCGGCAGGGATGTCGGCGCTACAGGGGGCATGGCATGAACGTAGCCGCCGAACTGCGCCGACTCGCGCCGACAGCCCAGGGCATGAGCGCCGACAGCCGCCGCATCCAGCCCGGCGACGTATTCCTCGCCTACCCCGGCGACGCCCACGACGGACGCGCCCACATCGCCGCCGCCCTGCACGCGGGCGCAGCCGCGGTGGCATGGGAGCCGGAAGGCCATGTCTGGGACAGCGCCTGGCGCGCGCCCCACCTGCCGGTAGCGGACCTCAAACACCGCGCCGCCGCCCTTGCCGCCGAGTGGTACGGCCACCCCTCGCAAGCCCTGTGGATGACCGGCATTACCGGCACCAACGGCAAGACCTCGGTCTCGCACTGGCTGGCGCAGGCCTTCACCGCCCTGGGACGCAAGACCGCCGCCCTGGGCACCCTGGGCAACGGCTTTCCGGGCGAGATGAGCGCCGCCACCCACACCACCCCGGACGCCGTGAGCCTGCAAGCCCTGCTCGCGCACTACCGTGCTGCGGGCGCCGCAGGCGCGGCCATGGAGGTCTCCTCACACGGCCTCGACCAGGGCCGGGCGGCAGGCGTCGCGTTCGACGTCGCCGTGCTCACCAACCTCTCGCGCGACCACCTCGACTACCACGGCAGCATGGAGGCCTACGCCGCCGCCAAGGCGCGCCTGTTCCACTGGCCCGACCTCAAGGCCGCCGTGCTCAACGCGGACGATGAATTCGGCGCGACCCTGATCCGGCAGGTGCAAGGCCCCCGCGTGATCGGTTACGGCCTGCACAACGGCGACCTGCGCGCAACGATGCAGGCCGACCGCCTGGGCCTGCGCCTGGAGATCCATTCCCCCTGGGGCGACGGCCTGCTCGCCAGCCCCCTGCTGGGCGAGTTCAACGCCTACAACCTGCTCGCCGCCCTGGGCGCGCTGCTCGCCGCCGACGTGCCGATGGCCGACGCCATCGCCGCGCTGGAACAGGTGCGCGCCGTGGCCGGACGCATGCAGCGGGTGGAAGGCTTCGACCGCGCCCCCGCCGTCATCGTCGATTTCGCCCACACCCCGGACGCGCTGGACAAGGTGCTGGCGGCCCTGAAGCCCCTCACCGAAGGCCGCCTGATCTGCGTATTCGGCTGCGGCGGCGGACGCGACGCCGGCAAGCGCCCGCTCATGGGCGCGGCGGTAGCGGCGCAGGCCGACCTCGCCATCGTCACCAGCGACAACCCGCGCCAGGAAGACCCCGCCCGCATCGTGCAGGCCATCCTCGCCGGCATGCCCGCCGGGCAGAGCGTGATCCTGGATCGGCGCGAGGCCATCCGCAGCGCCATCCTCGGCGCAGGCGCGCAAGACATCGTCGTGCTCGCCGGCAAGGGACACGAGGACTACCAGGAGATCCAGGGCGTAAAGCGTCCGTTCTCCGACCTTCACGAAGCGCAGGAAGCGCTCCAACACTGGGAGATTCAACATGTGGCTGCATGAAGCGGCGCGCGCCCTGAACGCCTCGGCGGTCGGGCCGGACGTCGAGATCAGCTCGGTCTCCACCGACACCCGCAGCCTCAAACGGGGCGCGCTGTTCGTCGCCCTCAAGGGACCGAACTTCGACGGCCACGCCTTCGCCGCCCGCGCCCTGGAGGCGGGCGCGGCGGCGGTCATGGTCGAAGCGGCTGCGGAACTCCAGATCGCCCCTGCGCTCGTGGTCGAGAACGCCCACGCCGCCCTGGGACAACTCGCCGCCTGGCATCGCACCCGCATGCCGGCGCAGTTGGCCGCCATCACCGGCAGCAACGGCAAGACCACGGTGAAGGAGATGCTGGCTTCGATCTGCCGCGCCCATGCGGGTGACGCGGCGGTGCTCGCCACCGCAGGCAACCTCAACAACGACATCGGCATGCCCCTGACCCTGCTGGGCCTGACCCGAGCGCACCGTTACGGCGTGATCGAGATGGGCATGAACCATCCGGGCGAACTGACCTACCTGACCCAGATCGCGCGCCCCGACGTGGCCCTGGTCAACAACGCCCTGCGCGCGCATCTGGCGGGGCTGGGCAGCGTCGAAGCGGTGGCGCGCGCCAAGGGCGAGATCTACGCCGGCCTCAAGGAGGGCGGCGTGGCGCTGATCAATGCCGACGACCCCCATGCCGAGACGTGGCGGCGGCTCAATGCCGAACGCGAGACGATGAGCTTCGGCTTCAACCGCCATGCCGACGTGCGGGTGCAGAGCCTGGACGACACCCTGGTGAGCTGGCAGCTCAACACCGGCGTCACCGAACTGCGCCTGCAAACCCCCTTCGGCGCGATCGAGACCACCCTGCAAGTGCCGGGCGAGCACAACCTCGCCAACGCCGCCGCCGCCGCCGCCGCCGCCCTGGCGCTGGGGATCGACCCGGCGGCCATCGCCACCGGGCTGGCCGCCTTCAGCGGGGTCAAGGGACGGCTGCAAACCCACGCCTGCATCCTGGGCGCGACCCTGATCGACGACACCTACAACGCCAACCCGGACTCCGTCGCCGCCGCCATCCAGGTGCTGGGCGAACGTCCCGGCCTGCGCATCCTGGTCCTGGGCGACATGGGCGAACTGGGGCCGGACGCCCCGCAACTGCACCGCGAGATGGGCGAGCGCGCGCAGGCCGCCGGCATCAACCGCCTGCTCTGCCTGGGCGAATTGACCCTGCACACGGCGCAGGCCTTCGGCGCCGGGGCCATGCACTTCGAGCGCATCGAAGAGTTGCTGGCAGAGATCGAAACCGCCCTGGAACCGGAGGTCACCGTGCTGGTGAAGGGCTCCCGCTTCATGCAAATGGACCGGGTGGTGAAGGCGTTCCAGGAGGGACACAAATGCTCTTGATGCTCGCCAAGTGGCTCGGTCACGACATCCGCCTGTTCAACGTCTTCAACTACATCACCCTGCGCGCGGTGCTGGCGGCGCTCACCGCCCTGCTCATCTCGTTCCTGGTCGGCCCCTGGATGATCCGCAAGCTGACCAGCCTCAAGGTCGGCCAGCCGATCCGCGACGACGGCCCCCAGACCCATCTGGTCAAGGCCGGCACCCCTACCATGGGCGGCGCATTGATCCTCTCCGCCGTGGCTATCACCACCCTGCTGTGGGGCGACCTCACTAATCAATATGTCTGGATCGCCCTCTTCACCCTGGTGGGCTTCGGCGCCATCGGCTGGGTGGATGACTGGCGCAAGGTGGTGGAGAAGAACCCCAAGGGCCTCGCCTCGCGCTGGAAGTATTTCTGGCAATCCGTCATCGCCCTCGGCATTGCCGGCTGGCTGGCCTGGTCCGCACACCTGCCGGCGCAGACTGAATTGATCGTGCCCTTCTTCAAGAACATCGTCATGCCCCTGGGAGCGGCGGGCTTCGTGCTGCTGGCCTACTTCGTCATCGTCGGCTCCAGCAACGCGGTCAACCTCACCGACGGCGCGGACGGGCTCGCCATCCTGCCCACCGTGATGGTGGCGGGCGCGCTCGCCATCTTCGCCTACGTCGCCGGCCACGCCGTGTTCTCCAAGTACCTGGGCGTGCCGCACATCCCCGGCGCGGGCGAACTGGTGGTGTTCTGCGCCGCCCTGGTGGGCGCGGGGCTGGCCTTCCTCTGGTTCAACGCCTACCCCGCCGAAGTGTTCATGGGCGACGTCGGCGCGCTGGCCCTGGGCGCAGCCCTGGGCGTGGTCGCGGTGATCGTGCGTCAGGAGATCGTGCTGTTCATCATGGGCGGCCTGTTCGTGGCCGAGACCGTCTCGGTCATGGTGCAGGTGGGCTCGTTCAAGCTGCGCGGCAAGCGCGTGTTCCTCATGGCCCCCATCCACCACCACTTCGAGAAGAAGGGCTGGAAGGAGACCCAGGTGGTCGTCCGCTTCTGGATCATCAGCATGATGCTGGTGCTGATCGGCCTTTCCACGTTGAAGCTGAGATGAACGCGCAACACGCCCAGCCCCTCTCCCCCCACTCGCAACAAGGCCGTCGCGCCCTGGTCGTGGGTCTGGGCGATACCGGCGCGTCCTGCGTGCGTTGGCTGATCGAGCACGACGCCCAGGTGCGCGCCACCGACACCCGCGCCGCGCCGCCCCACGCGCAACACCTCTCCGAGGCCTTCCCCGAGGTGCAACTGACCCTGGGCGGCTTCAACGCCGACGATTTCGCCTGGGCCGACCTGATCGTGGTCAGCCCAGGCGTACCGGTCGCCACCCCCGAGATCCAGGCGGCGCAGGCCCAGGGCAAGGACATCGTCGGCGACGTGGAACTGTTCGCGCGCGCCATCGCCGGTTCCGGCGCCAAGGTCATCGCCATCACCGGCTCGAACGGAAAAAGCACGGTGACCAGCCTCGCCCATCACCTGTGCGCGGCGGCGGGCTTCGATGCGGTGATGGCGGGCAACATCGGCCTGCCGGTGCTGGACGCCCTGGACAACCGCGAGACCGCAGGCGGCGACCCCGATGTGTGGGTGCTGGAACTGTCCAGCTTCCAGCTCGAAACCACGCACAGCCTGCACGCCGATGCGGCCACCGTGCTCAACGTCAGCGAAGACCACCTCGACCGCTACGACGGCATGGCGGGCTACATCGCCGCCAAGGCCCGCGTGTTCGCCGGGAACGGGGCGCAGATTCTGAACCGGGACGACCCGGTGGTGAGGGCCATGGCCCTGCCGGGGCGGACGGTGACGACCTTTGGTTTGCCCCCTTCCCCCGCCGGGGGAAGGGCCGGGGATGAGGGAGCAGCTTCAGCGGTGGCGGCTTCTCAAGCGTTGCTCCCTCACCCCAACCCTCCCCCGGGGGGGGAGGGCGCTTTTGGTCTGCTCCCGCACCAGGGCGGCGTCTGGCTCGCCCTGGGCGACAAACCGCTGTACGCGGTGGACCAGCTCCCCATCGCCGGCCTGCACAACGCCGCCAACGTCCTGGCCGCCCTGGCCCTGTGCCAGGCCATCGGCATCCCCCTGGCGCGCCTGCTGCCGGGGCTGGCCAGCTTCCGCGGCCTTCCGCACCGGGTCGAGCCGGTGGATGAGGTGCATGGCCGCACCTTCTTTGACGATTCCAAGGGCACCAACGTGGGCGCGACGGTGGCCGCACTCCTGGGCTTTGCCCGCCCGGTGGTGCTGATCGCGGGCGGCGACGGCAAGGGCCAGGACTTCACGCCCCTGCGCGAGGCGGTGAAGAACGCCCGCGCCGTGGTCCAGATCGGGCGCGACGGACCCCGGATCGAGGCCGCCATCGCCGGGGCCTGCCCGGTGCTGCGCGAAGAAAGCATGGAGCAGGCGGTCTGGCGCGCCTACGAGGCGTCGCAGCCGGGGGATGTGATCCTCATGTCGCCGGCCTGCGCCAGTTTTGACATGTTCCGCAACTACGCGCACCGCGCCGAGGTGTTCATCGCCGCGGTGAAGGTGCTGGCGGCGCATGGCGGCGAGCGGCGCATGAACAAGGACCGGCGTCACGCCGAGGAAGAACGACGCCGGGGGCGCGATGTTCCATAACGCCGCCCTGCGCCGCACCGCCCTGGCGCCCTACGACTTCGGCCTGGTCTTCGCCGCCCTGGGGCTGCTGGTGATCGGCCTGGTCATGGTCTATTCCGCCTCCGTCACCATCGCCGAGGCCAAGTCCGCCTCGCATCAGGGTTCGTTCTACCTGCTGCGCCACGCCATGTATCTGGTGATCGGCCTGGGCGCGGGGTATGCCGCCTTCCAGCTCCCCAGCGCCGCCTGGCAGAAGCTCGCGCCTGTACTTTTTGTCGCCACCGCCGTGTGCCTGATCCTGGTGCTCCTCCCCTTCATCGGCAAGGACGTGTACGGCAGCCGGCGCTGGATTCCCCTGGGTCCGCTGGGCAACTTCCAGCCCTCCGAATTGATGAAGTTCGCCACCATCCTCTACGCCGCCGACTACGCGGTGCGCAAGGCGGCGGACATGAAGAGCTTCACCAAGGGCTTCCTGCCCATGTTCCTGGTGATGCTGGGCCTGGGCGGGCTGTTGCTGATGGAGCCGGACTTCGGCGCCTTCGTGGTCATCGTCACCATCGCCCTCGCCATCCTGTTCCTGGGCGGGCTGGATGCGCGCCTGTTCGTGGGCCTGATCGCGATGCTGGCGGTGGGCTTCGTGCTCCTGGTGGTGCTGTCGCCGTATCGACTGGCGCGCGTCACCGGCTACCTCAACCCCTGGGACGACCCCTACGGCAAGGGCTACCAGCTCACCCATGCGCTGATCGCCCTGGGCCGCGGCGAGACCCTGGGCGTGGGGCTGGGCGACAGCGTCGAAAAGCTGTTCTACCTGCCCGAGGCCTACACCGACTTCCTGCTCGCGGTGATCGGCGAGGAACTGGGCCTGATCGGCGTCCTCGCCGTGATCGGCCTGTTCGCGTGGCTGGCCTGGCGCGCCTTCTCGGTGGGCTGGCAAGCCAGCCGCATGGACCGCAACTACGCCGCCCTGGTGGCGCAGGGCGTGGGCGTCTGGCTCGGTTTCCAGGCCTTCATCAACATGGGCGTGAACCTGGGCCTGCTGCCCACCAAGGGGCTGACCCTGCCGCTGATGAGCTACGGCGGCTCCGGCATCGTCGCCAACTGTCTCGCCATCGCCGTACTGCTGCGGATCGATTTTGAAAACCGCTGCCTGATGAAGGGGAAACGGGCATGAGGACGCTCGCGGCAGCGGTTTCGGTGCAGGCTAACTTGCGCAGCAAGTTAAGCCGCGCAGCGGCGGGCCGGAGCCAAAACCGCTGCCTGATGAAGGGGAAACGGGCATGACGGCGGTTTTGGCAGCGCCGGCATCCCTGCCGGCAAGTTCACCGAAAAGAGCCGGCAAGGATGCCGGCGCTACAGGGGGCGGGGCATGAGCACCGTCCTCATCATGGCCGGCGGCACCGGCGGCCACGTCATGCCCGCCCTGGCGGTGGCGGAAAGCCTGCGCGCCGACGGCTGGCGCGTGGTGTGGCTGGGCACGCGGGCGGGGATGGAGGCGCGCATCGCCGTGGAAAAGGGGTTCGACATGGCCTGGGTGCGGGTCGCCGGGGTGCGCGGCAAGGGCCTTGTCACCAAGCTCCTGCTGCCGTTCAACCTCCTGGTGGCCTTCTGGCAGGCCGCGCGCGTCATCTTCCGCGAACGGCCCGACGTGGCCCTGGGCCTGGGCGGCTACGTCTCCTTCCCCGGCGGCATGATGGCCAGCCTGCTGAACAAGCCCCTGGCGCTGCACGAACAGAACGCCATCCCCGGCCTCTCCAACCGCATCCTGGCGCGGCTGGCGGATCGGGTGCTGCTGGGCTTCCCCGCCGCCCTGAAGGGCGAGTGGGTGGGCAACCCCGTGCGTCCCGAGATCGCCGCCCTGCCCGCCGGGCGTCTGGCCGGGCGTACCGGCCCGCTGCATCTCCTGGTGGTGGGCGGCAGCCTGGGCGCGCAGGCGCTGAACGAGCGCGTACCCGCCGCCCTGGCCCTGCTCGCCCCCGGCGCGCGCCCGCTGGTGCGGCATCAGTCCGGCGCAAGACACCTGGACGCCCTGCGCGCGAACTACGACCGCGCCGGGGTGGAGGCGGAATGCCTGAGCTTCATCGACGACATGGCCGCCGCCTACGCCTGGGCCGATGTGGTGATCTGCCGCGCCGGGGCGCTCACCGTGGCGGAGGTGGCCGCCAGCGGTTCCGCCGCCCTGTTCGTGCCCTTCCCCTTTGCCGTGGACGACCACCAGAGCGCCAACGCGCGCTTTCTCGCGGACCAGGGCGCGGGCTGGCGGATGCCGCAACAGGAACTGAACGCGCAATCCCTGGCGCACTGGATCGGCGGGCTCACGCGCGCGGAACTGTCGGCGCGCGCCGAAAAGGCCAGGGCCTTGGCGAAACCGGATGCGACGGCGCAGGTCGCCGCCGCGGTGAAGGAATTGGCGCGATGAAGGCGCCGCGTTCTCGTAGCGCAGGCGCCCTCGCCTGCCTTCAGCCAAAACAGCAGGCGAGGGCGCCTGCGCTACCGGGGGTGCGCCCATGAAACACAAGGTCCACCACATCCATTTCGTCGGCATCGGCGGCGCGGGCATGAGCGGCATCGCCGAGGTGCTGATCAATCTGGGCTATCAGGTCTCGGGTTCCGACGCCGCCGGCAACGCCGTCACCCAGCGCCTCACCGGCATGGGGGCCACGGTGTTTCAGGGCCACGCCGCGGCGCACATCCAGGGCGCGGACGTGGTGGTGATCTCCAGCGCGATCAAGGACGACAACCCGGAGGTGGCCGCCGCGCGCGCCGCCCATATCCCGGTGGTGGCGCGCGCCATGATGCTGGCCGAGTTGATGCGCTTCAAACAAGGCATCGCCATCGCCGGCACCCACGGCAAGACCACGACCACCAGCCTGATCGCCAGCATGTTGGGCGAGGCGGGCCTGGACCCCACCTTCGTGATCGGAGGAAAACTTCTGGCCGCCGGGGCCAATGCCCAGTTGGGCCAGGGCGAGTGGCTGGTGGCGGAGGCGGACGAGTCCGACGCCTCCTTCCTGCATCTCTCGCCCGTGATCTCCATCGTCACCAACATCGACGCCGACCACATGGAGACCTACGGCCACGACTTCGAGCGCTTGAAGGGCGCGTTCGTGGAGTTTCTGCACCGCCTGCCGTTCTGGGGCATGGCCGTGGTGTGCGCCGATGACCCCAACGTGCGCAGCCTGCTGGCGCGCATCGAGAAGCCGGTGATGACCTACGGCACGAGCGACGATTGCGCCTTCCAGGCCGTGGACATCCGCGCCGAGGACGGGCGCATGAGCTTCACCGCCCTGCGCAACGGCATCCGCTCCCCCATCGCCGTGACCTTGAATCTGCCGGGCATGCATAACGTGCTCAATGCGCTGTCCGCCATCGCCGTGGCCTGGGAGTTGCAGATCCCGGATGAGGCGGTGCAGCGCGCCCTGGCCGGGTTCAAGGGCGTGGGCCGGCGCTTCCAGCGTTATGGCGAGGTGCGCCTGACGGACGGGCGCGCCTTCACCCTGGTGGACGACTACGGCCATCATCCGGTGGAGATGGACGCAACCCTCAAGGCGGCGCGCGGCGCGTTTCCGGGCCGGCGTCTGGTGCTGGCGTTCCAGCCGCACCGCTACACCCGCACGCGCGACCTGTTCGAGGACTTCGTGCGCATCCTGTCGCAGGCTGACGCGGTGCTGCTGACCGAGGTCTACGCCGCCAGCGAGGCCCCCATCGTCGCCGCCGACGGACGCAGTCTGGCGCGCGCCCTGCGCGTGGCGGGCCGGGTGGAGCCGGTGTTCGTGGCGGACGTGAACGATCTACCCCAGGTCCTTGCCGATTTCGTGCAGGACGGCGACGTGGTGCTGACCATGGGCGCGGGCTCCATCGGCCAGACCCCGGCGCGGGTGGCGGCGTTGGGGATGACGGCGTTGGGAGAAACGGCATGAGCGAGTCCATGCACCCCTTGCGCGGCGTGCTCGAAGCGGACGCGGACATGGGCCGCTATGTGAGTTGGCGCGCGGGCGGACGGGTGGAGCGCCTGTACACGCCGACGGACCTGGATGACCTGTGCGTCTTCCTGCGCAGCCTGCCGGCGGACGAGCCGATTCTTTTCATCGGCCTGGGCAGCAATCTGCTGGTGCGCGACGGCGGGCTCCAGGGCACGGCCATCGCCCTGCACGGGGCGTTGAAAGACATTGCCTTGCAGGAACGGCGTCTGGCGCCGCGCGACGGCCAGCCCTGCTTCGGCGTGGTCCATGCCGAGGCCGGCGTGGCCAGTCCCAAAGTGGCCAGCTTTGCGGCCCAGAACGATCTGGTCGGCGCGGAATTCCTGGCCGGCATCCCCGGCTGCGTGGGCGGAGCGCTGGCCATGAACGCGGGCTGCCACGGCCATGAGACCTGGGAGTACGTCAGCCAGGTGCAGACCGTGGACCGCCATGGCCGCCTGCATCTGCGCGCACCGGCGCACTTTCGCGTGGCCTATCGCAGTGTGAAACCCGCCCAGCCGCGCGAGGAATGGTTCGTGGCCGCCTGGTTCCTGCTGCCGCGCGGGGATGGCGAACACAGCCGCACCCTGATCAAACAGCTCCTGGCCAAGCGCGCCGCCAGCCAGCCCCTGACCCAGCCCAATGCCGGCTCCGTGTTCCGCAACCCGCCGGGCGACTTCGCCGCGCGCCTGATCGAGTCCTGCGGGTTCAAGGGTCGGAGCATCGGCGGCGCGCAGTTCTCGGAAAAGCACGCCAACTTCATCGTCAACCTGGGCGGGGCCACGGCCACGGACATCGAGACCCTGATCGAGACGGCGCAGGCGGGGGTGGAGGCGAAGACCGGGGTGAGGCTGGAACGGGAAGTCAGAATCGTTGGAGAGAAAGCGTGAGCCCTGAAGCATTCGGAAAAGTCGCGGTCTTGTTCGGCGGGTCGTCCGCCGAGCGGGATGTCTCGCTCAAGAGCGGCAACGCCGTGCTGGCCGCTCTGCGTTCGAAGGGGGTGGACGCCCACGCCTTCGATCCCGCCGGGCGCGATCTGGGCGATCTCAAGCGCGAGGGCTACGCCCGCGCCTTCGTGATCCTGCATGGGCGCGGCGGCGAGGACGGTACGGTGCAGGGGGCGCTGGAGTTGTTGGGCATCCCCTACACCGGCAGCGGCGTGATGGCCTCGGCCCTGGGGATGGACAAGTGGCGCACCAAGCTCCTGTGGCAGGGCGCCGGTCTGCCGGTGCCGGATTACGCGCTGCTGACCGCCGACAGCGATTTCGGCGCGGTGGAACGACAGTTGGGCCTGCCCCTGTTTGTGAAGCCGGCCAACGAGGGCTCCAGCGTGGGCGTGACCAAGGTGAAGGCGCATGGGGAGTTGCCTGCGGCCTATGCCGAGGCGGCGCGGCACGACCCGCTGGTGCTGGCGGAGCGTTTCCTGAGCGGCGGCGAGTACACCGTGGCCATTCTCGGCAAGGGCGACGACATGCAGGCCCTGCCGGCGGTGAAGATCGAGCCGGCCACGGAGTTCTACGACTACGAGGCCAAATATCTACGCAACGACACCCGTTACCTCTGCCCCGCCGGGCTGTCGGCGGAGGCGGAGGCGGAGATGCAGTTCCTGGCCCTGCGCGCCTTCCGCATCCTGGGCTGCCGCGGCTGGGGCCGGGTGGACGTGCTGCTGGACGCGGACCACAAACCCTATCTGCTGGAGATCAATACCGCGCCGGGCATGACCGACCATAGCCTGGTCCCGATGGCGGCGCGGGCGGCGGGCATCGCCTTCCCGGACCTGTGCCTGAAGGTGCTGGAGCTGGCCCATGTGGGATAAGCCGGAAGTCCTCAACCGCATCACCAAGGCCGTGCTGGCCTTCACCCTGCTGTTTGCCCTGTGGGTGGCGGGGCGCGCGGCGCTGGAACAGCGCTACCCCTTCAGCCAGGTGACGGTGGAGGGCGCGGCCCACTCCGACACCCAACATGCCGTGCAGGCGTTGCTGCCCAAGCTGGCCGGCGGGTTCTTCTCGATGGATCTGCAGGATGCGCGCCTGCGCCTGGAGACCCTGCCCTGGGTGCGCCGCGCCGATGTGCGACGCGCTTGGCCGGATCGGCTGTTCGTGACCCTGGAGGAGCACGAGGCCGCCGCCGCCTGGAACGACCGCGCCACCCTTTCCACCGCGGGCGAGGTGTTCCCGGTGCGGCCCGCCGCCAACCTGCCGCGCGTCCTGGCGCCGGAGGGCATGGAACGCGAAGTGGCGCGCCGCTACGGTGAATTCGCTCAGGCCGCCGCCCCGCTCGGGCTGAAGGTGGAGCAGGTGGTGCTGAGTCCGCGCCAGTCCTGGCATCTGCGTCTTTCCAGCGGCATTGAGGTGGAGTTGGGGCGCGAGCGGATCGAGGAACGGATGCAGCGTTTCGCGCGCTTCTACCCCCAGGCGGTGACCGCCGTGGGCGCCATCGCGCGGGTGGACATGCGTTATCCCAACGGTTTCTCGGCGCAACGGGCGTCCGCTCCGTCGCCCCTCCCCAGCAAGGCCAACCAGCAGGAAAAACGGGCATGAACAAACTCCGGGAAAACAAGGATCTGATCGTCGGCCTGGATATCGGCACCTCGAAGATCGCCGCCCTGGTGGCGGAGCCGACGCCGGAGGGGGGACTCAACATCGTGGGCCTGGGCCAGGCGCCGTCGCGCGGGCTGAAGAAGGGCGTGGTGGTGAACATCGAGGCCACCGTGGCGGCGATCCAGCGCGCGCTGGAGGAGGCCGAGCTGATGGCCAACTGCAAGATCACCCAGGTCTACACCGGCATCGCCGGCAGCCACATCCGCGCCCAGAACTCCAGCGGCATGCTGCCCATCCGCGACCGCGAGGTGAGCCAGAACGACATGGACCGGGTGATCGAGATCGCGCGCGCCCTGCCGATCCCGGCAGACCAGCAGATCCTGCATGTGCTGCCGCAGGAATTCATCATCGACGACCAGGACGGCGTGCGCGATCCGCTGGGCATGTCCGGCGTGCGCCTGGAGGTGAAGGCGCATGTGGTGACCGGGGCGGTGTCGGCGGTGCAGAACATCGTCAAGTGCGTGCGCCGCTGCGGCCTGGAGGTGAAGGATCTGGTGCTGCAACCGCTCGCCTCCAGCCATGCGGTGCTGAACGAGGATGAGAAGGATCTGGGCGTGTGTCTGGTGGATATCGGCGGCGGCACCACCGACATCGCCGTGTTCACCCGGGGCGCGATCCAGCATGTGGCGGTGATTCCGGTGGCGGGGGACCAGATCACCAACGACATCGCCATGACCCTGCGTACGCCGACGCGCGACGCGGAGGATCTGAAGATCGAGCATGGCATCGCCCTGCGCCAGCTTGCCGCCCGCGACGACATGATCGAGGTGCCGGGCATCGGCGACCGGGGTCCGCGCATGCTCTCCAAACAACTGCTGTCGGAGGTGATCGAGCCGCGCGTGGAGGAGTTGTTCAGCCTGGTGCAGGCGGAACTGCGCCGCAGCGGGTTCGAGGAATTGATCTCGTCCGGCATCGTCCTCACCGGCGGCACCAGCCAGATGAAGGGCATGGTGGAACTGGGCGAGGAGGTGTTCCACACCCAGGTGCGCATCGGCGTGCCGCAGGACATCTCCGGCCTCACCGACCGCGTGCGCAGCCCCCGCTTCGCCACCGGCGTGGGCCTGCTGCTGACGGGCCTGGAAAAACATGAACAGGATCAAGCCGCCCGTATCCAGAACGCCAGCTTCGGCGAGGTGATGGGCAGGATGAAGTCGTGGTTCCAACAGAATTTTTGAAATGCCGGCCCAGTCCGGCTGTTTGTGCCTGTAACCCTTAGGAGGGATGAAGATGTTATTTGAACTGGAAGACCTGCAAACCCAGGATGCCGTGATCAAGGTCATCGGCGTGGGCGGATGCGGCGGCAACGCCGTGGATCACATGATCGGCAAGGGCATGAGCGGCGTGGAGTTCGTCGCCATCAATACCGACGCCCAGGCGCTGAAACGCAACCGCGCCCCGGTGCAGTTGCAGATCGGCAACTCGGCCACCAAGGGCCTGGGCGCCGGCGGCAAGCCGGAGGTGGGCCGCGAGGCGGCGCTGGAGGACCGCGAGCGCATCGCGGAACTGATCGACGGGGCCGACATGCTGTTCATCGCCGCAGGCATGGGCGGCGGCACCGGCACCGGGGCGGCGCCCATCGTGGCGCAGGTGGCCAAGGATCTGGGCATCCTCGCCGTGGCAGTGGTGACCAAGCCCTTCGTGTTCGAGCAGACCAAGCGCATGCGTTCCGCCGAACAGGGCCTGAAGGCGCTGTCGGAGCATGTCGACAGCCTGATCGTCATCCCCAACGAGAAACTGATCCAGGTGCTGGGGGGCAAGGCCAAGTTCACCGACGCCTTCGCCGCCGCCAACGACGTGCTGCACAGCGCGGTCTCGGGCATCTCCGAGATCATCAGCAACCCGGGCCTGATCAACGTGGACTTCGCCGACGTGAAGACGGTGATGAGCGAAGTCGGCATGGCCATGATGGGTTCCGCCCAGGCCAGCGGCGAATCCCGCGCCCGCGAGGCCGCCGAGGCCGCCGTCGCCAGCCCGCTGCTGGAAAACGTGGACCTGAAGGGCGCGCGCGGGGTGTTGGTGAACATCACCGCCAGCGAAAGCTTCTCGATGGAGGAGTACTACGAGGTGATGAACGCCATCCAGGGCTTCGCCGCCGAAGAAGCGACCGTGATCGTGGGCACCTCCGTGGACGAGAGCATGGGCGAGCACCTGCGCGTGACCATGGTGGCGACCGGCCTGGGCAATCCGGTGCGGGAACAGCGCAAGCCGCCGGAGATGCGCATCGTCGAACCGATGAAGGCGACCGGCACCTACGACGCCGTCCCCATGTCCTCCGCCTCCACGGAAATCGACTACGACCAGCCCACCACATTCCGCCGCAGCCAACGCGGCGGCGGTCTGGTCACGGAGGTGTCGGCCTCTTCTTCAGGCATCGACACCCTGGACATTCCGGCCTTCCTGCGCAAACAGGCGGACTGAGAACTTCCGGCGCTGCCGCGCCACGCGACGCACGGCATGTGTGTCCGGGTTCTTCCCGGACGGGGCCCCTCCTCCCCGTCCGGGATAGAATTCCCTCGTTTACTCAATGAGTTATCAATCAGCATGATCCTAGAAACCTCAGTTGGACGCGTCCGAGTGTGCGGTTTTCGGGGCGTCTGGCAAGGCGCGACGACGCAGCGGGGCCGGCCCCGCAAGGAGGAGCAACGCCGCCAGACGACCCGAAAACCGTGCAATCGGGCGCGTAGCGGCGCCACCCAATGGGTGAGCGTCCCCGGAGGCGCAAACGCCAGCGCCCATGCGCCCTCACGAGGGCCAAGGAGCGGTCAACTGAGGTTTCTAGGATGATTCGGCAACGCACCCTGAAATCCCTGGTCCACACCATCGGCGTGGGACTGCATTCGGGGGTTCGCGTCAACCTGACCCTGCGCCCGGCCCAGGCCAATACCGGGATACTCTTTACCCGCACCGATCTGCCTCAGGCCCCAAGTTTTCGCGTCGCGCCCGAACAGGTGCACGACACCCGCCTGTGCTCCGCACTGGAAGCCAACGGCGCACGGGTCTCCACCGTGGAACATCTGATGTCCGCCCTGGCCGGACTAGGCATCGACAACGTCCACATTGATCTGGACGGCCCCGAAGTGCCCATCCTGGACGGCTCTGCCGCCCCTTTCGTCTTCCTCATCCAGTCCGCCGGCATTGAACCCCTTCCCTGCGCCAAGCGCTTCATCCGCGTCCGGCGCGAGGTGCGGGTGGAGGATGGCGACAAGTGGGCGTCCTTCACGCCCCACGAGGGCTTCAAAATGGCCTTCAGCATCGACTTCAATCACCCCGTATTCCGCAATTCCGCCAAGTCCGTGACGCTGGATTTCGCCCGCCAGTCCTATGTGCGCGAGGTCAGCCGGGCCCGCACCTTCGGCTTCATGCAGGATGTGGAAACCCTTCGCAGCCGCGGTCTGGCGCTGGGGGGTACGCTGGACAACGCCGTGGTGCTGGATGAGTTCCGCGTACTCAACAGCGACGGGCTGCGCTACGCCGACGAGTTCGTGAAACACAAGGCGCTGGACGCGGTGGGCGATCTCTATCTCACCGGCCATCCGATCCTGGGCGCCTTTGCCGCGCACAAGTCAGGCCACGGCCTCAACAATCAGTTGCTGCGCGCCCTGGTGACCGACGTTGCGAGCTGGGAGTGGGCGACGTTCGAGGATGACGCGGCCACGCCGCGCGGCTTGCTCGATCTGTTTCCGATGCCGGCCTGAACCATGCTGGCCTTTCGGCTGTTGATCGTTTTAGCGGGCGTCCTGCTGGTGGTTTCCCTGCTGGGCTATTCCCTCAACCGCGACCCGCGCTGGCTACGCTTTGCCGGGCTCAGTTTGAAGGGCGCGCTGGGATTGATCGCCCTGCTGATGCTGGTCTACGCCCTGGAGCGACTGGTGATCGCCCTGTAGGGGAACGCCCCACAGGGTTGGTTTACTTCCTTACTTCAACCCGGTCAGCCTTTCATCCAGCAGCCGCGGGGTCAGAAAGATCAGCATCTCGGATTTGTCATCCCGCTTCTGCGTGGTCTTGAACAGGTGCCCAAGGATGGGCACATCCCCCAGAAGAGGAACCTTGGTGACGTCATCCCGCAGGGTCTGTTCGAAGATGCCGCCCAGGATGGCGGTTTCGCCGTTGCTGACCCGTACCTGGGTCTTGACCCGCTTGACGTTGATGGCCGGGCCGGCAGTGGTGTCGGCCCCCTGGGCATCCTTCTGTACTTCCACATTGAGGATGACGTCGCCGTTGTTGAGCACCTGGGGCGAGACCAGCAGACACAGCAGGGCGTCCTTGAACGAGGTCTGGGTGCCGGAGGTGCCGCTGGTGGTCTGATAGGGAATCTGGGTGCCCTGAAGGATCACGGCGGGCCGCAGATTGGTGGTCACCACGCGCGGGTTGGAGACGATCTTGCCGCGGTTCTCCGCTTCCAGCGCCTGGAGTTCCAGGGAAAGCAGGGTGTTGGTGGAGGCGGACAGGACGGTGTAGCCCAGCGCGCCCGCCGAGCTGGCGAGGGGAAGGTTGATGTTGGTCGTGGTCAGGTCGCTGGTGACCGAAGTGCCGCTGGCCAGGGCCGTGGCGTCCGTCCCCGATGCGGCAAAGTTACCGCCCTGCCGTTTGGCCGCCACCCCCAGTTTCGCGCCCAGATTGCGGCTGAAGGTGTCGTCGGCGATGACGATGCGCGCCTCGATCATGACCTGGCGGCTGGGTACGTCGATGTTCTTGAGCACCGCTTCGATGGATTTGTGACGATCCACCGTATCGGTGACCACCATGGTGTTGGTGGTGAGGTCGTAGGAGGCCCCGCCGCGATTTGACAACACGCGCGTTGAACTGGCCGCGGCGCCCGTACCCGCAGCGCTCCCGCTGGCCGCGCTCGCGCCGCTGCTTACCGCTTCGGCCTTTATCCCGGTGGCGCTGGGCGAGCAGGTCGCCGATTCGCCCGTACTGAGCCCGCTGCGCGAACTCCCGGACAGGACCGACACGGCTTCGTCGGCGCGGATGTAATTCAGTGCGTAGTTGCGGGTGGTCAGGGGTTCGAGCTCGGAAATGGACTTGCGCGCCTCCAGTTCCAGCTTTTCCTTGGTCACCAGCTCATCCCTGGGAGCCACCCAGATGACGTTGCCGCTCATGCGTTTGTCCAGGCCGCGGGCGCGCAGGATGATCTCCAGCGCCTGGTCCCAGGGGACGTCCTTGAGCCGCAGGGTGACATTGCCGCTCACGGTATCGCTGGCGATGATGTTGAGCCCGGTGAAGTCGGCAATCACCTGGAGCACGGCCCGGACTTCCACGTTCTGGAAATTGAGGGAGAGCTTTTCGCCACTGTATTGGGGACGGTCGGTCTGGGCGGCGTTGGGGCCGTCCAGGGGACGTATCGTGAGAATGAACTGGTTGCCGATCTGGTGCGCGGAGTAGTCCCACTTGCCCTTGGGATTGATCACCAGACGGGTGTGCTGCCCTTGCGCAAAGGCCTCGATGGTCTGGGCGGGGGTGGAGAATTCCGTCACGTCCATGCGCCGTTGCAGACGTTCGGGCAGGGACGTGTTCATGAAGTCGACCTGGATGGCCTGCCCCTTCTGTTGCAGATCCACCCCTACGCCCGGGTCGGACAGGGCCACCTGGATCTGGCTCTCCCCCTCCTTGCCACGCTGGAAGTCGATGCCGCGGATGGCATGGGCCTTGGCCTTGCCCACTTCCGGAAAGCTGGCGGCGATCTGCACGCCCTTCGCCGCCTCGACGCCGCGCACCACGGCCAGGATCACATTACGGTCCTGACGCAATTCGTAGGTGGCGGGTCCGGTCAGATTCATCACCACGCGCGTGCGTTCCCCCGCTTCCAGCACCTGATAGGAGGCGATCACTCCGGCATTGACCACTTCGTTGACGCGCCCTGCGCCGTTTCCGGTGGCGGAAAAATCCAGCACGATCCGGTTGGGGTTGACGGTGGTAAAGGTCACCGGCAGTCCCTGCACAGGGTCTTTCAGGACGATCTTGAGGACGCGATCCTCGTTCTGTGCGCGCACCACCGACAGCGCGGTGATGAGATTTCCGGGGCTCGCCGCCCAGGAGGAAACCGGCGCGAGCAACGCCGTTGCCAGGGCCAGAAGCCGCAACGCCGCACATCGGAACCCGCCATTCACAAACCTCTTCATATCCTTACTCCTGTAGGGTCAGGGAGGCGTTGGCCTCCACCCAGTCCCCATTGCCATCCTGCACGATCTCACGAATATCGAGTCCGGCTTCACGCACATTGATGACCACGCCATTGTTCTGGCCGATGAAATCTCCCTTGCGGACGATCTGGACATGGTTTTCAGGCGTACGCACCAGCGCCGCGAGCTGTCCGCTTTTGTCCAGGGTGCCGATGATACGCAGGCCATCCAGCGGAAAACGTTCCAGATAGACCTTCTGCCGGTTCACATCCGGTTGCAGCCCGCCCGCCTTGGCGGATTTCATGCTGCGCGAGCGGAACGGGTCCGGCAGGTTGGCCGGGTCGTATTCCGGCGCATCCAGAATCTTGAGGGCGGGCAAAGGTTCCAGCGGCTGTATGCCGGTTTTGCCCGCCTGTTCCATGAAGGCCTTCAAGTCGGAAAAATCGCCCCCGCCGCAACCGGACAGCGCCGCAAGCAACACGATGCAGGCGCGCTTCATTTCGGTTTGCCTCCCTTGGGCTTCTTCGCCTCGGCCAGTTCTTTCTCGTCGAGGTAGCGATAGGTTTCCGCGCGCGCGTCCATAACAATGAACTTGCCGCCGGGCTGGGGAGACAGGGTGATGTCGTGCAGGGTCACGATGCGCGGGAGCCGGGCCAGATCGCTCACAAAACCGCCCAGGTCGTGATAGGACCCGGAGACTTTGAGGTTCACAGGCATGGTGGCGTAAAAGTCCGCCGCGGTTTCCGTGCCCGGCTTGAATAAATCGAACTCCAGACCGCGCGACACTCCGGCCTGGTTGATATCGGCCAGCAGCGCGTCCATTTCCGCTTTGCCCGGTAACTGCTTGATCAGCGAGGACAGGGAATCCTCGATCACGGTCAGGCGGTGCTTGTATTCCTCGTAATGGGCGGTGAGCATCTTTTTGGTCTGAAAATCGCTGCGCAGTTTCACTTCTTCCGCACGTTTTACGTCCAGTTGTTTCATGGCGCCGGACCACAGCGCGTACCAGCCGCCTCCCAGCACCAGCATGAACACCAGGGCCAGAATCACGACCTTCACCGGCATGGACGCCGAAGCGACATCCTTCAGGTCCAGGTTACCGAGATCCAGATTGTTGAGATCAGAGAGGTTCATGGCTTGCCCCCCGCGCCTTTGGGCGCCTTGCCTGCGTCCGGCGTCGCTTTCTCGATTTTTACCGAAAGGGAGAATTCGTTGGCCCGCAGATTCCCGACCTGCGCAGCCTTGACCTCCACCAGGACCGGGTCGCGGAACAGGGAGGACTCGTCGAGGGAACGCATGTAGGTAGACACGCGCGCGCTCGATTGCGCGTAGCCGGACAGATCCAGTGCGTCCCCGCGCTGCTTCAGGCTCTTCAGATACAGCCCCTCCGGCAGTTGCCGCGCTATTTCAAGGAAAAGACGGATGTTCTCTCCACGGTTCGATTGCAGGGACTCGACCACATCCTTCTTGGCCAGCAATCCCTTGGTCTTTTCCTTGAGTTCATTGATTTCCGTGATGCGACGTTCCAGTCCCGTGATCTCGTTGCGCAGGAAGGCGTTGCGGCCCTCCTGCAACGTGATC
Organism: Betaproteobacteria bacterium; assembly: GCA_016219425.1. Taxonomy (GTDB): domain Bacteria; phylum Pseudomonadota; class Gammaproteobacteria; order Burkholderiales; family Thiobacillaceae; genus PFJX01. The sequence goes on along the minus strand of JACRNB010000010.1, from coordinate 160,981 downwards.
TGCTGGGTCAGCAGAAACTGAACCAGCAGGACGATGCCGACCCCGGCCCCGGCGGCCACCAGCGCCAGCAACACGAACAAACGCTGGGCGCGGGCGCGCCGCATCTGGCGATAGGGCAGGAGATTGATGCGTATGGCGTTCATGCCGGGTCAAAGCGACGTAATGCCAGGCCGCAGGCCACCATCAGGGATGGCGCGTCGGAGGCGAGTTGTCTGGCCTTCACTTCGGGCGACACGCTCATGCGGGCGAAGGGATTGGCCACCAGGGTGCTGGCCTGGGTGCGGTGGTGCACCATGTCTTCCAGGCCCGGAAGAGATGCGCATCCGCCTGCCAGCAGGATGTGATCGACGCTGTGGTAGGACGTGGCCGAGAAAAACAATTGCAGGGCGCGGTTGATCTCCTGCACCACGCTGTCCAGAAATGGCTGTAACACATCCGCTTCGTAATTCTCCGGCAGGGTTCCGCGGCGTTTGGCCTCTTCCGCCTCTTCGCTGGACATGTCGAAACGCCGGGCGATCTCGTTGGTCAGGGTCTGACCGCCCAGGGTGTGCTCCCGCTGGTACACAGGCTGGTTGTCATGCAGGACGTTGACAAAGGTGGAGTAGGCGCCGATGTCAATCACCGCCGCCGTCTGCCCCTGGCCGTTGTCAGGCAATTGCGTGGCGGCAATCTGTTCGAAGGCGGCCAGCGTGGCATAGATGTCCACGTCCATGATCAACGGCTTGAGCCCGACCGACTCGGCCAGGGCCACCCGTTCTTCCACCCGCTCCCTGCGGGTAACCACCAGCAGGGCGTTCTGGTCGGACGGATTCTTCTCGTTGGGCCCCTGCAATTGATAGTCCAGACTGACATCTTCAATGGGCAGGGCCACCATCTGGTTGGCTTCGGCGGAAAGCTGGGTTTCGATCTCCGCCTCCGTCGCCCCTCCGGGGATCAGGATCTTCTTGGTGATGACCGCCGCCGTCGGCAGGGACATGGCCACTTCCCGCGTGCGCGTTCCAAGGTTGCGCCATGCCTCGCGCAACGCCTGTTCCACCAGTTCGGGCTTGGTAATGACGCCGTCGTTCATGGCGTCTCTCGGCAGGCGGGCATAGGCGTAACGCTCCACCACATGCTGCCCTTTGCCGATGTCCCCCAGCTCAAGCAGCTTCACAGCCGATGAGCTAACATCCACCCCAATCAGGGGTCTGGCGGCTCGACCTGGGAAGGCAAATCTCAAAGACTATCCCCTCAACAATGCCCGGCACGACATGGGCGCATCAACTTAAGAATCTACGTTAAATCCTAGCAACAACTCCTTATTAAATACAATGTTTTTCCATTTGTCCCACTTTTCGGCGCCCCGATGAGAACTTGGTGGAATTACCTGCTCGCAGGGATATTGGGAGTCGCCGCCATCGGGGTGGCCACGGTCTTCCTGGCGGCGGGGCTGGTTTACCCAAATCTGCCCAGTCTGGAAACCCTGACCGACTATCGGCCCAAGCAACCCCTGCGCATTTACACCGAGGACGGGGCGCTCATCGGCGAGTTCGGTGAAGAGCGGCGCGCCGTGGTGCGCCTTCAGGACACGCCCGAATCCCTGCGTCAGGCCATCCTGGCCGCCGAGGACGAGCGCTTTTACCAGCATGGCGGCGTCGACACCCTGGGGGTTCTGCGCGCAGCCATGACCAATCTGGTTTCCGGCGGCGCCCAACAGGGGGCCTCCACCATCACCATGCAGGTGGCCAGGAATTTCTTCCTTTCCTCGGAGAAAACCTTCGGTCGCAAGCTCAAGGAGGCCTTGCTCGCCATCAAGATCGAGCACGCCCTGTCCAAGGACGAAATCCTGGAGCTGTATCTCAATCAGATCTACCTGGGGCAGCGCGCCTACGGATTTGCCGCGGCGGCGCAGATCTATTTCGGCAAGCCTCTGGCCCGCATCAATCTGGCCGAGGCCGCCATGCTGGCGGGCCTGCCCAAGGCCCCTTCCGCCTACAACCCGGTCGTGAACCCCGCTCGCGCCCGCACCCGGCAGGTCCATATCCTCGGGCGCATGCGCACCCTGGGGTACATCACCGACGAACAACTGGAACAGGCGCGGGAATTCCACCTGCCGGTGAAATACTCGCCCCAGACCTTTGAGGCGGAAGCCCCTCACCTGGCGGAGATGGTGCGCCAGCGCATGCTGCAAAAATACGGCGAGTCCATCTATGTCAGCGGCATGCGGGTCTATACCACCTTGCGCCTGGCGGATCAGCGCGCTGCGCTGGAGGGAGTGCGTTTAGGCGTCCTCCAGTACAACCGGCGTCGGGGCTATGCGGGGCCGGAAGGCCGCATCGCCCTGCCTGCGGAGGAAAAGGCGGCAGACCGCGCCATTGAGGATGTTCTGCTGGAGCGCGAGGAATCCAGCGGATTTCTGCCCGGCGTCGTGCTCTCGGTCCAGAAGAATCTGATTCGGGTGCGTCTGCGCAGCGGCGCCGACATCGACCTGGGGCCCAGTGAACTCAAGTTCGCCCAGCGCTTCCTGTCCGACAAGATGCCTCAGGAGAAACGTCTGGGGCGGGGCAGCATCGTGCGCGTGGCGCGGGAGGCGGCGAATCAACCCTGGCAACTCACCCAGCTTCCCCAGGTGGAGGCCGCCCTGCTATCCATCTCGCCCGAATCCGGCGCGGTTCGCGCCCTGGTGGGCGGCTTTGATTTCCGCCGCAACCAGTTCAATCACATCACCCAGGCCTGGCGCCAGCCCGGCTCCTGTTTCAAGCCCTTCATCTATTCCGCCGCATTGGAACGGGGCATGTCTCCCGCCACCGTCATGGACGATGCCCCCATCAGCCTGGACCCCGCCCTGACCGGCAACGAGGCCTGGGAGCCGAAAAACTACGACGGGGACATGGACGGCCCCATCACCCTGCGCAACGCCCTGGCCAAATCGAAAAACCTGGTCGCGATCCGCGTGCTTCAGGCGACGGGCATCCCCTTCGCGCAGGAACACGCCGCGAAATTCGGCTTCGACATGAGCCGGATACCGCCCTACATGACCATGGTGCTCGGGGCCGGGGAGGTCACCCCCCTGTCGCTGGCCGCCGCATTCGGGGTCTTCGCCAATGGCGGCAAACTGGTTGCGCCGTGGCACCTGCTCAAGGTCACCGACCGGGACGGACGCGTGCTGGAAAGCTTCATGGCGCCAGAACCTGTTCAGGCGATTGATCCTCGCAATGCCTACGTCATGACCACCCTGTTGCAGGACGTGATCCGTCGCGGCACCGGCTTCCCCGCCATGAAGCTGGGACGGGGGGATCTGGCGGGCAAGACCGGTACCACCAACGATCACCATGACGCCTGGTTCTCCGGGTTCCAGGCCACGCGGGTTGCCATCGCCTGGATGGGCTATGACCAGCCCAAACCCCTGGGGCCGGGAGAGACCGGCGGCATCACGGCGCTACCCATCTGGGTTCGCTACATGAGCGAGGCCATGAAGGGCGTGCCGGAGTCTCCCCTGGTGTTGCCGGAGGGCGTCAACACCACCGTCATCGACGCCAAGACGGGGGCCGCCGCCGCCAGCGGCATCACGGAATACTCCTACCAGCCCGCCATCCCCGCCAACGCGGACGGCGCGCCCGTTCCGGCAGCGCCGACAACTCCTGCCGCCCCAGCGCCGGGAAGCGGCATGCCATGACCCGGTTCCGGGCTCTCCATGGACGCCACTCCCGACAGATGCTGGCGGATGCCGCAGCCCGACTGATCGCGGAACACGGCATCCAGGACTACACCCTGGCCAAGCGCAAGGCGGCGCGCCAACTGGGCTTGCCCGAAGGCCAGGACATGCCCAGCAATGAGGAAATCGAAGCCGCATTGGCGGAACGGCAGGCCTTGTATGAGCCGGAAGAACTGGCCACCGTGTTGGCGGAACTGAGGCAGGAGGCCATGGAGGTCATGGAGGTCTTTGCGCGCTTCCAGCCCGCACTCACCGGCCCTGTGGCCACTGGCATCGTGTCCGAGCACAGCCTGATCGAGCTGGAGATCTCCGCGGAATCCAGCAAGGAGTTCGAGCAGTTTCTGGTGAACCAGTCGATTGAATTCAAGATCCAGGACCGCCCCGGCAGGATGGGGTATCTGATCTTTGCCGAGCCAACGGACGTGCTGATCCGACTGATCCCGCCCGAACTGCGGCACGCACCCGGCGCTCCCCGTCTACGCATGAGCCGTCAGCAACTGGCGCACGCCCTGGCAACTGCTGGAGAATTGGCGTGACCCCCTTGCCTCCCCTGACCGCACCGACCGCCGAGATGAGATTCAGGACGACGCCCCCCTTTCCCTTCACGCGTGCGATGCCGATTCGCCGCGACCTTGTCCGCGCACCGTGATCCGGCTGTTCCGCCACTTCATCCCTCTCAGCCTCCTGTTGCTTGCCGGGCTGGAATTTCTGCTGTTTCTGGAGATTGCGGAGTTTTCCGCTGAAAACTATTTCCAGGGCCACGGCGCCCACGACGCTTACGGCGCCGGTTATCGCCCCTGGCTTTTCGCTGCCGTTCTGACCCTGATGAATTCCGTCTTCGGGCTCTATGAATGGGGCTGGACGCGGGGACCGCTGGCCATGACATCCAGGGTGCTGGGCAGCCTTGCGGTCACCACTCTCCTGTATGCCGGCGCTTCCAGATTCCTGACCGACCCCTTCCTGATCCGCTCCGGCATGGTGGCGGCCATTGCCATGTCCGGGCTCACCTCGCTCCTGATCCGGCTGCTGTTCATGGAATTCGGCAAGACCGACATGTTCAAGCGGCGGGTGCTGGTGGTGGGAGCTGGCACCCGCGCCGCCGCCCTGGACGACATCATCGCCGCGGGGGAAGACAAGGGCATTCTGGTGGTGGGATACCTGCCCATGGGATCGCCCCACCGCTATGTCGCGGAAGACCGCGTCATCGACGAGGAAGGCAGCATCTACGAGATTGCCCGGCGCTTGCGGGTGGAAGAGATCGTGGTCGCCATCCGCCAGCGCCGCCAGGGAGGCATGCCCTCGGCGGAGTTGCTGGAATGCAAGCTGCGCGGCATTCCGGTCTCGGAGATGGCCAACTTCTGCGAACGGCAGACCGGCCTGATCCCGCTCGGCTCCCTCAATACCAGTTGGATCATCTTTGCCGACGGTTTCGCCCCGGGCAGCCTGCGCGACAGCATCAAGCGCCTGTTCGACCTGCTCGTAAGCGGTCTGTTTCTGCTCGCGACCGGGCCGGTCATGTTGCTGTTTTTCGTGCTGATCAAACTCGAAAGCCGGGGGCCGGCCCTCTACACCCAGGTGCGCGTCGGCCAGAACGACGAACCCTTCACGATCTACAAGTTCCGCAGCATGCGCACCGATGCAGAGAAGGACGGCGTCCCCATCTGGGCGCGCAAGAACGACAACCGCATCACCCGCGTGGGGGCCTTCATCCGCCGCACCCGCATCGACGAACTGCCCCAAATCCTCAATGTCTTTCTGGGCCACATGAGTTTTGTCGGCCCGCGCCCCGAACGTCCCTATTTCGTGGACGAACTGGCCTCGCAGATCCCGTTCTACCGGGCGCGGCACAGCGTCAAACCCGGCATCACCGGCTGGGCCCAGGTCAAATTTCCCTACGGCGCCAGTGTCGAAGACGCCATGCACAAGCTGGAATACGACCTCTACTACGTCAAAAATCACAGCCTGTTTCTTGATTTCTCGATCCTGCTCCAGACCGTGCAGGTCGTAGTCCTCGGCAAAGGGGTGCGTTGAGTGGAGGTCGTGGTCGTCAGCTACGGGCTGGCCGCCATGGCGTTCCTGATCCTTGCCCTGGCCACGCGGCAACGCGGCCTGGCGTTCGGCCTGCATGTCCCCGCCCTGGTCACCGCCGTCTGGGCCGCCGGCCTGGCGCTGGAAGGCTGGTTGCACACCGGACGGGAACTGGGCGCCCTGCTGGAATTGCTGCGCAACCTGGCCTGGCTGGGCTACCTCTGGCGTCGCCAGAACGCACGCGACGGGGGCGACCCGCTCGACGGACTGGGCAAGGGACTGGCCCTCCTGGCCGCAAGCGCCATCGTCATTCACGCCCTGTCCATGGCCCGTCCCGACCACCGGCTCGCCTATCTGGTCAACGCCGTCCTCCCCACCCTGCTGTCCGTAGCCGGCCTGGTGCTGGTAGAGCAGTTCTACCGCAACACCCCCCCGATCCAGCGTTGGGGCATCAAATTCCTCTGTCTGGGGCTGGGCGGCGCCTTCGCCGTTGACCTCTACCTGCACTCGGAGGCCATGCTGTTCTCCCGTTTTCCTCAGGACATCTGGGCGGCGCGCGGTTTCATCCTGTGCCTGATCGCCCCGCTGCTGTGGATATCGCACAAACGCGTATCGGGCGCGGACTCCCAACTGGGGATCTCCCACGGTCTCGCGTTCCATACCGCCGCCCTGCTCGGGAGCGGCATCTATCTCCTGCTCATGGCCACGGCGGGGTATTTCATCCGCATCGCGGGCGGGGGCTGGGGGGGCATGCTGCAAGCCGTCTTCCTGGTGGGGGCCGCCATCCTCCTGGCCGTAGTGGTGTTTTCCGGCGCCGCCCGCGCCCGCTTGCGCCTGTTCATGGCCAAGCACTTCTTTCGCTATCGCTACGACTACCGCGTGGAGTGGCTGCGCTTCACCTCCCTGCTGGCGGAAGGCGAACCCGGCGTGCCCGTGTACGACAAGGTGCTGGAATCCATTGCACGGCTGGTGGACAGCCCCGGCGCAGCGTTATGGCTGCGCCACGAATCCGGCGCATACCGCACCGCAGCATGCTGGAACTTCTCCCGCATCCACGAAGAGCTCGACCGACGCCACCCCTTCGCCCTGTCGCTTCAACGGCAGCAGGCCTGCGTCAATCTGGAAGACCTGCGCGAAAACCCCGCCCTGCTGTCGGACGCCGCTCCACCCGAGTGGTTGCTGGACAGCCCCCAGGCCTGGCTGGTGGCGCCGTTGGTCTGGCATGAAGAGATGGTCGGATTTGTCGTCCTGGCGCGCTCGTTGAGCCATTCCGGGCTGGACTGGGAGATCAATGACCTGCTGCGCACTGCCGCCCTCCAGGCCACCGCCCACCTGATGCAGGCCCAGGCCGCGGAAGCGCTCACCATCGCCCGCCAGTTTGAATCCTTCAATCGCGCCACCGCCTTCGTGGTCCATGACATCAAGAACCTGGTGGCGCAACTCTCCCTGCTGCTGAGCAATGCCACCCGCCACCGGCACAAGCCGGAGTTCCAGGACGACATGCTGCTCACCATCGAAAGCGCCGTGACGCGCATGAACCGGATGCTGACCAAGTTGGCGGAAAAACCCCATGCCGGGGAGTTGGCCCTGGTTGACCTGGGCGCCATCGTGCGCGAGGTCGTCGCCGCCAGATCCTCCCATCTCCCGCGTCCTGAACTGGCCCCGGACCTCCCCGATATCTGGCTTCAGGCTGACCGGGAACGGCTGGCGCGAGTGCTCGGACACATCGTCCAGAACGCCATAGAGGCCACCCCGGACGGCGGCAGGGTGGGTGTTACACTCGCCCGCGATGAGGCGTTGGCGGTCATCACCGTAGAGGATTCGGGGCAGGGCATGGACGAACGATTTGTACGCGAAAAATTGTTTCGCCCCTTTGTCTCGACCAAGGGAACGGGCATGGGCATCGGCGCCTTCGAATGCAAGGAATACGTACAGGCCCTGGGGGGTGATATCCAGGTGGAAAGTCGTCCCGGCCAGGGCACCCGCATTCGCATCCATCTGCCTCTTCCCGTCCAGGAGACCGTGTGAGCGACAAGAACCGAAAAGTCCTGCTGGTGGAAGACGACGCCGGCATGCAGAAGCAAATCCGCTGGAGCCTGGACGAGTACGAGGTGGTGATTGCGGGATCGCGCGAGGAAGCCCTGACCCAGATGCGTCGACACGAACCAGCGGTGGCGCTGCTGGACCTCGGCCTGCCGCCCGACCCGGACGGCGCCACCGAAGGCCTGGCCAGCCTGGGCCAGATACTCGCCCTGCGACCGGAAACCAAGGTCATCGTCATCACCGGCAACCAGGATCGAGCCAACGCCATCCGCGCCATCGGCCAGGGCGCCTTCGACTTCTACGCCAAACCGTTTGACGAGCAGACCCTGAAATGGGTCATAGACCGGGCCTTCCGTGTGCACGATCTGGAACGGGAAAACCGCCTTCTCGCCTCCAGAAACCGCACCGAGCCGCTGCGGGGCCTGGTGACGGCGGACCCGGGCATGCTCAAGATCTGCCACAACATCGAAAAGCTGGCCCCCAGCGATGTCACGGTCCTGCTCCTGGGGGAATCCGGCACGGGCAAGGAGATCCTGGCCCGTGCGCTGCATGAACTGTCCCCGCGCGCCAAGGAACGCTTCGTCGCCATCAACTGCGCCGCCATTCCGGACAACCTGCTCGAATCGGAACTGTTCGGCTACGAAAAGGGCGCGTTCACCGGCGCGGTCAAACAAACCCTGGGCAAGCTCGAATACGCCAATCACGGCACCGTATTCCTCGACGAGATCGGCGATCTTCCCCTGCCCTTGCAGGCCAAGTTGTTGCGTTTCCTGCAGGAGCGGGTGATCGAGCGACTGGGCGGACGCGGCGAATTCCCCGTGGATGTGCGCGTGGTGGCCGCCACCCATCAGGACTTGCAGGAACTGATCCGCTCTGGACGCTTCCGCGAAGACCTCTTCTACCGGTTGTCCGAAGTGGACATTCGCATCCCGCCCCTGCGCGAGCGGCAAGGGGACCGCATCCTGCTCGCCCATGCCCTGCTCGAACGCTTTGCCCAGGACCGGAGCCGCAACCTGCGCGGTTTCTCCCCCGACGCCTTGGCGGCCATTGACGCCCATGCCTGGCCCGGCAACGTGCGGGAGATGGAAAACACCCTGAAACGCGCCGCAATCATGACCGACGGCCCCCAGGTGGGCATTGAAGACCTGGGGCTCCACGCCGCCGCCCCCGGCGAGCCCCTGAATCTGCGCCAGATCCGCGATATCGCCGAAAAACAGGCGGTCATCAACGCCCTCGCCCACAGCAACGGCAACGTCAGCGTGGCGGCGGAAAAACTGGGCGTCTCGCGTCCGACCCTGTACGACCTCATGCACCGATTCGGCCTGAAATGACCGCCATGACACAGACCCGCACCGCCCTCTCCCTGCTTCTGATTGCGCTTCTGTGCGCCTGTTCCAACCCCCCCGAGGGTTCCATCGTCAAGGCGCGCCAGTACATCGAGAAGGGCGATACCCGCACCGCCCTGATCGAGTTGAGGAACGTGCTGCAAACCGGACCGAGTCCGGAGGCCCACTATCTCCTGGCGCGCATCTACAACGACAACAGCCGCTTCGAAGATGCGGAAAAGGAACTGACCCTGGCCCGCAAGCAGGGCTTTGATCTGGGCCGCGTCGCTCCTTTGATGGGCCGCGTCCTGCTCAACATGGGCGATCCGGGGCGCGTATTGAGCGAAGTCGGCCCGATCACCTCGGCCCCGCCGGAAGTCAACGCCGCCATCTACGCCCTGCGCGCCCGCGCCCAGATCAGCCGGAACGAAGAAAACGAGGCCCTGCAAAGCATGGAACGGGCGGATCGCTACATCTTCGACCACCCCGACACCCTGCTGCTGCGCTCCGTCCTCGCCAAGGCGCCCGAAGACGCCCTGCGGCTGGTGGATCGGGCGCTGGAAAAAGCGCCCAAGCTGGCGGATGGCTGGCGCATGAAAGGCCAGTTGTTGCGGGACCAGGGCAAGACCGCCGAGGCCATGGCCGCCTTGAACAAGGCGGCGGAACTGGCTCCCACCGATGTGGAAGTGCGCCTCGCGCGCGCCCTCCTGCTGATCCAGACCAACCAGTTACAGGCGGCGGAGACGGATATGGCCGTCGCCCGCAAGCAGGCGCCCGCACGGGTGCCGGTGCGCTATCTCGACGCCTTGCTGGACTTCCAGAACAAGCGCTATCCCGACGCCATCAACAAGTTGCTGACGGTGGTGGGCAGCGCCCCGGACTTTCTGCCCGCGCGCGCCCTGCTGGGGGCGGCCAGCATGGTCACGGGTCAGCGCGAACAGGCCGTCAGCAACCTGACCTATGTGGTGACGATGCAGCCGGGCAACATCCACGCCCGCAAGCTGCTGGCCACCGCCATGGTGCAGGGCAACGACATCCATGCGGCGCAAAAACTCCTGGCCGACATCAAGCTGGACGACGACCCCCGCATGTTGGCCCTGCAGGGGGATATCGCCCTGAGCAAGAGCGATCTCGCAACCGCCCGCAAACAATACGAGATCGCCGCCAAGGCCGCGCCGAAAGACCCCGCCATCCTCAACAAGCTGGCCACCAGCCTGCTCGGCGCGGGTCAGGAGGGCGAAGCGCTTCAGGTTCTCTCGCGGGTGATCGAACTGGATACGGAGGACATCGGCCCCTCGGTCACGCTGGTGAACACCCTCATGAAGTCCAAGCGCTATGCCGAAGCGCTCAAGGTGGCGGACAAGCATGTAGCCGAGGCCCCCAAAGACCCCTCCACCTACAACCTGCGCGGCATCGTGCAGGTGAATTCCGGGGACGAAGCCGGCGCGCGCAAGAGTTTCGAGCAAGCGCTCGCCCTCAAGCCGGCCTACCTTCCTGCCGCGCGGAACCTGGCCCGGCTCGACGCGCGGGCCAGCAATCTCAAGGCCGCCAAGGGCCGCATCATGGCCATCCTCAAGGCCGACCCCAAGAACGTCAGCGCCTGGCTGGCCCTGTCCGACTTCGCCAAGGGCGAAAAAGACGAGGTCACTCAGATGAACGCCCTGGAGAGCGCCAAGCAGATCGACAAGGCCAACATGCCGGTGCGCCTGCGTCTGGTGCAGCACTGGCTCACCAAGAAAGAGCCGGACAAGGCCCTGACCGCAGCCCTGGAAGCGAACATGGACAACCCGGGCCGGGAAGACGCCATCGCCCTGGTGGGCATGGTGCGCTGGCATCGCGGCGAGTTGCAGGAGGCGCTGAACGTGTTCCGGAACTGGGCGCAGAACAAACCGGATTCCGCCACCGCCCACTTCGCCAAGGCCCATGCGGAACTGGCTACGGGCGACAGCGGGGTTGCTTTGATCTCGCTGGATCGCGCCATCACCCTGCGTCCGGATTTCTTCGAGGCCGTCCGCGCCAAGGCCCTGATCCTGGCGGACGCCGGCAAATCGCTGCACGGCCTGGGTCTGGCGCGCGACATCCAGAACAAGTCGCCCCATTCGCCCCAGGGATACCTGCTGGAGGCCGAGGTGCAGGACCATTCCAAAAAACACGCCGAGGCGGCCAAGCTCTACGTCCGTCTGGTGGACATGACCGGCCAACCCCTCATGGCCATGAAGGCCGCCAAGGCCTTCAACGCCGCCGGACAGGGCGCCGAGGCGGAAAAAGTGCTGTCGAACTGGCTTGCCGGCCACCCCCATGACCGCATCGTGCGCCGTGAACTGGGCCAGTTCCTGATCGCCAAGGGACGCCTGCGCGACGCCACCCCCCATTTCGAGCAACTCGTCAAGGACGATGACAAGGATGCCGCCGCCCTGAACAACCTGGCCTGGCTCTATGGCGAAGCCAAGAATCCCCTCGCCATCAGCACCGCGGAACGCGCACTCAAGGCGGCCCCGGACAACGCCGCCGTACTGGACACCCTGGGCTGGCTCCTGACCAGCCAGGGAGACACCAAGCGCGGCATCGAAACCCTGCGCCAGGCCATTGCAAAACTGCCGGGCAACCCCGAGGTCGCCTGGCACCTGGCATCCGCCCATATCAAGGCGGGGGACAAGACCGCAGCCCGCATCGAACTGGAACGGCTGCTGGCCAGCGGCAGACCGTTCCCGCGCCAGACGGAAGCCCGCAAGTTGCTGGAAACCCTGCGCTGAAACCCGCCATGATCGCCACCCGTTCACTACCCATGCCCACACGCCCTCCCTTCCTCCGCCTGCTCCTGGCGAGCCTGGTTTGCAGCCTGATGCTGGGCGCTTGCGGCAAGGTGGACCGCCGCACCAGCGAAGAACACATCCAGGCCGCCAAACAAGCGGAAAAGAGCAACGATTTCCGCGGCGTGGTCATCGAGTACCGCAACGCACTGCAAAAACAACCGGGCAACATCGAGGCCCGACTGCAACTGGGCCGCGCCTATCTGCGCTTCAACCTGGGCCAGGAGGCGGAAACCGAGCTGCGGCTGGCGGAAAAGGAAGGCGCGGACCATGACACCGTTGTCGTCCCCCTGGGCGAGGCCATGCTGCTGCGCGGCAAGTACCAGGAGGTGCTGAACGAGATCAAGGCCAGCGACAACTCCACGTTCGACGTTCAGGCCGAGGTCATGCGCATGCGCGGCGACGCCCTGTTCGGTCTGCGTCGCACCGAGGAGGCCTGCAAGATCTATCAGGAGGCGCTGGATCTGGATAAAAACCTGATCCCGGCGCTATGGGGCCTTTCCAACTGCGCCCATGTGGGCAACGACCCCGCCGGCGCCGAACGCACCTTGCGCGGCGCCATCCAGTTGGACCCGGACAACGCCGACAGCCATATCCGCCTGGGCGACATCCTGCGTCAGCAGGGACGCTACAAGGAATCGGAGGAGGCCTTCTCCACCGCAGTGAAACTGGCTCCCGCCCACGCCACCGCCTACGTCCACCGCGCCGGGGCGCGCCTCGCCCTGAACAAGGAAAAAGAGGCCGGCGAGGACGTGCAGACCGCCGCGAAGATCGAGCCGGCCTCCCCCCTGGTGATCTACATGCAAGCCTTGCTGGACTACCGCGCCGGACGCTACCTCCCGGCTCAGGAAAAGCTGCTGGTCATCCTCAAGAACTCGCCATGGCACTTCCAGACCGTGCTCCTGTACGGGCAGGTCACCTACAAGCTGGGCTACTACAAATCCACCGAACTGCACCTCTCTCGCCTGCTCGAAATCGCTCCGGACTCCAGCGTGGTGCGCACCCTGATCGCCGCCAGCCAGATCAAGCAGGGCAATACCCAGGCCGCCATGGAGACCCTCAAACCCGGCCTGACGATCAAGCAGGCGGACCCCATGTTGCTGGCCACGGCGGGGGATGTCCTGCTGGGCATCGGCCAGCCGGCCAAGGCGCAGGAATTCTTCGCCCAGGCCCTGGCCTCCACCCCCTCCGACATCACCTTGCGCACCGCTCTGGGACGCAGCCTTCTGGCCCAGGGGAAACGTGACAAGGCCATCGAGGAATTCCGCAAGGCGGGCGCCTCATCCCCCAAATGGACCCAGGCCGACGCCACCCTGGTCATGGTCTACATCCAGCAAGGCGCTCCGGACAAGGCGCTGGCCGAACTCGCCGCCATGCCCGAGAGCAAGCGCGCCAGCAACGCCATGGCGGAAAACCTCAGCGCCCTGGCCTACATGGGCAAGAAGGAGAACGCCAAGGCCAGGGAACACCTGCAACAAGCCCTGCGCCTGCGCTCGGATTTCGTGACCGGGGCCTTGAATCTCGCCTTTCTGGAATTGCGCGAAAAGAGGCCTGCCGAGGCCCGCGCCGCGCTCGATCGGCTGATCGAAAAGCACCCCGGCAATCTCGAAGCGCTACTCGGTCGCGCCGCCATCGAAGCCGCCCTGGGACAGGACAAGCTCTACGAAAAATGGCTGGAAAAGGCCGCCACCGCAGCCCCCGCCTCTCCCGTTCCGCAGCAACGGCTGGCGCAGCATTTCCTGCGCACCCGCAATCTGAACAAGGCCATGCTCGCGGCCAAGTCCCTGCAGGCCATCGCACCGGATGATCCGGATACCCTGCGCCTGCTGGCCAATATCCATATTGCCTCCGGCGATGACGAGTCCGCGGTGCAACACCTCAACCGCGTCACATCGCTGGAACCGCAGTCAAGCAATGCCTTGATCGATCTGGCCAATGTGCAGTCCACCCTGGGTAAGGCCAGGGATGCTCGCACCAACTACGAAAAGGCCGTCACCCTCAACCCCGCCGCCCTCAAGGCGCGCGCCGGCCTGATCCGGATTGACATTCAGGAACGTAAATTCGACCAGGCCCTCGTCCGGGCGCGGGAACTGGCGGGCAAATTCCCAAGCGCCCCGGACGGCCACGTCCTCGCCGGCGATGTCCTGATGTGGATGGAGCGCTACGCCGAAGCCGCCCAGGCCTATGAGGCCGGACTCAAACTCCAGAAGTCCGGCCCCATCGTCATCAGCCTGATGAAGGCGTTGCGCGGCGCCGGCAAATCGGATCAAGCCCTCCATGCCCTGGTTCGCTGGGTCGAACAGTCGCCCGACGACGATTCCGCACGCATGCATCTGGCCGCGATCCAGCGAGAGGACGGCAACCCGCAGGATGCCGTCAAGCACTATGAATACATCCTGAAGCGGAATCCGGAACATGGCCTGGCGCTCAACGAAATGGCCCTGGCCCTGCAAAAGTTGAAGGATGCGCGCGCCCAGAGCATCGCGGAACAGGCCTACAAGGTGCTGCCCACCCCCGCCACCGCCGACACCCTGGCGGGAATCCTGCTGGAAAAGGGTAATGCCTCGAAGGCGCTGGAACTGCTGGAGCGGGTCATCACCACCTCCCGTCCCAAGCCCGAGACCCGTCTGCGCTATGCCCGCGCCCTCTCGGCCACCGGCCAGAAGGGCAAGGCCCAGCAGGAGGTGCGCAAGGTCATCAACGGCTCCCCCACCGAAAAGCTCAAGGCCGAAGCCAATACGCTGATGCAGACCCTGCAATAAGAAAGGGGGGCCGAAGCCCCCCTTCCGGGTCTGTCATCCTCGCCTCAGGACTTGCGGCGACGCAGACTCAACCCAAGACCCAGCAAACCAAAACCCATCAGAGCCACAGAAGAGGGCTCAGGAATGATGTGGAAGCCGGTGCGGGTGTAGGTCTGGATGATCTCGTTGGACACCCCCACGGCCAACACGCCGTTCTGGCTGCCAATCGTATTGGGGCAGGCGCCGGCAAAGCTGCCGCCTGCGCCGCCAATGTAGGCCGTGCCATTCCAGAAGCAGGAAGCCGGATCGACATGGTTGAACGGCAGGGAAAGCTGCGTCTGCATGTGCAGGGACAGATTCGATGCAGCAGACAGGCCAGGGAAGAAGGCGCTGTTGAAGTAGGTGGCCTGGACAACCAGATTGTCGGAAGCGCCAAAACCGCTCCGGGTCTGCTGCGAGCCGTAGTCATTGGAAACGCCGAACTGATCCAGCGTCACCAGGGTGCCCGTGTTGGTGTTGAAACTGGTCACGCCGGGATCGCCGACCACACCGCTCCAGGGCAGGATGTTGCCGGACATCACCATGACGGCATCACTGGTGTCGTTCTGGAACCCTTTGCCCAACCGGTCATTCGCATCCGGCGTGGCGTCGTACCAGATCTCGAAATAGTTGTTGGAAGGATTGCCGCTGAGGATGGTCGAGGTAAAGGTGCTGGAAGAACCGAAACCGGGCAGCACCGCCTCGACGCGCTCCTGGTAGGCGCCGACGAAGGTCCACTCATATCCGGTGGTCGAGGTCAGCGTCCCGGAAGAAGAACGGAAATTACCGAGCGAAGCCTGGACATAGTTCTGCACCACATCACCCGCGGCCAGGTTGTTGACCGTCCCGCTGGCCACACTGCTGGGGGTGCGCAGCATGTTGCCCGCGCTCCATTCCAGGCTGGCCATGTCATAGATGGGCCCCACGCCGCCCGTTCCATCCGGATCGATATTCAGCACGGACCCGGCTTGCGCAGCCCCGCCGAACAACATGGCTACGGATACCGCCAGAACTGATTTATGAATCGCACGCATCTTGATTCCTCTAAACACTTTTATCGACGTCCTGCACTAAGCACAATGCATGCCAGGACCATTTATTCTTGCTTTTCATGCAGTTACGCCAAACAACCCGGAGCGTCCAAAAAAACCTGTAAAGGAATCCGACTGGAGCCGCAAAAGGAAACATCCTGAGGGACGGAATCCGGAGCGCCGCCCCTCCTGAGCGGGCATTCCCGCCGAAAATCCCGATGTCCCGCCCTCGGGAAATAGCCGCCCCGAGGGAGTATGTAAAAATGCCGCGGTTACCGTTCAGTCGCGCCAGGAATACAGCAAGCATGAAAATCCAACTGCTTTCTTGTGAGGACCATGCGCAGTACCTGCTGGAAGATCGGCAGGAAATCGTTCGCGTACTGCGCGGCATCCAACTGGCGCGAACCATGGTCGGCATCTATTCCGACCCCGTGCGCGATCCGGCGCTCTCCAGCATCGTCGCGGTAGACGCGGCAAAAAACGAACTGATACTGGAACGGGGGCCTTCCGCCCTGACTGAGAGCGGCCTCCTCGCCAGCCAGGAAGTGACCTGCGTCGCCATCTTTGAGCAGGTTCACATCCAATTCACCGCCCGACGACCGCGCGCCATCCAGCACGACGGCATCCCCTGCATTCGCCTCGACTTCCCCTCGCAGATGCTGCGCATGCAGCGCCGGGAGTACTACCGGCTGACCACCTCCGTCATCCACCCCGTCAAGTGCATGGTGAACACGGAGCAGGGGTTCGTGGAAACCACGGTCGTGGACATCAGCGTCGGCGGACTCGGGGTTCTGGCCTTCGGCGAAGGCCCCCGTTTCCAGGCTGGGGACATCTACCATGGCTGCCGCATCGCCCTACCCAAGGCAGGTGAATACGCCGTCAGCCTGGAGGTTTGCAGCACCTATGAGCTGACCCTGAAGAACGGCAACCTCAGCCACCGCGCAGGCTGCCGTTTCATCGACCTGCCGCCCAGCGTGGAGACCGAGATCCAGCGCTACATCATCCGCATGGAACGCGAACGCCGCACCCGCTACACCTGACTCAGGCCGCCATCCAGCGCGCCGCGTCCAGGGCGAAGTAGGTCAGCACCGCATCCGCGCCGGCGCGCTTGAACCCGAGCAGGCTCTCCATCACGCAGGCGCGCTCGTCCAGCCAGCCGTTTTGCGCCGCCGCCTTCAGCATCGCGTATTCGCCGCTCACCTGATACACGAAGGTGGGGGCCTGATATGCGTCCTTCACGCGCCGCACGATGTCCAGATAGGGCATGCCGGGTTTGATCATCACCATGTCGGCGCCTTCCTGAAGGTCCAATCCAACCTCCCACAGAGCCTCGTCGCTGTTGGCCGGGTCCATCTGGTAGGTGTGCTTGTTGCCTTTGCCCAGGTTGGCGGACGAACCCACGGCATCGCGGAACGGGCCGTAGAAGCTGGAGGCGTACTTGGCCGAGTAGGCGAGGATGCGAGTGTGGATGAAGCCCGCCGCGTCCAGCGCCTCGCGCACCGCATGGATGCGCCCGTCCATCATGTCGGACGGCGCCACCACGTCCGCTCCGGCGGCGGCATGGCACTCCGCCTGACGTGTCAGCACGGCAATGGTCTCGTCGTTGAGGACATAACCGCTCGCATCGATCAGGCCATCCTGGCCGTGGCTGGTGTAGGGGTCCAGGGCGATGTCGGTGATGATCCCCAGCTCCGGGAAACGCTGCTTGAGCGCCGCCACCACGCGCGGAACCAGACCATCGGGGTTGTAGGCCTCGGCGGCGTCCAGGCTCTTCAGGCTTGCATCCACCACAGGAAACAGCGCCATCGCCGGCACCCCGTACTTCAGACAGTCCTCGGCCACGCCGAACAGCCGGTCCAGACTGACGCGCTGCACGCCAGGCATGGAGCCGACCTCCTCCACCCGACCCAGCCCATCCAGCACGAACACCGGCAGGATCAGGTCCGCCGGGGTCAGGACGTTCTCGCGCATCAGGCGGCGGGAAAACTCGTCGCGCCGCATCCGGCGCATGCGCTTACGGGGAAAGCTGGAAAGGTCAAACATGGCATTCACTCCAAAACAGGTGCTCGAATTATCCCGCGCAGGAACTTATCTGGTTGCGCCTCGTCCACCCTGCCGGACGGACTCCACCGTCCCCCGCTCCTCCTCCCTGAGCGGGCGCCTCGACGCAAGGTTGAGGCACGTTCACCCGGCCTCTTCCCCTTGGGCCGGGTTTTTTTTCGGCGTGCCGAGCCAGCCTCGCACCACCGCTTCCGCCTCCTCGACGCCCTGCTTTTTCAGGCTGGAAAATGCCTGCACGGAGGCGGTGAAGCCGGCCTCGGCCAAGGCGTCGCGCACCGTCTTCACGGTTTGCGTCACCGGCCCGCGGGAAAGCTTGTCGGCCTTGGACAACAGGACGTGGATCGGCTTTCCCGACGGGCGGAACCACTCCAGCAGCCCCCAATCCAGGTCGGTCAGCGGGTGGCGGATATCCATGATCAGCACCAGCCCCGCCAGGGGCGGACGTCGGGCCAGATAACCGCCGATCAGGGCCTGCCACGCCGCCTGCACCTCCTTGGGCGCACGGGCGAAACCATAGCCCGGCAGATCGACCAGATAACGGCTGTCCTCGACGCGAAAAAAATTCAGCAGCTGGGTGCGCCCCGGCAACTTGCTGACGAAAGCCAGCCGCTTGTGGTTGCACAAGGTGTTGATGGCGCTCGACTTGCCCGCGTTGGAGCGCCCGGCAAAGGCCACCTCGGCCAGGGCATCCGCGGGCAGATCGCGCAGGTGTGCAACGGTTATATGAAAAGAGGCATTAATCACGGGCTGGCACGAAGAATTGCGGCTCGATACAATGCCGCGGTTTTCCCATGCTGTCATTCTGGATTTAAGGAGCCGACATGAAATCTTTCGCGTTGCTGGCAGGTCTGCTGTTCGCCACTTCCGCCCTGGCCGCACCCGCCACAAAGGGTGACGCCGCCAAGGCCCAACCCATCGTCGATAAGGTTTGTGGCGCCTGCCACGGACCCGATGGCAACAGTACATCGCCGACGTATCCCAACCTTGCGGGACAGCATCCCGAGTACATCGCCAAGCAGTTGGGCGAGTTCAAGTCCGGTGCGCGCAAGAACGCGACCATGGCGCCCAACGTCACCAACCTGAGCGCCGACGACATGAACAATCTCGCCGCCTACTTCAGCGCGCAGCAGCCCAAATCCAAGGTCGCCAAGGACGCCGCCCTGATCGCCGAAGGCCAGAAGATCTACAAG
Organism: Betaproteobacteria bacterium; assembly: GCA_016219425.1. Lineage (GTDB taxonomy): Bacteria > Pseudomonadota > Gammaproteobacteria > Burkholderiales > Thiobacillaceae > PFJX01. Next base: position 142,019 of record JACRNB010000010.1, on the reverse strand, counting down.
GGCGGCAATGCCGGCAGCGGCGTACCCGCCTGCGCCTCCTGCCACGGCCCCGCCGGCGCCGGCATCCCGGTGCAGTTCCCGCGTCTGGCCGGCCAGCACAGCAAGTATGTGCTGAGCCAGCTCAAGAACTTCCGTAGCGGCGACCGCACCAATGACGGCGGCAAGATGATGGAGGTCATCGCCAAGAAGATGACCGACCAGGAGATGAAGGCGGTTGCCGAGTACATCAACGGTCTGCGCTGATCTTTTCCCTCTGTACCCGAACGGCCCGCCTCGGCGGGCCGTTTTGTTTGGGTCATTCCCTAGTACAAGCCTCCGGTATTCGGAACGCGATTCGCTCCCTAGAATGCGGCGACCTCGCAACGGGACCGCCCCCATGAAAACACTCGCCGCGCTGGCCGGCCTGCTGATGCTCACTCCAGCCCTCGCCGCCCCGGGCGACCCTGGCAAGGGCCAGGCCCTGGCGGAAAAGATCTGCGCCTCCTGCCACGCCCTGGACGGCAACAGCGCCACCCCCTCCAACCCCATCCTGGCAGGACAGTTTCCCGACTATCTGGCGCGCCAGCTCACCGACTTTCGCGCCGGCGCGCGCCGCAACGTGATGATGGCCAGCCTCATTGCCAGCCTGAGCGAAGCCGACATGCGAAATCTGGCCGCCCACTACGCCGCCCAGACGCCCAAGGCAGCGGGCACGCGGGAACCGGGTCTGGCGGCGGAAGGACAACGCCTGTACCGCAATGGCAACGCCGCCAACGGACTGCCCTCCTGCGCCTCCTGCCACGGTCCGAACGGGGCCGGCATGGATGGCCAGTTCCCCCGCATCGCCGGCCAGCACGCCAAGTACACCACCACCCAGATGAAGTACTTCCGCACCGGCTTCCGCGATAACGACCTGGGCAAGATGATGCAAACCATCGCCCGCAAGATGACGGATCAGGAAATCAAGGCGATCTCCGAATACATCAGCACCCTGCGCTAACCCCGCCCGGCGGGAGCGCCGGGACGCCGTGCTACCCTCCGCCCCCCTGTCGCCGGTCCCGTCATGTCCCACCTCGCCGCACTCAACCCCCAACAGCGCGAAGCCGCGAAGTTTCTCGACGGCCCCCTGCTGGTGCTGGCCGGGGCGGGTTCCGGCAAGACCCGTGTGATCACGCGCAAGATCGCCTACCTGGTCACCGACTGCGGCATCGAGGCGCGCCACATCGCCGCCATCACCTTCACCAACAAGGCCGCGCGCGAGATGCGCGAACGGGTGGCGGAACTGCTGCCGGGCAAGGCCGCGCACGGGCTCACCGTCTCCACCTTCCACTCCCTGGGCCTGCACATCCTGCGCGCCGAGGCCCGGCGCATCGGCTACAAACCGCGCTTTTCCATCCTCGACGCCGCCGACGCCCAGGGCATCCTTTCCGACATTCTCAAGAACACCGACAAGGCCGCCTTGCGCCTCGCCGCCGCCATGATCTCGGGCTGGAAGAACGCCCTGCTCGCCCCTCAGGCTGCGCTCGACGCCGCCGAAGACGAGGCCCAGCGCCAGACCGCGCAGGCCTACCGCGCCTACCAGGACACCCTGCGCGCCTATCAGGCGATGGATTTCGACGACCTCATCCGCCTGCCGGTGGAACTGTTCCGCCAGCACCCGGAGGCGCTCGCCGCCTGGCAGGGCCGCCTGCGCTACCTGCTGGTGGACGAATACCAGGACACCAACGGCGCCCAGTACGAGCTGATGAAGCTCCTGGCCGGCCCCGCGGGGCGCTTCACCGCCGTGGGCGATGACGATCAGGCCATCTACGCCTGGCGCGGCGCGGACGTGGAAAACCTGCGCCGCCTGCAACAGGACTGGCCCCACCTCAAGATCATCCCGCTGACGCAGAACTACCGCTCCAGCCAGCGCATCCTCAAGGCCGCCAACTCGGTGATCCGCAACAACCCGCGCCTCTCCGACAAGAACCTGTGGAGCGAACTGGGCCTGGGCGACCCGGTCGAGATCGTGCGGTGCCGCGACGACCGCCACGAGGCTGAAACCGTGGCCATGCGCATCTCCGCGCACAAGTTCGAGCACCGCACGCGCCACGCCGACTACGCCGTGCTGTATCGCGGCAACCACCAGGCGCGTCTGATCGAAGAAGCCCTGCGCGAGGCCAAAATCCCCTACCAGGTCACCGGCGGGCAATCCTTCTTCGACCGCGCCGAGATCAAGGATCTCACCGCCTACCTGCGCCTGATCGCCAACCAAGACGACGACCCCGCCTTCATCCGCGCCGTCACCACGCCCCGGCGCGGGGTTGGCCCCGGCGCCCTGGAAAAACTGGGCGAACACGCCGGCAAGCGTCACGTCAGCCTGTTCGAAGCGGCCTTTGAAGAGGGCTTCCAGTCCCACCTGCTGCCGCGCCAACTGGAACCGTTGATCGAGTTCTGCGACTTCATCAACCGCCTCGCCAGCCGCGCCGAGCGGGAACCCGCCGGTGGCCTGCTGGAAGAACTCCTCGCCGCCATCCATTACGAGGAATTCCTCTACGACACCGAAGACGATCGCGCCGCGCGCAGCAAATGGGAAAACGTGCGCGAATTTGTCGATTGGCTCGCAAAAAAGGGCGAGGAAGACGGCAAGAGCCTGAATGAACTCACCCAGACCATCAGCCTGATCAACCTGCTGGAAGGCCGCACGGAGGCCGAGCCCGACGCCGTGCGCCTGTCCACCCTGCACGCCGCCAAGGGGCTGGAATTCCCGCACGTCTATCTGGTGGGGGCGGAAGAAGAGATCCTGCCGCACCGCGAATGCCTGGAGGGCGAGCGCCTGGAAGAGGAACGCCGCCTCATGTACGTCGGCATCACCCGCGCCCGGCGCGGCCTCACCATCACGCACTGCTCCCGACGCAAACGCGGGGGCGAGAACGTCTCGTGCGAACCCTCGCGCTTTCTGGAAGAACTCGACCCCGACGTGGTGCGCCGCGCCGGCGCCGCCGAACCCGATCAGGGGGCGGCCAAGGTGGAAGGCAATCGCCGGCTGTCTGCGCTCAAGGCGATGCTGGAGAAACCGGGCAGGGCATGACCCCGTCCCGCAATGCCAAACGGCTTCGCCCCTCCATGGCTATCTATTGTTGACTATATACAGGCATGGAGATAGCCTGAAGCCATGCCAGCCAGACTCATCCGCAACCGCAAATTCCGCCAGGGCGGTCTCGTCATCCAGGAACGCATTTGGCAGCTTCCAGCGGCGGCTCCGGGGAGCAGACACCGCTACAAATACAGTCTGTATTGCGGGCGTGACGGTCAATGCCTGGTGCGCTACGACAACGAGCGCGGCAAAGGCGACCACCGCCACGAGGGCGATCTGGAAAACGCATACCCCTTCACCACGTTGGAGCAGTTGTTGGAAGACTTCATTGCCGACGTGACACGACTGATCAAGGAGAAGTGACATGGCCAAAGCCATCGTGGGCATTCACTCGCTGACGGCCTTTCTCGACGAAATGCGCGACTTCGCACGTCAGGCCGAGGCCGACGTCCGCTTGCCGGAGGCGGATTACCAACTGGATTTCGGCACCGCGCGGGAACTCTTCTCGGAACTGACCCCGGCGCGCATGGCCCTGCTGCGCGCCCTGCGGGAAGGCGGCCCCATGAGCGTCTATGCCCTCGCAAAACGCGCGGGCCGGGCCTACAGCAACGTGCATGGCGATATCGCCCGGCTGATCGAGCTCGAACTGGCGGCCAAGGATGAACAAGGCCGCGTGTTCGTACCCTGGGACGATGTGATTGTGCGAGTGGATGCGTCGTTGATGGGGGAGGCCGCTTGAAACGCGGCGCTCCCGCGCCCGTGGAATCCCTGCGCAAGGCCAAGCTCGGCGTCAAGCAAAGGCCCTGAGGCAGGTAAAATCCCGCTCTGTTCCCCAAGGTCTTACCCATGCTCACCGCTTCCAACCTCACCATCCAGTTCGGGGCCAAGCCCCTGTTTGAAAACGTCAACGTCAAATTCGGCGACGGCAACCGCTACGGTCTCATCGGCGCCAACGGTTGCGGCAAATCCACCCTGATGAAGATCCTGGCCGGGGTGCTGGAATCGACTGCCGGCAATGTCAGCATCGACCCGCACGAGCGCATGGCCTTTCTGCGCCAGGACCAGTTCGCGTTCGAGGATGTGCGCGTGCTCGATGTGGTGCTGATGGGCCACGCCGATCTGTGGGCCTGCATGCACGAGAAGGACGCCATCTACATGAACCCGGAGGCGAGCGAGGCCGACTACATGCACGCCGCCGAACTGGAGACGCACTTCGGCGAGATGGGCGGCTACGACGCCGAGGCGCGCGCCGGCGAGCTGCTGCTGGGCCTGGACATCCCCTCCGACAAGCACCAGGGGCCGATGCGTGAGGTGGCCCCCGGCTGGAAGCTGCGCGTGTTGCTGGCGCAGGTGCTGTTCGCCAACCCGGACATCCTGCTGCTGGACGAACCCACCAACAACCTCGACATCAACACCATCCGCTGGCTGGAGAGCGTGCTCAATGCGCGCAACTCCACCATGGTCATCATCTCGCACGACCGCCACTTCCTGAACCAGGTCTGCACCCACATGGCCGACCTGGATTACCAGACGCTCAAGATCTACCCCGGCAATTACGACGACTACATGGAGGCCTCCACCCAGGCGCGCGAACGCCAGCAGGCGGCCAACGCCAAGGCCAAGGACCGCATCGCCGACCTGCAAAACTTCGTGCGCCGCTTCTCGGCCAACGCCTCCAAGGCGAAACAGGCCACCAGCCGCATGAAGCTGATCGACAAGATCAAGCCGGAAGACATCAAGCCCTCCAGCCGCCAATACCCGTGGATACGCTTCGAGTACGACGAAAAGGAAAAGCTGCACCGTCTGGCCTGCGAGGTGGAGAACCTGCGCTTCGGCTACGAGGCCGGTAAATCCGTCATCTCCGGTTTGAGCGTCAACATTTCAGCCGGCGACCGCATCGCCATCATCGGCGAGAACGGCGTCGGCAAGACCACCCTGCTGCGCCTGCTGTACGGCGAACTCCAGCCCCAGGGCGGCGCAGTGAAATGGGCGGAAAAGGCGCGCCCCGGCTACTTCGCGCAGGATCATTCGACCGACTTCAGCGTCGATGAATCGCTCACCGACTGGATCAGCGAGTGGGTGCGCGCCGGCGGCTACGCGGGCAACGATGTCGAGACCCTGATTCGCGGCACCCTGGGCCGCCTGCTGTTCTCCGGCGACGAGGTGAAGAAGTCGGTGCGGGTGATCTCCGGCGGCGAGCAGGGGCGCATGTTGTTCGGCAAGCTCATGCTCCTGCGCAACAACGTCCTGCTCATGGACGAGCCCACCAACCACCTCGACATGGAATCCATCGAGTCGCTCAACAACGGTCTGGAGAAATACCCCGGCACCCTCGCGTTCGTCTCGCATGACCGCGAGTTCGTATCCTCGCTGGCGACCAAAGTGATCGAGCTCAAACTGGACGGCAGCCACGTTGTCTACGATGGCGGCTATGAGGACTACCTGGCCAGCCAGGGACTGGAGTAAGCGTCATGACCGCCCGCCTTTTTGCCTTCGTCATCGCCCCCGCGTTGCTCCTGGCGGGATGTTTTTTGCAGGACACCGCCTCGGTGGAACTCAATGGTCGGGACAACGCCATCACCCTGAAACGCACCCAGCAGTGGCCATGGGACAGCGATTTACAGGTGGAAGTCATCATGCGTCGCATGCCCGACTGCAATGCAGGCGGAACCATCGAAGACGTGGCGCACGACGCCAAGCTGTTCCTCTATTACGCCACGGAAAACGGCGTCTTCCTGCTCAAGACCGGCAAACGCCACTACAGCGTCAACAGCGAAAACTGCAAGGTCACGCGCCTGAAGGAAGCGCCGGAAGAGCGCGGCGACAAGATCGGAACCTTCGCAGAGAAGGACGGCGTGTTCCAGTTCGCCCCCGCGCCGGCCAAGACCCCGGGCGCTGACGAAGGCAACGCCCAGTGATGCGAGTTCAGCGATGAAATACGCCGACCTGCGCGACTTCATCGCCCAGCTTGAACAGCGCGGCGAACTGAAGCGCATCGGCGTCGAGGTGGACCCGGCCCTGGAGATGACCGAGATCGGCGACCGCGTGTTGCGCGCCGGCGGTCCCGCCCTGCTGTTCGAAAACCCCAAGGGACACGCCATGCCGGTGCTGGCCAACCTGTTCGGCACGGTGAAGCGGGTGGCGCTGGGCATGGGCGAGGAAGACCCCGCGCGCCTGCGCGAGATCGGCAAGTTGCTGGCATATCTGAAGGAACCGGAGCCGCCCAAGGGCCTCAAGGACGCCTGGGACAAATGGCCGGTGCTGAAGCAGGTGATGAACATGACTCCCAGAGAGGTGCGTTCCCCCGCCTGCCAGGAGGTGGTGTGGGAGGGCAAGGACGTGGACCTGGCGCGCCTGCCGATCCAGACCTGCTGGCCCGGCGACGTCGGCCCGCTGCTCACCTGGGGCCTGGTCATCACCCAAGGCCCGAGCAAGCCGCGCCAGAACCTGGGGATTTACCGGCAACAGGTCATAGGCCCCAACAAGCTCATCATGCGCTGGCTCGCGCACCGCGGCGGCGCGCTGGATTTCCGCGAGTTCCAGGCCGCGCACCCCGGCCAGCCCTTCCCCCTGTGCGTCGCCATCGGCGCCGACCCGGCCACCATCCTGGGCGCGGTGACGCCGGCGCCGGATTCGCTCTCCGAATACCAGTTCGCCGGTCTCCTGCGCGGGGCCAAGACCGAGGTGGCCAAGGCCCTGGGCAGCGACCTCAACGTGCCCGCCAATGCCGAGATCGTGCTCGAAGGCGTCATCCATCCGGGTGAAACCGCGCTGGAAGGCCCGTTCGGCGATCACACCGGCTATTACAACGAGCAGGAGACCTTCCCGGTCTTCACCGTCGAGCGCATCACCACCCGGCGCAACCCCATCTATCACAGCACCTACACCGGCAAGCCGCCGGACGAGCCCGCCATCCTGGGCGTGGCGCTGAACGAGGTGTTCGTGCCCCTGCTGCAAAAGCAGTTCCCCGAGATCAGCGACTTCTACCTGCCGCCCGAGGGCTGCTCCTACCGCATGGCGGTGGTGAGCATGAAGAAGCAATACCCCGGCCACGCCAAGCGCGTGATGTTCGGCGTGTGGTCCTTCCTGCGCCAGTTCATGTACACCAAGTTCATCCTGGTGACGGACGACGACGTCAACGTGCGCGACTGGAACGACGTGATGTGGGCGCTGACCACCCGCGTGGACCCCGCGCGCGACACCCTGCTGGTGGAAAACACCCCCATCGACTACCTGGATTTCGCCAGCCCGGTGTCCGGCCTGGGCAGCAAGATGGGCATCGACGCCACCAACAAATGGCCGGGCGAGACCCAGCGCGAATGGGGCGCGCCCATCGCCATGAGTCCCGAGGTCAAGCGCCGGATCGACGCACTGTGGCCAACGCTGGGCCTGAATTAACCGCATAGACGCCGCCATGTCCCCCGCAGAACAAACCCTCACCTCCCACCCGCTGGCCCGTTTCGTCCCGCTGGAAAGCCTGTCCAAGGAAGGTCTGGCCCTGTTCACACGCCTGGCCCAACCGGTGGAACTGCACCAGAACGAGATCCTGTTCCGCAAGGGCGACAACGACGCCTACACCTACTACCTGATGGAGGGCGAGGTCAGCCTGGACGCCGAGGAGGAAGACGCACAAACCCTGCGGGTCGTGGCCGGCAGCGACAACGCCCACCGCCCCATCTCCAGCCTCAAGCCCCGCAACTACACCTGCCGGGCGCTGGCCCCGTGCCAATTGGCCCGCATCGAGACCGCCGCGCTGGACAGCCTGGTGGCGCGCGATCAAGCCACCGCCTACGAGGTGACGGAATGGGAAGGGGAAGACCCCCAATGGATGTTCGAGTTGATGGGCAACCCCGCCTTTCAGGGCGTCCCCCCCTCCAACCTGCACGAGTTGTTCGGGCGCTTCGTGCCGGTTCAGGTCAAGGCCGGGGAACTGATCCTCTGTCAGGGCGCGCCGGGGGACTATTACTACCTGCTGCGGGAAGGCAAGGCCCGCGTCACCCGCAAATCGCCGGGCGGCGGCGAGGTGACCATCGCCGAACTGGGGCCGGGCAGCTCCTTCGGCGAAGAGGCCCTGATCTCCGGCAACCCACGCAACGCCTCCGTCACCATGGAAACCGACGGCGTGCTCATGCGCCTGCCGGCAGCGGACTTCAACACCCTGCTCAAGGAGCCTCTGGTTCATAGCCTGGATGCCGACGGCATCATCGCCCTGATGAAGCGCGGCGCGTTCCTGGTGGACGTGCGGGTGCAATCCGAATTCAAGCAGGGCAGCCTGCGCGGCGCGGTCAACCTGCCGCTCTACCTGCTGCGCGCCAAGGCCCCGGAATTGCCCAAGAACAAGCCCTTCATCCTGTTCTGCGACAGCGGCCTGCGCGCCAACACCGCCGCCTTCCTGCTCACCCAGATGGGGTTTGAGACCTACGTCCTGGCAGGCGGCATGGGCGGCCTGCGTCGCCCCGTCTGAAACGCTGGACGCCCGCGATTACCTGAGTACAATTGTCGGGTATTCACCTTGTACGGAGCCCGACATGACCGCTGAACTCCACACCTTTGCCCGCCAGGGCGATCTTTCCGCCCTGCGCCAGGCCCTGTCGGCGGGTGCGGAGGTCAACGCCGCCGATGCGGATGGGGCCACCGCCCTGCATCTCGCCTGCGCCGCCGGACAACTGGAAGCCGTGCGCCTGCTGATCGAAGCCGGGGCGGACGTCAACGCCCGCGACGGCAAGGAATGGACCCCCCTCTTCAAGGCCGCCTACGACCACGAACTCGATTGCGGCTATGCCCCCGTGGTGCAGGCCTTGATCGACGCAGGCGCGGATGTGAATGCGCGCATCTTCTACGGGCTCACCCCCCTGATGCTGGCCGCGGGCGCGGGGGAAGGCGCGGTATGCGAGGCCCTGCTCCGGGCCGGGGCCGAGGTGAAGGCCGCCAATGATGGCGGGCGCACCGCCCTGATGATGGCCAAGGAACGCTTCTTCGTGGACGTCATCAACCTGCTACATGAGGCTGAGGGATACATCATGGAGACGGAAGGCATCTCCTGCGCCAGCGGCCTGCACAAGGGGCCGTCCACCGATGCCAAGGTGGTCAACTTCATGAAGCGCCCCACGCACTGAGAACACGAGCCGGCACGGATGCCGGCGCTACGCCCTCCCGCGCTAAAACTGGAAAAAGCTCTCCAGCCGGCCTTGCAACTTTCTGGCCTGGCGCAAGGCCTCCTTGAGGCCCTGTCGCTCCACGGAGGAGAGGGTGTCCGGGTCCAAGCGGTTGCCCAGGGCGCGGTTTTCCTCCAGCTGGGACTGATGCAGATGCAGACGCATCTGCTGGATCTGGAGGAACCCGCCCACCCAGCCCTCCACTTCCTGGGTGTTCAGACGCCAGGTTTCTCCCGCAGCGCGCAGGCGTTGCACCGTGCCGGTGACATCCGCCCCCGCCGCCAGGGCGAAGATGCGGGCGGCGTCCACGAACAGGGTGGCCCCCGCCAGTTTCAGGTCGATGGTGTCCGCCTCCGCCCCTTCGCCGTCCACCACGAAATCCCGCACCAAACCCAGAGGCGGGCGGCGTCCCAAGGCGTTCTGCACCATCTGACGCAGGAACATGCGGTGCTCCTTGACGCGGCCATTGAGCCAGGCGCGCAGTTCCTCGGCCAGGCGCGCATCCCCGGCCAGGGCGCGGAAGTCGAAGAAGATGCTGGCGTTGAGCAGCACCGGAGCATCGCCGCGGAAGATCCAGTCGCCGAAGGTGTCCTGCCACTCGCTCAGGGACAGACACCACTTGGGGTTGCTGGCCATGATCTCGCCCTTGCACAGGGGGAAACCACAGGCGTCCAGCCATTCATTTGCGCGCTGCGCCGTCGCCAGCAGGGGCGCGCGCACGGCGTCCGCGTCCATGCCCTCCGGCGCGGCGAAGATCAGGCCGTTATCCTGGTCGGTATGCAGGGTCTGTTCGAAGCGCCCCTCTGACCCCAGCGCCAGCCAGCACCAGTCCACGTCTTCCAGACCCGCTTCGGCGAAGGCAAGGAACAGGATGCGCTGGGTAAGCTGGTCGTTGAGCTGGGAGATGAGGCGGGTGAGTTGTTCCGCCCCCACGCCCTGTGCCATCAGGTTGCGCGCCAGACGGCGGATGTCCTCCGCCGCACGGCGCAGGGTGGGCAGGTCTTCCGCCAGGCAAAGGGTGCTGGCGATGCGGGACACGCCCACCTGTTGCAGGGCGAACAGGTCTTTCTCCGAGATCACCCCGGCCACCTGGCCGTCGCGCGTCACGACGACGTGATGAATGGAACGCCGCGCCATGGCCATGGCCGCCTCGAAGGCGGGCGCATCCTCCGGCAGGGAGAAGGGGTGCGGGGTCATCACCCGACGCATGGGCTGGTCGATGTTGCAGGCCCCCAGGGCAACCCTGTCGCGCAGATCCTTCAGGGTGAACATGCCGGAAGGACGGCCTGCGGCGTCCGTCAGCAGGATGGAGCCGATGTTCTCGCGCCGCATCATCTCCAGGGCCAGCCGCACCGGCGTGTCCTCGCAGCAGGTCACCGCCGCGCGCCGCAGCAGTGCGGACAAGGGCGTGGCAAGGGGGTCGGCAACCAGGGCGACGGGAGGCGGCAGTTCGCTGTGCATACCTCAGACTGCCACTTTTTGTGCACTGCGTCAAAACATGAATCAGACCTTGTAATCCAGCGCCATGCGGCTCTGCACCCGGCGCGCCTGGCGGAAGGATTCCTTGAGGATGCGCCGATCCAGGTCATTCAATTGATCCGGGTTGATGCGGTTGTCCATCTCCTTGCCCGCCTCGCTTTCCTCGTGCTGGCCGCGCAGGCGCAGCATCTGGATGAAGAAGAAGGAAGACAGCCAGGCCTCCACCTCGGCTTCGACAATGTTGAGTTTGGCCGCCGCGCCGCGCATGCGGGCGGCGGTGCCGGTGGCGCCGACGCCGGTGGCCAGGGCGAAGACGCGCGCCGCGTCCACGAAGGGCGTGGCGCCATTGAGCTTGAGGTCCAGTGTGTTGGCGTTGTCGCCCTCGCCGTCCACCACGAAGTCCCGCACCAGCCCCAGAGGCGGGCGGTTGCGCAAAGCATTGGCCGCCATCTGGTGCAGGAAACGGGGGGTGGCCACGGTCTTCTCCAGCAGCCAGGCGCGCAGGTCGTCGGCCAGGGCGTGCTGGCCGTGCAGGGGACGGAAGTCGAAGAAGATGCTGGCCTTGAGCAGGGATTCCGGGTCGCCCGCATCAATCCAGCGCGAGAAGGCGCCCTTCCACTCGTCCAGGGTCAGGCACCACTTGGGGTTCATGGCCATGATCTCGCCCTTGCACAGGGGAAAACCGCAGGCGTCCAGGGCGCGATTGATGCGTCCGGCCAGACCCAGCAGGCGGGCGCGCACCGTCTCCAGGTCTTCGTCCGGGGCGATCAGGAAGATGATGCCGTTGTCCTGGTCGGTGGACAGGGTCTGCTCCAGCCGCCCTTCGGAGCCGAAGGCGAGCCAGCAGAATTCACTACGGCAGTCACCCGTGGCGGAACACTCCAGTTCGATCACGCGCTGGGTCACCAGGTCGTTGAGGGTGGAGAGGATCTGGGTGAGCTGCTCCGACGCCACGCCCTGGGCCATCATGTTGTGGCCAAGCTGGCGGATGTCGTCGGAGGCCTTCACCAGGGTCTCCACATTCTTGGCGCTGCGGATCGTGCCGGAGATTTGCGTCACGCCCACCCGTTGCAGGGAAAACAGGTCTTTCTCGGAGATCACGCCGGTGAGATGGCCTTCGTCCGCCACCAGGACGTGGCGGAAACCATGCCGGGCCATGAGCATGGCGGCCTCGAAGGCGTGGGCGCTGGAGGGCAGGGCCACCGGGTTGGGGGTCATCACCTCGCGCATGGGCGCGGTCAGGTCGGCGCCTGGCAGGATCACGCGCCCGATCAGATCGCGCACCGTGAACACGCCCACGGGCCGGTCGCCGCCGGCCTCCCTTTCCACCACGACGATGGAGCCGATGGCGTGCTTCTGGATGGTCTCCAGCGCCTCGCGCAGGGGGGTGTCCGGGGAGCAGGTGACCGGATCGCGGCGCACGATGTCGCCCAACTGGCTGCGCAGGGATTGCTGGTCGCTGGTGCTGGCGGCGTAATGGGCCTGAATGCCGCGCTGGGACTTCTCCAGCAGGTTGGCGAGACGGCGAGTGCAAAAGTCGCGGAACGGTGCGGACAGGCCCACAAAGGCATGGAAATCCGCCGCCGGCAGTTCGTAGGTGAACACGTCGGTCTCGGCGTGGAACACGCTGATGGCTGCGCGCCCGGAAAGCAGCGCACCGATGGGAAAGGCCTCGCCTTCGTGCAGCACGATCCAGGCCTCATTACCGTCCTGCCGCCCCTGGATCACCCCCTGCTTGATGATGATCAGGCGCTTGACCTCGCCCTCGTCCGGCGACATCACCACCTCTCCCTTGGCGTAGTAATCCACCCGCAAACGCTGGGCCAGCCAGGTCAGGTGGTCCGGCGCGACGGTGTCGAAGGGGGCGTAGCGGGCGAGGTGCTCGGCGGTTGCGGCGATCAGGGAGTTGGGATTGGCCATGACGTATCCAGGTACGAATCAAATGAATTCTATGAAGCCGACAGCGGGCGGGAGGCGCTGCCGCCGACCCGGGGGAGGCGCACCCGGATCGTGAGGCCGCCGCCAGGGGTGTCATCCAGCGTGATGGAGCCGTTATGCAGGTCCGCCACCCGCTGCACGATGGAAAGCCCCAGGCCGCTACCGGGAATCTCCGCGCCCGCGAGCCGCACGAACCGGTCAAACACATGAGCCCGTTCCGAAACCGGAATGCCGGGGCCATTGTCCTTCACCAGGATCAGGACATCCTCCGCATCCGCCTGCACCTCCACGTCCACCCGCCCTCCGGCAGGGGTGTAACGCAGGGCGTTGTCCACCAGATTAGTCAGCATCGCGCCCAGGCTAAGGGCATGACCATGGACCGTGGCCGCCACGCAAGCCCCCACGCCCAGGTCGATATTCCTGGCATCCGCCTGGGCGGAGAGATGGGCCACGGTCTGGCGCACCAGTTCATCCATCGCCACCGGCTCCAGGTTGGTCTTGCGCGCCTCCGGCTCCAGCCGGGCCATCTGCAACAGTTGCTCAACCAGATGACCGGCCCGGTCCACCCCCTGAATGAGCTGGGACAAGGGCGCTTCCAGCTCCTCCACCGAACCCGCCTGGCGCGCCAACTGGGCCTGCAGGCGCACCCCCGTGAGCGGCGTGCGCAACTCGTGGGCGGCATCGGCGATGAAGCGGCGCTGGGCCAGCAACGCCGCATCCAGACTGGCCAGGAGGTCGTTCAGAGTGCGTACCAGGGGCGCCACCTCATCGGGCAGACCGTGGGTCTCCAGAGGAGTCAGGCTGGACGCCTCCTTGCGCCCGATTTCCGCGCGCACATGCGCCAGGGGCGACAACGCACGTCCCACCGACATCCAGATGAATCCGCCCAGAAGCGCCACCAACAGACTCATGGGCAACAGCAGCCAGGGGAAGATGCCGGCAAAAATGCGGGCGCGGTTGGCCACCGGATTGCCCACCTGGATGGTCAACCCCCCCTCCACCAAGGTGTAGACATGCCATTCCTGGCCCTGCCAGCGAAGGACATTGAGCCCGGGCTTCTGCGGGGGCGGCCCCACCGATTCCAGCGAGGAATAGGCCAGATCGCCATTGGAGTACCAGATCTGGCTCACGAACTGCCCGTGGTCCGCCAACTCCTCATCGTTCTCCGTCTCCACGCCGTGGCGCACGATGGAATAGGCAACCTGTTCCAGACCGTAGTCCCGCAAACGGTTGAAGCCATCCCAAGCCAAGGTGTAGGTGATCACGCTGGCCAACGCCCCAGTCATCAGCAGGGCGCCGATCTGCCAGAAGATGAGGCGGCGGCGGATGGAATTCATGGCCGGGATTGTAGGTTCCGGGCCGGGGGAAAAGAAAAACGGCCCGCATTGCTGCGAGCCGTTCTTTATTACTGGCGTCCCCACGGGGATTCGAACCCCGGTTACCGCCGTGAAAGGGCGATGTCCTAGGCCTCTAGACGATAGGGACTTATGAGGCCGAAGACCTGGTTTCCCAAGTCTTCTCGATCTGTGGTGGAGGTAAGCGGGATCGAACCGCTGACCTCTTGCATGCCATGCAAGCGCTCTCCCAGCTGAGCTATACCCCCACACGAGAGGCGCGCATTCTATGGATCGACTTTGGGCTTGTAAAGCCCGGCAGCGCTATTTTTTTCCGCCGCAACCCCACCTCGCCATCCGATTTACCCGCTCTATTCGTATATAAGAACTTTCGATTAAAGCCGCCGTCGGGGGGGTGGGCATCGCGGGTATCATTCGCGCCTATTTTTGGCGGGCGCTCGTCCGCTGTTTTTTCAAGTCTCACCCATCGGAGGCGATTCATGACGTCTGTAGTGGCGACCAACCAGACCATTCTGGTCGTGGGCGGCGGCATCTCGGGCATGACGGCGGCGCTCGAAGCTGCTGAAACCGGGAAGCAAGTCGTGCTGGTGGAGAGGAACCCGTACCTGGGCGGTCGTACCGTTCAGCTCTACCGGTACTTCCCCAAAATGTGCCATCCCACCTGCGGCCTGGAAATCAATCTGCGCCGGCTCAAGGCCAATCCGCGCATCCAGGTGCTGACCATGGCGGAAGTCACGGGCATCACCGGCGGCAAGGGTAATTACAGCGTCTCGCTGAAGCTGAAGCCCCGCTTCGTGAACGAGAACTGCACCGCCTGCGGCGATTGCGCGCAGGCCGTGCAGACCGAGATCGACGACGCCTACAACTACAACCTCACCAAGGTGAAGGCCGCTTTCCTGCCTTCCATCTTTGCCTATCCCCAGCGCTATGTGATCGACCCCTCCATCGTCGGCGGCGCGGAAGGCGAGGCCGCCAAGGCCGCGTGCAAGTACAACGCCGTGGACCTGACGATGAAGGAAGAGACCGTCACCCTGAACGCCGGCGCCATCGTTTGGGCTACCGGCTGGAAGCCCTACGACGCCGAGAAGATCGTCTACTACGGCTACGACCGCTTCCCCAACGTGGTGACCAACGTGGAATTCGAGCGCATGGCCGACCCGCGCGGCCCCACCGGCGGCAAGATCCTGCGTCCCTCCGACGGCAAGGAGGCCAAGAACGTGGCCTTCATCCAGTGCGCCGGCTCCCGTGACGAGAACCACCTGCGCCACTGCTCGCGCTTCTGCTGCATGGGCTCGCTGAAGCAGACCCACTATGTGCAGGAAGCCTTTGGCGACGAAGGCAAGTCCACCATCTATTACATCGACATCCGCGCCATCGACCGTTTCGAGGACTTCTACCAAAAGGTGAAGGCCAACCCGAACGTCAGCTTCGTGAAGTCCAAGGTGGCCCGCATCACCCAGGACAAGGACGGCAACCCCGTCTGCAACGGCGTCAACACCGAGGGTTACCTGCGCTACGCCACCGCCCATGACCTGGTGGTCCTGGCCGTGGGCATGGAGCCGGAAGTGAAGGGCGTGTCGATCCCGGCGGAAGTCATGAGCGATTCCTCCGGTTTCGTCATGGCTGACCCGGCCAACGCCGGCATCTTCGGCGCCGGCTGCGCCACCAACGCGCTGGATGTGAACCGCGCCGTGCAGAGCGCTACCGCTGCCGCACTGCGCGCCATCCAGGTCGTCAACAAAGTCGCCCGCGCGGAGGGGTAAGAAATGGCTGAGATGAAAACCGCTGCGTATCTCTGCAAGGGCTGCGAGATTGATAAACGCGTCAATGTCGCCGCCCTCGCCAAGATCGCCACCAAGGAAGGCAAGATGGCCCTGGTGCGTGAACATGACTTCCTGTGTTCCGCCGACGGCGTCGCCCTGATCCAGAACGACATCGACAACGAAGGCGTCACCCACGTTGCCCTGGGCGCCTGTTCCCGTCGCGCCAAGACCGAGGCCTTCAACTTCCCCACCGTGGCCCTGAGTCGCGGCAACCTGCGCGAAGGCGTGATCTGGATTCGTCCCGACACCCCGGACGCCCAGGAAACCACCCAGGAAATGGCGGAAGACTACGTGCGCATGATGTGCGCCGAAGTGAAGACCATGCAGGTTCCCGCCGGCAACCAGAAGACCGGCACCATCAAGACCATCCTCGTGGTGGGTGGTGGCGTGTCCGGCATGACCGCCGCGCTGGAGGCCTCCAAGGCCGGCTACAAGGTCGTGCTGATCGAGAAGGCCGCCGCCCTCGGCGGTTGGGCCGCCAAGCTGCACAAGCGCGTGCCCACCCGCGAGCCGTTCAAGTCCCCCGAGGACAACGGCGTGGCCGACATGGCCGCCCGCATCGACGCGGACGCCAACATCAAGGTCTACCTCAACGCCACCATCGCCAAGACCTCCGGTTCCCCCGGTCGTTTCAAGATCGACATCGCCATCGAAAGCGGCAGTGTCGTGACCGAAGACGTAGGGGCGATCATTCAGGCGACCGGATTTACGTTGTACGACGCCAACAAGCTGCCCCATCTGGGCTACGGCAAGTCCCCCAACGTGGTGGACCAGGCCGGTCTGGAAGCCCTGGCCAAGGAAGCCGCCGCCTCCGGCAAGCCCATCTGCCGTCCCTCCGACGGTCAGCCGGTCAAGTCCGTGGTGTTCGTGCAGTGCGCGGGCCAGCGGGATGCCTCCGGTGAGCACCTCCAGTACTGCTCCGGCTACTGCTGCAACGTCAGCATCAAGCAGGCCACCTACTTCAAGGACAGCAACCCGGACATCGACACCGTGGTCCTGTTCACCGACCTGCGCACCCCCGGCAATGGCGAGGACTTCTACCGTTCCGCCCAGAACCGCGGCGTGATCTTCTCCAAGGGCGTGGTCTCTGAAGTGACCGCCAACGGCAACACCTGCACCGTCCAGTTCAAGGATCTGATCCTGAACGAAGACACCGCAGCGGAAGCCGACCTGGTGGTGCTGGCCACGGGCTCCGTGCCCACCTCCGGCCCCGAACTGGAGGCTCTGGCCGACGCCAAGCGCGCCGCCGAGAGCGGCACCGAAGAGACCAAGAATGTCGTGCTCCAGATGATGGACAAGTCCGTGCTCAACCTGGATTACCGCCAGGGCCCGGACATCCCCCACTTCAAGCACGGCTTCAACGACAGCCACTTCATCTGCTTCCCCTACGAAACCCGCCGCACGGGCATCTACGCCGCGGGCCCGGTGCGCCGTCCCATGGACATCCTGCAAGCCCAGGAAGACGCCACGGGTGCGGCCATGAAGGCCATCCAGGCGGTGGAAAACGCCGGTCTGGGCAAGGCCGCCCACCCCCGTGCGGGCGATCTGTCCTTCCCCACCGCCCGTCTCGAAGGCTGCACCCAGTGCAAGCGCTGCACGGTGGAGTGCCCCTTCGGCGCCATCGACGAAGACGAGAAGCGCTTCCCGCTGTTCAACGAGTCTCGCTGCCGTCGTTGCGGCACCTGCATGGGCGCCTGCCCGGTGCGCGTGATCTCCTTCGAGAACTACTCGGTGAACACCGTGGGCATGCAGATCAAGGCCGTGGACATGCCGGACGAGTTCTCCGAAAAGCCCCGCATCCTGATCCTGGCCTGCGAGAACGACGCCTACCCGGCGCTGGACATGGCCGGCATGAACCGCAACGCCTACGATCCCTTCGTGCGCGTCATCCCGGTGCGCTGCCTCGGCTCCGTCAACACCATCTGGATCACCGATGCGCTCAACTCCGGTTACGACGGCGTCATGCTCATGGGCTGCAAGCACGGCGACGAATACCAGTGCCACTTCGTGAAGGGTTCTGAACTTGGCCGCTACCGCATGTCCAAGGTGTACGACACCTTGAAGGGCATGAACCTGGAGATCGACCGTCTGATGGACATGGAAGTGGCCATCACCGACATGGACACCCTGCCCGGCAAGATCAACGCCTACGCGGAACAGATCAAGGCCATGGGCCCGTCGCCGTTCAAGGGCCTGTAAGGAGAGAGAGATGAGCAACCTCAACGAACAGATGGCCGACCGCTACAAGAACAATTTCCTCAAGGAGATTGAAGAGCAGGCGGAGATGGGCGAGTGGGTGAAGATGTGCATGCAGTGCGGCCTGTGTTCCGGCTCCTGCCCCACCCACTTCCACTCCGGCTGGGACCACCCGCCCCAGGAGATCTTCATGCTGATCCGCGCCGGCAAGCGCGAGGAAGTGCTGAACTCCCAGGGCATGTACATGTGCACGTCCTGCTACAACTGCTATGTGCGCTGCCCGCGCAAGGTGCCCGTCACCCACGTCATGCACGGCATCGCCGAATACGCCTACCGCATCGGTCGCGCGCCCAAGGCCCAGCCCACCCTGCACCTGTCCAAGACCTTCTGGACCAACGCCACCAAGTACGGTCGCGTCAACGAAGTGCAGCTCACCCAGAGCCTGTACTTCAAGGACGGCATCGGCTCCGGCATCAAGAAGGCCATGGAGATGCAGAAGGAAGCCCTGGGTCTGGTCATGGCCGGTCGCCTGAACCCCATGGAAGCATTGGGCATGGGCCACAAGTGCAAGGATGTCTCGGGTATCCACAAGATGCTGGCCAAGGCGGAAGAGCTGGAAGCCAAGAACAAAGCTGCTAAAGCTGACACGGCTGGCAAGGAGTAATCAGACATGGCACGCAAGGAATACGCTTTCTACCCCGGCTGCTCGTCCCAAAAGGGCGCATCGGCCTCCAACTATCTGGTCAGCGTCGAGTCCATGTGCAAGACCCTGGACATCAAGATGACCGAGATCCCGGACTGGAACTGCTGCGGCGCGTCCGTCAGCTACGCCGAATCCGGCGAACTGCCGCGTCACGTCATGAACGCGCGCAACTTCGCCCTGTCGGAACAGAACCTGCCGGGCCAGACCATCGTCGCCACCTGCGCCGCCTGCTGGCTGGGCGCGCGCGAGTCGAAAGAGCGTCTGGAACACAGTTCCGGCCTCATGGCCGATACCCAGGCCGCCCTGAAAGAGGCCGGCCTCAATATCAAGGTCATCCCCGAGATCAAGCACATGGTGGAAGTGCTGATTGAAGACCTGGGCTATGACGAGCTGAAAAAGCCCGTCAAAAAGCCTCTGGATGGCATGAAGTTCGCGGGCTACGTCGGCTGCCAGACCAACCGCCCCTTCGGCATTGCCAACGAGTCGTTCGAGAACCCCATGTACCTCGACCGTCTGATCGAGACCGTGGGCGGCGAGGCCGTGCCTTACGACCAGAAGGTCACCTGCTGCGGCGGCGCCCTGGCGTTCTCCGAGCCGGAAAAGGCGCAGGCGCAGATCAAGGACATCATCGAATCCGCCTACGACAGCGGTGCGGAGATGCTGGTGACCCCCTGCCCCCTGTGCCAGGCCAACACCGAGGTGTACCAGGGCCAGATCAACAAGAAGTACGGCACCAAGTTCAACATGCCGGTGCTGTATTACTCCCAGTTGATGACCCTGGCCTACGGCGGTTCCGCCAAGGAGGCGGGGCTCAAGGGCAACGTGATCCGGGCTACCAAGCTGGAGCAGTTCGCGGGGTAAGCCACAACCCCGTCATTCCCGCGCAGGCGGGAATCCAGAAGAGAAACGGGCGCGAAAGCGCCCGTTTCTCTTTCTCACCCCAGCCTTATTTCGGCACGAACACCCGTGGCGAGAGATTGAGCCGCCGCGCGCGACGAGCAAACTTCCGGTCATCGAACGACGCCATTTCCAAACACTCCCGATACGCCGCCAGATGCAGGGCATCGGCGAAGTCCAGGCCGCCGGCCATGTGAGAGAACGCCTGAACCACGCTGGCCCGGTCCTCGATATGGATATGCGCCAAGGACAACAAATGGCTGAACGCCGCTGAAATTTCCTCGGGACTGAAGCCGTAGTACCCCCGCATCACCCATTCCAGTTCCAGCAGCACCGTCTTGCAAACCATCAAGGGTTGGCCCGACTCCATCAGCTTCCGGGCCGCCTCATGCTGTACCAGCGCTTCGGCATCCGCCTCGTCCTGGATGTAATAACGCGCCAGGATGTTGGTATCCAGGCCGATCACGGCTTCAGCAAGCTGGCCGGGTCAAAGTCCGCCGGAACGGCGATGCGCCGACTCTTGAGCAGACCATAGCCGCTATCCGCCGGGGCGGCTGGCGGTGGCTCCACGCGCATTTCCAGGTGGTCATCCACCCGCGAAAACTCGATGCGGCTGCCCTGGCGAATACCCAATTCCTGGCGCAACGCCTGGGGAATGGTGACTTGGCCCTTGCTGGTGACGGTGGTGACTTCCATGTCCTACCCTCGGATGTATTACTCGGTAAGGATGGTAGTCAGGCGGTGCGGACACCGCAAGCGAGCACGGTAGCGGTCCAGTTCGCCGGCTAAGGCATAGGAGCGGGCTGGCCCGCAATCTAAAACAGCCGGTCTCCCGGCTGTTTTGACGGCGGCGCTGAGCAACCTCAGTGCGCCTGCACCCCAGGTCCGAAGAAGCGGTAGCCCGTGCGCATCTGACGGCTGAGGGCGAAACGCCGGGCCTCGGCGCCGTCCGTGAAGCTGCCGGCGATGCTGTTGAACGCCTTGTCCGCCCAGTCGTCGCTGCGCAGCAGGTCGGCCACGCCTTCGGCCCAGCGCAGCTTGTCGGTGTTGCTGGCGAGCTTGGCCACGCAGCCATCCATCAGCGGGGCGATCTCGGACACGGGCAGTTCGTAGCCCTTGAGGCGGCTGGCCAGTTGCACGCAGGCGTCGCCGCTGGCGCAGGCGCCCACGGCCTTGCCGAACAGGGCATTGGCGGCGGCGTTGTCGCCGATGACGCGGTACAGGTTGCCAACGTGGGCCAGGGCGAAATGGTCCTGCGCGCGCGCTGCGGCGTCGGCCAGCAGCTTGGCGGCGAGGGCGGCGTCATCCAGGCCGTCGGCGGCCAGTTCGGCCATCTTGGTGTAGTCGTAGGGGCTGTCGCTCAGGCTGCGGCCATCCATGTAGGCCTTGGCGCGGGCCTTGCCGAATTCGGCGTCCTTCATCTCGCGCGCGCAGGTGAGGACGATCTCGCGGAACCACACGAAGTCGTCGCCGGTGGCGGCCACGCTCTCGTCCAGCAGCTTGCCCAGCCAGGTGCGGTCGCCCAGGCGGTCCACCGCCAGGATCAGGGGCTTGAAGCGGCCAAAGTGGAAACCGTCTTCGCGCATCTTGGCCTCGGCCACGCCCAGCATCTTGCCGGCGTAGGCCTTGTCATCCAGTTCGGCGACGATACGGTCGGCCAGGGCGATGATCTGTTTGAAGGTGGTGCACTTGGGCTCTTCGTTCTGGAAGGCGACGTACTTGGCCTGGTTGGCCTCGCGCCGGGTGAGCTTGTCGGCCACGCGCGCCACGCGCTCGGCATCGCCGGCGGCATGCTTGTTCACGCCTTCCACCACCTTGCGCATCTCGTCCAGGTTGGCGACGGCCCCTTCGGCCTTGTCCAGCATCTCGGTCACGGCGGCGGCGTCACCGATGCCGGCGCAGGCGTCGGCGAGTTGCAGCAACTCGCCGGTGACGGTGGCAACGGCGCCGGCCTTGGCCAGCACCGCCTTGGTGAATTCGGCGTTGCCGGCGGCGGCGGCCAGCACCTGCATCAGGGCGGTGAAGTCCTTGGCGGAGTCCAGGGCCTTGGCGTACAGCGCGCCGGCGGCGGCGGCGTCAACCTCGCCCATGGCGCCGGACAGGGTGATGAGGTCGGCGGCGCTGCCGTACTTGGCCGCGCCCTCGTTGATGATCTCCACGCCCTTGGCGACATCGGCCTTGCCGATGAGCTTGCCGAGACGGGCGAAGTCGGCGGCGCGACCCGCCTTGGCCTTGATCTTGTCGGCGATCTGGCCGAACAGGGCGGCGTCGTTGAGGTTGGCCGCCACATCGGCCAGACCGTACAACTCTTCGGTGGCGGAGACTTCCTTCAACGCGCCAGCCAGGGCCTTGGCGGCGGCGGCGGCGTCCGCAAGGGCGAGCCACTGGCCCATGCCCACGGCGACCTTTTCGCTGCCGTCCATGGCGTAATCCGCGCCCTGGCCCAGCATCTCCTTGGCCTTGGCGGCGTCGCCGATGGCCGCATAACCAATCGCCAGGGTGACGAAGTCCTTGGTGAACATGGCGTCGCCGGCCACCTTGTCCAGGGCCTTCTTGGCGTCCTCGGCGCCGGTGAAGGCGGCGGCGTTCAGGATGTCTTTGGCGTAGGCCATGTCCGCCGGGGCTTCGAAGCACTCGCGCGCCAGGTCATACAGGTCTGCGCCCTTGGCGGCGGCGGCGACACGGGGTTCGAGGGTGGTGCGGTTGGCCATGGGAATCTCCGGGAATCAGGGGGTTACGGTGAACCCGCGCACTTTACCGGGGGCTCGCCCCGGATGGGCTAGGGTTTTTTTATTGGGGGATAAGGGAAATTGCTGATGGGGTCGTGCCGATGAATACCGTCCCTTTGTTATGGGCAGCCGTATTGATCATCCCGCGCAGGCAACTTGTAAGCCTGCAACGCATGGTTGGGCGACTCCGGGAACAGGAAGGCAAGCTCGCCGGTTTGCACCATTTCGGTCAGGTGCTTGTTGCGCAGGTATTTCAGGTCTTTGTGCAGCAAGGTGGCAAGCTCTTCGCCCCGCAGCGCTTGCCACCCACACAGTTCGCGGATGAGCGCGCGTAAAGCCGCTCCTCCCAAGCGCTGCCGGGGTTGGGGCAGGCGTGCCGCTAGTGCAGATGGCAAATCTGGCAGAGACCGCTGCTTACCACCTTGCGGCGCCTGCTTACCACCTTCGACGAACCGGTTACCACCTTCCAACGAGAGTTCGCCTTGTTCCGGGTGCCCGTCAAGTTCATCCCGTGGCGCAGCCAGGGTGTAATGGGTACGGCTCCCAGCCCCCTGCTTCTCCAGCAAACCCCGGTCACGCAACCGACGTAGCAGGCTGCTGGCTTGCAGGGTATCGAGCCCGGAAAAGTCCCGGCAGGCGGTGTTATCCACCACCCCGGTTTCGCGCGCATAAATCAGCGCCTTGGCTTCGTCACCAGTGAGTCCATCACCTGCCAGCGCTTTGAGCCAGATGTAGTCGTCCTCGGTCAGCAGGTGGTGCAGGAACAGCGTGACCTTGAATTCGTTCTTCTGCCGATCCGAAGCAAATTCCGGCAGTGGCAAACCCGCCTCGCCCGCCATGCGGCGCATGGTGCGGATACCCGACCCCTTGGTTTCCGCCCAGTTCAACTCGTGCAGCACCGCCGCGATGGCCGGGTTGCGCAGGCGCGAGCCGGGCGTGCCCAGGCTTGCCATGTCCTTCAGTGAATAGCCGGGATTGAGAATTTCGATTCGATTGCTGTAACGGATGATCTGGACCGGGCTGTGCTCCTGATAGCTGCGGTGCATCACCGCGTTGGCCAGCGCCTCCCGGATCACCTTGCGCGATAGCACCGGCTCCTGGCGGCTTTGCAGTTCACCTTCCCGCAGACGAAAGCCCTTGGGCAACTCGTCCACGATGCTGGCCTCGGCCACCGGCAGCGCCAGCATCAGCGGCTTGCGAATATCCACCGACTGGAAACGCTGCTCCGGATCGTCCACCCACTGGGTGCCCACCACCCGGATGTAGTCGATGCGCAAGGCTGGAAACAACCGCCGCAAAGCCATCGACTTGCCGAACAACACGATGCCGGCCAATGTCGGCTTCAGCACGTTGTCCACACGACGCACAGCAGACAACGCCTCCAGCATGTCGGGGTTGTCGTACCCCAGTTCTTCCGCCTGGGGATTCGCCAAGGCGCGCAGTCGGCGATATTCGGCAATCGCCTGCGGATCGAGGTCGTCCATGCGGGCATCGGGCACCGGCGCCATATCCGGACCGAACTGGGGCTGGCTGGCGCCGCGCAACACCCATAAGTCCTCGTCCGTGCAACGCTGGTCGGTGGAGCCGATGCGCCGGAAAGCGCCCTTGGGCAAACCCGTGGCCTTGAGATAAACGGGGTTCTGGCTGACATCCGCTTCCGGCACGAACACCACGATGACCGTCCTGCCATCCAGGCGCTCCACCACCATTTCCGGGCGGATCGCCACATTCAGCATCGAGGCGCACTGGCTGGCCAGATCCTTCTGAATCTTGTCGGGGTCGGCCAGTCCTTCCGGCCAATACTGGGTGTCGCCTTTTTCATCCACCCGACTATCCACCCCCAGCAAGAGATGGCCGCCACCCAGCCCTGGCTCGTTGGCGAAGGCCAGCACGGTTTCGATGATTGACTTGCCGATTTCGCGTGAGCGCTTGGCCTCGATGCGCGGCGATTCGTCGGAGGCGTTGAGTTCGGATAGGAGGTCTTGGGCGGTGCGCATGATTGAGTTATTTCCACGCCTCAATGTCACGGCAATCAGAAGGCATCCAATTCCGCCCTGTCGAGTTGGTCCGGATCCCCGCGTGGTCAGCCGGGACAAAATTGCCGGTGGCTATCGGAAATCCTGCCGCGTTATGCTGCACAAGCAGGCAAGCGCAAGGCTTGTAGAGGTCGCTGGCGACAGCGGCAGCCCGGATGGGTGGGATCCTCGAACTTGGGGCCTGCATCAATTCAAACCCTCAGCGAACACAAGTCGCTGAGGGTTTTCCTTTTTCAGCGCCTCGAAATCCCCCGGCCAGAACTTCAGGCCATAGCCCAGCAGTACGCCCGTGTGGCGATAACAGGTGAGCAGCAGCCGGGCTCTCATCCTTCGCCGCCCCCTGTGACTTGGGAATCTCCCGCCATCTCATCGGCCAGTTCGCTTTCCAGTTGCTCCACTGTCGGCAGGCTGGTGGTGAGCGGTTCCGGCAAGGCGCGCACCAGCTCGTATTCGGCGACGCCAATGGGTTTTTCGATGCCCGAGAGCGCATATTCCGCCACCAGCCAGTTCTGGCTCTTGCACAACAGCAAGCCGATGGTGGGTTTGTCGTCCGGCGCCTTGATCTGCGCATCCACGGCAGACAGATAGAAGTTCAACTGCCCGGCATGTTCGGGTTTGAACGCGGTGGCCTTCAGTTCCACCACCACATAGCATTTCAGACGGGTGTGATAGAACAACAAATCGATGAAAAACTCGTCGCCTGCCACCTCCAGCCGATGCTGGCGGCCAACGAAGGCAAAGCCGGTGCCCAGCTCCAGCAAAAAGCGCGTGATGTGTCGCACCAGTGCGTTTTCAATCTCGCGTTCGTGAGCGTCCTTGCCCAAGCCCAGAAAATCAAAGAGGTAAGGGTCTTTCAGGGTTTCGTGCGCCAGCTCGGAATGTGGCGCTGGCAGGCGGGCTTCAAAATTGGTGACGGCCCGCCCCTGGCGCTGCCAGTCCTGGTGTTTGATGCTCAGGGTCAGCGTGGTGCGCGACCAACCTTGCTTCACTGCTTGCTCGGCATACCAGGCACGGTCGGGTTCGTCATCGAGCTGGGTCAACAGCGTAACGATGTGAAACCAGGGCAATTGGGCAGCAGGTTGCTGCCCAAATCGCTGCTGCGGGCAATGCTCCGCGAAGTAGCGCATGTACTTGAGGTTGCGGGCGGAAAACCCCTTCATTTCCGGGAAGGCCTCGCGCAGGTCGCTGGCCAGCCGCTCAATGACCTTGGCACCCCAGCCTTGAGCCTTCTGCCGTTGCAGAATGTCCTGCCCAATCTGCCAATACAGTGCCACCAGTTCGGCGTTGGCGGCCAGCACAGCGCGCTGCCGTGCGGCGTTGACGCGGGTCTTGATCCCGGCCAGCCAATCGGCGTAACCCGCAGGCGTGCCCAGTGCTTTCGATGTACTCATTCCCGCCCCTCGATGATCGACTTGCCGACTTCGCGCGAGCGCTTGGCCTCGATGCGCGGCGATTCGTCGGCGGCGTTGAGTTCGGTGACGCCATCATGTCCTGGCTGGGCAAACAACTCGGCGTGCCACCAGGTTTCCTCGCCCCGGGTGCTCATGCGCACGGTTTCGTACCAAACCCGGTCATGGGTCATCAGGATGATCTGCCAGTCCTTGAAATGCTCCCGCAGGATATGGAGCACGGCCATGCGGTTGGACATGTCTATGCCAATCAACAGGTCATCCTGCACCAGCAGGCGCAACTTTGACGGCGGGGTGATGAGCAGGGTGGCGAGATAGAGGGCGATGGCCCTTGAGGTCGATTTCCGAGTAGATGGATTCCGGTTTCTTGCGCTTGGGGAATTGGCCGATCTGGGCCAGAGAGGCGCGGTAATAACGCTGGATG
This sequence comes from Betaproteobacteria bacterium, assembly GCA_016219425.1. Classification (GTDB taxonomy): domain Bacteria; phylum Pseudomonadota; class Gammaproteobacteria; order Burkholderiales; family Thiobacillaceae; genus PFJX01. The sequence continues at coordinate 115,820 of JACRNB010000010.1, read as the reverse complement.
TGCTTGCGCGAGCGGGCGATGGTGAGTTCGTCGAGCAGCGTGAAGAAGCCGGCAGACAGGCGTTCCATCAGGTCACGGGCATCTTTCTCGCCGCTCCTGCGCGCCCATTCCATGAAGGTCTTTTGCGCGACGGCCAGGGTGTCCTTGATGCTGTGGATGCCGAAACTTTGCGAAAAGGCGAAATCGCGGCCTTCGGTGACGAAGTAAATCTGGTTGCGCAGATCCTTAAGGTCGTTGTTGACCGGCGTGGCGGAAAGCAGCATGACTTTGGTTTTGACGCCGGACTGGATGATGTCTTCCATCAGCCGCTCGTAGCGGCTCTTCCTGATGACATTGCCGTCTTCGTCGCGCTTGCCCTTGGTGTTGTTGCGGAAGTTGTGCGATTCGTCGATGACGATCAGGTCGTAGTTGCCCCAGTTGAGGGCGGCGAGATCGACACCATCGACCTTGCCGCTTTCCCTGGACAGGTCGGTATGGGAAAGCACGGTGTAGGCGAAGCGGTCTTTCAGGAACGGGTTGAGTTCGCTGTTGTTCTGGGCGAGATAGACCGTCCAGTTATCGCGCAGCTTCTTGGGGCAGAGCACCAGGACGCGGTGGTTGCGCAACTCGAAATACTTGATGACCGCCAGGGCTGAATAGGTTTTACCCAGGCCCACGCTGTCGGCCAGGATGCAGCCGTTGTGGGTGTTGATCTTGTGGATGGCGCCCTTGACGCCGTCCTTCTGGAAGTCGAACAGGGCTTTCCAGATTTCGCTATCGACGATGGCGGTCTGGTCGAACAGGCGTGCATCGTCGGCCTGGCCGGAAAGGAAGCGCTCGAAGATGTGGAACAGCGTCTTGAAGTAGATGAATTCAGGGGCGTGGTTGACGTAGAGCTGTTCCAGATAGCGCAGGACTTCCGCCTTCACGTCTTCGACCAGGGTTTCGTCGCCCCAGATTTCGTCGAACCAGGCCTTGAGTTCGGCGCGGTCGCGGTCGCTGTCCACGACCAGATTCAGTTCGATATTGGGCGTGCTGGACAGGCCCAAACCACGGCGGGTGAAGTTGGAACTGCCCAGGATGGCGTGCTCCCGGTGGCCATCATGGATGTGATAAAGCTTGCCGTGCAGCAGATTGGCCTGGCGGATGGAGCGGATTTCCACCTTGTCGTTGATCCACTGCGCGCAGCGGCGGGCGATTTCCTTCTGTTGCAGGCGGTTGACCAGTTCCAGGCCTTCGTCCTCGATCTTGAAGGATTTCTTGTCGGTTTTTTCGGGGTCTAGCGTGGCAATGAAGCGGGGTTCGCCAAACAGAAATCGAAGTGAGTTAATGCGATCCAGTCGGCCCGACATGGCCTCATAGGCGTAGATCGTGAAGTAAGCCGAGACAACAGAGAACACACTGCCATCCGACAGTTTTCCATCCAGGAAATCTGCGATCTTGCCGTGCCCGTGGTTATCTCGGATGCCGTAACTACTCATGCTTTCTGTTGCCATTCACTCCCCCAAGCTCGATTGGCGAGGCTGCGCCCCCCTCATCAACAGAGACTCGCAGCGTTTTCTTCCGTCCTGGGTCAGACCATGGTTCCCCTGTAGATGCAAACGCTTCTGCATGACTAGTCAGTGCGCCGCCTTGGCCCGATGCGGTGCGCCCCAGAGTTCTTCCAGGTTGTAGTGGGCGCGGATGGCGGGGTGCATGACGTGCACCACCAGGACGCCGGCGTCCACCAGCACCCATTCGCCGCCTTCCTCGCCTTCGGTGCCGATGATGTCGGCCCCGGCCTCCTTGAGCTTTTCCCGCACGTTGTCGGCCAGGGAGCGCACATGGCGGTTGGAGTCGCCGGTGGCGATGATCATGCGGTCGAACAGGGTGGTGAGGCGGGATACGTCCATCACCAGGATTTCCTTGCCCTTGATGTCTTCCAGGGCGTTGATGGCGATTTCGGCGAGGGCTTCGGCGGTGGGCAGATCAGACATAGAGGCGGTTTTCCTGAAGGTAGTCGATGACGGAATCGGGTAAGAGGTAGCGCAGGCTTTGCCCGCGCAGGGCGCGTTCGCGGATGCGGCTGGCAGAGAGGTCGAGCTGGGTGATGCCATGTAAATAGATGCGCCCGGCGGGCAGGGCGGAGAGCTCGCCGGGCTGGTCGGTGCGGCGCACGGCGAGCTGGCGGCGCAGTTCGTCCGGCAGGGCGTCCTCCCAGGCTGCGGCGGGAAAGCCGGGACGGTGGGCGACGGCCAGGTGGGCCAGGTCGAACAGCTTGCGCCATTCATGCCAGCCGGACAGGCCAAGCAGGGCGTCGGCCCCCAGCAGCAGGATCAGGGGCGCGCCGGGCGGCTGTTCCGCGCGCAGGGCGGCGAGGGTGTCCACGGTGTAACTGGGGCCGTCCTTGCGCACCTCGCGGTCATCGGCGGCAAGCAGCGGGTGGCCGGCGATGGCGCGGCGCACCATCTCCAGGCGTTGGGCGGGGGTGGCGCGGGGGCGCGCCCGGTGCGGCGGCGCGCCGGCGGGGATCAGGCGCACCTGCTCCAGATGCAGCGCCTCGGCCATCTCCACGGCGAGGCGCAGGTGGCCGAAGTGGATGGGATCGAAGGTGCCGCCCAGGATGCCGAGGCTCATGGGGACGACGGCTTTCGTGGCGCCGGCATCCCTGCCGGCAAGTTCAAGATGCCGGCAGGGATGCCGGCGCTACAGGGGCGGTACATGGGCGGATGGAGGCGCGGGGGGTGGGGGCGGGCCAAGCATCACACAACCCGCCTGATCTGCCCAGCCCACGGGTCGGCTGCCCATTTTTTCCGCAGGGGGCTAAAATCCGCCCCCTTTTCCCCAGCGACTCGCACGACCCCGCACCCCCCATGCAGATCGGCCCTTACCCGCTTCGCAACAACCTGATCGTCGCGCCCATGGCGGGGGTGACGGATCGGCCTTTTCGGCAGTTGTGCAAGCGCATGGGGGCGGGCATGGCGGTGTCGGAGATGGTCACTTCCAACTCCCTGCTGTACGGCTCCGCCAAGACCCGGCGGCGCGCCGACCATGCCGGCGAGGTGGAGCCGATCTCGGTGCAGATCGCCGGTTCCGCACCGGAGATGATGGCGCAGGCGGCGCGCTACAACGTGGACAACGGGGCGCAGATCATCGACATCAACATGGGCTGCCCGGCCAAGAAGGTGTGCAACGTCATGGCCGGCTCCGCCCTGTTGCAGGACGAGCCCCTGGTGGGGCGCATCCTGGCGGCGGTGGTGCAGGGCGCGGCGGGCGCGCCGGTGACGCTGAAGATACGCACCGGCTGGGACAAGGAGCACCGCAACGCGCGCACCATCCTGCACATCGCCCAGGAGTCCGGCATCCAGGCCCTGGCGATCCATGGCCGCACCCGCGCCTGCGCCTATCACGGCAATGCGGAGTACGACACCATCAAGGCGGTGAAGGCCCAGGCGCGCATCCCGGTGATCGCCAACGGCGACATCACCACGCCGGAGAAGGCGAAACACGTTCTGGAGTACACCGGTGCCGACGCCATCATGATCGGTCGCGCCGCCCAGGGGCGGCCCTGGCTGTTCCGCGAGATCGGGCATTTCCTGGCGACGGGGGAGACGCTGCCCGCGCCCGAGGTGGAGGAGATCCATCAGGTGCTGCTGGAGCATCTGGACGATCTCTACCGCTTCTATGGCGAGTACTCCGGCGCGCGCATGGCGAGGAAGCACATCGCCTGGTACACGCGCGGGCTGGCCGATTCCGCCGGTTTCCGCCACGCCATGAATCAGTTGGAGACCACGCGCCAGCAACTCGACGCGGTGAATGATTTTTTCTGGCGTACCCGTGAGCGCGGGAGGCGCCTCGTGTACGTCGATGCCTCGCACCTCAATACGCCACACCTCGAAGCGGCATGACAAGGGATACAAAGATGGAGCGACACCTCGACGAAAACGAACTGGCCGCCTGCGTGCGCCAGGTGCTGGGCCAGTATTTCCGCGATCTGGACGGCGAAACCCCCAGCGGCATCTACGACATGGTCCTGCACAGTGTGGAGAAGCCCCTGCTGGAACTGATCCTGGACAGGGCCGACGGCAACCAGAGCCGCGCCGCCGAGATGCTGGGCATCAACCGCAACACGCTGCGCAAGAAGATGTCGCAGCACGGAATCAAGTAGTTGTATGTAGCGCCGGCATCCCTGCCGGCAATTTCAAAAGAGCCGGCAGGGATGCCGGCGCTACCCAGAGCCACCATGATGAAACGCGCCCTCCTCTCCGTCTCCGACAAAACCGGCCTCCTCGACTTCGCCCGCGCCCTCGCCGATCAGGGCGTGGAACTCCTCTCCACCGGCGGCACCGCCAAGGCCATCCGCGACGCGGGCATCGCAGTCAAGGACGTGTCCGAATTCACCGGCTTTCCGGAGATGCTGGACGGGCGGGTGAAGACCCTGCATCCCAAGGTCCACGCCGGCATCCTCGCGGTGCGCGACAACCCGGCCCACGTCGCCACCATGAACGAACATGGCCTGGGCTACATCGACCTGGTGTGCGTGAACCTCTACCCCTTCGTGGCCACCGTCTCCAAGCCCCACACCCTGGAAGACGCCATCGAGAACATCGACATCGGCGGCCCGGCCATGGTGCGGTCCTCAGCCAAGAACTACCGCCATGTCGCCATCGTCACCGACCCCGCCGACTACGCCGCCCTGATTCAGGAGATGCAGGCGGGCGGCGGCTCTCTGTCGGATGCCACCCGCTTCAACCTGGCGAAAAAGGCCTTCACCCACACCGCCCAGTACGACGGCCACATCAGCAATTACCTGACCTCGCTCAACGAGGCCGGCGAACGCGCCGCGTTTGGGGAAAAACTGACCCTGCAATTCACCCGCGCCCAGACCTGCCGCTACGGCGAGAACCCGCATCAGAACGGCGCGTTCTACGTGGAGGCCGACGCCCCCGCAGGCACGATTTCCACCGCCCGCCAGATCCAGGGCAAGGAACTCAGCTACAACAACCTCGCCGACACCGACGCCGCGCTGGAGTGCATCAAGCAATTCACCCACGGCCCCGCCTGCGTCATCGTCAAACACGCCAACCCCTGCGGCGTGGCCTACGGCGTCAACCTGCTGGACGCCTACGACCGCGCCTACCAGACCGACCCCGAATCCGCCTTCGGCGGCATCATCGCCTTCAACGGCAGGCTGGACGGCGACACCGCCCAGGCCATCGTCGAGCGCCAGTTCGTTGAGGTGATCATCGCCCCCGAGGTGAGCCTGGAGGCCAGCGCCGCCGTCGCCGCCAAGAAGAATGTGCGCCTGCTGGAATGCGGCCAGTGGGAAGGCGCTGTGGCGCAGATGGAGATGAAGCGCGTAGCCGGCGGCCTGCTGGTGCAGGACGCCGACATCCTGCTGCATGGCGAGTTGAAGGTGGTGACCGCGCGCGCGCCCAGCGAGAAGGAGATGGAAGACCTGCTGTTCGCCTGGCGCGTGGCCAAGTTCGTCAAATCCAACGCCATCATCTACGCCCGCGACCACATGACCATCGGCGTGGGCGCGGGCCAGATGAGCCGCGTCAACTCGGCGCGCATCGCCGGCATCAAGGCGGAACAGGCCGGCCTGGTGGTGCCCGGCTCGGTGATGGCGTCCGACGCCTTCTTCCCCTTCCGCGACGGCATCGACAACGCCGCCCAGGCCGGCATCCGCGCGGTGATCCAGCCCGGCGGTTCGATGCGCGACGAGGAAGTCATCGCCGCCGCCAACGAGCACGGCATCGCCATGGTGTTCACCGGGGTGCGGCATTTCCGGCATTGATGCCATGAAGATGGTGATGGACCCGCTCGGGCGCATCCTGTCGTTGCGTAGGCATCGGGTGATGCTCAGCAACGATCTGGCGATCCTCTATGAGGTGGAACCCCGTGTCCTGATCCAGGCGGTCAAACGCAATCTGGAGCGTTTCCCCGATGACTTCATGTTTCAACTATCGCGGGAAGAGTGGGCGGACTTGAAATCACAAAATGTGATTTCAAGTTGGGGCGGCGCGCGAACGCCGCCCTATGCCTTCACGGAACAGGGTGTGGCCATGCTATCCAGCGTCTTGCGCAGCGACCGCGCCATCCAGGTCAACATCGAAGTCATGCGCGCCTTCGTGCGGCTGCGCCGGATACTGTCGGAAAACGCGGACCTGGCGCGTCGCCTGGATGAACTCGAAAACCGCTATGACGAACAATTCAAGACCGTCTTCGACGCCCTGCGCCAACTGATGCAGCCGCCCGAGAAGAAACGCCGCCCCATCGGATTCATTACCCCTGAAGACAAGAAAACCCCATGAAACTACTCGTCATCGGCTCCGGCGGGCGTGAACACGCCCTGGCCTGGCGGCTCACCCAGTCTCCCCGCATCCAGACCGTGTTCGTGGCCCCCGGCAACGGCGGCACGGCGCGCGAGGAGGGCGTCGAGAACGTCGATATCCACACCATCCCCGGCCTGGTCGCCTTCGCCCAGAACGAAGGCATCCAGCTCACCGTGGTGGGCCCGGAAGCGCCCCTGGCCGCCGGGGTGGTGGACGCCTTCCGCGCCGCCGGGCTGAAGGTCTTCGGCCCAACCCGCGCCGCCGCCCAGCTCGAATCGTCCAAGGATTTCGCCAAGCAGTTCATGGCGCGCCACAAGATCCCCACTGCCGCGTTCGCCACCTTCACCGACGCCTCCGCCGCCCACGCCTACATCGACGCCCAGGGCGCGCCCATCGTGGTCAAGGCGGATGGCCTGGCTGCGGGCAAGGGCGTGGTGGTGGCGGAAACGCTGGCGCAGGCGCACGAGGCCGTGGAGAGGATGCTGGAGGGCAATACCTTCGGCGACGCCGGCGCGCGCGTGGTGATCGAGGAATGCCTGACGGGTGAAGAGGCCAGCTTCATCGTCATGGTGGACGGCGAACACATCCTGACGCTCGCCACCAGCCAGTACCACAAGCGCCTGAAAGACGGCGACCAGGGCCCCAACACCGGCGGCATGGGGGCCTATTCCCCCGCCCCGGTGGTCACGCCGGAACTCCACGCCAAGATCATGCGCGAGGTGATCCGCCCCGTGGTGGCGGGCATGAAGGCGGACGGCATCCCTTACACCGGCTTCCTCTACGCCGGCCTGATGATTACCCCCGAAGGCAAGCTGGGCGTTCTGGAATTCAACTGCCGCATGGGCGACCCGGAGACCCAACCCATCATGATGCGGCTCAAGTCCGACCTGGTGGGCCTGGTGGAGGCCGCCGTGGAAGGCCGCCTGGATCAGGTGGAGGCGCTCTGGGACCGCCGCTGCGCCCTGGGCGTGGTGATGGCCGCCGCCGGTTACCCGGACAGCCCGCGCAAGGGCGACGCCATCACCGGCCTGAAAAAGGGCGAGGAAGACTGGCATGTATTCCACGCCGGCACCGCCGTGCAGGGCGACCAGATCATCACGGCGGGCGGACGCGTGTTGTGCGTCACCACGCTGGGCGACACCGTCAAGATCGCCCAGGCGCGCGCCTACGAGGTGGCGGACGGCATCGACTTCGCCGGTCGCCAGATGCGGCGCGACATCGGCTGGCGCGCCATCGGGCGCAAAGGGCACAGATAGCCCGGCCCGTGCGGCGGCTTCCGAACGTGTCGCGGCTACGCGCCCACCTGCGGCGCGGCGGCCTCATCGCCTACCCCACGGAGTCCTGTTATGGCCTGGGCTGCGACCCGACCAACGCCAAGGCGGTGCGCCGCCTGCTGCGACTCAAGGGCCGGCCCCAGGCCAAGGGGCTGATCCTCCTGGGCAGCGCGTCGGGACAATTCCGACGCTATCTTCGGCCCCTGCCCGCCGTCCTGGCCGCACGTCTGGGCGAATGGTGGCCCGGCCCCGTCACCCTGCTGCTCCCCGCCGCTCCCCGCTGCCCGCCCTGGCTGCGCGGTCGCCATGACAAGCTGGCGGTGCGCGTTACCGCCCACCCCGGCGCTGCCCGCCTGTGCAGGGTTCTGGGCATGGCCCTGGTCTCCACCAGCGCCAACCGCTCCGGACGGCGGGCGCTGAAAACCGCGCAGGAGTGTGTCCGCGCCTTTGGCCCGCAGGTGCTGGCGCTGCCCGGACGCACGGGGGAGCGCAAACGGCCTTCCACCATCCTGGACCCGTTGAGCGGGGGGATAGTGCGGCGCTGAAACAGACGCTTACATCCGGTAATGGCCCGGACATACCCGCCTGACGCCGCCCGCCCAGAGTGGACTCACCCGCCGCGCATACCGCGCCGGCGGCCAACCTCAAGGAGTCCCCTCATGAAATCCCCCCTCACCATTCTGGCCCTCGTGGCCGCCCTTTCCCTCTCCGCCGGCGCGGCGCAGGCGGATGCCCGCACCTGCCCGCTGGACGCGCCCGCCCCGACTGCGCGCCAGACGATCCCGGCGGAAATGGCCCGCATCGAGGCCGCCCTGCGCAGCGGCCAGCTCACGCCCTATGAGGCGGGTCGCCAGATGCGCCAGCAATGGGAGATGGCCCAGTTCCAGCGTGGTTTCCTGGAACCCGCTGCCGCCGCCGCTCCGCGTGCGGGCGGTTGCAACTCGGGTCTGGGCGTGGACCTCGCTCCCCTGGGCGAGATGGCCAAGTCCGGCATGCAGACCGCCTCCACCCTGATGCGGGCGCTGATGAAGGAGACGGAACGGCTGGTGCAGGAGAAACCGGCGTTGTAATCGCACACGGCAGCGCCGGCATCCCTGCCGGCGCTGCCGGATCAGCCCCGAATCAGGTAGTCGAAGGCCGACAGACTGGCCTTGGCCCCCTCGCCCATGGCGATGACGATCTGCTTGAAGGGCACAGTGGTGCAGTCCCCCGCCGCGAACACGCCGGGCACGCTGGTCTGGCCTCGGGCGTCCACCTCGATCTCGCCGAAGCGGGACAAGTTGACCACCCCCTTCAACCAGTCGGTATTGGGCAGCAGGCCAATCTGCACGAACACGCCTTCCAGGGCGATGTGCTGCGCCTGGCCGGTGACCCGGTCGGTGTAGCCCAGGCCGTTCACCTTGCCGTCCGCGCCCGTTACCTCGGTGGTCTGGGCGCTCTTGATGACGGTGACATTGGGCAGGCTGTGGAGCTTGTCCTGTAACACCGCATCGGCGCGCAGGGCGTCGCCGAACTCCAACAGGGTGACGTGGGCGACGATGCCGGCCAGGTCGATGGCCGCTTCCACGCCGGAGTTGCCGCCCCCCACCACCGCCACATGCTTGCCCTTGAACAGGGGGCCGTCGCAGTGGGGGCAGTAGGCCACCCCCTTGCCGCGATATTCCCGCTCGCCGGGCACGTTCAGCTCGCGCCAGCGCGCGCCGGTGGCCAGGATCAGGGCCTTGGCCTTGAGCACCGCACCGCTCTCCAGGCGGATTTCGTGGAAGCCGCCGGCCTCGCCGGGGAGTGCGGAAGGGACGAGGGCCGCCGCCTTTTGCAGGTTCATGATGTCCACGGCGTATTCCTTGACGTGTTCCTCCAGGGCGCGGGCCAACCTGGGGCCGTCGGTGTGGGGCGCGGAGATCAGGTTTTCGATGGCCAGGGTATCCATCACCTGGCCGCCGAAACGCTCCGCCAGCACGCCGGTGCGGATGCCCTTGCGCGCCGCGTACACCGCCGCCGCCGCGCCCGCCGGGCCGCCCCCCACCACCAGCACGTCGAAGGGAGTCTGTTGCGCCAGCCGCGCGGCCTCCCGATCCGCCGCGCCGGTGTCCAGCCTGGCCGCCATCTCCTCCACGCTCATGCGCCCGTTGGCGAACAGCTCGCCATTCAGATAGACGCTGGGCACGGCCATGATCTGGCGGCCCTGCACCTCGTCCTGGAACAGCGCGCCGTCGATCATCACGTTCTGGATGCGCGGGTTCAGCGCCGCCATGGCGTTGAGGGCCTGCACCACGTCCGGGCAGTTGTGGCAGGAGAGAGAGATGTAGGTCTCGAAGCGGAGAGGTTGGCCCTTTGCGCCCTGGATGCCGCGTATCTGCCCCATCAGCGCCTCCGACAGCTTGGGCGCGTAACCGCTGGCCTGGAGCAGGGCGAGGATGAGAGAGGTGAATTCGTGGCCCATGGGCAGGCCGGCGAAGCGGATGCGGGCTTGTTGACCCACCTTGCCGATGCTGAAGGAGGGCCGGCGGGCGTCATGGCCGTTCTCCAGGAGGGAGACCTTGGCGGACAGGCTGGCGATGTCCTCCAGCAGGCCGCGCATCTCGGCGGACTTGGCGCTGTCGTCCAGGGAGGCCACCAGTTCGATGGGGTCCACGAGCTTTTCCAGATAGGCCTTGAGTTGGGTCTTGATGTGGGCGTCGAGCATGGTGTTTCTCCTGATTCAAAGGGCAATACGAAGGCGTCACCGTTGGAAACGGCTTGGTGTTGCACTTTGGGGGTTTGCTCCCTCCCCCTCCGGGAGAGGGTTGGGGTGAGGGAGCGACGGTGGATAGTGCTGGCCGGGTTCCCTCACCCTGCCCTCTCCCGGAGGGAGAGGGAAAGACGATCAGATCTTGCCGACCAGGTCCAGCGACGGGGCCAGGGTGGCTTCGCCTTCCTTCCACTTGGCGGGGCAGACCTCGCCCGGGTGAGCGGCGACGTACTGGGCGGCCTTCACCTTGCGCAGCAGTTCGGAGGCGTCACGCCCGATGCCGCCGGCGTTGATCTCGATGATCTGGATCTTGCCCTGGGGGTCGATCACGAAGCTGCCGCGCTCGGCCAGACCGGCTTCCTCGATCATCACGCCGAAGTTGCGGGTAAGGACGCCGGTGGGGTCGCCAACCATCGGGAAGTCGATCTTGCCGATGGTGTCGCTGGTGTCGTGCCAGGCCTTGTGGGTGAAGTGGGTGTCGGTGGACACCGCGTAGATCTCCACGCCCAGCTTCTGGAACTCGGCGTAGTGGTCCGCCAGATCACCCAGCTCGGTGGGGCAGACGAAGGTGAAGTCGGCAGGGTAGAAGAACACCACGGACCACTTGCCTTTCAGGTCTTCGTCGGAAACGTGCTCGAAGGCGCCCTTGTGAAACATGGTGGCCTTGAAGGGTTTGATTTCGGTGTTGATCAGGGTTTGCATCAGAGTTCTCCAGTCGGGTTAAGAGGTGTTGCGTGGGGCTGCGACGGGATGAACTCTACGGATGGCGCATCTATCCATCCAATTGATTGCCTAAAAAAGATGGATAGTTAAAAACTAAACGGGGCCCCGCAGGGCCCCGTTCGCACGGCGGACGCCAGGGTCAACTCTGTAGGCCGCCCATGGCGGTTTGCAGGTAGTTCTGCACTCCGACCTTCTCGATCAGGCCCAACTGGGTTTCCAGGTAGTCGATGTGCTCTTCAGTGTCTTCCTGGATGGAAACCAGGATATCCCGCGACACATAGTCCTTGACGGTCTCGCAGTAGGCGATGGCCTCCACGTAGAGGGCGTGGCCCTGGTGTTCCAGCTTGAGGTCGCAAGCCAGGCACTCCGGCACATCCTCGCCGATCATCAATTTGCCCAGGTCTTGCAGGTTGGGCAAACCCTCCAGGAACAGGATGCGCTCGATCAGTTTGTCCGCGTGGTGCATCTCCTCGATCGACTCCTCGTACTCGTGCTTGCCCAGGACCAGCAGGCCCCAGTTTTTGTACATGCGGGCGTGGAGAAAATATTGGTTGATGGCCGTCAACTCGACGGTCAGAGCCTTGTTCAGGTACTGGAGAACTTTTTTGTCGCCTTTCATGGAACGCTCCTGAAGAGATGAAGAAGTGGAGCCTTGCGCTCCGACACGTTCCGGCGGGCCGTTGGCTTGCCGTGGTGACTGGCTAATGGGCGGGCCGAGTCCGCATTCTGCGGCGAATCAGGCGGAGCAGGCCAGGGCCTCTTCCCGGCTGGGGCAGTTACGGCACTCCTTGAGGATGCCGTGGGCGCACCGGGCGCACCGCCCGCAGTCCGCCGCCACCCCAAGATGCTCGCGCAAACCCCGCAGGTTGCTGACCCCCTTCTCAACGGCCTCGCGCACCTGGCGTTCGGTCACGGCTTGGCAGATACAGACGTACATGGCGGACTCCAAATACTCGTATGGGGCAAGTTTATGCGGATGAGAGCGTCTGTCAATAACAATGTAATACACTGATTAATATGCAAAAATAACCACATCAAAGCGAGGGATGGACGGCCAGCATCGCCATGGCCTACCAGACGTAAAACTGCTGCCACCACAGCCACCCCGGCAGGGCGGCGGCGGCGAGCGCGGCCAGCGCGGCGGGGGCGCGCCCCAAACGCCAGGCGAGGCGGGCGCTCCACAGCGCCGCCAGGGCCAGCAGGGCGAGGCGCGCGGGGTGCGCCCAGGGCAGCGTCACGCCCTCGCCGGACAACTGGCCGGTGGTGAGCAGCGACAGGCCGACGAATACGCTGGCCCCGGCGTAGGGAATCAGGGCCGGGGCCAGCCGCACCCAGCCCCTCCCCGCAGTGCGCGCGGCCAGGCCCAGGCACAGCCTGATCCAGCCCCCCGCGACCAGCGCGGTGGCGGCGAGGTAGGCGAGCAGCAGGCCGCCATCCAGCCAGGTGAAGGCGTCGTTGACCTCCGGGTAATGCGTGAACAGCCACCACTGGCCGGGCGTCTCCAGCGGCCAGGCGATATCCCGTTCCAGCAACCCGACGGCGAGGCCCTGCTTGGCGGCGATGAACCAGGGCGAGGCGCTCCACTGGAAAGCGCCCAGGGCCGCGCCCAGCATGCCGTACACCAGCAGGCGCGCGCCCCAGGGGTCCGGTGCGGCGCCGGGGACGATCTCCGCCCCCGGCCTGCGCCCGGCCAGGGCCACCGCGCCGCGCTGGCCGGCGCACTGGCCGCACATGTGGCAGGCGCTGGCGGACTGCATGCGGCGGATGTCGATGAGCGGCGCGCAGCGCACCGGCGCACCGTGGCTGGGCGCGGCGTCCCAGGCGGCGCGGTCCACGGCGAAGTGGACCGGGGCGATGCGCGCGAGCAGGCCGAACACGCCGGAGACGGGGCACAGGTGGCGGCACCACACGCGCCGGCCCCGCCCGTAACGCAGCCCCACGGCGATGGCGACCAGGGTGGAACCGCCCAGGATCAGGAGGGCGGGACGGGGGTATTCGTACACGCTCACCATCTGCCCGTAGGCGGTGGTGAGGAGGAAGGCGACAAAAGGCCAGCCGCCCCATTTCAGCCAGGCGGGGATGGGCCGGTCGAGGCTCCAGCGGGAAGCGAATTCGGACAGCGCCCCCTCCGGGCAGAACACGCCGCACCAGACCCGGCCCAGGGCCATGACGGAGAGGATGACGAAGGGCCACCACACGCCCCAGAACAGAAACTGGGCGAAGCGGGTGAGGTGGTTGAGGATGCGGTCGCCCTCACCCGGCAGGGGCAGGAAGGCGGGAAGCGCCACCACCACGGCGTAGAACAGCACCACCGCCCACTGCACGCCGAGGAGGAGTCCGCGATGGCGGCGCAGGGCCAGCCCTGCGCGGGCAAGGCCGCCGGGCGTCGTCCGGCATGGGGTTTCCCGGCGCAGGTTCACCGCCGCGCCCCCGCAGGCCGGACGCGCAGCACCAGGGCGGCGTTATTGATCCGACCCGCGATGGCGGGCGCCTCGAAAAAGCCGTCCTTCCCGCGCACGCGGGAATCCAGGGTTTTCCTAGGCATGGTCCGCCTCCCGCACGCCGATCTCGGCGCGGCCCTGGGCCAGGCGCGTCAGGGCGGCGGCAAAGCCCGCCACGCTGGAGTTTTTTGCCAGCACGCAGGGCTTGTTGGTCTGTTTGCAGTGTTTTTTGAGCTGGTAGTAGGCCAGGTGGCCGACGCAATCGGTGGGGCAGACCACGGCGTCCGAGGCGTTGAGCAGGTCGGGCAGGCGTGAGAGGTGTTCTTCCCGTCCACCATCGTGGTGCAGCAGGCGCACCCCCAGACGCTCGGCCAGTTGCCGGTAGTGGGGCAGCAGCGGGGTGCGTCCGCCCACGCACAGTACGCAGCGGCCCGCCAGCCGGTCGGCGCAGCGGTGGCATTCACCGGAGCAGTCCGTGGGCGCGGCGTTTTCGGCGGTCCAGGCCATTTCCAGGGCATCGCGTTCGGCGCGGACTTCATCCAGCTCCCGCGTGAGGCGGGCCTTGTCCGCGCGCAGCACACCCACGCGCTCTTCCAGGACGCGCTGGCGGGCGGCAAGTTCCCTGGCGCGGGCGGATTCGGCTTCCGCCATGAGCAGCCGCCGCCCCAACGCCACGATGGCCTGGCCCGATTCCAGCTCGGTCAGCCGCGCTTCCAGGGCATCCATGCGGGAAAGTCGCTCCTGCGCTTCCGCCAGGGCCTGGCGCAGGCGCTCCGCCTCCATGCCCTTGAGGGCCAGTTGTCCTTGTTGCCGTTCCGCCTCGGCGGCCTGGGCGTGGCGTTCCTTTTCCAGCCAGGCCAGGCGGACGAGATCGGCGGCCTGACCCGCGCCCACCTGGTGCGAGAGCATGTGCAGGTCGGCATAGGCGGTGTGGCGGGTTTCCTTGCCCGCCGCCTTGTGGGTCATGACGGCCCAGAACGCGCCCGCCACGTCGCCGCGTTGCAGGTGTTCCTTCCACAGGGCCAGCACCTCGGCGTCGGCCTTGGCGCGCTCGAAGCGGCGAATGGCGAGGTCGTGCTTTTTCTCCAGCCATTTGTGTATGCGCGTCGAGGCGTCATTGCGCGCGAGGCTCAGGGAGACCGCCTCCAGGTGCAGTTCGTAGGGTTCGATGCGTTTGCCCGCGTAGCCGGATTTGCGCGCGAGTCGGCCCAGTTCGTCCAGGTTGAGGCAGGAGCCGATGACGGGGCAGTGGTATTTCTCTTCCACTTCCCACAGCTTGCGGCGGCTTTTCCTGGCCGCTTCCGGGGGCGGCGGGGGCGCACTTTCCGGGTGGCGTTCACACATGGCAGCCCCTTTCCCCCAGCGCTTCACTCATGCACCCGCACAAGGCGCGGGTGTCGCCGTTCACGTCGGGGCGTTCGGCCAGTTCGTCCAGCAGGTGGGCGGCGATGTGGGCGGAGTGGGAGCAGCCGGTGAGCTGGTAGCGCATGAGGTGCTCCAGGCTACCGGCGATCAGCAGGGCGGAGGATCGGGACATGGTGTGCTCCTAGCGGGCGACGATGCGGCCTTTGGCCGTGTCGGGATGGAATTCGTCGAAGAAGTCGTAATTGCCGGGCTTCAAGGGGGCAATGACGACGAAGGACTCGGCCCCCGGTGCGAGCGCCTTTTCCTTTTTCAGGCTGAGGCTTTCGAACTCGATGGCGTCGCGGCCTGCGTTCTTGATGACGATCTTGAAACGCTGTCCGGCGGGTACGTCCAGGGTGGCGGGCGTCAGCCGCCCATCCCTGGCCGTCAGGACGTACACGGGGTTGTCGGCCCGGGCGGGCAGGGACTGCGCGACGACGAGGAGCGCAAGGAGGATGACGCTACGCATGTCCCCGCCCCCGCTCAGAACGTGGCCTGGGCGCGCAGGCCGAGGACGCGGGCGCTGCCTGCCGCACCGCCGGGCCGCTGCACGATCTGGTAATCCGGCGAGAGTTCGAACTTCGGATTCACGCGCCAGCGGTAGTACAGCTCGGTGATGCGCTCGGAGCCGGTGAGGGTGGGGTTGGCCGTCTTGTTGTCGTTCGACACGGTGAGCCAGCCCAGCCCCAGGCCGAGGCTGTCCGCGCCGCGCCCCCAGGCGTCGCCTTGCAGTTCCGCGCCCAGGGTGAAGGCCCGGTCGAAGGTGGGATGGCCTTTCACGCCATGGCCGTAACGGCCCCATAGGGTGAGTCCGTCCGCCACCTGCTGGTCCGCCGACAGCCCCCATCCGGCCTGGGCCTCGCGGGTCGCGCCGTCGAAGTGGGTGGCGCGCCCGTTGCGCCAGGCGTAGAGCCGGTAGTTGCCGGTGAAACCCGCGATGCGTTGCGTGGTTTCGGCCTGGGCGATGACGAAGGGACTCTTCAGGCTGTTGCTGAAGGAGGCCCCGGAGTCAGACCCGAACACGCCCAAAGAGACGCCCCAGGGTTCCGGCCCGTCCACGGTGTTGCTGTAGGCAATGCGCAGGCCGGGCGTGAAGCCGTAGGCGTCCACCCCGGCCTGGCCGCCCGCGTCCAGCAGCGGGTTGTGCACGAAGGCGGCGTTGAGAAACTTGGCCGTTTCGTCATCCGCCGCGCCGTTCTGGTCGAAGAACAGGAAGGGGTCGATCTTGCCGAAGTTGACGTCGAGATGATGTTGGCTCTTGCCCAGCGGCTTGTCGTCCAGGGGCGTGGAGAGTTGGTACCAGGCTTGGGCCAGGATGGGCGCGGCGTCGTCCGCCTGACTGACGCCGCCCAGTTGGAAGGCGCTGGCGTTGGTTCCGGCGAATGCGCCGTTCAGGCTGGCGCCGTTGCCCTGGCCCGCACGGAAGTGGAAAAACAGGTTGCCTTCGGTGAAGCCGGAACCGCCGCCGGGCAAGCTCACCTGGGCGTCGCCGCGCCAGGTGAGCTGGTCCCGCGCACTGCCCGGCGCGACGGCGCCACTGGCGCGCTGAGCCACAGTGGTGAAGGAAACTCCGGCAGTGATGCCGTCCAGGGCATCCACCATGCGGGCCTGTTTCTGCATCCCAAGCGCCTGGAACTCCACCGCCTTGAGGCGGGTGGCGATCTCGGGCTCGTTCTGCGATAGGCGCTCGCTGGTGAGGGCCTGTTCCAGTTCAGTGTTGCGCGCCTCCAGTTTTTCCAGGCGGGCCTGAAGATCCTTGAGCAGGCGCAGGGTCTCGGCGTCTTCAGCCTGGGCGGGAGCAGAAAGCGCCAGGGCCAGGGGCAGGAGCAGACGGCGCATGTCAGTACCCGCCTTTCTTGCCGATGCCGGCAAAGGTGAAATCCCACTCCGCGTCAAAGGCCTTGAACCAGGGACGCACGCCGGTCAGGCGGTCGGTATGGCGGTGAAAGTGGTGGCCGGCGTGGTTGTTGGCGTCGTTGGGCGGCAGGATGGTGAACTTGACGCGGTATTTGCCCGGCCCCATCAGCTTGAGGTTGTCGCCGTAGTGCGGGCCGTCCGAGGCCACCATGGGCAGAAAGTCGCCCTTGAGGCACTCGCCGCCCTGTTTGCACACCTCGTACTTCACCAGCAGATAGGGAATCCAGGCCCCTTCGGCAAAGCCGTTGGGGTTGTTGCCCAGGGCGTGGATGTCGGCCTCCAGATGCACGTCGGCCTTGTTGGCGGGGAGCATCTGGTGGCCCATGACGGACTCCATCTCCACCGGCTGGAGATAGACCGCGCCGATCTCCATGCCGTTGCGGTTCTGGGGTGCGCCGAGGGGGTATTCCACGGCCAGGGCGGGAGTGGAAAGGAATCCGGCGAGGGCGAGGCCGGCGATGAGGCGTTGTACGTACATGGACTTCTCCTTGATAGGGCCTTGGGGATGGCTGGCTACCGGGGCGGAGAAGCCCCCTGGCTGGCTGAGGGGATGGGTTATTTCGTCAGGATCAGCTTGCCGTTCTTGGTGAGACGCAACTGGTAACGCTCGCCGGCGTGCTCGATCAGCAGTACGCCTTTGCCGCACAGCAGCAGACTGGCGCTCACCACCTCGGGCCTGGGCGGGGTCGGTTGCGAAGCGGGAGAAACGGTGGGCTTATCCATAAGCCGAATCTTATTTGAGAAAACTTCTCAGTTGCAAGCATTTTGAGATATATTCTCATCAACGCCGGTTTTCACGTCTCGCAACCCTTTATCAGGAGCCTTCCCATGAAGTTGATCGCCTCTTTCCTGGCCGCTCTGGCGGCTGTTGCCACCCTCCCTGCCCTGGCCGCCGAGGTGGTGGTCTATTCCGCCCGCAACGAGCAGCTCATCAAGCCGCTGTTCGACGCCTACACCAAGGAAACCGGGGTGCAGGTGAAGTTCGTGACCGATGGCGAAGGCCCCTTGATGGCCCGTCTCAAGGCCGAAGGCAAGAACACCCCCGCCGATATCTTCATGACCGTGGATGCCGGCAATCTGTGGCAGGCCGCCAACGAGGGGCTGCTGAAGCCCGTCACTTCCAAGACCCTGGCGGCCAACATCCCCGCTCACCTGAAAGACCCGGATAACGAGTGGTTCGGCCTTTCAGTGCGCGCCCGCACCCTGGTTTACAACAAGAACAAGGTGAAGCCCGCCGACCTCTCCACCTACGAGGATCTGGCCAGCCCGAAGTGGAAGGGCCGTCTGTGCCTGCGCACTTCCAAGAAGGTCTACAACCAGTCCCTGGCGGCCATGATGATCTGGGAGCACGGCGAGGGTCAGACCGAGGACATCCTCAAGGGCTGGGTGGCGAACCTGGCCACGGCCCCCTTCGCCAACGACAACAAGGCCATGGAGGCGGTGGCCGCCGGCCAGTGCGACGTGACCGTGGTGAACACCTATTACTACGGGCGTCTGATGGAGAAGAACCCCAACCTGCCGCTGGCGATCTTCTGGCCGAATCAGAACCTGAAGAGCAAGGCCGCCGGGGTGCATGTGAACGTCTCCGGCGCGGGCCTCACCAAGCACGCCAAACATGAGGCGGAGGCGGTGAAGCTGCTGGAGTGGCTGTCTTCCGACCAGGCGCAGAACCTGTACGCCGACGTGAACATGGAATACCCCGCCAACCCCAAGGTGAAGCCGGATGCCGCCGTGGCAGCCTGGGGCGCGTTCAAACAGAACCTCATCAACGTGGCCGAGGCGGGCAAACTCCAGACCAAGGCGGTGATGATGATGGATCGGGTGGGGTACAAGTAATCAACGCTTGTTGACGAGGATGGATGGCAACCATAATGGTTTCTATCCGTTCTTATTGGGGCCGCCATGTCTTCCATGACTATCAAAGACATTCCAGATTTTCTGTTGGATCAAGTTCGTCGTGATGCGGAGCGTCATCACCGCAGCGTCAACAAGGCCTTTATCCATTTGGTAGAGCAAGGCCTGCACGGACAATTGCCCACGCAGGGGTATGACCCGCAGGAAACCGCCCGCCAGGTCGCCTTGTGGAACGAGTTGGCTGGGCAGTGGGAATCGAACCTGACGGTTGAAGGAGAAATCAGTGCTATTTACGCAAGTCGCAGCCTGGGCCGGGAGGTACAGCTGTGAGGGTGCTGGATACCGATACCTGCGTGGAAATCCTGCGCGGTAACCGGGCGGTGATCGCGCAAAGGGAAGCGACTCTGGATGCGATTGCCACCACCTGGATAACAGCAGCGGAACTGGCCTTCGGGGCGGCAAAGTCATTGCACCCGGAAAGGAACCAAAACCGGGTCATCGCCTTTCTACATTCCCTGCCGGTTATTGAGATGAACATGTTGGCCGCCGAACGGTTCGGCGCCATCAAGGCGCAACTGGAGCGAAGCGGGCAACTCATTGCGGATGCGGACTTGTGGATAGCCTCCATAAGCCTTGTCCACGGTGCGGTTCTCGTCACCGGCAATCGTCGCCACTACGAACGGGTAGCCGGTTTGATGCTGGAAAACTGGATACCACGTTGATGACTTGTGGCGACACCGGAACCACATGGCCGGGTAATGCAAATTTGGGCCTGAACGGATTTGTCTATGCCAATTGATGGCCTTCGACAACTTAAGGAAGCAACCTCAAGACTCAACATTGATCTCGTTGCTCTGGTGGCAGAAACAGCGCTCTGGGCAAACCCTTCCGTTCACTCCTGGCTATTGGCGCAGCATCCAACGGCGGCCTACTTTCCACAAACACGCAGATTTCGTGCAGGGAGTGGCGAGGTTAGGGGCATATTTACGGCAACGGAACGCCTTGATGACAACACCTACGCCAACCATGCCATTCGGCAGGCGATAGGCGCGCCCCGTGGACAAATCCTGAACTACCACGCCTGTCACATCTGGCCTCAGTCCTGCTACGACTCGAGTTGTCACACCGTAGTAGCCAATCTTGTCCTGCTGCCCAGCCCGTTAGCGGCACTCTCGGACTATTACGATCAGGTTTTATCGGCCCTTCAGTACCGAGCTTTCGAGTTGTTCTCCTGGTGTCCGCCGCAGCAGCCTGAACCTCATCGGCCAGAACGCTATCCGCACAATTGGCGAGCGCCCGAACCTTGGTCTACTCAAGTGCTACGGTCGCTGAAAGCGCGGCGTCTTGAATACCTTGAGAAAATTTCAGTAGGCCTTTCAGCCATTGATGTGAATCAGCCCGACGGACAGCCTGACCAGCCCCATTCCCTATTCAAATTACGCGGTTCACTCAAAGGCACGGACCCTGATAACTACCGAGATCGAGAACCTCAGCCTTGATCCCCGTGCTTTCCCCCTGGCTCCTCGCCCTCCCCATCGCCCTCATCACCGTCCTCCCGGTGGCGGTGGTGGCGGCTCACCTGCTGCACCCCGACCCGGCCCTCTGGGCGCACCTGTCCGAGCATGTGCTGCCGGAACTGCTGGTGAACACCGCCTGGCTGCTGGCGGGAGTCGGCGCGGGCGTGACCCTGTTGGGGGTGTCCCTGGCCTGGCTCACGGCGGCCTGCGAGTTTCCGGGGCGGCGCTTCTTCACCTGGGCGCTGCTGCTGCCCCTGGCCTTGCCCGCCTACGTCACCGGCTTCGTCTGGCTGGGCCTGCTGGATTTCACCGGCCCCCTCGCCACCTGGCTGCGGGAGGTCTGGGGCATTCAGACGCCGCCGCCCATCCGCAGCCGCGCCGGGGTGATCGTCGTCATGGCCCTGGCCCTCTACCCCTACGTCTACCTCACCGCCCGCGCCGCCTTTCTGGGCCAGGGCCGGCGGTTGATGGAGGCGGCCCAGTCCCTGGGCCAGAGCCGCTGGTCCGGCTTCTGGCGCGTCGCCCTGCCCATGGCCCGGCCCGGCATCGTGGCGGGGCTGCTGCTGGCCCTGATGGAGACCCTGGCGGACTTCGGCACGGTCTCGGTGTTCAACTACAACACCTTCACCACCGCCATCTACAAGGCCTGGTTCTCCCTCTTCTCCCTGCCCGCCGCTGCGCAACTGGCCTCCATCCTCATCGGTTTCGTGTTCCTGGCGGCGGTGCTGGAATCGGCCATGCGCGCCCGGCGCAGCTACGCCGCCTCCACCCGCACCGCCCAGGCGGCCCGCATCCGCCTCGGCGGCTGGCGCGCGGGGCTGGCCCTGGGCTGGACCGGGGCCGTGTTCCTGCTCGCCTTCGTCATCCCCATGGGGCAGATCGGACTGTGGGCCGCCGCCGCTTTCGAGCAGGATTTCGACGCCCGCTATCTGGATTTCGCCTGGCATTCCCTGCTGCTCTCGGGCCTCGGGGCGCTGCTGGTGACGGCTCTGGCGCTGGCTTTGGCGTATAGCCAGCGCTTACATCCCACTCCCGCCCTGCGCGCCACCGTGCGCCTGGGCGCTCTGGGCTACGCCCTGCCGGGGGCGGTGCTGGCGGTGGGGGTGTTCATCCCCGTGGCCTGGGCGGACAACTGGCTGATCGACGCCTTCCACCTCGATGGTCAGGTGTTGGCGGGCACCCTGCTGGTGATGCTGCTGGCCTATTGCGCCCGCTTCATGGCGGTGGGCTTCGGCCCCCTGGAGTCGGGTCTGGCCCGCATCACCCGCTCGGTGGACGAGGCCGCCCGCATCCTCGGGGTGACGGGCTGGCGGCGGCTGACCCGGGTGCACCTGCCCATGCTGCGGGTGAGCCTGTTCACCGCCCTGGCGCTCACCTTTGTGGACATCATGAAGGAGCTGCCCATCACCCTCATGACCCGCCCCTTCGGCTGGGACACCCTGGCGGTGCGGGTGTTCGAGATGACCGCCGAGGGGGAGTGGGAGCGCGCCGCCCTGCCCGCCGCCGCCATCGCCCTGGCGGGGTTGTTGCCGGTGTATCTGTTGATACGGCATTCGGACCGAGAGAAGACCTTGTAGCGCCGGCATCCTTGCCGGCTCCTTTCAACCTGCCGGCAGGGATGCCGGCGCTACGCGAACCTCGCCATGCTCCTGCTTGAAAACGTCGCCCAGTCCTACGGCCCCAAGGCCGTGTTGAAGGACATCCAGTTCACCCTCAAGCCGGGCCAGATCGGCTGTCTGCTGGGGCCTTCCGGCTGCGGCAAGACCACCGCCCTGCGCCTGGTGGCGGGGTTCGAGCAGCTTTCCGCCGGCGCTATTTATATAGACGGCCAGACCGTGGCCCGGCCCGGCTTCAGCCTGCCGCCGGAACAGCGCCGGGTGGGGCTGGTGTTCCAGGACTACGCCCTGTTCCCCCACCTCAGCGTGGCCGCCAACGTGGACTTCGGCCTCTCGCATCTGCCCCGGCGCGACCGCGACTACCGGGTGCACGAGATGCTGGAACTGGTGGGCCTGGAGGCGGAGGCCAAGGCCTGGCCGCACCAGCTTTCCGGCGGCCAGCAGCAGCGCGTGGCCCTGGCCCGCGCCCTGGCCCCGCGCCCGCGCCTGTTGCTGCTGGATGAGCCCTTCTCCAACCTGGATGTGGAACTCAGGGAAAAACTCTCGCTGGAGGTGCGCGACATCCTCAAGCACGAGGCCATCACCGCCCTCCTGGTGACCCACGACCAGCACGAGGCCTTCGCCGTGGCGGACGTGGTGGGAGTGATGAACCAGGGCCTGATCCAGCAGTGGGACACCCCCTACCGCCTCTACCACGAGCCCGCCAACCGCTTCGTGGCCGACTTCGTGGGCCAGGGGGTGCTGCTGACCGGCGAGGTGCTCAACGAGCATCAGGTGGAGATCGAACTGGGGGTGCTGGAAGGGCATCTGCCCACCCAATGCAACGCCGAGAAGATTGAGCCCGAGTGCCTGAACTGCGAACGCGGCTGCCGCGTGGAGGTGCTGATCCGCCCGGACGACATCATTCACGACGATTCCAGCCTGCTCATGGCGGAGATCGAGCGCAAGGCCTTCCGCGGCGCGGAGTTCCTCTACACCCTGCGCCTGCCCAGCGGCGCGCGCGTGCTGGCCCTGGTGCCCTCGCACCACAACCACGCCATCGGCGAGCGCATCGGCATCACCCTGGGGGTGGATCATGTGGTGGCGTTTACGGCCTAGAAACCGTCAATCTGCGGCACACTTGCGCCCTTTCATCCACACCGCGCCGCACCATGAAATTCACCCCCGAGCAATTTCGCACCTGGGAAACCAAACGCATCACCCTGCTGGGCATGTCCGGCGTGGGCAAGACCTACATCTCCACGCTGCTGCGGCGGCATGACTGGTTCCATTACTCGGGCGACTACCGCATCGGCACGCGCTACCTGGACGAGCCCATCCTCGACCTGATCAAGCAGCAGGCGATGCAGGCGCCCTTCCTCAAGGAGCTGCTGCGGCGCGACTGGATCAACATCCGCAACAACATCAAGATCGAAGACCTGGGGCCGGTGCTGTCCTTCGTCGGCAAGCTGGGCAACCCGGATTTCGACGGCCTCTCCCTGCCCGAATTCACGCGCCGCCAGGCCATGTACCGCGAGGCGGAGATCGCCGCCATGAAGGACGTGCCCGAGTTCGTGCGCAAGGCGCAGGAGACCTACGGCTACCACCACTTCGTCAACGACGTGGGCGGCAGCCTGTGTGAACTGGAAGACGACGCCGTGATCGACCAACTGGCCGCGCACACCCTCATCCTCTACATCAAGGTCACCACGCCGGAGGAGGAGGACACCCTGATCCGCCGCGCCCAGAGCGACCCCAAGCCCCTGTACTACCGCCCCGCCTTCCTGGCCGAGAACCTGCCCGTCTACATGCAGGAAAAGGGTCTGGAGTTCGTCGCCCAGGTGGAACCCAACGACTTCACGCGCTGGGTGTTCCCGCGCCTGTTCCGCTCGCGTGTGCCGCGCTACGAAGCCATCGCCGAACCGCACGGCTACACCGTCACCTCGCAGGAAGTCGCCCAGGTGCGGAGCGAGGCGGACTTTCTCGCGCTGGTGGAAAAGGCCATCGCGCGCAAGGAAACCTGATGCCTTTAGTCGCCCACAACGATCTCCCCACCCTGCAACGCCTCAAGGCGGAAGGCGCCACCATCGTCCTACCGGAAGGCCGGGCGCTGCACCAGACCATCCGCGAACTGCATATCGGCCTGCTCAACATGATGCCGGACGCGGCCCTGGAGCCGACCGAGCGCCAGTTCTTCCGCCTGATCGGCGAGAGCAACCCCATCGCCCAGTTCTACGTCCACCCCTTTACGCTCGACGCCATCCCGCGCGGCCCCAAGGCGGCGGCGCATATCGCGCGCTATTACGAGACCTTCGACCAGGTGAAGGCCGACGGCCTGGACGCCCTCATCATCACCGGCGCCAACGTCACCGGCGAAGACCTGTCGCAGGAGCCGTTCTGGGGACCGCTCTCCGAGGTGATCGACTGGGCCTGGGACAACGTCACCACCACCCTGCTCTCCTGCCTCGCCACCCATGCCGTGCTGCATTTCCGTTACGGCCAGCCGCGCGTGAAGCAGCCCGCCAAGCGCTGGGGCGTGTTCTCGCACCGCGTGGTGGAACCGCACCACCCGCTGGTGGCGGACGTGAACACCCGTTTCGACGTGCCGCACTCGCGCTGGAACGACGTCTCGCGCGCCCAGTTCGAGGCCGCCGGCCTACGCGTACTGGTGGAAAGCGACGCGGTGGGCGTACACCTGGCCACCAGCCGCGACGGCTTCCGACAGGTCTTTTTTCAGGGCCACCCGGAGTACGACACCATCTCCCTGCTCAAGGAATACAAGCGCGACGCCCTGCTTTACGCAGCGGGCAAGCTGCCCGAGTTCCCGCCCTTCCCGGACAACTATGCGCCCAGGCACGAGCAGGCCATCCTGCTGGAATGGCGCGAGCGCCTGCTGGCGGCCACCGCACAGGGCCGGCCCGCGCCGGAGTTCCCCGAGGCCCTGGTCGCGCCGGCCCTGGACAACACCTGGCACGACACCGCCGAGGGCGTGGTGGGCAACTGGATGGGCTGCATGTATCAGGTCACCAACGCCATACGCCGCCTCCCGTTCATGGAAGGCATAGACCCTGCGGACCCCCTGGGGCTGTATGGCGTTGACGGATGAGTGTTCTGGGGGATAATCCGCCGCTAATTTTTCCGCGCGGTCAACAGATGGAGGAGACGGGCGTGGCTACACCGAAACCGGCTGCCAAGACAGCCAGTACCAAGAAGACCACCGCCAAGGCCGCCCCGGCCAAGGCGCCCGCGACGAAACCTGTCGCCGCAAAACCTGCCGCCAAGGCCGCGCCAGCCAAGGCAACGGCCAAAGTAATACCGGCGAAACCCAAACCGGCGAAAATCGCGCCCGCCCCGACCAAGGCGACGCCTGCCAAAGCCGCTACCGCGAGCAAGGCAACGGGCAAGAAGACCGCCGCCTCCGTACAACCCGCACCGGCCCCCGCGCCGGCGAAACCGGTCGCCAAGACCGCCGCCAAGGCCCCCGCGGCCAAGACGGCAACAGCGCCGGCCAAACCTGCGACACCGATGAAATCTGCTGAAACCAAACCCGCCAAGCCCCAGGCTGCTGCAACCCCCGCCCCCAAGACCTCCGCAAAACCCGCCGCCAAGGCGAGGAAGATGGCCGTCGGCGTGCCGCTGACCGACGCCGACATCCTCACCATGTCGGACGACGAATACATGAACGAAGTCCAGCTCGCCTACTTCAAGGCCAAGCTGGAGGCCATGCGTGAAGAGATGCTGGAAAACGCGCGCGAGACCGGCGAACACCTCAAGGAGAACGAGGTCTTCGCCGACCCCAACGACCGCGCCACGGTGGAAGAGGAAAACATGCTGGAACAGCGCGTGCGCGACCGCGAGCGCAAGCTGCTGAAGAAGATCAACTCCACCCTCGCGCGCATCGAGAGCGGCGACTACGGCTACTGCAAGGAGACCGGCGACCCCATCGGCATCCCCCGCCTGCTCGCCCGCCCCACCGCCGACCTATCGATTGAGGCGCAGGAAAAACACGAGCGCCTGGAGAAGCTGTACGCGGACTGAGGCTCCGCCTCTCCCGAAAACGACCGCTGCGGCGGTCGTTTTTTATTGCGCGCGGCTCGCGCGGGGCGTTGCGGTCAACTTGAGCGACTTCCCCCTTTGGAAAAGGGGGAAGGAGGGGGATTTAGCGACCTCGGCGCAGGCGGGCCGGCTCAGAAATCCCCCCTGCCCCCCTTTTGCAAAGGGGGGAACCCCCTGGCGAGAAGGAAGCGCAGGGCCGCCTCCAGGTTGGCGGCGGCGGCGGCGGAAAGCGGCTCGCCCAGTTCGAACCTGTAACCGCGTATGGCCAGCACATGGGCCTGTACAGGCGGGGTCACGCCCACGCGCGCGCAGACGCCCAACACCGTTTCCGGCGCCAGGGCATGGCTGGTGTGGGCGAAGTCGTGCGCGGGGAGCAGGGGGCGGAATTCAAACGGCTCCGGCCCGCTCGCGGCGGCGTCGATAAAGATCACCTCGTTGCGGCCCTCCAGGTCGAGGACGTGTTCCACCTGGAGCTGGAAGTCGGTGAGCAATTCCACGTCGGGCAGCTTCATCGCCTCCAGGCGCTCGATAGCCAGTGGCCCCAGGGCGTCATCGCCCCGGCTGGGGTTGCCGATGGCGAGGATGAGGGTGGGGACGGACTTCACCATCAAACCAGAACCCTCTCCCTTGAGGGGAGAGGGCAGGGTGAGGGTGTGGAGGGCGTAGATCGACTTGATGTGAACAAAGCGGACGAGCTGCGCTCGCCCCACCCTCTCCCCAACCCCTCCCCCCTCAAGGGGGAGGGGCTAAGAACGTAGCCGCTCATCCAGCACCGTCCCCGCCGCGTCCACCAGTTCCACCTGTAACGGCATCTGGCCCAGCGCGTGGGTGGCGCAGGACAGGCAGGGGTCAAAGGCGCGCACCGCCACCTCGATGTGGTTGAGCAGGCCCTCGGTCAACTCCTGACCGTCCAGGTGCTGACGCGCCACCTGGCGGATGGCCTCGTTCATGGACTGGTTGTTGTGGGTGGTGGAAACGATCAGGTTGCAGCGCGTGATGAGGTCGTTCTCGTCCACCTTGTAGTGGTGGATGAGCGTCCCGCGCGGGGCCTCGATCACGCCTACGCCGCGTTCCTGGCGCTCGCCCTTCGCCATCAGTTCCGTCCCTTGCAGGTCGTCGTCGTGCAGCAAATCCTTGATCGCCTCGGCGGCGTGCAGCATCTCGATCATGCGCGCCCAGTGGAAGGCCAGGGTGGCGTTGGCGGCGCGGCCTCCGTCGAAGGCCAGGAACTCGCGCCGCTCCATATCCGCCAGGGGCGTGGGGATGAAGTCGCATTGCGTCACGCGCGTGAGCGGGCCGACGCGGTACCAGCCGGTCTCCGGCCCCAGTTCCCGGAAGTAGGGGAACTTCATGTAGGACCAGGACTTCACCTCCTCGAAGATCTCCTCCCAGTAGCGGTCATAGTCCAGGTGGTCGAACAGGGTCTTGCCGTCCATGGTGCGGGCGCGCAGGCCGCCGTGGTACAGGTCCATGGCCCCGTCGGCGCGCACCAGGTTCAGGGTGTGGGCGTCGAAGCTGCCGAAGGCGGTGTGCATTTCCAGATCCTGCTCGAACAGGCGGCGCGCCAGATGCACCGCGTCCCGGCTCCAGGCCACGATCTGGTAGATGTCCTTGAGCAGCACGTCCCGCTCCGCCAGGGACAGGTTCTTGTTGACGCCCCCCGGCACCGCGCTGGTGCCATGCACCCGCTTGCCGGCGGTGACGCGAATGACCTCCTGGCCGAACTTGCGCAGCAGCACGCCCTGACGCGCCACCTCGGGGTACGCGGCGGCAACGCCGACGATGTTGCGCCGCGCCACATCGGAGCCGAAACCGAACAGCAGGTCGGGCGCGGACAGGTGGAAGAAGTGCAGGGCGTGGGATTGCAGGATCTGGCCGTAGTGCATGAGCCGGCGCAGCTTCTCCGCCGTGGGGGTGAGTTTCGCGCCCACGATCTGGTCCATGGCCTTGGCCGCCGCCAGGTGGTGCGACACCGGGCAGATGCCGCACAGGCGCTGCACCATCACCGGGGCCTCCCAGTAGGGCCGGCCCTGGATGAACTTCTCGAAGCCGCGGAATTCGACGATATGCAGGCGCGCCTGCTGCACGATGCCGGCCTCGTCCAGCAGCAGGGTCACCTTGCCGTGGCCCTCCACGCGCGAGATGGGGTCGATGGCGACGCGGCGCAGGGTCTCAGTCATATTTGATCAATCCATAGTCCAGACGCGGCTCGCGCCCGGCCACGAAATCGGTGAGGAAGGCCCAGATCGCATCCGCCGAGGGCGGGCAGCCGGGCAGGAAGTAATCCACCCGCACCACTTCATGCAGGGGGTGGACCTTGTCCAGCGGCAGGGGCAGTTCCGGGTCGTTGGGGATGAGGCCGTGCGCCATGCCGCGCTCGGTGAGGTAGACCTCGGTGAGGCATGCGCCCAGGTCCAGGTGGTTGCGCTGCGCCGGCAGACCGCCCGTCACCGCGCACGCCCCCAGGGCCACGATCACCTTGCAGTTGCGACGGAACTCGCGCAGCACATGCACGTTTTCCGCGTTGCAGATGCCGCCCTCGATCAGCCCCAGGTCGCTGGGCGCGCAGTGCTTGATGTCGGTGAGCGGGGTGCGGTTGAACTCCACCAGGTCGAGCAGGGTGAACAGGCGTTCGTCGATATCCAGGAACGACGTGTGGCAGCCGAAGCAGCCGGCCAGGGAGGTGGTGGCGACCTTGAGCTTGCTCATTCGCTGGCCTCGCACGCTTCGCAATGCCCCTGCCCCAGGGGCCGGGGCGCATCCTCCAGGGCCTGGGCGCTGATCGGGCGGGTGTCATAGCGGCGCGCGCCGATGGGCTGGGCGAAGCCCGCCCGCTTCTTCAGGATCACGCCCACGGGACACACCTCCATGGCCTTGTCGGTCAGCGCCATGTCGGTGTCCGCAAGCAGGCCGCTGGCGGAATTGACGATGAGATGCTTGTCCGCGCCGCGCCCCGAAAGGGCAAACACGCGCTTGCCATCGACCTCGCTGGAGGCGCGCACGCACAACTCGCACAGAACGCAGCGGTTGAAGTCGAGCAGGATGTCCGGGTGCGAGGCGTCCACGGGCCGGTCGGGGAAGAAGTGGCGGAAGCCCGCGCTCATCACCTTGAGGTCGTAGCCCAGGGCCTGCAGGACGCAGTTGCCGCTCTTCTCGCACGAGGGGCAGAAGTGGTTGCCCTCGGCGAACAGCATCTGCACCAGGGTGCGGCGCAGGCTGTTGAGCTCTTCCGTCTCGCTCTCCACCTCCAGGCCCGCCTGCGCCGGCAGGGTGCAGCTTGCCGCAGTGCGACCGTTCACCTTCACGGTGCACAGCTTGCAACTGCCGTGGGGGCGGAACTCCGGGTGGTAGCAGAGGTGGGGGATGTAGCGCCCCGCGCTCAAGGCCGCCTGGATCACGGTCTGGCCGGGGGCGAAGGGGATCTCGACGCCGTCGAGGAGGAAGGTGGCGGGTTCAGTCATGGCAGGCGACGGGAGGCGGCATGTAGGAGCCCGGCTGTGCCGGGCGACAGGACGGTAGCAGAGCGGAGGGCGGGATCGCCCGGCACAGCCGGGCTCCTACAGGGGGAAGCGGGACGCACGGGTTCATTCCACTGTCTCCTCGCCCAAATGCGCCCCGACATCGTCGCGCCCGGTCATCTGCCGCGCCCGTTCCAGCGCGCCGTCGAGGTCGAAGGCAGGCTCGAAGTCCTGGTGTTTCAAGCGGCGCACATAGGTGGGTTTGAAGCGCTTCAGGGTGTCCAGGGTGGGGTTGCAGGCGGTGTGCCCCAGGCCGCAGTGGGCGGACTGGTGCAGCACCTTGTCGAGTTTCTCGATCTCGGCCAGGTCGCAGGGGGCGCCGTGGCCTCCCGCGATCTTGTCCATCACGCCCTTCAACATGGCCGTGCCCACGCGACAGGGGGTGCAGAAGCCGCAGGACTCGTGGGCGAAGAAATCCGTGTACGCGCGCGCCATCTCGAACAGGTCGCGCCCCGGCCCGAACACCGTGAACGCCCCCGCCGTGGGCAGGTCTTCGAAGGCGATGCGGCGGTCGAACTCGGAGGCGTCGATGCATACGCCGGAAGGACCGCTGATCTGCACCGCCTGGGCATCTTCGGCGTGACAGTCCGCCAGCACCTGGCGCACCGTCACGCCGAAGGGGTATTCGTAGATGCCGGGCCGCGCGCAATCCCCCGCCACCGAGAGCAGCTTTGTGCCGGCGGACTTGGCCGTTCCGAGGGCGCGATACGCATCTGCGCCGTGGTGCGCGATGAGGGCCGCCGCGGCGAAGGTCTCGACGTTGTTCACCACCGTGGGGCGTTGCAGGTAGCCGTGCGTGACGGGGTACGGCGGGCGGTTGCGCGGCACCCCGCGTTTGCCTTCCAGAGACTCGATCAGGGCCGATTCCTCGCCGCAGACGTAGGCCCCCGCGCCCAGGTGGATCTCGATGTCGAACCCCCGCCCCAGCAGCCCGGCGGCGCGCCGGCGCGCGAGCGCGGCGTTGAGCGGCTCCAGCAGATGGCGGTATTCGCCGCGCAGGTAGAGGAAGCCCTGGCTTGCGCCGATGGCCCAGGCGCAGACGCTCATGCCGTCGAACACCAGGTCGGCCTGGCGCGTGAGCAGGACGCGATCCTTGAAGGTGCCGGGCTCGCCCTCGTCGGCGTTGCACACCACATAGCGTTGCGCGCCGGGGGCGGCGCGGCAGGCCTCCCACTTGAGGCCGGTGGCGAAGCCCGCACCGCCGCGCCCGCGCAGGCCGGATTTCTTGATCTCCGCCAGGATGGCCTCGGGCGTGGCGGCGCGCACGGAACGCAGGATCTCGCCCAGCGCCAGGTCGTGTCCCAGCAGGAGGTCGGCGCGGCGCACGTTGTCCTCGATGTCGAACAGGTCCGCCGGCCAGGCCTCCAGCGGCTGTTGCGCCAGGATCAGGTCGGCGATGCGGTCCACGCGCTCGCAGGTGAGGCGCGGGATGGCGTGGCCGTTTACCAGCAGCCCCGGCCCCTGGTCGCACAGGCCGGTGCAGGAGGTGAAATCAACCGACACCAGGCCATCGCCCGAGACATGGCCGCGCTCCACCCAAAGCCGGGCGCAGAGCCGGTCGAGCAGCTCGCGGCTGCCCAGCATGCGGTCGGTGACGTTGTCGGAAAACAGGACGCGGTAGCGCCCCCAGGGTCGGTCGGAGAGAAAGGCGTAGAAACCGATCACACCCTGCACCCGCGCCAGCGGCAGGCCGAGGGCGTCGGCCACCTGTTGCTGCGCCTCGGGCGACACCCACTGCGCGCGCGCCTGGATCTCGATCAGGATCTGGAGCAGTTGTTCGGGGCGGCAACCGTGGCGTTCGAGCAGGGAGGCGAGATCGGTCATCGGGGCGGCGGGCGGAGGGGGTGAGCGCAGTCTAGCGCGGGGATGCGGGCAGGAGATGAAGCTCAGGTGAAGGTAGGAGCCCGGCTGCGCCGGGCGATAGCCGGGTTACAGGACGCGAACGTTGATCGCCCGGCGCAGCCGGGCTCCTACGAAAGTCATCCTTCAATGGGATCCACATCCAGCCCCCACTTCACGCCCTTGCCCGGCAGGCCGCCCAGCCGTGGCAGCCAGATCGGTCATCGGGGATGCGGGCGGGAGATGAAGCTCAGGTGAAGGTAGGAGCCCGGCTGCGCCGGGCGATAGCCGGGTTACAGGACGCGAACGTTGATCGCCCGGCGCAGCCGGGCTCCTACGAAGGTCACCCTTCAATGGGGTCCACATCCAGCCCCCACTTCACGCCCTTGCCCGGCAGGCCGCCCAGCCGTGGCAGCCAGAGGTCGAGAAAGCGGCGCAGGGGCGCGCGCGCCGTGGCCTGCACCAGCAGTTGCGCCCGGGTCTGGTGGGCGATGCGGCTCATCAGGGCCGGCACGGGGTCGAACAGCGCCACCCCCTTCTCCTGCCCTTCCCCCGTCTCTCGCGCCGCTTCCAGAAACCCCATCACCGCATCGCCGTCGCGCCCTTCCGCGCGCAGCACCGCCTGGGCGGAATAGGGCGGGAATCCGGCGGCGCGGCGTTCGTTCAGGGTCTGGCGCGCGAAGCCGGGGTAGTCGTGGCGGATCAGGGCCTGATACAGCGGGTGATGCGGATAGCCGGTCTGGATCAAGACCTCGCCGGGCCGTTCCGCCCGCCCGGCGCGACCCGCCACCTGCATGAGCAGGGCGAACAGGCGTTCGCTCGCGCGCCAGTCGGGCGAGGAAAGGGCCATGTCCGCGCCGATCACGCCCACCAGGGTCAGGTGCGGGAAATCGTGCCCTTTGGCCACCAGTTGCGTGCCCACCAGGATGTCCACCTCGCGCGCCGCGACCTGATCGCGCATGACGGCGAAAGCGCCGCGACGTCCGGTGCTGTCGCGGTCGATGCGCAGGATGCGCGCGGCGGGGAAGCGTTCCGCCAGGGTCTCTTCCACGCGCTGGGTGCCCTGGCCGGCGGCGCGCATGTCCAGGCTGCCGCATTCCGGACAGGCCGGCGGCGGGCGCGTGGTGAGGCCGCAGTGGTGGCAGGTGAGGCGGTAGCCCGGCCCGGCGCGGTGCAGCACCAGATGCGCGGTGCAGCGCGGACAGGGGGTGACGTGGCCGCAGGCGTTGCAGCGCAGGGTGGGGGCGTAGCCGCGCCGGTTGATGAACACCAGCGACTGTTCGCCACGGTTGAGCCGGTCTTCCAGCGCCGCGCCCAGGCTGTGGGTGAGCCCCATGCGCGGACGGTCGCCGCGCGTGTCCACCAGACGCACAGCGGGCAGCACCGCTTCGGCATGGGCGCGGCGGGTGAGGCGGATCAGGTGGTAGCGCCCGTCCTGCGCGTTCTTCCAGGTTTCCAGCGCCGGGGTGGCGGAACCCAGGATCACCGGCACGCCGCGCTGGTGCGCGCGCCAGACCGCGACGTCGCGCGCGGAATAGCGCATGCCTTCGAGCTGCTTGTAGGCGGCGTCGTGCTCCTCATCGACGATGAGCAGTCCGAGCCGGGGCATGGGGGTGAACACCGACAGGCGCGTGCCGAGGACGATGTCCGCCGCGCCCGCGAGCGCCGCCAGCCAGTCCTGGCGACGCTCGCCCTCCGCCAGACCGCTGTGCAGGGCGAGGATGCGGCGCGCGGGGAAGCGGCGGCGCAGGCGCTCTTCCAGTTGCGGGATGAGGTGGATCTCCGGCGCCAGCACCAGGGCCTGGCGACCCGACTCGATCACCGCGCCGATGCGGCGCAGGTAGACCTCGGTCTTGCCGCTGCCGGTGACGCCGTACAGGAGCGTGGCGGCGTAGCCGTCGCCGTGCTGATCCAGGGCAATGAGCGCAGCGGCCTGTTCTTCGGTGAGCGCGGGCGGGGTCTCGGCGTCGGGGATGTTCTGCGCGTCCGCCGCCTCCAGCCAGCCCAGTCGCCGCCATTCCCGCACCAGGGCGCGTTCGCGTTCGTCCAGGTCGTCGCGCACCACGGGGCCGGCGAGAAGGCGTTGCGCCAGGGCGCGTTGCGCCGGCGCGCGCGCGGGCAGTGCGGCGACGGCCTCGCGTCCGGCTCCGGTCAGGGCGTAGGCGGCGGGGAGCGCGTCGCGCCGTTGCCGTTCCGTGCGGCGCAGGGCCGGGGGCAGCAGGCTGGCCAGCACCGCGCCCAGAGGAAAGCGGTAGTAGCCGGCGGCGAATCGGGCGAGTTCGATCAGGTCGGCGGGCAGCGCCGGGGTGCTGCGGTCGATGGCATGCAGGGGCTTGAGCCCGGCCTCGGGCAGGTCCGAGACGCTGACCCGTTCCAGCAGCACCCCCACCAGGGTGCGCCGCCCGAACGGAACTTCCACCCGACGCCCCAGATCGGCCTCGTCGCACCCCGGCGCGAGGTAATCGAACAGCCGATCCACCGGGGCGTCGAGCGCCACGCGTGCGATGTGCAGCGCAGCAATTTCAGGGGGGGTGTTAGGGGGCAAAGTTAAAGTGACTTGGGAGGTCTATGGGGGAACTGGCAGGCCTGTATGCCCATTTTCAGATTGTCCCCGGAACCTGTGGATAACTGTGTGGACAAGCCGTCACCAAAGGGTAAAAAAGGCTTACGGAACGGCAGTTTAGCGCGCAGGCTCAATTTTTACGCAGATAAATTGTCGTTTATAAACAATGAGTTATAAATAGCCCCGGATTGGTGCGGGCTAACCGCGGCGGTGCTGCGTGTCAAGCGCAAAAATGTGTATAAGTTTTTGCTGAATTACTGTTTTCCTGATGCTTCCGGCGGCGTCTGCGGCGGCTTCATGGCCCATAGGATGAGTGCGTCCTGCGCCGCCGTGGCGGCCCCGGCCAGGGGGTGGTTCACCAGGAATACCAGCACCCGGCGGCGGCCATCCGCCCCCAGCACATAGCCGGCCAGGGCGCGCACGTTGTTGAGGCTGCCGGTCTTGAGCCAGGCGCGCCCGGTGGCGTCGCTCTGGCGATTCTTCTGTGTGCCTTCCAGGCCGATGGCGGGCAAGGAGGCGGCAAAGTCGTAATAGGCCGGCTGGCGCGCCGCCCAGGTGAGCAGGCTGGCCAGGGTGGCGCTGGCGATGCGCTCCTGGCGCGACAGACCGGCGCCGTTCTCCAGCACCAGCTCCGGCGCGCTCAGGCCGCGCTCCTCCAGCCAGGCGCGCAGGGCGCGGTTGCCCTTGTCCAGCGTGGCGGGTGCGCCGTAACGCTGCGCGCCCAGGTTGAGGAACAACATCCGCGCCATGACGTTGTTGCTGTACTTGTTGGTGTCGCGCACCAGCAGGGCCAGGGGGGCGGAATCGAACTCCAGCAGCAGGCGCGCCTGGAGGGCGGGGGCGCATGGGCGTATCGCCCCCTCATGAGCGCCGCCCAGTTCGCGCCAGAGGGTGCGGAACTGGGTGGCGAAGGTGGCCTCGGGGGAACGCAGGTTGAGGGGGTGCGTCTGCTCCCCGCAGGCGATGGGGTACTGGCCCGTGAGGTGCAGGCGGCCCTCCTCCAGTCGCATGCCCAGGCGTTCACGCCAGCCGTTGCAGGCGCCGGGTCCGGCGGTCAACTGGTTCTGCACCGGGGGGGCGTCCGCACCGTCGATGCGGGCGGTGATGCCGGCCTCCGTCACGCCCAGCCGCAGGTTGAGGGTGTTGAAACTGGCCAGCAGGGCCGCCACCGGGGCGTTGTAGGGACGCAGGGGGGCCTGGTCGAAGGCGGCGGGGTCGATGGGGTCAAGCTCGTACTGGGTGTTGTCGAGCAGGACGTCGCCGCGAATCTCGCGGATGCCGCGTTCCCGAATCTCACGCAGCAGCAGCCACAGACGCTCCAGGGTGAGCGCGGGGTCGCCGCCGCCCTGGAACGTGAGGTTGCCGGTGAGCACGCCGTCCTTGACCTCGCCTTCCACCCAGATGCGGGTCTTGAAGGTGTGGGCCGGCCCCAGGGTGTCGAGCGCCGCCAGGGTGGTGACCAGCTTCATGACGGAGGCCGGATTGAAGGAACGCTGTTCGCCGTGACTCAGCAGGGCGCTGCCATCCGTTTCCTGTACCACGATGCCGATGTGGCTGTCGGGGATGCCGGCCTTTTTCAAGGCCAGTGCGACGGTTTCCGGGAGTTCTGCGCGAGCGGAACAGGCAAGGATCAGGCCGAGAAGCAGCGCAGGCGCCCGCGCCTGCAACACGACCTGGATGCAGGCGCGGACGCCTGCGCTGCCAGGATCAGCCCTGGTCACGCCCGGTCAGGTCGCTGATGTACCAGTCCATCGCCTCCAGCAGACCTTCCTGGATGCGGTGGCTGGGCTCGTACCCAAGCAGGGTGCGGGCCTTGCTGACGTCCGCCAGGGAATGGCGCACATCGCCGGCGCGGAAGTCGCGGTACTGCGGCTTGAATCCCTTGAGGTGGGGGAAGCGGGGTTCCAGCGCGACGCGGATGGCCTCGAACAACTCGTTGAGGTTGGTGCGGTCGCCCACCGCGACGTTGTAAACCTGGTTCGTGGCCTCTTCGCTGGTGGCCGTGGCGGCCAGCAGGTTGGCCTGCACGGTGTTGGCGATGTAGCAGAAGTCGCGGCTGGTCTCACCGTCGCCGTTGATCCACACCGGTTCGCCGTGAATCATGGCCGCGGCCCACTTGGGCACCACGGCGGCGTAGGCGCCCTCCGGATCCTGGCGCGCGCCGAAGATGTTGAAGTAGCGCAGGCCGATGGTGCGGAAGCCATAGGCGCGGGCGAATACGTCGGCGTACAGCTCGTTGACGTATTTGGTGACGGCGTAAGGCGAGAGGGGCTTGCCGATGCGGTCTTCCACCTTGGGCAGGCCGGGGTGGTCGCCGTAGGTGGAGGAAGAGGCGGCATAAACGAAGCTGGACGTTCCCGCATCCCGCGCCGCCACCAGCATGTTGAGGAAGCCGTCAATGTTGGCGGTATTGGTGAGGATGGGGTCTTCCAGGGAGCGCGGCACGGAGCCCAGCGCGGCCTGGTGCAGGACGTGGTTCACGCCCTCACAGGCTTGCTGACAGTCCTCCAGGGAGCGGATGTCGCCGCGAATGAAACGGAAACGCGCCCACTGTTCCGGGGTCACCGCCGCCTGGGCCTGATCCAGGTTGTGCTGGTGCCCGGTGGAGAAGTTGTCCAGGCCAACGACCGTTTGCCCCAGTTTGAGCAAGGTCTCCAGCAGGTTGCTGCCGATAAACCCGGCCACGCCGGTAACGAGCCAGGTCTTGGGTTGGGAGGGAAGGCGATTGCAGAGGTCGGTGTAGGCGGTCATGGCAGGCGGAGGTGGGTGATCAAAGACGCCAGAGGGCGTGGCCGGAGGCGCGCACCGCAGCTTGGTCGTAGGCGGACTTCACGTCGGCAAAGATGCCGCCGGCCTTGAGCTTGCCGAGGATGTCGCCCAACGGCATGGACAGGTATTCCCTGTGGGAAACCGCGGCGACGATGGCGTCCGCCTGCGCGGGGAGCTGGTCCCACGGGGTCAGGGTGATGCCGTATTCGTGTTCGGCCTCGGGCGGTTCGGCGATGGGGTCGTGCACGGAGACGTCGCAGCCGAATTCCTTCAGCTCCTTCACCACGTCCGCCACCTTGGAGTTGCGCAGGTCGGGGCAGTTTTCCTTGAAGGTGAGGCCCAGCACGATGACCTTGGCGCCGCGCACCGGGCTGCCGTTCTTGATCATGCCCTTCACGGTCTGCTGTGCAACGTAGGCCGCCATGCCGTCGTTGATGCGGCGACCGGCGAGGATGACCTGGGGGTGATAGCCCAGCATCTCGGCCTTGTGGGTGAGGTAGTACGGGTCGACGCCGATGCAGTGGCCGCCCACCAGACCGGGGCGGAAGGGCAGGAAATTCCACTTGGTGCCGGCGGCCTGCAATACCTCGATGGTGTCGATGCCGATGCGGTCGAAGATCAGGGCCAGCTCGTTCATGAGGGCGATGTTGAGGTCGCGCTGGGTGTTCTCGATCACCTTGGCGGCTTCGGCCACCTTGATGGAGCTGGCGCGGTGTACGCCGGCGACGATCACGGAGGCGTACAGGTCGCCCACGGTCTTGAGGGTGGCTGCGTCATCGCCGGACACCACCTTGACGATGCGGGTGATGGTGCGCTCCTTGTCGCCCGGATTGACCCGCTCCGGGGAGTAGCCCACATGGAAATCCTGCATCCATTTCATGCCGGAATGCTTCTCCAGCAGGGGAATGCACACCTCTTCGGTGGCGCCGGGGTAGACCGTGGATTCGTACACCACGATGGCGCCCTTCTTCATGTATTTGCCCACGGTGGTGGAGGAGCCCACCAGGGGAGAGAAATCGGGGATATGCGCCTCGTCCACCGGGGTGGGGACGGCGACGATGATGACATCGGCCTTGCCAAGGGTGCTGGGATCGGTGCTGACGCTGAGCCGGGTGGCGGCTTTCAGATCCTCAGAGGACACCTCGCCGGTGGGGTCGCAGTAGTTCTTGTAGTGGGCGATCTTGGCTTCAGAAAGATCGAAACCGATGGTCTCGAATTTCTTGCCGAACTCCACGGCGAGGGGCAGGCCGACGTAACCCAGGCCGACGACAGCAACGATGGTCATGGCGACTCCATAGGGGGAAAAATGCAGGCATTGTAGCGATTAAGGACATGGCATGATGCAGTGCAGGAGGAATCAAAATGCACTGGCGCTCCCTACTCGTTTCCGTACTGGCTGCGGCCTCCCTGACCTCCGGGGGAGCCGCCGCTGACATCGTCGAACTGCTCCCCGCCATCAAACCTTCCGTGGTGGGCGTGGGCTCTATCCACCCCCTGCGCATCCCGCGCCAAAGACTCGCCGGCACCGGCTTCGTGGTGGCGGATGGCCGCCACGTCATCACCAACGCCCATGTCGCGCCCCAGCTCATGGAGGTGGAAAAGGGCGAGACCCTGGCCATCCTGATTCGCACGGGGAATGGCATCCAGGTGCGTCGGGCTGAAAAAGTGGCGGACGCGCCGGATCAGGATCTGCTGCTGCTGCGCGTGGAGGGCGACCCCCTGCCGGCCCTCAAGATCGGGGATTCCGACCAGGCGCGGGAAGGTCAGACCTACTATTTCACTGGCTTCCCCATCGGCGCGGCCATCGGCCTTTACCCGGCCACGCATCGCGCCGGCCTGGCCGCCATCGCCCCCATCTACCAGCCTCCCGCCACGGTAAAGGGGCTCACCCCCCAGCTCATCCGCCGCGCGGCGGACCCCTATCTCATGTTCCAACTGGATGGGACCGCCTACCCCGGCAACAGCGGCAGCCCCCTGTATGACGGCAGCACCGGCGAGGTCATGGCCGTCATCAACGCCGTGTTCGTGAAAGGCGCGAAGGAAAACGCCATCAAAGACCCCAGCGGCATCACCTACGCCATCCCCTCCCGCTATGTGCGCGCCCTGCTGGAACGCGCCGGGCTCAAGCCCTGAGGGGGAAGCGTGTTCCCCCTGCCGCTGGTGGTGACGGTGCGCGCATCCCGGCATCTGCGTTGGGCGGGCGCGGCGGGAGGCGTCCTCGCCGCCGCGGCGCTGCTCCTTGCCGACCTCCCTCTCCCCATGCGCGTCCTCGGTCTGATGCTCCTGCTGCTCGGCCTCGCATGGCGCGGACGCGGGCAGCGGGAACGCCGCTTCCGCTGCACCGCCGCAGGCGGACTGGAGACGTTTGAACGGGAGACCTGGCGTCCCGCCGCCCTGATGTCCGG
The DNA here is from genome assembly GCA_016219425.1 of Betaproteobacteria bacterium. Lineage (GTDB taxonomy): Bacteria > Pseudomonadota > Gammaproteobacteria > Burkholderiales > Thiobacillaceae > PFJX01. The sequence goes on along the minus strand of JACRNB010000010.1, from coordinate 76,918 downwards.
CGCGGCGACGCTGCCGGGATTCATGCTCCTGCGCTACCGGATCAAGGAGGACGGCAGGGTCGCCACGACCTTCATCGGCGCGGACAGTCTGGAACGGGAGGACTACCGCCGCCTGGCGGTGTGGTTGCGCTGGGGCGCCGAGCCGCCTACACCAGCAAGCGCCCTTCCTGCACCGGATTCCAGCGCCAGATGCGCGCCAGAAACTCCTCGAACTCCAGTCCCAGACGTGCGCTCCAGACCTGAGCCGCCTGCTCCAGGTCGGCATGCGCCACCGGCGGCGGGGGATCATTGAAGGCGAACACCACGATGTTGCCCTTGCGTTCCGAAGGCAGACGCAGGACATGGTCATCGAAGGCGGCGTGGATGCGCTCGAAATAGACGGGGAACGAGGCGTCCGAACCCCACAGGTTGAAGGCGGCCACCCCGCCGGGGCGCAACATGGCGCGGGCGGCGGCGTAGAAGGCAGGGCTGGCGAGGTCTTCGACGATGCGCTTTTCGTCATAGCCATCCACCATCAACACGTCCCGGCTGGCGGGGCGGGCATGGACATAGGCCGCGCCGTCGCCGGTAAGCGCTTCCAGGCGCTCATCATCCGGGGGCAGCAGAAAAAAGCCCCGCGCCGCCGCCACCACCTCCGGGTTGATCTCCAGCGCGGTCATGCGGCACTCCGGCAGAAAGCGATGCACAAACTTGGCGATGGAGCCGCCGCCCAGGCCGATCAGGGCAATCTCCCGCGCCTGCGGACGAAACAGCAGAAAGGCCATCATGGCGCGGGTGTATTCCAGCTCCAGCGCCCAGGGCGCGCGGATGCGCATGGCGCTCTGCACCGCCGGCCCGGCCAGGTGCAGATAGCGCACCCCCTGTTTTTCGCTGATCTGCACTGCGGGGGTCGCGGCGCGCCTGCGTCCGAACGTGTTGATCAATTTCCGTCCTTCAAAAAGGCCTCCGCCTGGGAGAACAGGCGATCCGGCGTATCCGGAGATTGCGGGTCCAGAGTCTCCGCGCCCGGCCAGCCGCGCAGCCAGGTGAGCTGGCGCTTGGCGAGCTGGCGCGTGGCGGCGGCGCCCTGCCGGGCCAGCTCACCCGCGTCGATCTCGCCTTCCAGAAACGCCCAGGCCTGACGGTAGCCGACACAGCGCATGGAAGGCATCTCGCGCGCAAGAGGCAGGCGCGCGCGCAGGCCCCGCAACTCCTCCACCAGTCCCGCCGCCAGCATGGCGTCGAAACGGCGGTTGATGCGCTGGCGCAACCATTCCCGATCTGTCGGCACAAGCGCGAAGCGGACGAAGCGCCATGCCGGTGACGCGCCGGCGCGAGCCCCAAGCAGGGCGGACATGGGGCCGCCGGTGGTGAAACAAAGCTCCAGGGCGCGCTGGATGCGCTGGCTGTCGTTGGGGGCGAGACGCGCCGCCGTGACTGGGTCCAGGCGCGCAAGCTCGGCGTGCAGGGCGGGCCAGCCTTCCCGCGCAGCACGGGCCTCCAGGTCGGCGCGCAGAGCCGGCGCGGCCTGCGGCAGTTCGTCCAGCCCATCCAGCAGGGCCTTGAAATAGAGCATGGAGCCGCCGACCAGCAGGGGGACGCGCCCCCGCGCCCGGATCGCATCCATCACCGCCAGGGCGTCGCGCTTGAAGCGTCCGGCGGAATAGGTCTCGGTGGGGTCCGCCAGATCAATGAGGTGGTGCGGCGCTCGGCGCAGAAGGGCGGCATCCGGCTTGGCCGTGCCGATGTCCATGCCGCGATAGACCAGGGCCGAATCCACACTCACGATCTCCACCGGAAATCGCTGCACCAGGTCCGCGGCCAGATCGGTCTTGCCGCTGGCGGTGGGGCCCAGAAGGCAGAGGGCAAGAGGCAGGCGCATCGGGACGAGATGAAAAAACGGGCGCGTAGTGTATCTGGCCGACGCGCGGCAACGCGCCGGCCAGATGCGCCCCTGGCTCGACGAAAGCATATAATATGATTATCAAATAAACGGAGTCCTTGTCATGACCCCTACCCCCCTCACCGCCACCACCCTGGCGCGCAATTTCTCGGACTACCTCAACCGGGTGCGCTACCAGGGCGCGAGTTATGACATCACGCGCGGCAATGAAATCATCGCCCGCATCGGCCCGCCCGAACCCGTTGCCGGTTATCCCCTGGAAGGCCTGGCCGCCTTGCTGGCCGGATTGCCGACGCTGGCGGGCGACGCCGATGACTTTGTGCAGGACATCCATGGCGCCGTCGCTGGCCTGACCACAGAGACGGACGCATGGGACTCCTGATCGACAGCGACGTCCTCATCCTGGCCGACCGCCAAAGAACGCGCCTCGACTTCACCCCCTGGCAGCAATACGGCAGCGCGTTCATCAGCGCGGTCACCGCCTCGGAACTGCTGGTCGGCGTCCTGCGCGCTCAGACCGAGGCGCAGAGGGCGCGGCGTACCGCCTATGTGGAAGGCATCCTGGCCGCCCTGCCAGCGTTGCCCTTCGATCTGGAAACCGCGCGCATCCATGCACGCATGCTGGCGGATCTGCCGAAAAACGAGACCGTCGGCGCCCATGACCTTCTCATCGCCGCGACCGCGCTGCGCCACGGGTTTCCGGTGCTCACCAACAATGGCAAGGACTTCCGCAGGCTGGCGGGCGTCACCGTGCTGGATTTTCTGAACCCGCAGTAACCCCGTCATTTCCCTCGCGATGCGAGGGCCAGGGTGCGCGATAAAACCCGTTACACCGCCGCCTGCTTGCGCAGCACCTTGATCTGGAACAGGGTGTTGCGTTCGTCCTCCTCCAGGGCGGCGCGGATGTGGTGCACCGTGACGGTCAATCAGTAGGCAAACCGAGAAGCGGTCATGTGATAGATTGCAGACCATCAATTGACATAACGGGCTCTCGAAATGGACCTTAAACCACTCCCCCCCCAGGTGGCCGAATCGGCGCCCGTCCTTCCGTTCAACCGCTTCATCCAGGATGAGCCCAGCATGGGCGAGGCCTTGATCCGCAGGTTGCGCACCGGCTATCCCGCCGCCCTGGTCAAGCAGGCTGGGGAATACTTCAAAGTGCCGGAAAAACGCCTATGCGACATCCTGGGTGTCTCAGCCAGCACCCTGCACCGGCGTACGACCAGGGTTGCATCGTTGGACCCTGCCGCCTCGGAGCGTATGCACCGCATTGCCATGCTCTCCCGTGAAGCGCTGGAAGCGTTCGGTGACGATGCCCTGGCACGGGAGTGGCTGCTGCGCCCAAACCAGGCTCTGGGCGATTCGCCTCCGCTGGATTTGCTCGACACGGAGGTGGGCGCCACGGCTGCGCGTCGCATCCTGGTGGCCATCAGCGAAGGCGGCGTGGTCTGAGTGGCGCGCTACTGGCGTATTGCTCAGCAGCGTTTCGCTCTGGATAGAAGCTGTGAGGGCAGTCGCCTCCATGGCGGTCGCTGGAACAAGGCGGGCTTCGGCGCGCTATACGCTTCCACAAGCGTCGAACTGGCTACTCTGGAGAAACTCGTCCACACCAGCGGACTCACTCCCAGGGATTTGTTGCTGGTAGCGGTGGATGTCCCGGATGACGATGGCCTGACACAAGTAGCGCCTCTCTACGAGTTGCCGAAAGCCTGGAACGCCCTGCCCGGCTCCGACGAAGCCCAGGCCTATGGCACCCGCTGGCTGCGGCAAGCGCAACAACTGGTACTGCTGCTGCCTTCGGTCATTGTGCCCGAGGCCCGAAACGCCCTGATCAACCCCCTGCATCCGAGATTCGGTGAGGTGAGCATGGCCGTAACCCGGCCTTTCGACTTCGATCCCAGGATGTTTCGGTAAGCCTGCCTCGCCTCACGCTCCAGCCCCCTGCGCGCAAGCTATGTCAAAGAGTGTGAGCGCGCCCGCAGCACCTTGATCTGGAACAGGGTGTTGCGTTCGTCCTCCTCCAGGGCGGCGCGGATGTGATGCACCGTGGCCACATAGCGCGGGATGATGTTGTATTTCAGGGCGTTGACCCGCTTCTGGGTCTTGCGGCTGGCTGCCAACAGACGCCAGAGGGCGTTTTCCGCCTCGCCCAGGCGCGCCAGGGTGATGGTGAGGTTGCGCAGGCGCAGGCGCGCTTCGTCGAAGCTGACGTCGGTCCACATCAGGCCCACGGGTTGCAGGGGCAGGGCCTCGGCGGTGACGCTGGGGTATTCCACGCCGACGCTGGAACGGGCCGTCACCTTGATGGCCACCGCCGGCTTCAGGCCCACGGAGGACTGGCGCAACATCTGCCCGCCCATGCGCATCTGCACGATGCCCAGCCAGTGGTAGGCCTCGGCCAGTTCCTGCACGGTCTGGGCGCGCAGTTCGCGGTACTGGGCCAGGCGCTCATAAACCAGGCGGGTGAGCAGATCGCGCTTCTTCTCCAGCATCTGCCGGCCCTGTTCCAGGAATTTGGCCTGGCGACCGACCTGGAGCAGGGCGCTCTTGGTGGGGGGGACGGAGAGGCGTTTTTTCATGGTTTTCCGTAGCGCCGGGCAACTAGGCCGGCAGGGATGCCGGCGCTACAGCAGCCCCCTTGTGATGCTTCGCGATCTCCTCCTCGCTCACGCGGATCAGCGACTCGGCGGGCAGCATGGAGAGGAGTTCCCAAGCGAGGTTGAGGGTCTCGAACACGCTGCGGTCTTCATCCTCGCCCTGGGCGATGAAGCGGCGCTCGAAGTGTTCCGCAAATTCCAGGTAGCGGCGGTCGGCGTCGCTCAATTCCTCCGCCCCGATGATGGCCGCCAGACCGCGCACCTCCAGCGCCTTGGCGTAGCTGGCGAAGAGCTGGCTGGCGACGTGGGGGTGATCCTCGCGCGTGAAGTTCTTGCCGATGCCGTCCTTCATCAGGCGCGACAGCGACGGCAGCACGGTGACCGGCGGATACACGCCCTGGTTGGCGAGTTCGCGCCCCAGCACGATCTGGCCTTCGGTGATGTAGCCGGTGAGGTCGGGGATGGGGTGGGTGATGTCGTCCGACGGCATGGACAGCACCGGGATCAGGGTGATGGAGCCGCGCCGGTTCTTGATGCGCCCCGCGCGTTCGTAGATCTCGGCCAGATCGGAATAGAGGTAGCCGGGATAGCCCTTGCGCGCCGGCACGTCGCCGCGCAGCACCGCCACCTCGCGCAGGGCCTCGGCGTAGGCGGTCATGTCGGTCATCACCACGAGAACGTGGTAATCCAGGTCGAACGCCAGGTACTCGGCGGCGGTGAGCGCCGCGCGCGGGGTGAGCAGGCGCTCGATCACCGGCTCGTCGGCGAGGTTGAGGAACATCACCACCTTGTTCAACACGCCGGACTCTTCAAAGCTTTCCTGGAAGAAACGGGCGTCGGCATGGGAGGCGCCGAAGGCGGCGAACACCACCACAAACTCGGACGATGCCTCGCCCAGCAGCTTGGCCTGACGCACGATCTGCGCCGCCACCCGGTTATGCGGCAGGCCGCCGCCGGAGAAGATGGGCAGCTTCTGGCCGCGCGTGAGCGAGTTCATGCCGTCGATGGCGGAGAGGCCGGTCTGGATGAACTCGCGCGGGTAGGCGCGCGCGGCGGGGTTGAGCGGCTCGCCGTTCACGTTGCGGCGGTCGGCGGAGATGATGGGCGGACGTCCGTCGCGCGGCAGCCCGGCGCCGTTGAACACACGGCCCAGGAGGTCGCGCGAGACCGGCAGCTTGAAGGGCTCGTCCAGGAAACGCACCCAGGTGCGTTCCAGGTCCAGATCGTCGGTGCCTTCGAACACTTCCACCAGCACCGCGTCGTCCGCGCTGCGGATCACCAAGCCGTTACGCAGCCTGCCGGCGTGGTCCTTGATCTGCACGCGCGAGCCGGCGGCCACGCCGGGTACGCCCGCCATCACCAACAGGCCGCCCTGGGCGCTGGTGGCGGTGCGGAATTCGATGTTTTTCATGGGGTGGCTCCACCCTCTCCCCCGACCCCTCCCCCCTCAAGAGGGAGGGGAGCAAGGCAGGGGTTCGTGGGGGGGTTAGCCCCTCTCCCTTGAGGGGAGAGGGGTTGGGGAGAGGGTGGTTCCAACACTCCCGCGCAGCGGCAAATATCTTCCAATACCCCCTCCAGATTACTCATCAGCTCGTTGTTCCAGTACCGCAGCACGGCATAGCCCTCCGCCTTCAACCAGGCATCCCGTTCCTCGTCATACACCGCCTGTTCCTGATGCTGCCCGCCGTCCAGTTCCACGATCAGTTTCTTCTCCGGGCAGGAGAAATCCACCACATAGGGGCCGAGAGGCTGCTGGCGGCGGAATTTCAGGCCCAGCAGCCGGTGCGCGCGCAGGCGGGACCAGAGCAGGGTTTCGGCATCGGTCTGGGCCGTGCGGAGTTGGCGGGCGAAGGTCAGCGCTTTCATGTTGGATGTTGGCAGGCGCTGCGCGCCCCACCCTCTCCCCCTACCCCTCCCCCCTCAAGGGGGAGGGGAGTGACACGGAATTCGATGTTTTTCATGCCATCACCATTTTTCCGGCGGCTTACGTGAGGTGTGGAAGACGCGGAGGATCTCCAGCGTCTCGCCGCGCACTCGATAAGGAATTAGATAGGGGAAACGCCGGATCACCAGCTCCCGCGTCCCCGGCACACGCCCTGGACGACCGATGCCGGGCTGCTGTACGAGGAGGCTGACTTGCTCGTCCAGCGTGTTCAGCAAGTCGTCAGCGGCGTCGGGATTCTTCGCGGCCAGCCAATCAGCTTCCTGCTCCAAATCACGCAGCGCCTGGTTCAGCCACTCAATCCGCATTCGGCGTTCCCCGGTTGGCGGGGGAATACTTGCTGAAAACACGCTTGACTTCCTCTGGATCGGCGAAATCGCCCGCATCGGCTTCGATCAACGCCTTTTTGATTTCGGCCACCTGCCAGCTTTCGCTGTCCACATATTGGCGGATGGCTTCTGCGGCGATCCAGGAACGGGTGCGACCGGTGGCCTCGGCCAAGGCATCCATCTGATTTTTCATGTCGTCGGCGACACGAACGGTCAATACGCTGCTCATGAGAGGCTCCTGTATGTCGGTGTATACATTGCCATCTTATGTCATGCGCCTGGGGTGGTCGATTCGTACTCCAGCGCCATCTGCTCGAACGCCGCCGGGATGCGCGCGATCTTTTCCTTCAACGCCGCGAGGTCGTCCGATTTGTGCTGGCTCTTCCAGCGCCGGGCCTGCGACAGCAGGGGCATCTGGATCAGGCGGCGCGCCGGCGCGCCCAGCCGCACCAGCTTCATGCCCTGACGGTGAATCTCCAGCAGGGCGGCGAGCAGGGCGTACTGTTTTTCCGGCGCGGCGAAGCTGTCGATCTCGTCCGTGGCGGACTGTTGCAACAGACCTTCCTTGATCAGGACCGAGGCCTCCAGGGTCCAGCGTTGCTCGCTGGACAGCGCCTCCACCCCCACCAGGTTGACGATGCGCTGCAACTCTTCCGACGCCGCCAGCAGGTCGAGCGCCTGGGCGCGGGCGGCGGCCCAGCCGGGGTCCACGTTTTCCGCCCACCATTTCGCCGCTGAAGGCACATCGCCGGCAAAGCTCTCCAGCCAGTCCACCGCCGGGTAATGGCGCGCGTCCGCCAGCTCTTTCGACAAGGCCCAGAAGGTCTGGATGATCTCCTTGGTGTGGCTGGTGACCGGTTCGGAGAAGTCGCCGCCGGGGGGCGATACCGCGCCGATCAGGGTGACGGAGCCGTGCTCGCCGGCCAGGGTTTCCACCCGCCCCGCGCGTTCGTAGAAAGCGGCGAGACGCGAGCCCAGGTAGGCGGGGTAGCCCTCTTCCACCGGCATCTGGCCCAGGCGGCCCGCCACCTCGCGCAGGGCCTCGGCCCAGCGGCTGGTGGAGTCGGCCACCATCACCACGTCGTAGCCCTGGTCGCGGAAATACTCGGCCAGGGTGATGCCGACGTAGATGGAGGCCTCGCGCGCCACTACCGGCATGTTGGAGGTGTTGGCCACCAGCAGGGTGCGTTCCATCAGCGGCCTGCCGGTGTGCGGGTCGGTCAGCAAGGGCATGAACTCCAGCACGTCGGTAAGTTCGTTGCCGCGCTCGCCGCAGCCCACATAGATGACGATCTCGGCGTTGCACCAGCGCGCGATCTGCTGCTGCAACATGGTCTTGCCCGCGCCGAAGGGGCCGGGGATGGCCGCCTTGCCGCCCTTGAGCAGGGGGTAGAAGGTATCGAGGATGCGCTGCCCGGTGATGAGGGGCTGCACAGCGTGGTCGCGTCGCTTGAACGGACGCGGGATGCGCACCGGCCAGCGGTGGTAGAGGTGCAGCTTTTCGATCGCGCCGCCGGGCAGTCTCACCCGCCCGATCACCTCGTCCAGCGTGTAATCGCCTTCGGGCGCCAGGTCCACCAGCTCGCCGTGAATCCGGGGCGGCGTGAGGATGCGGTGCAGGATGGAAGGCGTCTCCTGCACCGTGCCCAGGATGTCGCCGCCGCCGACATGGGTGGCGTTGCGGCGATGGGGGTCGGGGATGAAATGCCAGCGTTGGTCCCGGGGCAGGGAGGGGACGGCGACCCCCCGTGCGATGCGGTCGCCGCTTTGTTCCCAGACCGCGTGCAATGGCCGCTGCACGCCATCGAAGATCGCGCCCAGCAGACCGGGGCCCAGTTCCACGGACAGGGGCCAGCCCAGCCCCTGCGCCTCCTCGCCGGGACGCAGGCCCGCGGTGTCTTCATAGAGTTGCGCCAGCGCGCTGTCGCCATCACGCCCGATCACCTCGCCGATCAGGCCGATACGCCCCACCCGGACCTGCTCGCCGATGACGGTTTCCGGCAACTCCAGCTTGACCAGGGGACCGTTGATTTCAAGGATTTTTCCCATGTTTGTTCCCGTGACCCGTCATTCCCGCGAAAGCGGGAATCCAGGGTCTTTCCTGATCAGATTCACACTCTGGATTCCCGCGTTCGCGGGAATGACGGAGGTGGGGGTGTCCGTGGCCATGGTCACCGCGCCAGTACGCTCAAGTCCGGCGCACTCGCGAACAGGCGTTCCATGGCCACCCGGGCCAGATCGTCCGCCAGTCTGGATTGGCGCGCCTCGAAGGTCTGGTCCAACTGCGCCCGGTTGTCCGCCAGGCGCACACGGATGCCGCCTTCGCTGGTCTGGCTGTGCAGGCCCGACACCACCCATGCCACCCCGCGCCCCGGCGCGGCGCGCTGGACCATCTCCGCCTGGACCGGCGCCAGACGCGGTTGGTCCGCCGCCCGCATCTCCACCACCAGATCGCCCGCCGGCAGGGCCTTTGCCGCCGCCGCAAGCCAGTGTTCCAGGGTCTTCAGATAGCGCGCGTCATCGTCCGCCAAGTCCTGGAAGGCCAGCCGCACTCCCGACAGGGTGGCTTCGGTCAGCGCCCAGCGTTGCCGGTCCAGTTCGCCGGCCAGACGGGTTTCCGCCGCCTGGACCTGACGTCGCATCCGGCGTTCCGCCTCCGCCTTGGCGGCCAGAACCTCCCGCTCCTCCGCCAGTTTCAGGCGCTCGGCGGCCTCTTTCAGGATGCGGGTTCGGGCCGATTCCGCGTTCTGGCGCTGTTCCCGCGCCAGGGTCTCGGCCTGATGGATCAACGCCGCTTCCAGTTGGGTGACTTGTGCATCCGCTTCCATGACCCGTTTCTCCGTCATCTCCCACTTCTCCGTCATCTCAGGGCTTCCGGCCCCAGCACCGCGCGCACCACCTCGTCCACGGCGGGCGCGTAGTCGTGCGGGGCGGCCAGGGGCGGCAACTCGGTGACCACGATGCGCCCGCCCTCGTTGCGCAGGCGGTTGAGCCAGACGCCGCCGGCATGGGCCAGGTTGGACTCCAGCAACACCAGCGCCTCGCTGCCGTCCTTGACCAGTTGCGCCAGCACCTCTTCCACCCGCGCCGGGTCGGCGTCCGGGTGGACCTCGGCGCCGATCAGGCTGAAGCCCTCGGTCAGCCCGGCGCTGCCCAGCACCACCAGTCGCGCACCGGGAGTCATGTCAGATCTTGCCCAGCATCAGGATGGACATGACCAGGCCGTAGATGGCCACGCCTTCCGCCAGCCCCATGTAGATCAGGGTGCGCCCGAACATCTCCGGCTTCTCGGCGATGACCGCCAGGGCGGCGGAGCCCACCGGCCCCAGGGCCAGGCCGGCGCCGATGGCCGCCAGGGCCGTGGGCAGACCGATGCCGATCAGGGCCAGGCCCTTGCCCAGAGTGATCTCCGCCGTTGCGCCGGCGGCGGCCATGGGCTCCGCCGCCAGAACCTCCTGCATCCCCAGCAACAGCGTGGAGGCAAGGGTCAGACCGAACAGGGCGATATTGGCCAGCAGCCCCCCTTGCAGCCAACGCGGGGAAGGCAGGCGATGCGGCCTCAGTTCCAGCCACACCCCCGCGCCTATCGTGGCGGCGACGGAAAACGCCATCAGTGCGATCAGTCCGTTCATTGCTTACTCCTTTTCAATTGCCCGCCAGCCGTAGCGGGACGAATTCCACCCCGTCGCCGCTGAAGAAGCGGGAAAAACCTTCGTAATACATGAGACGCAGGGCCTGGATGGCGACGATGCCGCCCTCCAGCACGATGATGACGAGATTTCCCAGGACGAGGGTGATGCCGTGGCCCATGGCCTCCAGCCCGCCGGCGATGGTGAACACGGCCAGGGCCAGGGCCACATGGTTGAGGCTGAAGGCGGCCACCCGCATGAAGGAGAGGGTGTTGGCGAACAGGTTGATGCCGGTCTCCAGGGTCTCGATGGCGGTCACCAGCAGGCGCTCCCCCAGGGGCGCACGGGTCTCCGCCCACTTGTACAGGGCCACCGTGGTGATCCCCGTCAGGGCCAGCCCCCAGGCGGGGGAGGCCCAGGCCGCCACGGCGGGCAGCCCCGCCAGGGCGGCAAGACCGCCCGCTGCGCCCAGGTAGAACAGCAGTCCGGCGAGACCGGCGGAATCGAACAGGGCCTCCGCCGTGCGGCCTTCCGCCAGCCGGTTGTAGATGCGGGCCAGCAGGGTGAAGACGATGAAGCCGACGCCGAACAGGATGGCGACGGTGAGCACGCGGATGGGGTCATGCAGGGGGGAGATCCAGACGGGTTCGATCAGGTCTTCGTACCCGAACACGCTGCCGTAAAGAACGCCGAAGCCCACGGAAGCGAGGCCCGCCGCCACCCCCACCCAGGCGGACGGTCCCAGCCGGGGCAGCGCCAGCAGCGCCAGCAGGGCGATGACGCCGCCATGCCCCACATCGCCGAACATGGCCCCGAACAGGAGCAGATAGGTCAGGGCGAACAGCAGGGAGGGGTCGAACTCGCCGTAGCGGGGAATGCCGTAACTCTGCACCAGGGGCGCGAAGGGGCGCAGCCACACCGGGTAGCGCAGGAAGGAGGGGATGCGCTCGCCCGGCGCCGGCTCGCGCGCGTGCAGCAGATGGCGGGCGGAGAAACGGACGGCCAGGGCCGCCTGCAATTCCGGCACGCCGTCGCGGGGAACCCAGCCGCTGAAGTGCGTCAACTGTCCCCGGCCCCGCAACCCGGCCAGGGCGGTTTCCGCCAGGGGACGCGCCAGCTGCAACAGCACCCGCACCTCGCCCAGCCAGTGCGCCTGCTTGCCCAGGCTCCGGGTTTTCAGATCGCAGTGATCCTGATCCTGCCGATTCAGTCGCGCCTCTTCCTGCTCCAGATAGCGCGTCACCGCCTCGGGATGCGCACGCAATTCAGGCGGAATCACCAGTTCCCGCCAGCCCGCCTGGGAAAGTACGCCGCCGAGGCGGGCGTCCGGCCCCGCCCCGGTACGGGGGCCCGCCACCACCACAAAGGCCTGTTCCCCTTCCTGGTCGAACAGGGTGAGGAGATAGCCAGCCAGGGCCAGGGCGTCCTGAAGCCGCTTCACGTTGGCGCGGGGAATCTGGCCGATACGCACATCCAGCAAGGATTCCGCATCCGTCTGCACCAGCCGCGACAGGTCCACGTCCAGGGCCTTGAGACGGGCGAAGGATTCGCGCAGGGCGGCCAGCCGCTGATGCTCCTGCTCCAGACGATGGCCCACATCGGCGCAGGCGGAGCATTGCTGCCACAACGCCCGCAGGCGCTCGTTGATGCCCTTCAATTCGCGCAGGTTGGGGGCGATGGCGTCTACGGGGATGGAAGGGAATGAATCCTGGCCGCACATGCCGATGATCTTGGCCAGTCGCGCCTCGGCCTCCAGATAGATCTCCCGATAGCGCTCGCCCGGCTGTTCCGGGAAACGCTCGCGCAGGCCCTCCTCCTCCGTCACCGGCGCGAAGTGGCCGTAACGCGCCAGCAGCAGGGCGGCATCCTGGGCCTCGCTGGCCAGGGTGATCAGGCTGACGCGGGACATGGGCAGGGCGCGGAACATCAGTGCAAGGCCTCCGTCATACCCCCCAGGGTGTCTCCGATCAGGTTCGCATCCAGCCCGAGGTTGCGGCCCCGCATCACCGCCCGCACGGCGCGCAGGTTGCGCTCCCGCAGGATCAGGTAGGCGTAGGCGCGCACCAGGGCGGGGGCGTTGGATCGCAGCACCCGGGCGGCAGTGCGGGCCGCTTCCTGCTCCATGCGGGAGAAGACTTCCGGAATGCCGCGAACCCCGGCCAACAGGGCGTGCAGAGGCGGAGGCAGGGTCGCCAGCGCCGCCTCCAGACTGTCCTGCGCCGCCAGGGCCTTGAGGCGGGATACGGGCAGGGCGTAGTGGGCGGCCACCAGCAGGTAGTAGACCTGGGCGGGGGGGAGCAGGTAGTTGAAGCGGTAACGCAGCAACCAGACCAGGTTGATGCGGTCGATGAGGGGGGCCATGAGCCGCGCCAGGGCGGGAAGCGTCTGTTCCAGGGCGCGGGCGCGCCGCGCCAGACCTTCGTAATACTCACGATCCAGCACCGCATCGAGCAGGAAGGGGTCGCGGCTGTCTTCGAAGGCCAGGCGCGCCGTGCGCACGATGCGGGCGTAGTGGCCGGCCTCCAGCCGTCGCAGGAGCTCCGTCACGTCCTCGGCGTGGGCCAGTTCCTGGGCATCCAGGCGGGCGAAGCCGCCCATGGGCGTCAGGCGGTTCAGCAGGACGGCGGGCCGCTCGCCGGTCATCTTGCCCCGCAGCAGGGTCTTGAGGTTGCTGACCTCGAAACGCTCGGTCCAGTAGAGCAGGAAGGCGCGGGCATCGCCGCTCAGGGGCCGCAGCAGCACCACGGTCTCGTCCAGCAGGCGGGCGATGATGCTTTGCTCCAGAGAGCTCTGGTCCTTGCCGGGGAGGATGTCGGCCAGTTGCGTCAGGCCGCCTGCGGCGAGCAGCGGGGGGATGTCGCCCTCGGCGGCCCGCAGCAGCGCCTGAAACTGGTCGCCCTGCCAGAGGCGGCTGGAATACAGGCTTACGCGGGTATTGAGGTAGGCGGACATGGCAGCGGCGGGGGGCGGCTCATCGCGCCGGGTCGAGCAGCAGGTCCAGCGCGGCTTCGACCGCCTCCTGTTCGTGACGGGTAGCCAGATCGCGCAGGCTGCGCTGGCGTTCCTCATATTTGCGGGTCAACTCGGCCACCGCCTGCTCGGCGCGGCCATGAGCCTCCTTGAGGAAGGGGGCGCGCAGGTCGGCGCGCCCCGCCTCGAACCGGGTTTCCGCTTCCCGCGCCGCCGCCAGGGCCTCGTCGAGGATGCGCTGCCGTTCCATCGTGGCCGCCTCGATGATGCTTTGGGCGCGGGTCTCGGCTTCCAGCAGACGTTTCAGTGCGTCATCCATGGCTTGCTTTTTCAGTGGGCGGGTTGTTCGGGGGCGATCTCGTCATTGCGACGCCGCGCCCGGCCCCAGGGACCGCCTCCCAGGGGGGAAAGGGACGCGTTATTTCACTTTTACCTGCACCAGCTCTTCGCCGTCCGGGTCGGTCACATGCACCGCACAGGCGATGCAGGGGTCGAAGCTGTGGATGGTGCGGAGGATCTCGATGGGTTGCTTGGGGTCGTGCATCACATGGTTGTGCTGCAAGGCGGCTTCGTAGGGGCCGGAGACGCCCGCTGCATCACGCGGGCCGGCGTTCCAGGTGGAAGGCACGATGGCCTGATAGTTGGCGATCCTGGCGTCCTCCACCACGATCCAGTGAGACAAACCGCCGCGCGGGGCCTCGGTAAGGCCAACGCCGTGCATGGATTTGGGCCAGCTGGAGGGTTCCCAGTACTGGTCGTTGAAGGTGCGCAGGTCGCCGCTCTTGATGTTGGCGATGAGGCTGTCGTACATGCCTTGCATGGAGTCGGCCAGGATCTTGGTCTCCAGGGTGCGGGCGGCGGTGCGGCCCAGGGTGGAGAACAGGGCGGACACCGGCACGTTGAGGTGTTTCAAGGTGAATTCCACCAGTTCCCTGGTCTGCTTGTGGCCCTTGGCGTACATCATCAGGACACGGGCCAGAGGGCCGACCTCCATGGGCTTGCCCTTCCAGCGCGGGGACTTGAGCCAGGAATACTTCTGCTCCACGTCGAGGTGCTCGTAGGGCGGTTTGGGGCCGGTGAAGTTGAACTCGGTCTCGCCTTTCCAGGGGTGCAGCCCCTTGGCGTCGCCCTCGTTGTACTTGTACCAGGCGTGGGTGACGAATTCCTGGATCTCGTTTTCGTCGTCCAGGTTGATGGGGTGCACCGTGCTGATGTCGCCGTCGAGGATGACGCCGCGCGGGATCAGGAAGGATTCCGGCGTCCACATGTCCTTCTCCGGCAGGTCGCCGAAGGAGAGGTAGTTGCCGCCGGAACTGCCGATGCCGCCCCAGTCCTTGTAGAAGCCGGCGATGGCGAGGGTGTCGGGGACATAGACCTGATCCACAAACTCGCGCATCTGCTTGATGACGTTCTGCACGACCTGGAGGCCCACCATGTTGACGGCAGTGGCGTCCTGGCCGCCGCGGTAGTGCGGCCCCTTGCCCTGGCCGGGGTGGTCCGGGTGCAGGGAGATGGCGCAGGGCGCGCCGCCCACCACGAAGTTGGGGTGGGGGTTCTTGCCGCCGAAGATGGCGTGCAGCTTGACCACGTCGCGCTGCCAGGCCAGGGCGTCCAGGTAGTGGGCCACGGCCATGAGGTTGGCTTCGGGCGGGAGCTTGTAGGCGGGGTGGCCCCAGTAGGCGTTGGCGAAGATGCCCAACTGACCCTGTTCCACAAATTTCTTCACCTTGGCCTGCACCTCGGCGAAGTAGCCGGGCGAGGACTTGGCGTAGCTGGAGAGGCTTTGCGCCAGGGCCGAAGTGGCCTTGGGGTCGGCCTTGAGGGCGGAGACCACGTCCACCCAGTCGAGCGCGTGCAGGTGGTAGAAGTGCATGACGTGGTCATGCACGTACTGCGCCGCGATCATCAGGTTGCGGATGATCTGGGCGTTTCTGGGGATGGTGTAGGCGGGGATGGCGCGATGGATGGCGTCTTCCACCGAGCGGATCGAGGCGACGCCGTGCACCAGGGTGCAGACGCCGCAGATGCGCTGGGCGAAGGCCCAGGCGTCACGCGGGTCGCGCCCGCGCAGGATGATCTCGATGCCGCGCACCATGGTGCCGGCGCTGGAGGCGCGGGTGATCTTGCCGGAGGCGTCGGTCTCCGCCTCGATACGCAGGTGCCCCTCGATGCGGGTGATGGGGTCAACGACGACGCGTGTGGTCATGGTCTGTTCCTTACGGGTTCATCAGGAAGGCTTCAAGCAGACGGTACTGCTCTTCCGCCTCACGGTTTTCGGTGCCGGCGCCGTCGGCCACGGTCTGGCAGGTGCGGGCCATGCGCGTCTGCATGGCGGCGTCCCAGGCCAGGTTTTCACCCGCAGCGGCGGTCTTGACGCAGGCCACGGCGGCCTTGGCGACGAAGTGGCCGGCCTGCGCCATCCAGTCCGTTTCCTTGCCGCACTGGGTAAAACTTTCCACCCGCGCGCTGTTGGCGGCGGCGGAGACCACGGTCAGTTCCGCATCGGAAATGTCCGCGCGCCGGGCGACATCCAGAGCGGCCTTCACGCGCACGTCGCCGGACAGGCTGAACACGCGCTGCACGAACTGGGCGGCGATCTGACGCTGCCGACCCGCCGACAGGCCGGCCAGGGCGTTCTTGAATTCCTTGTCGTTGCTGAGGACCATGGTGTCAGGCTCCTTGCCCTTGCCCGTCATTCCCGCGAACGCGGGAATCCAGTGCGTGGGTCTGATCGGTGTTACAGGGCGGTTGGTAAACACCCTGGATTCCCGCGTTCGCGGGAATGACGGTGAGGTGGCTCATGGCTTGGCCTCCATCTCGGGAATGTGTTCGGCAATCATCTCGGTCAGACCCACCACGGGGATGTCCATCTGGTAGTGCTCCAGACCTTCTTCCAGAACGATGCGGCAGTTGGCGCAGGCGGTGACCAGACGATCCGGCTTCACGGCCTCCAACTGGGACTTTTTCTTCTTGAAGGCTTCCAGGCGCAGTTCCTCGCCCTCTTCGATGGCGGAAGCGCCGCCGCCGCCGCCGCAACACCAGTTCATGAAGCCGGCATCGGGCATTTCCACGAAGTTGGCGGCCACCTGGTTCATCAGGTTGCGCGGCTGCTTGATCACGCCGCCGCGCCGGGCCAGTTGGCACGGGTCGTGGAAGGTGAGGCGGTCGGTTTCCTTGCCGTCTGTCTTGAGCAGGCCCTGTTCCTGGAACTCGCCCAGCACTTCGATGATGTGCTTGACCTCGAACGTGAACGGGCGACCAATCAGGTTGGCCCCTTCCCAGCGCAGGGCGGTGTAGGCGTGGCCGCATTCCGGGCTGATCACGGTCTTGACCTTGAGCCGCTCGGCGCCGTCCACGATGCGCGAGACGATGACCCGTGCGATGTCCGAATTGCCAATCTGCATGCCGGCGTTGGTGGCTTCGAAGGCGGTGGAGCACAGGGTCCAGGACTTGCCCGCCTGCTGCATGATCTTGGCAATGGCGCCCAGGTATTCGGGGAAGTTGATGATCTCCATGGAGGAGAGCATCACCATGTACTCCGCGCCTTCCGCATCCAGGGGGATGGGGATGCCGTAGTCGGTTTCCACATGCTTCATCTGCGCCTTCACGGCGGGCAGTTTCACGCCCATGGGGCTGCCGATGGTGACGGTGCGGTGGGCGGCGCCCTTGATGCCGTCCGGGGCGTTGCCGGAGGCGGACATGCCTTCGCGGAACTTGCGCACCATGTAGACGATGTCGTTGCCCACCGGGCACACCACGGAGCAGCGCCCGCATAGGGTGCAGGAGTTGTAGACCAGCTCCTGCCATTCCTTGAGTTCAGCGTCGGTGACGGGTTTGGACAGGCCCGCCATCTTCTTGAGCCGGCCCAGCAGGGTGTATTCCTGCTCGTAGATGCGGCGCATGGGTTCGAGCTTGTGGATGGGGGTGTACTTGGGGTCGCCGGTCTCGGTGTAGAACAGGCAGGCCTCGGCGCACAGGCCGCAGTGCACGCAACTGTTGAAGTAACTGGCGATGGGCGCGTCGATGACTTCCTTGATGACGCGCACGCCTTTTTCGAGTGTGGCGCTCATACCGCTACTCCTTTGTGACCGTTGACCGCGCCGTTGAACCAGCGCGAACCGAACACCGTGAAGGCGTGGAACAGCTTGGTGAAGGGCAGGACGACGAGAAGAATCTCCACGCTCAGGATGTGCAGGGCCAGCATGGTGGTGTACGGGAACAGCAGGTGGCGCACCGCGAGCCAGCCGGTGAGCACGGGCAGGAAGGTGACGGTCCAGGTGAACCAGTCTTCGAAGGTGCTGAGGAAGCGCTTCACAGGTTTGTTGATGCGATCCGCCAACACCACCACCATGGCCGCCAGGGTCACCACGGCGACCAGGTCGATGAACTGCGACGGCAGGGCGGGCCAGGACAGGCCGGTGAGGCTCTGGATCAGCTTGATGTGGGGGGCGAACAGGAACACCACGATGGCCAGGCCGATGTGGAAGGCGTAGCCGCCCAGGTAGCTGACCGGCGACCTTTTCACCATGCCTTCGGGGGGGATGGAGCGCCGGAATACCGTGTTCCAGCCCGATGCGCCGGCGACATGACGCGGCGCGGACAGATCCTTCTTGCGCCCCAGGCTGTAGATCTCGATCAGACGCCACAGCACACCCAGCAGGAACAGGCCCACGGCGATATTCAGCCCCGTACCTCGCACCCAGGTCAGAAATTGGAGTTCGTTCATGCTCATCTCTCCTCGCTCTTCTCAAGATCGGCCAGGGTGGTCGTCTCATGGGCGGCCTTGGCGTCCTTTTTCTTCGCCCGGTTGGCGAAGCTCACTGCGACCCCGGCTGCCGCGCCCGCTACCGCCGCCCCGGCAGCCATCCGCAAAGGGTTTGCGGGCATGGACAGGGCCTTGTAGAAGCCGCCCGCATCCCAGAAATTCGGCTCCGAGCAACCCAGGCAACCGTGCCCGGATTCCACCGGCCAGGACGTGCCGCCGTTCCACTTCACGGTGGCGCAGGCGTTGTAGGTGACCGGCCCCTTGCAGCCCAGTTCAAACAGGCACCAGCCGTTGCGCGCGCCTTCGTCGTCGAAGGTCTTGGCGAACTTGCCCTGGTCGTAGAACGGACGGCGGTAGCAGCGGTCGTGGATGGTCTCGCCGTAAAACGCCTTGGGGCGGCCCAGCTTGTCCAGGTCCGGCAGGCTGCCGAAGGTGAGGAAGTGCGCCAGCACGCCGGTCATGACCACCGGGATGGGCGGACAGCCGGGGATGTTGACGATGGGTTTGTCCTTGACGATGTCGGATACGGATACGGCCCCGGTCGGGTTCGGCTTGGCCTTGGGCAGGCCGCCGTAGGCCGCGCAGGAGCCCATCGCGACGATGGCGGCGGCGTGCGGCGCGATCTCCTTCAGCAAGGCCAGGTTGCTGCGCCCGGCGATGCAGGAGTAGGCGCCGTCCAGGCCGGTGGCCACGGAGCCGTCGATGATGAG
The DNA here is from genome assembly GCA_016219425.1 of Betaproteobacteria bacterium. Classification (GTDB taxonomy): domain Bacteria; phylum Pseudomonadota; class Gammaproteobacteria; order Burkholderiales; family Thiobacillaceae; genus PFJX01. The sequence continues at coordinate 58,094 of JACRNB010000010.1, read as the reverse complement.
CAGGAACTGGCCCTTGTTCGCTTCCACGGTTTTGCGCAGGACTTCTTCGGCCTGATGCCCGGCTGCGGCCATCAGGGTTTCCTGATAGTCCAGCGACACCATGTCGAAGATCATCCCTTCGATGCTGGGCGAGTGGGAGCGGGTGATGGATTCGGTGCAGCCCGTGCATTCCTGGAACGGCAGCCAGATCACGGAGGGGCGCTTGGCGGCGGCGGGTGCTGCGGCCATCGCCTCGGCCATGGCAACGCCCGCAGCAGGCGGCAGGGCCATGAGGGAGGCCAGGGTGGAACAGTATTTCAGGAACGTGCGGCGGGAGACCCCGTGCAGCGCGAGGGTGTCGATCAGTGGGCCTTGCATGACGTATCGCCTCCTGGTGAACAGGGCCGCCGCATCAACGGGCAGTCCGCAAAAAACCTTACTTTCATCGTAGATCACCCATCAGCAATTCAAGATGTGCTAATCCGTTTTGCACATCCTCCGGGTGGGCCTTGACCAGTTCCGGCACGAAGGCCACTTCGATCAGTTCGACGCTGACCGCGCCGTGCAGATTGCGGTGCGTGACCCACCAGACGCCGGGGCAGGCGGTCTCGTCCAGAGTGGATTCGCCGTCCGAGTCCAGGATGACGCGGATCTCGCCCTCGCCCAGACGCGCCTTGAGCCATGCGCGATCCGCCGGGGTGAGGGGCAGGCTGTGCAGGTCCAGGGCGCCCGCCTCGCCGGTGGCAAGCAGCCGTTTCAGCCGCTCGGCTATCTCGCGCAGGAGGGGCAGGGCATTGCCGGACAGGCCCGCATCCGGGTCTGCGGCGAGGATGGGGATGCCGCCCAGGTTCATGCCGCCCGCCAGCTTGCGATGAGTCGATGGATCGCTGCGCAGGCCGGGGCGATGGCGGCGGCCACCGCTGGGGTGGGCGTCTCACCCCAGTCCACTTCCTGCGGCTGGATCGCCACCAGGGCGCGGCGTTCGGGCCAGTGATCGGCAAGGAGTGCGATGGCGCGCAGGTCGGTCAGGCCGACTTCATGCACGGTGGACTTGCGATTGCTCATGAGGAAGGCGTCCATCGCCTCGCCCTCGAACACGCGCATCTCGCCGGCGCGCCCCTGAAGATTGGCCGCATCCACCACGATCAGGGCATCGGCTTCCTCAATGGGGCCGGCCAGGGTGAAGGACAGGGTGCCGCCGTCCATCAGTTCCACCTCCGGGGGGAGGGGCGCTTCCGCCTCCAGCCGATGAAGGACGTGGATACCGATGCCTTCGTCAGTAAGCAGGGTGTTGCCAATGCCGAGAACGAGGGTTTTCATAGGTACTCACCGTAGACGCCGCAGCGCATGAAAACAACCGGCCAATTCAGTCAAGTGCTTGATATGCCTCAACATTTTTGCAACATTCCGGGCTTTCCCGTCTGAATTCAGGCACTTATACTGCGCCGCCCCAACCTTAAGTATTTTCCACATGTGCCTTGCCATCCCCATGCAGATCACCTCCATCGACGGCCTCGCTGCGCGTTGTGAGGCCAAGGGCGTGGAACGCGAGATCTCGCTGTTCCTGTTGCAGGACGATCTGCCGACCGTCGGGGAGTATGTGAAGGTGAGCGTCGGCTTCGCCATGGAAAAGGTGAATGAAGCCGAAGCGCGCCTGGCCTGGGAGCTGTTCGACCAGATCCTGGGAGAGATCACCCCAAACAGCGCCCCGGACAGTTGAGCTTCCCGCCCCCTTCGCCCCATCCCGGCCAGGAGACCGGGCGCAGCTATAATCGCGGCAAACAAGGGCTTCCCGCACCATGAACCGCTACACAGAACCACGCGCTCACCTGATTTCCCTGCTGCAACACGCTGTTTCCCTGGCCCTTCCGGGCAACACGGGCGTGATCGAACTGGACCGCCCCAAGCAAAGCAGCCACGGCGATTTCGCCTGCAACATCGCCATGCAACTGGCCAAGACGCTGAAGCGCCCGCCGCGTGAAGTGGCCCAGGCCGTCATCGCCGCCCTGCCCGCCTCCAACCTGCTCGACAAGGCCGAGATCGCCGGCCCCGGCTTCATCAACCTGTTTCTCAAGCCCGCCGCCTGGCAGTCGCTCGCCACGCACATCCTGTCCCAGGGCGATGCGTGGGGGCGTCTGGACCTGGGGCGCGGGGAGCGCATCCAGGTGGAATTCGTCTCCGCCAACCCCACCGGGCCGCTGCATGTGGGCCACGGGCGCGGCGCGGCATTCGGCGCCAGCCTGGCCAACGTGCTGGCGCAGGCCGGTTACCAGGTGCATCGGGAGTACTACGTCAACGACGCCGGGCGGCAGATGGACATCCTCGCCCTCTCCACCTGGCTGCGTTACCTGGAACTGTGCAACGAGTTCGTCCCCTTCCCCGGCAACGCCTACCAGGGCGGTTATGTGCGCACCATGGCTGACAGCATCGCGGCCCTGCACGGCGACCGTTATAAGCGCGCCGCCGCCGAGGTCGTGGCCGGCGCGCCGGACGCCGAGAGCGATGCAGAAGGCCGCCTCGACGCCCTGATCGCCAACGCCAAGCGCCTGCTCGGGGCCGATTACGCCTACATCCACGGCTTCGCGCTGGAGGAGCAACTGGGCGACGGGCGCAACGATCTGACCGAATTCGGCGTTGTGTTCGACACCTGGTTCTCGGAAAAGACCTTGCACGAATCCGGCCTCATCGACCGCGCCGTCGAGTCCCTGCGCCACCACGGCCACCTGTACGAACAGGACGGCGCGCTGTGGTTCCGCTCCACCGCATTCGGCGACGAGAAGGACCGCGTGGTGCGACGCGACAACGGCATCTACACCTACTTCGCCGCCGACATCGCCTATCACCTGAACAAGTTCGAGCGCGGCTTTGAGCGGGTCATCGACATCTGGGGCGCGGATCACCACGGCTACATCCCCCGCGTGAAGGGCGCGCTCAGCGCCGCCGGCGCCGATGCGGATCGCCTCCATGTCGCCCTGGTGCAGTTCGCCGTGCTCTACCGCAACGGCCAGAAGGCCTCCATGTCCACGCGCTCGGGCGAATACGTCACCCTGCGCGACCTGCGCGCCGAGGTGGGCAACGACGCTGCGCGCTTCTTCTACGTCCTGCGCAAGTCCGACCAGCACCTGGATTTCGACCTGGATCTCGCCAAGAGCCAGAGCAACGACAACCCGGTGTATTACATCCAGTACGCCCACGCCCGCATCGCCAGCGTGATGAACGCCTGGGGCGGGGTGGAGGCCGATCTGCTCGACGCCGAGGTCGCGCGCCTGGAGCAGCCGCAGGAGATCGCCCTGCTCAAACGGCTGGGCGAATACCCCGGCGTGATCGCCATCGCCGCCCAGGACTACGCCCCCCATACCCTGGCCTATTACCTCAAGGATCTGGCCGCCGACCTGCACGGCCTGTATGTGGCCTGTCAGTTCCTGGTCGAGGATGAGGCGCTGCGCGATGCCCGCCTGGCCCTCATTACCGCCACGCGCCGCGTGCTGAAAAACGGACTGGCCCTGCTGGGCGTGTCCGCTCCGGACAAGATGTAAGTCCGCATGGCGCGTCGCGATCCCCGCCCCGGTCTGCGCGATGACAACGCTCCCCGCAAGGGTAGCGGCCTCGTTACAGGCATTCTGATCGGACTGGTGGTGGGCATTTCAGTCGCCGCCGGCATGGCCTGGTACTTCAACTCCAGGAACCAGACCGAATACAAGGTGGCGGAGCCGGCGCCGGAACTCCAGGAAAAGCCCCGCCCTACACCCCCCGCCGCCAAACCCAAGACGCGGGAAGAGCCCGCCCCCGTGGCGCGCAAACAGCCGGAACCGCCCCCTGCCCCCATCGTGGAGACCAGCAAGTCCGAGGCGAAGCCGGTTCCGCCGCCGCCCCCCGCCGCGGCCAAACCCACCCCAGCGGTAGCCCCCGCCCCCACGCGGCCCGGCGTGGACTACACCTTCTACGGCATCCTGCCCGGCAATAAACCGGTCAAGCCCATCACCCCCGTCAAGGTGCAGGAGATCTGGTGGCTACAGATTGCCGCCCTCAAAAGCCCGGATGACGCGGATCGCCTCAAGGCCAAGATCGCCCTGCTGGGGCTGCCCGTACTCACCCAGACCATCGACGCCGGCGGCCACACCCTGCACCGCGTCCGTGTCGGCCCCTACAAGCGCGACGAGGATGCCATGGGGCATCTGGACATCCTCAGCCAGAACAATTTCGAGGCTCGCCTACTCAAAGAGCCGGTCAAAATCCCCTGATCCACCCTTTTCTGTATCTCGGAGCCCTCACATGCGCACCCTTTTTGCCTTGGTACTCGCCCTGCCCCTGGCCTTCGCCGCCGCCCCGGTCGCCGCACTTCAACCCGGCGTCGATTACCAGATCCTCGCTACCCCTCAGCCGAAATCGGTCAAGCACGGTCAGATCGAGATCACCGAATTCTTTTGGTACAAGTGCCCGCACTGCTTCAACCTGGAGCCCGACCTGAATGAGTGGCGGCGCAAGCTGGGCAAGGATGTGGTGTTCAAGCGCGTGCCCGGCATCCTGAACGAATCCTGGTCCTCCCTGGCGCGGGCCTATTACGCCCTGGAGGCGATCGGCCAACTGGAAAAGTTGCACGTCGACGTATTCGAGGCCATCCACGTCAAGGGCATGGACCTGAACCCGCCCGAGGCGTTCTTTGACTGGGCCGTAACCCAGGGCGTGGACCGCAAAAAGCTGGCCGAGGCCTACCACTCCTTCAGCGTAAACGGCCAGACCATGCGCGCCGCACAGATGTCTCGTGACTACAAGCTGAGCGGCGTTCCCGCCTTTGCGGTCAACGGCAAGTACGTCACCTCGGCCTACATGACCGGCGGCCATCCGCAGTTGTTCAAGGCCCTGGATGAACTCATCGCCATGGAACGCAAGGCTGGCGGCAAGAAAAAGTAAGCCCACGCCCGGATGGTGAAATTGGTAGACACAAGGGACTTAAAATCCCTCGGCGCAAGCCGTACCGGTTCGATTCCGGTTCCGGGCACCAAGTATTGAAGCGGGTTTCAGGGCGATTCACGGATTTATGATTTGCTCTTGAGGCCAGCGATGTCAACGGAACGTCAACGGCGAACTGTTTGGCAAACCGAACGGAAGCAAGTGCTAGACTTGCCCCATGAGCTCAATCACCTTTGACACCCTGAAGTTTGTGAAACATCTTGAAGCGGCGGGCCTACCGCCGCCACAAGCGGAGGCTATTGCAGAAGCCTTCCGTGACGCGGCAGGAGAAGAGCTGGTTACCAGGGGTTTTCTCTCGGCGGAACTGTTACAGATGGAGAACCGCCTGATCAAATGGGGCATAGGTTTAGCGCTAGGCCAGACCGCCGTTATTGCCGCCCTGGTCAAGCTCCTATAGCCGCGTCAGCGGATTAAGCGCCCGCGCCTCAAGTAGATGGTCTGGTGCCAGATGCGCATAGCGCATGGTCATGGCAAGAGACGAATGCCCCAGGATCCTTTGCAGGGTCAGGATATTTCCCCCGTTCATCATGAAATGCGAAGCGAAGGAATGCCGTAGCACATGGGTAAGCTGCCCCTTTGGCAGCACCAGGCCAGACCGCCCCACCGCCCACCGAAACTGCCCCATGCAAGCAAAGAAGAAGCGATTAGCCATGGAAGCCATGTCCCCATACCTACCCCTCAGGTGTTCCAGAATCTCCGCTTCCAGGGCCTCAGAGACGGGCACAGACCGATTCTTACCGCTCTTGGTCTCAGAGAAGTGCACCATCCCCCCGCGCAACTGAGAAGGGCGCAGAGTCTCCGCCTCACTCCACCTGGCGCCGGTGGCCAGACAAAGCCGCGTTACCAGTAACGCATCCCCAGACAACACCCCAAGCAACACAGAAATCTGCTCCAGGGACAGAAACGAAAGCTCCCGCTCCACGATCCGGAACGGTCGCACCCGAGCAAGAGGGTTCTCCCCGGACCACTGCCCCAAGCGCCGCAGCTCATTGAACACCGCCCGCAGGTAAGCCTGTTCCCGGTTCACGGTGTTCTGAGACACCCCGGCAGTAATGCGAGCTGCACGATACGAAGAAAACAGATCGGCCCCGAAGTCCACCACCAGGGGGTTGCCCATCACCGCCAAGGCCGCCAGCATCTTGGCCCTGGCGCCGGCCCCATTGCGCAGATTCACCCCATGCAGAGAGAACCAGGAATCCACCAGGTCGGACACTCGTCGCCGATCTTTCTGAGCGGGAGCCCACTCAGGCGAGACTCGCACCTTCTCCCGCAGCCAGGTTTCCCAGGCCAGCGCCTCGGCCTTGGTAGGGAACGACTTTCGGAACCGCTTACCGCCGCGCCCACCAGGCTGGATATCTACCAGCCAGCCGGAATCAGCTTTCTTGATGGTCATCTGATTGTTCTGATCACTTGCCTTTTATTGTTCTTATTAGTTCCTCGCGCCTTATTCGCAAGTTCCTTATTCTGTGTAACATTATTCCCGCATCTTCTAGCGCCAAATCTTTTACCTTATCAGTTTGCTTGCGCTTTGTAATATTATGCGATGGATCATCTAGCTCTATTGCGCAAATTATTTGATAATCTCTATCGCACAAAATAAAATCAATGCTTTTGCTTTGTATTTTATTGAATGCAGCCTGCCAATTATTAACACCCTTTTTTACTTCAACAATGTCAGCCAGTCTTACTTGTGCAAATATTTGATATTCAGGGAAAGTCACTCTAAGTAGATAGTAAAACATCCTTTCTGATCGCGTCATAAAACCGTTCTTGCTTTCGTAGTCCCCATATCTTCTATTCGATTTACTATTGTTCCTTAGATTGTTTATTATGGTTGGCGCAAATTCTTTTACCAGGAGTGCAATAATAATAATTGGAAGTATTGGTAAAAATGCGTCCAGAATTATTCCTGCATGGCTAACGCTGTACATGTGCTCACCCCTTTATGTGATTTCTGAGTACCCAGCGTCTGAGCACCTCTCCGGCCAATTAATAATTTTTCGGGATCATCATCATTTGCTTATTAAATTCTTTTACCGCTTTTTCTACTTTGTAATTCCAATATCCATTCATCACGATAAATACAAAGAAGAAGCTCAGTACATTTGCGACAAATATTGCAAGAACAAAATTCCAGAATTTCATGTGCTCACTCCTTTTTGTGTTCTCTGAGTACCCAGCGTCTGAGCACCTCTCCGGCGATTAGCCGGCCCTCCCGACTTTCTCCAAGTCCCGCTGGATACGTTCAAGTAATGGTGAGGTGTGTACCTGTTTTCTAACTTCATCTGTGTCACCTGTTAGCAACCAGAATGCGTATTGCGGAAAAGCTTTACCTAGTGCTTCTAGGTGCTCCATGTTGGCTTTCTGTTTTCCATGATCAATGTTGCTCCAGGTGGTAGCACTGACTCCTGTTGCCTCTTCCATGGCCTTGTGCTTCCTGTGAGGAGGAAATATTTCCATCAGGGTACGTATACGTTCGGCCACGTCTGGCCCTTGACTCTTGCTCACGATTGTGTATGATTTACTTCATTACGTTGATATAGAAGGACAAAGAGGGATAAAGATGGATGACGAACACCTTACCCCCAACCTGACAGCCCTTCAACAGGCATCGGTGCCTGTCATGGAGCGCGAGAAGTTCGCCTCCTTGGTGGGGGTGACGGTCGGTGTCGTCAACGCCTGGATCGACAAGGGCTACCTCCCCACCTTCCCCATAGGCCGTTACAGCCTGGTCAACATCGCCCTGCTGAACAAGCTGGCCCTGGACAAGGAATTCCGGCTATGACGCAACAAACAAACAAACGAACAAACGAACAAATAAAACAACATGTTTGGAGTGTTCGTTTATTAGGTGTTGATAAAACCAAGCCGGCATTTTTTTACGCTTCCCTCGGTCTCGAAGAGTGTTTCTCTTACGTTCTATTGCGCAAGCCGGAAAGTTTCCTTTTTGGATATTTGCTCGTATGCGAACTCGTTTAACCGACACCGAACTGGATGACTGGATCATCAAACATGGTCCATTACCTGTATTTGGTGGAATTCCTTTCTCGGCTGAGTCTTGTTCGCCATCTTTTTGCACCCTGGCCCCAGAGGTTCGATCTCCATTTGAAAGTTACGGCGTATTTGCCGCGTGGCTAGATCAATGCGACCGCGAACTCCGGGAGAAAGAGGTTCTTTTGGAGCAAAAGCTCCGCTCTCCGTCATTCCCTCGCCTGTACTTCGTTCCGGGCTCAGGCCTCCAGGAGACTCCGTTCTGATGTACGCCCACCCCTACGCCCCCTTCAATTTCTACCTGATGCCCCAGCTCCGTGGGTTGTTCAAGCCATTGCAGGACGTACCCGAATCGAATCCTGCGCCGGCATCGCGCCCTACCTGTTTCAAAAACATCCGTACCTATCGCCGGATCCAGCTCGAACTTTTTGAGCCCGAAAGCCTCCCCTCTCAACCCCCTCTTTTTTTTGTCGCGGGCGTAGTAGCACCGCGTGAATGTGCCATGGGTGGCACAACCCCTATTCCGCGTGAAAGTCTCATGGATGAGACAACCGACCATGGCGATTGACACCATCCGCCTCAAGTCCCCAGCCATCGATGAAAGCCTGGCGCAGTACATCGAAAGCCAGTGCATCCTCCGTCAGGCTATCGACCTGGGCAGCGGCGAGAAGCTTTACGAGATCACCACGGGCGATCTACGTGGAAGCTGGGACAGCCGAATCATGATCAAGGTGCGCCGTGAGGACTACGTCATGCAAAACGGTCGCCCCGTCCTCCAGAACTGTGAGCCGTACCTCATCTTGGAGTGTAGCGTCCATAAAGTGCAGCTCGGCCACAACATCTACGGTGGGCCGACAGATTTCCGTGCCACCTGCATGGATGTCGCTGAACTGGTTCGCACTCTCCTGCACATCGACGAATCAGAATGGACATGGCCTTTCACCCTGTACTGGACTGTTCAGCGTGTGGACTGGGCTGAGGTCTACCGCCTCCCCTTCGCGGCAATTCAAGAATTCTTTGAAGGCATTTACACGATTCAATTTCCGCGCCGTAATAAGCAATGTAGCAAACACGGCAGCCATAGCATTCACATTCCCGGCACGACAACCACAATCAAGATGTATCACAAAGGCCCGGAATTTTATGAACACGATTCAAAGCGCCTGAAAAACTACTTTCTCGCACTTCGCAAGCATACCCACCCACATGAAGAAGATGCCAAACAAAGCCGTTGGGCCAAGCGTCGTTTATCGGCGCTACAGCGGCTGGCAAACAACCGACTTCGTGTTGAGGTGGGTATCAACTCTGAGAAATTTGATTACGATTTCGGTACTCGCCCGCAAGTGAAAGATGTCACTGATGACTACCTTAAAGGGGTCCATGACAAAGAAATCATGCGGCTATTGAAGGAAGGAAAATCAGACATGGAAACCGTTCGAAACAACAAACAGGTATCGCGTCGATTGAACGCTGAATATGGCGAAAAGCTTGGAGATATTTACTACGGCTTCTGGCTTCAACTGGCAACGAATGGCGAAGAAGACTTAAAGCGTCGCATGAAGCCACGCAGTTTTTACCGCAAGCGCAAAGCCCTCATGGATGCCGGCATCAGCTGGCACAACACCGACGTAATCGTCGTCGCCAATGACGGCGCACTGCCGAAGGACTTTCGCCCCATTCGCACCGATACACGGGTCTGCACGCTGCCAGCCCGGGTCAACCACGCGGTAAACAACCGCGAATTCCTCCTCAAACTCGCAGCTTAAGGAAACGCCATGTCTGAACTTGCCTTTGTAATCGCCGCCGACCGTGGAACGATGATCGACGAAAAAACCGGCGAAAAGATCAATTGGTCTAATTGCCATTATCTTACCGCCTACCGCGAGGACGCTGATGAAGCTGTCGGCTTCAAGCCCATCAAGGCCCCGCTGACCCCCGAGTGTTTCGACATCATCCGCAAGTACGGCATGGGTCTCTACCAGCTGGATTTCCACACCCGCCCCGGCGCTTTGAACAAGCCCACTCTCACCCTGGTGAAGGCTGAGCAGGTCGGGAAGATTGACTTGTTCGAACTCGGCAATTACCGGCCCAAGACTCAGTCCATGCCTGGCGCTGGAATGCAGACGCCGAAGGTGTAAGTAATGGAGTTTGACCCTCAAACCGCTTCCTACATGGAATTGTTTTTCCAGTTGGGATGCGTATTTGGAATTGTCACCTATCTGGTGACGAGCGGATTAGTGCGACTGGTCCACCGCCTAATTCTCAATCGGACCATCAAGGAGAAACAAGCATGAATCGCATTTCCCGCAAAATGAAGCTGCGCGCACTGGCTCTGCTGGCTGCCGGCACTTCTGCTGCTCCTGCTTTCGCTGATCTGCCGGCCAGTGCTACCACGGCTATCGGTGCCGCTGGTACGGACACCACCACTGCTCTGGGCCTCATCATCGGCGTGGTGGTCGGCATCTGGGCGTTGCGCAAGGTGGTCGGCCTCTTCGGTCGCTGACCATGCGCTTCCTGCTCACGTTCTTTCTTTGCCTCCACATAGCCGGGGCGTGGGCAGGATATACGGCTAGTTTTTCGTCGAGCACCTGGAATTACACCAGTGGTTTCACCGGCATGTATTCCGGCTGCTATCTCACTCCAGGCATGGCTATTCAGTCGCTAGCAAATCAGCGTGCATCCGTTACGGGATTCCAGATTTATCTTTCTGAGAATAATCAGCTTTATTCCCAGCACACGATAAATAATGGATCGACCACATATCAGACCATTTTCAATTACGCCGAATGTTCCGCGCAGCCGTTGGTTACCGGTTTGCCTACATTCACCGGGTCAGCATCTGACCCCGCAATTCAAAACGGTTCAATCATTTCTGGCAGCGGCGGCAGTGGCAGTGCTGGGACGTGTGACACCACGATTACGCCACTTGCGCCAGAGTTGGCTGTTGCTGACTCTACTCAGTTATTTGGCTTGGCTTTGATTCTCTTCTCCTTGATCTGGGGCGGCAAAAGAATCGTATCTCTATTTACTGAGGCTCAACATGAGAGGGGATAGTAATGTCTTATTACGATTATTGGCTCTTGTGGGCCGTTACATCGGTATTGCTTTTGGCTGCTTGGCAGCTTTTCCGGTAGTGGCTGAGACCATTCCTGCTTCGTCTTCTTCTGCGTATTATTCCTGCAATTGGAATACTGGCGGTAGCTCGCTTGGAGTCACAAGGGCTTTAGCATGTGCTACCTATCCGGGCAATTATCTTACCGGTACGTATTCGGCAACGGGCTGGGAATATTGCACAGGCAACAAATATGGTTCGTGCTCACCATCTGCATCATATTCCGGTACGCCATATTTCTACTGCCCGACAAATCAAGGCTGGACTCTCAGTGGTGCGTCGTGTACTCGTGGCGATTGTCTCACGGGCCAAACTCGTGATGGCACCGGCCAATGTCAAGACCCCCCCGAATGCAATGCCGTATCGGTTTCTGCGTGGGTTGCGGTAGGATTTGATGCCAATGGCGATCGGCAGCCGCAGGCCAGTGAATTGTATCCATCCAGCCAAGGGATAAAGTCCACGCATGGCGTTTGTGCCGCCAATTTCGATTCTTGGAATACCTCTACAGATTGTCGGAATTCGGCTGATGGGCAGATTTATTGTTATTTGAATGGTGTCACTGCTGGCTTATCTTCCACTACAGCCACTGTCCCAGACGCATCTGGAGGATGCGCATTCGGCAAGGTCTATACCACCCAGGATGGTGTAGCCGTATGTACTGATCCTGCCACGGTGGCCGACCCTACGAATATCACCAGTTGCCCGCCTCCCAAATCGCTGGGAACGGTCAACGGTAAGCAGGTGTGTCTTGCCAGCACTGCATCACCCAGTGTTCCCCAGACCACGACTAGCGCATCCAGCGGGGTACTCAATCCCGATGGATCGTATACCAGCACCACCACGGTTGATCATGCCAATGGCTCTCAGACCGTGACGACGGATAAATGGGATGCCGTGAAGGTATTGGACGGCAAACCCCAGGGCGCGCCTACCTCTAGCACCGAAGTGGTCAAAAACAATGCGCAAGGCGATGGGGCTCCTGGAGAGAAGGATTATTTTGGTTCGCTCTCTGGCTCTGATCCGGCAGCTAAAAGCGTGTCACTTGGATGGTTGCCCGGAACGCTTTCTGAGGCGTCGTCTTGTCCGGCTGATAAATCGTTTACGGTTGCGGGACAAACTTATTCCGTCAGCTACACCCAAATTTGTAATGCCGCAACGGATTATGTTAGGCCTCTAGTTATTCTTCTTGCCTCTGTCATGGCTTACATGATTTTTGTAAACGGGATGAAGTCGTGAATATTGCTGTCTGGCTCGGGTCTATTCTCCCTTCTCTCGCATCTCGTGTGTTGGCAGCTCTCGGATTCGCCGTTGTGCAATTCACTGGCATTCAGGCCGTTGGATCAATGTTGGCGTCTCACGTCTCCGCATCATTCGGCGGGATACCATCAGATATATTGGGGCTTATGAATTTGGCCGGCCTTGGTACTGGCATGAATATCTTGCTTGGTGCTATTACTGCTCGCCTGACCTTATCTTATTTGTCCCAGGCGACAAAGATCATGGGATCTAGCTCATGATCACCCTAATCACCGGCACCCCAGGCGCAGGCAAGACTCTTTACGCCATCGACTACGCCCGCAAGCACTACAAGGATCGACCTCTTTTCGTCCAGGGCATCCCTGACCTCAAGATTGACCATGTAGTAATGCCCCCAGAAGAGGACTGGACCAAGCGCGTCCAAGTCCCCAGTGCACCGGAAGGGACGCTCAGACCCGAGTATCAATTCCCGGCTGATTCGGTCCTCATCATCGACGAATGCCAAGCGCATTTCCGCCCCCGCGCATCCGGCAGCAAGATCCCGGACATTGAAGCTGCCCTAGAAACTCACCGGCACACAGGCATAGACCTGTTATTGATCACGCAGCACCCCACCCGTATTAGCCGTGGAGTAGCCACACTGGTAGGCCGCCATCTGCACATCCGCCGCGTCTGGGGACTGAGCCGGTGTGTGGTTTACGAATGGGACCATGCCAGCAGCCCAGACCGCATCAATCAGGCGACGAGAACGACCTGGTCGTATCCGAAGGACGTCTTCCAGCTCTACAAGAGCGCCACGGTCCACACATCCAGAGGCCAGCGCCCGCCAGCCTTGCTCTACTTGGTCCTGTCCTTGATCGTCGCAGTCCCCGTGGCCGGCTATTACTTCTTCCAGCGCATCCAGGATCGCGGCAAACCCGCAGTAACCGCCAAACCGGGCGCACCTGGATCGCCAGGAGCTCCAGGATTAGCCGCCCCTGCCCTACCGGTCATCAACATCACCCAGGATTTCCAGCCCCGCATCCCTGGCGACCTCGCATCCGCCCCAGCCTATGACCAGTCCAGGATGGAACAGCGCCTGGTCATGCCTCGCATCATCAGCTGCATCAGCAGCGCCACAAAATGCCTGTGCTTCACCCAGCAGGCCACGCCCATACTCCCCACCCCGACAGACTGCCGGGACAGAGCCGACGGCAAGGTTTATGACCCCTACCAGCCCGACCAGGTGCAACAGGCATCCATCATCGCGCCGGCGACCCGGACGCCATCGGCGAACGAGGGCGCCGGCGCGATGATCACGCCACGCATGGATAAGCCCAGTTAATGGAAAACCCCCCTGGCCAGGGCTAGATCGGCCCGGTACCGCCAACCAGGCCCCCTGATTTAGCCATTTCTCGATAAATCCAGCTTATTGGCAATGCAAGACAAGCCCACTGCGCGCAAGTACCCGCTGGTTCCTGAGGGTGGGTTTTTAGGGTGGGGCATCCCCACCCTAAACGGGGTGCGGGGCGGAAGCCCCGGCTTTTGAGATCTCAAAAAGAAAGGGGGCCATCGAGACCCCCAACAAACAAACAAACAAACTAAGCCATATCTCGCAACTCAAGTCTTTTCTCAATGCGCTGAAGCCTGTCTTCGTTATGGTCCAAGCGCACATGCGTGACGGCCAAGTCAGAGTGCAGCAAAGCCACGTCCTTACGCAGTCCGGAGACGTGTTCTTCGAGGGAACTGATGCGCAACCGGATCAGCTCCATGCCTTTTTCAATGCGATCTTGACCACCTCGTAGAGCTCGAAGGTGTTCGAGGACCAAGTTTTCAACGTTGTCGGTCATGGCTATCTCCAGGAGCGTCCTGGTCAATGACCAGGACGGGTGCGGTCAGACAGGAAGGTTAGCAGGTTTGTTTGCCTTCTTCTTCGCTGGCGCTGGTTGGATCGTCGGTTGCGGCTCCATGTTCTGCATCAGCAGCTCCATCTGTGCCTGGAGGGTATCCACCTTCGTGACCAGCTCATTACCCTTCTCCGCGCCAGCCATCCGTTCCTTCAGCGTTGCCAACTCGATTTCCAGACGCCCCGCATACTCGGCTTCGTTCGCCAGTTCCGTGGTCAGCTTCATCACCCGGCCTTTTTCCGCCTCCAGGGCCTCCTCCAGCCGTTCCACCGTCTGGGCCGCATCCGCCATTTCCTTCTCGGCCTGCTCAGTCATTTCAGACGCCTTCCGCATCGCCTCCGCAACCCGTGATTCCGCGATCTCGATGGCCGTCCTGTGCATTTCGACGGCCATGTTATTGACCATGTTCAGCAGGCTTTCATTGGCGCTTGCGAGCAAGGTCAGCAGTTCCACCGGCAAGGCGACCTGAGTCACCGGCTTACTCACCGACGAGGCCTGGTGCTCATCCCAAACCGTTTTCAAGCGATTCGGATTCCCGCCTCCCACCTTCTGGCGCAGGGCAAAGCCGGTAACAGACCGACCGGACGCCACCAGGTCAAGACCGGCGGCGATGATGTCTTCAGGGGCAAATTCAGCAGGACGCATGACACTCTCCAAACCCACCAGGACTACGGCTGGGAGGTGGTGGGAACGCTCGCCAAGCCGGCGCCGGGGAACCCCGGCTGGGGTGCTGCAACTGACCGGATTCCAGGAGCTGGTGCCCGCCGTACCTTTCCGGTTCCGACCTATGGCAAACCAACCCGCGTAAATCCGCCGTCTTTCCTATCGCAGTACGCCCATGCCGACCCCCCAGCCCTCCGGCGCTGGGCTTCAAGGGGGCCGTCCGGCCTTTAATGGGGGGGCCCCATTTACACCTGGCCGGGGCTGTATCCGGCCAGGTGTAGCCGGGGGGGGAAACCGTTCATGGCCGGCCCTTGAAGCCCAGCGCCGGAGGGCTAAAGTCGGCGCTATGGGCGTACTGCGATAGGAAAGACGGCGGAAGCGGATGGCCTCAGGTCGAGTGCAGACCGGAAAGGTTTGCTTTTTCGTGGCAAAGCCCTTGCCGAAGGCGAGGGCTCACACCGAAGGCAAGCGGAGCGCGCAGCTGGGCAACGCTTCAGGTTGTCCAGCGAAGTCGAGAGGGATCAGAAGGGCGCGAAGCGTCCCCGAAGGGGATGGCAGGATGCCACCCTGGCAGAGCCCGCCCCGAAGGGCTCGACCGGGTTTATGCCTGTCTACCCGGTGTCAACCGCGAAGAAGGGAGAAGAGGCTTACAGGAGGGAAACAGCAGCTAACGCCTTGTATTGCAAGGCATAGGAAAACAAAGAAGGGCTGATTGACTGACTTAAAATCCCTCGGCGCAAGCCGTACCGGTTCGATTCCGGTTCCGGGCACCACCCCAACTGCCGTAGCTTCAGGCCACGCCCCGTCGCATCACCCCGCCGGATTCCGCCGCGCCGCCTCCGGCGCATAGCGGGCTGTCCAGATACGCGGGCGGAACCGCTTCCAGGGTCTCGTACAGCCGTTTCAGTTTCTGGCGATAGACCCGGTCGAAGCTGGCTACGGCGTCACCCGGGTTGTAGTCGCCAAACCACCAGAACCAGTCGGAACTCTCACAGCTCATGAGCAGGGGTTCCGCCCTTTGCTGCAGCGACTCGGGCGCTTGATCGAAGGCCTGCTTGGCGGCGCAGAGCCAGTCCCAGCCTCGGTTCTTGGCGGCGTCACCCATCCAGGTGGCGAAGTCGCCGTAGACCCAACTGCCGGCCACCAGATGCGGCAACTCACGCACTTGGTCGGGATACAAATCCAGATATTCGGCGAAGGTGGTGGTGCGCACACCGTTCATCCCGCTCAAGGCAAGGTAGAGCTGGGAGAGAAAGTAATAGCCGTTGTAGGGGTAGTACTCCCAGGCGTTTTCGCCATCCAGGATCACGCTCACCACCGGGTTGGGGCCGCTGGCGTGGCGGCGCAGTTCGTCGAGGACGTAGTGGAAGTGACGTACCGCATCCTCCGAATGCCAGCCCTTGTATTCAAAGCCGATCAGGTCCGAGAGGTGGTCATCGCGGAAGAAAAGGGCGGTGCGCGTGTTCGGTAGACGGTAGGGCGTGGCGATCCACTGGGGTTTGTGTTCCAGGCTGGCCCCGGCGGCGGTGAGGCTGTGACGCAGCACGCCCTCGCCGGTGGCGCACCAGGCCAGGCCGAAACCGTCCAACAGACGCACGGCGGCATCGGAGACCCCTCCCTCCGCCGGCCAGACGCCTGCGGGCGGGTGACCGAAACGGGCGGCGTGGTCTTCGATGGCGGCCTGGACGTGGGTCTGGGCGCGATGCCGTCCATCGGGGTAGGCGGGCGCCTCCGGCAGAGGCAGGGGCTTGGCCTCGCGCGCGGTTTGAAAATCCAGCAGCAGGGGCAGGATGGGGTGGCTGTGGGGCGTGGCGGAGAGTTCGATCTGGCCCCGCTCCGCCAGGGCGCGGTAGCGCGGCAACAGTCCGGCGATGACCTCGCCGTAGAGGCGGAACAGCGCCTGGCGATCCGCCAGGGTGTAGCCCTCGCCCTTTTCCATCAGGGCCAGCAGTTCCGGATGTGCGCGGCGCAGGGTCTCGCCAGTCCAGGCCAGGTGGTACCAGGTCACCAGGTCGGACAGAAATTGACCGGACAGGTAGGACGCGCCGGTCGCGCCGCTTTCCGCCACGGTCTTCCATAGGGTGTAGAGACGCCGATAGGCGGGAAACGGCTCCAGCATGGTGGGGTGGTTGCCCTTGAAGCACTGCTGGATCAGGTCCGCCCTTTGCACCAGGGTGAGGGAGGTCAGATCAGGCTCGATCAGGCAGGCAAGGAGGGGGTCGCGTAGCTCGCCCGCGGCAATCTGCGCCACATAGTCATCCAGTTGCGCCGTAAGCGTAGGCACGAAGTTGACCACGCAGCGCATGCCGGGATGCGCCTCCAGATGGGCGGCCATGTCGGCGTAGTCCTTGACCGCGTGGAGGTAGGTCCAGGGCAACAGGTAGCGACCGTCGGCGTCACGGTAATCGGGCTGGTGAAAGTGCCAGCAGAGGACGAAGTGGAGCATGGGGTGGGGCGCGTGCGCCCCGCGCCTTTAACGGAAGTGGTGGAAGTTTTGTCCGAGCATCTCCGGGGTGACCAGCGTGATGCCGCGTTTGGTCACATGGAAACGCTTTTCGTCTTCGGCGCGGTTGATGCCGATGGCCATGCCGGGCGGAATCCGGCAGCCCTTGTCCAGCACCACCTGCTTGAGGATGGCGCCGTGGCCAATGTGTACGTCCGGCAGTACCACCGCCTCTTCCAGGAAGGCGCCTTCATGCACATGCACGTTGGAGAACAGCACCGAGTGGCGCACGTTGGCGCCGCTGATGATGCAGCCGCCGGAAACCAGGGAGTCCACCGCCATGCCGCCGAACACGAACTTGGCGGGAGGGAGTTGCTCCTGGTAGGTCCAGATGGGCCAGTCGCGGTCATACAGGTTGAGTTCCGGTGTGATGCGGGCCAGGTCCAGATTGGCCTCCCAGTACGCATCCACGGTCCCCACGTCGCGCCAGTAGGCGGGCTCGGTCTCGCCGTGCACGCAGCTCTCGCTGAAGCTGTGGGCATAGACGCGGTACTTGGCGTCGATCAGGTGGGGGATGATGTTCTTGCCGAAGTCGTGCTCGGACTTGGGATCGTCCGCATCCCGCACCAGTTGTTCGTACAGGAAGGCTGCGTTGAACACATAGATGCCCATGGAGCACAGCGCCACGTCCGGATTTCCGGGCATGGCGGGCGGATCTTCCGGTTTTTCCACGAACTCGGTGACGCGACCATCCTCCGCCGCGGCCATCACGCCGAAGGCGCTGGCCTCCTTGAGCGGCACCTCGATGCAGGCCACGGTCATGTCGGCCTCGGAGCGCACGTGGTTGGCGATCATCTCGCCGTAATCCATCTTGTAGATGTGATCGCCCGCCAGGATGAGCACGTAATCCGGCTTGTACACGCGCAGGATGTCCAGGTTCTGATACACCGCATCGGCAGTGCCCTGATACCAGGTGTCCTCGCTCACGCGCTGCTGCGCCGGGAGCAGGTCCACGAACTCGTTGAACTCGCCGCGCAGGAAACCCCAGCCGCGCTGGATGTGCTTGATCAGGCTGTGCGACTTGTACTGCGTCACCACGCCCATGCGGCGGATGCCGGAGTTCATGCAGTTGGACAGCGGAAAGTCGATGATGCGGAACTTGCCGCCGAACGGCACGCCAGGCTTGGCGCGCCAGTCCGTCAACTGTTTCAGACGGCTGCCGCGTCCGCCTGCCAGGATCAGTGCAACGGTGTTTTTGGTGAGCAGACTGACAAAACGTGGAGCTTCCTTCGACACCCTTTTCCCCTTGAATCAAATCGGTTTGGAGTTCCGGAAAATACCCGACTTCCATATCTTCAATGTTACCCCCCATCGGCCTGGCGCGGCGCGCTACGGCGGGGGGCGATCCGGCAATGCCGGCTAAACTAGCGCCTTCCCATTATTCCAGCACAAGCGGATTTCGTATGCCCGGCCAGCTCTACATCGTCTCCGCGCCTTCCGGCGCCGGCAAGTCCAGCCTGGTGAAGGCTTGGCTGGAACAGGACCAGGCCATCCGCCTGTCCATCTCCTATACCACCCGCGCGCCCCGCCCCGGCGAGGCCAACGGTGTGCACTACCATTTCGTCAGCCGCGAAGATTTCGTGGCCATGCTCGGGCGCGGCGAGTTCCTGGAAAGCGCTGAAGTGTACGGAAACTTTTACGGCACCTCCCAGACCTGGATCAAGGAACGCATGGCGGGGGGGCAGGACATCCTGCTGGAGATCGACTGGCAGGGCGCCGCCCAGGTGCGACGACTGATGCCGGAGGCTATCGGCGTCTTCATTCTGCCGCCATCTCTGGAGGCCCTGCGCGCACGCCTGGTGGGGCGCGGCACGGACAGCGCCGAGGTGATCGAGCGCCGCATGGCCGCCGCGCAGGAGGATGTCTCCCATGCTCAGGAGGCGGACTATCTGGTGATCAATGACCGCTTCGAAGACGCCCTGGCGGACCTGATGGCCATCGCTCGCAGCCAGCGGCTTGCCATTGCCGTCCAAGCACAGCGTCAGGAAGGCCTGCTGCGGAGCCTGATGCAGGCATGACCCCGGACGCCCCCGCCCGTTCCACCCTGTTCATTTCGGATTTGCACCTGAGCCCGGAGCGTCCGGATGCGCTGTCCCGGTTCACCTCTTTCCTCCGCGAGACGGCCATCCATGCCGAGGCCCTCTACATCCTGGGGGATTTTTTCGAACTCTGGGTCGGCGACGACGATCTGCACCAGCCCCTGCACCAGCACGCCATCGCCGAATTGAGACGCTTGACCGAAGCCGGTGTGGGGGTGCGCTTCCTGCCCGGCAACCGAGACTTTCTGATCGGCCCCGCCTTCGCTGCGGCGGCGGGACTGCAACTCCTGCCCGACCCCAGCGTGATCCGCCTGTACGGGGTTCCCACCCTGATCACCCATGGGGACCAGATGTGCACCGATGATGCGGCCTACCAAACCTATCGCACTCAGGTGCACGACCCGGACTGGCAACGGGAATTTCTCGCCCAGCCCCTCATTGAGCGCATCGCCTTCGCTCTCCATGTGCGTGATCAAAGCGAACAGGCCAAGGCCGGAAAACGGCCCGAGATCATGGATGTGAACCCGGCAGCGGTGGCGCAATGGCTGGCCCGATACGGCGTCGCCCGCATCATTCACGGCCACACCCACCGCCCTGCGCGGCATGTGCATCCGGCGGGTGAGCGGGAGTGCGAACGATGGGTGTTGCCGGATTGGTACGAAGGCGGCGGCCACCTGTGTTGCGACCAGACCGGCTGCCGCCTGCGGCTCAGCGCAGACGCATGACCGCTGGCCCCCGGATGCCGCACCGTGGTGCATCCATGAAGCGCGTGCGCTCGCACCCCGCCTTCAGAACGGCGCGGCGCTCTGCAAGAGCAGCGGTTGGCCGCTGGCGGGGTGCGTGAGTTCCAGTCGGCTGGCGTGCAGCAACAAGCGCCCGGAGCGGGCCTGAACAATATCGGGGGCATAGAGCGCGTCCCCCAGGATGGGGTGGCCCAGGGCGGCCAGATGAACGCGCAACTGATGGGTGCGCCCGGTAACCGGCTCCAGTTCCACACGGGTGGCGTTGTCGCCTTCCCGTCCCAGTACGCGCCAGCGCGTAAGGCTGGGTTTGCCATGCGCGGCATCGACCCTCTGACGCGGACGACGGGGCCAGTCGGCAGCGAGGGGAAGGTCGATCACGCCCCAATCCTCCGTAGCGTCGCCGGGCGCAGCAAGCCGGCCATCCACCACGGCGATATAGCGCTTGTGCACACGCCGCGCAGCAAAGTCCCGGCTCAGGGCGCGTTGCATGACCTCGCCCCGCGCCATCAGCAGGAGCCCGGAGGTGGCCTGATCCAGACGATGCACGATGAGGGCGTCCGGATAACCGGCCTGAATGCGGGCGCTCAGGCAGTCCTGCTTGTCCTCCCCGCGCCCCGGCACTGACAGCAGGCCGGCGGGCTTGTCGAGCGCCAGCAGGGAATCGTCGCCATAGAGGATGCGCAGACATGGCGTTGCGCCCCCCTTTACACTCCCGTCAAACAAGGAATCTCCCGATGTCCACAACAAAACCCTGCCCCTTCTGCGTCCTGGACCCCGCCCGCATTCTGGGCGAGGACGAATTCACGGTGATCTACAAGGACGGATTTCCCGTCTCTCCCGGCCATACCGTCATCATCCCCAAACGCCATTTCGCCACCCTGTTCGAAGCCGCCGAGGCGGAGCAACTTGCCCTGCTCCGCTCCCTGGACCAAGCCAAGGCGATCCTGGATCAACGCCATCAGCCAGATGGATACAACATCGGCATCAACCACGGCCCGGCGGGCGGGCAGTCGGTGCCGCATCTGCACATACACCTGATCCCCCGCTACAAGGGCGACAAGGAAGACCCGCGCGGCGGTGTGCGCTGGGTGTTGCCGGACAAAGCCAAGTACTGGAAATGACGCTCTCCGCCGTCGCCTGAAAAGCATCAGGCCCCATGTGGGGCCTGATGCAGGGGGGTAGCCAACCGGTTACTTGGTGTCCGGCGCGCCGCCCGCCACCACGGTCAGGGAATCCCGGATGATGCCGGGAGCCTCGACGATGCGCATGAAGTTGCCCATGCCGACCTCTGGCCATCCCAAGGCGATGCGGAAGCGGGCAAACAGGTGATTGACGCGGTTGTTGACCACATAGATCTCATACGGCAGCGCAGCCACATTGCCATCGCCGATGGTCTTCACCCACCAGCCCTCGCCTTCCTTGGGGTCATTCAGCGCCACGCCGAACACGGCCACCTTGCGATCCGGCAGCACGATCTCGTACACCTTGGATGTCCTGGCAGCCCCCTTCGCGAGGTTGTCCTGAACCGCCTTGACGGCATCTTCAAAGGTCAGGTGCTCCATCAACAGGTTCTTGTCGGATTCGAATCCTTCCATGCCGAACATGTACTGGTAATCACCCAGATCCTTGCGTTCCACATCGCCGCCAAAGCCCTTGCCTGCACCCAGCGCCTTGCTCAACCTGGCCTGGGTCGCCTTCACAGACTTGTCGGCAAGGGAATACTGTTTGCGCAAGTAGGCGCGCAGCCAATATTCCATATTCATGTAAGACACCGTGCCATCCGCCCGCACCCCAACCCGGATGGGGGCGCCGACGATGCTGGCCCCGCCCAGATTGCGGATCACGCCGAGCAGATCCTTGTCCGTAACCACCACCACGCCCAGGCCCGGCAATCCGGGAGAGGCGTACTGTCCTGCGGTGGAAAATCCGGCATTTTTCAGCTTGGCCTCAACCTCGGTCAGGTTCTTCTGCAAATCCCCGGCTGCGAGTTTCTGCCCATAAAAATAGGGATGCAGCGCCAGAGCGAGGGGCGCCCAGAACAGACACACGACCAATGCAATCAAACGGTTCATTTGGAATTCCCGGGCTGTTGAATATCAGTACATTCTAAACAAAGAAGCCGGGGAGGCCCCGGCTTCTTTGTCCCGATGAAACGGAGGATTACATCTTCCAGCTATACGACACGCCCAAGGCGTCCTGGCTCATCTTCAGGTTGGCTTCACCCGCGCCGAAGCCTGCCGGCACCGAACCGGAACCGAGGACTTCCTTCTCAAAGGCATGCATGTACGAAACGTTCCACTCGCCGCCGGCGGTCTTCCAGGAAGCTCCCAGCGTCAGGTGCTGCTCGACAACGCCAGGCGCCAACAGGTTGAAGAAGGTCTCGCCGTTGGGGATGGGTTGCCGGGCATAGTTCCAGCCGGCGCGCAGGGTGAGGTCGTTATTGAGTTGATGCTCGACGCCGATCTTGAACACCGTCATATCACGCCAGCCGAAACCGGCGCCGTTATCGGTGCCAAGCGTTTTAGACAGAACGCCAAAGGCGCTCACCGGCCCCAGAGGGTTGCTCATTGCCTTCACGTCGGAGTAGTTGATCTGCTGCACATCCACGGCAACCGTGGTCTTGGGAGAGGCCTTCACCGAGATCCCGAGTCCGTACATGGAAGGGATGTCCAGATTGCCTTGCTCGGCAAACAGACCCTTGTACTTGTCGAACTTGGACATGTTGGTTTCGGTCTGATAGAAGGCGCCCACGCTCACCGTGGGGCTGACCTGACCCAACCAGCCCAGACGCACGCCGAAGCCGGTCGCGTCGTCGTAACCGTTATTGGTCACCGAACCGACCGCGGAGGTCTGGGCGGCGTTGTTGAAGTTCTCCAGACCGGAAGCCTTGAAACGCTGGTAGGCCAGATTCATGGACGCGCCCACCGAATGCTGCTCGTTCAGCTTGATGGACATGGTCGGCGCGATGAACATCTGCGCAAGGTCAATACCGGCCTTGGAGGTGCCGAAAGCCGCAATACGGTCGGGGTAGCTGGTGTTCATGCCGCCGTTGCCGTACACCACGATACCCAGCGACTTGTTCGCATCGAGCATGGTGTTGTAGGCGAATTCGGGGATCAGAAAATTGCTGTCCTCGTTGGCATGCATGGACATGTTGAAGCCGGCGCCATTGCCGGTGATGGAGGTGTTGCGATCCGGAGCGAAGATATCGACGCCAACTTCCATCGACTTGCCCACGACTGCCATGCTGGCAGGGTTGCTGGCGCCAGACATGGCGCCGGATACATAGGCAGCGCCCACGCCGCCCATGGCCTTGTGCTTGATACCGGTGCCATGCGAAACCATGCCGTTGGTCGCCAGTGCGGAAGCCGAGAACCCGGCGATTGCCAAGGCAAGCATCAATTGAGTCTTTTGCATCTGTGTCCCCTTCCAAATCCAATGTAGATGAGCCGCCAATCGCGGACGGCGCATGTTAAGTGCGGGGATATGCCCCCGCAAGCCAGCGAAGGTCAATTTCGTACCAAATCAATCGAGAAATGGCTGGTTCCGTCCGTTTTTGGTATGGAATTACCATGCGCAAAGGCGCTCATCCGCGCCAGCCTGTGAGCCAAACCACTGACATATATCAATGGGCGTCAACCCGGTCGATTCCCAAGGCGCTAACATTCCGCAAGTCCTCAACCCTTGAAAGGTCCAACATGAAACTCCTGATTTCCGTTTGTCTTGCCGCTTCCGTTTTTGCCTCCGGCGCGGCCCTGGCCAGCGCAGAACTGGCTACCAAGAACAAGTGCAACACCTGTCACTCCCTCGACAAGAAGATGATCGGCCCGACCTGGAAGGACATCGCCGCCAAGAACAAGGGCAAGAAGGATGCGGACAAGGCCCTGGTAGCCAGCATCACCAAGGGCAGCAAGGGCCAATACGGCAAGATCCCGATGCCGGCACAGGCGGGCGCCGCCGCCGACGCTCCCGCCCTGGCGAAGTGGATTCTGGCCCAGTAAGCAAGGCCGGTTCTGAAAGCAAAAACGGCAACCGCGAGGTTGCCGTTTTTCATTGGGGAAACACGGCTTACTGAAGCGTGGCCTGCATGGCGGTGATGCACACCGTAAACAGCGGCTGCGGCAGGATGCCCAGTGCGAGCACGGCGACCCCGTTGGCGGAGAGCAGGGCCTGGGCGTCGGGGGTCGAGGTATAGACGGGCATTTCCGCCTTGGGCGCATCGAAGTACAGCAGCTTGACCACGCGCAGGTAGTAGAACGCGCCGATCAGAGAGAAGAACACTGCCACCACCGCCAGCCAGAGCCAGCCCGCCCCCACCAGCGCCTGCAGGATGGAGAGCTTGGCGTAGAAGCCAACGAAGGGCGGGAGACCGGCCATGGAGAACATGAGGATGGCCATGAGCGCCGCCAGCCAGGGGTGGGTGGTGTTGAGGCCCTTGTAGTCGTCCAGGTGTTCCGCCTCGACGCCGTTCTGTGACAGGTACACCACCAGACCGAAGCCGCCCAGGCTCATGAGCACGTAGGTGATGGCGTAATACAAGGCGGCGGTGTAGCCCGCGAAGGTGCCGGAGAGCACACCCAGGAGCAGGAAGCCCATGTGCGAGATGGTGGAGTAGGCCAGCATGCGCTTGATGTTGGTCTGCATGATGGCGGCCAGGTTGCCGATGGCCAGCGACATCACCGCCATCACCGCCAGCATGCCCTGCCAGTCGCCCGTCGCCGGGGCGAGGCCGTCCACCAACAGGCGCATGGTGAAGGCGAAGGCGGCCAGCTTGGGCGCGGAACCGATGAACAGGGTCACGGCGGCGGGCGCGCCCTGGTAGATGTCCGGCACCCACATATGGAAGGGGGCCGCGCCCAGCTTGAAGCCCAGACCCGCCACCAGGAACACCAGACCGAAGGCCAGGATCATCTGGTCCTTCACGCCGGCATGCACCGCCTCCGCCAGCCTGGGCAGTTCCAGCGTGCCGGTGAGCCCGTACAGCAGCGACATGCCGTAGAGCAGCAGGCCCGAGGCCAGGGCGCCGAGGATGAAGTACTTCATGGCCGCTTCCACCGCCACTGGGGATTCGCGGTTGAACGCCACCATGGCGTAGAGCGACAGGGACAGCAGCTCCAGGCCCACATAGAGCACCAGGAAGTGGTTGGCGGAGATCATCACCATCATTCCCAGCAGCGCCAGCAACATCAGCACCAGGTATTCGCCGCGCAACAGGCCGCGTTCCTCCAGGTAGGTGCGGGAGTAGACCGCCACGGCGAAGGTCGCAAAGTAGGCCATCAGCTTGAGCAGATCGCCCATGGCGTCATCCACGAACTGGCCGCCGAAGGTGAGGCGCATCTCCGGCTGGGCCGTGAAGGCGGTGAAAAAGGCCGCCCCCGCCAGGGTCAACAGGGTCAGCACGTAGGTCATCCTCATATTGCGGGTGATGACGTCGAGCAGCAGGACGGCGCAGGCCATGCCCAGCACGAAGATCTCGGGGAGGGCGGGGGCCAGGTCGGGCATGGAAAAGGTCATGGCTCGCGTCTCGTCAGTAGGCCAGCTTGCTGTGGGCCACATGTTGCAGCAGGTGATTCACGGAGGTGTGCATCACGTCGGTGACCGGCGCCGGGTACAGGCCCATGCCCAGCACGCACACGGCCAGCAGCAGCAGGACCGTGAACTCGCGCGAATTGATGTCTTTCATCTCCGCCACATGGGTGTTGGCCACCGGCCCGAACACCACGCGCTTGACCATCCACAGGGTATAGGCCGCGCCGAAGATCAGGGTGGTGGCGGCCAGGGCGGCCCACCAGAAGTTCACCTTCACCGCACCCAGCACCACCATGAACTCGCCGACGAAGCCGGAGGTGGCCGGCAATCCTGAATTCGCCATGGCGAACAGCATGAAGAAGGCGGCGAAGCGCGGCATGGTGTTGACCACGCCGCCGTAATCGGCGATCTGGCGCGAATGCACGCGGTCGTACATCACGCCCACGCACAGGAACATGGCGGCGGAGATGAAGCCGTGCGAGATCATCTGCACCAGGCCGCCTTCCACCCCCAGCGGGTTGAACAGGAAGAAGCCCAGGGTGACGAAGCCCATATGGGCGATGGACGAATAGGCGATGAGCTTCTTCATGTCCGCCTGCACCAGGGCCACCAGACCGATGTAGACCACGGCAATCAACGACAGGGTGACGATGAGCCAGGTCAGTTCGTGCGCCGCATCCGGCACGATGGGCAGGGTGAAACGCAGGAAACCGTAGGCGCCGACCTTCAGCGTGATCGCCGCCAGCACCACGGAACCGCCGGTGGGGGCTTCGACGTGGGCGTCCGGCAACCAGGTATGCACCGGCCACATCGGCACCTTCACGGCAAAGGCGAAGAAGAAGGCCCCGAACAGCAGCAGTTGCGCCGTCATGGTCAGCGCCGTCTTGTGCCAGACCAGGATCTCGAAGCTGCCGCCGCTCTGGAAGAACAGGTAGACCATGGCCACCAGCATCATCAACGAGCCCAGCAGGGTGTAGAGGAAGAACTTGATGGCGGCGTACACGCGGTTGGGGCCGCCCCACATGCCGATGATGAGGTACAGCGGGATCAGCATGGCCTCGAAGAAGACGTAGAACAACACGCCATCCAGGGAGGCGAACACGCCGTTGATGAGGCCGGACTGGATCAGGAAGGCGGCCATGTACTGCCCCACCTTGTCCTGAATCACCTCCCAGCCGGCAATCACCACCAGCAGGGTGGTGAAGCTGTTGAGCAGGATGAAGGGCATGGAGATGCCGTCCACGCCCAGGTGGTAGCGCACGTTGAAGGCGGGGAGCCAGGGCGCGATCTCCTCGAACTGCATCGCGGCGGATTTCGCGTCGAAGCCGCTCCACAGGGGCAGGGTCACCAGGAAACCGAGCAAGGCGCCGATCAGGGCCAGGGTGCGCTGCCCGTCGCGGTTGCTGTCGCCGCCGGTGGCGAGGATCAGCACCCCCGCGACGATGGGGGTCCAGATGGCGAGGCTGAGCAATGAATCAAGCATGGGCGAACCACGTGGCGAGGAGGAGGACGCCTACCAGCATGGCGAAGGCGTAGTGATAGACGTAGCCGGATTGCAGGTGGCGCACCACCCCGGCGATGTAACCCACCACGCGCGCGGAGCCGTTCACCAGCGCGCCGTCGATGGCCATGACATCACCCCAGCGCCACAGTTTTCCGCCCAGCAGACGCGCGCCGCCGGCGAAGAACCAGTCGTTGAAGTCGTCGAAGCCGTATTTGCGCTCCAGGATCACATACAGGAGGTTGAAGCGCTGGCGGAGAACCTGGGGCAGTTCCGGGCGCACCAGATACAGGTAATACGCCAGACCGACGCCCGCGACCGCGAGCCAGAACGGCAGCGTGGTGAGGGCATGCAGGCCCATGGCGGCGGCGCCGTGGAACTCGTGCGCCAGCTCCGTCATGGCCGGGTGGGCCGCGGCGTTGACGAAGATGGCGTGGCCGAACCAGCCCTCGTGCAACATCGGCGCGATGGTCAGGTAGCCGATCACCACGGACGGGATCGCCAGCAGGATCAACGGCAGGGTCACCACCCAGGAGGTTTCGTGCGGGGTGTGGTGATGCCCGTGCGAGTCCCCTTCTTCGTCATGGCCGTGGTGCGCATGGGCGTTGGGAAAGCGCTCCTTGCCGTGGAACACCAGGAAATACATGCGGAAGGAATAGAACGCGGTGACGAACACGCCCAGGGTCACGGCCAGGGAGGCGAAGCCGGAACCGGCCAGGTGCGAGGCGTGTACCGCCTCGATGATGGAGTCCTTGGAATAGAAACCGGACAGGAAGGGCGTACCAATCAGGGCCAGGGAACCGATCAGGGAGGTGATCCAGGTGATGGGCATGTATTTGCGCAGACCGCCCATGTTGCGGATGTCCTGATCGTGGTGCATGCCGATGATGACGGAACCGGCGGCCAGGAACAGCAGGGCCTTGAAGAAGGCGTGGGTCATCAGATGGAAGATGGCCACGGAGTAGGCGGAAGCGCCCAGGGCCACGGTCATGTAGCCCAGTTGTGACAGGGTGGAGTAGGCCACCACGCGCTTGATGTCGTTCTGGATCACGCCCAGGAAGCCCATGAACAGTGCGGTGATGGCGCCGATGACCATGACGAAGGAAAGCGCCGTATCCGACAGTTCAAACAGGGGCGACATGCGCGCCACCATGAAGATGCCGGCGGTCACCATGGTGGCGGCGTGGATCAGGGCGGAGATCGGGGTGGGGCCTTCCATCGAATCCGGCAGCCAGACATGCAGCGGGAACTGGGCCGATTTACCCATCGCGCCGATGAACAGCAGGATGCAGATCACCGCCATCAGGCTCCAGGGATGACCGTCGATCAGGGTGATGCTCTGGCTCGCCAGTTCCGGGGCCTTCTGGAACACCTGGGCATAGTCCAGGCTGCCGGTGTGGGCCAGCACCAGGCCGATGCCGAGCAGGAAGCCGAAGTCGCCGACGCGGTTGACGAGGAAGGCCTTGAGGTTGGCGTAGATGGCCGATTCGCGCGTGTACCAGAAGCCGATCAGCAGATAGGACACCAGACCCACCGCCTCCCAGCCGAAGAACAGTTGCAGGAAGTTGTTGCTCATCACGAGCATCAACATGGAGAAGGTGAACAGCGAGATGTAGCTGAAGAAGCGCTGGTAGCCGGGGTCGTCCGCCATGTAGCCGATGGTGTAGACGTGTACGCACAGGGAGACGAAGGTCACCACCAGCATCATCATCACGGTGAGGCGGTCGATCAGGAAGCCCACCTCCATGCTCACGTCGCCCGAGGTCAGCCAGGTGTAGACCGCGCCGTTGTAGGTGTTGCCCGCCTGCACGTCCTGGAAGATGAGCAGCGAGGCGAGGAAGGCGATGGCCACGCCCAGGATGGTCACCACATGGGCGCCGGTGCGGCCTATGGCCTTGCCGAACAGACCGGCGATGACCGCGCCCGCGAGGGGGGCGAGGGGGACGGTGAGGTAGAGGGATTGCATGTCCATGGAGGTTTCTCTCTAAGCGCTCGCCATACCCGTTTCGGCCTGGGCCCAGGTCAGCATGGTGCTGGCAACATTCAGAACGTCTTCCTTGGCCATGTAAGTGATTTCCTGATTGTCGTAGCGGTAGGCTACAGCGCAGGGATTGAGCAGGGACAGCACATCGGCGTCCACGGGGATGGAGACACCCTGTCCCAGGAGCTTGTCGGCCAGTAGTTCCAGGTTGTGGGTGAGCGGGTATTTCAAGTCATGCATGATCAGCACCGCCTTCAAGCTCTTTTCCACGCACTGCTGTGCGTGAAAGCAAACACCTGCCAGATGAACTCGGGGGGCATCTTTGATGGCTTGCATGATTTCCCAGTCTTGTTCAGCCAACTGGAGCAACGCGCGCGATTCATCATTGTTTTGCTTCATATAAGACTTTCCCCTCGCGCAGCGCCCAGTACACGGCGCTGGAGCACCAGTCACGGCGTCGCTCCGCTTCAGCCTCGGAGTAGACCAGGATATCCACCGGCATCTGCATGGGGCGTAACGCGCGATAAAGCCGCACCATTTCCTCACCGGGGTTGTCCACCTGCGGCTTGATCACCATGAAGTCCGCATCTGAATCCTCCCTGGCCTCGCCCCGCGCGTAAGACCCGAACAGGATCACCCGCGCCGGTCTGGCGGTCTCGCCCAGCACGCGGGCGGCTTCCCGGAGGGTGGCTTCGCTCAGCATGTCAGCCCTTGAGGCGGTCGAGTTCATCGACGTTGATGGTCTTCAGGTTGCGGAACAGCACCACCAGGATGGCGAGGCCGATGGCCGACTCCGCCGCGGCCACGGTGAGGATGAAGAACACGAACACCTGTCCCGCCATGTCATCGAGATAGCGCGAGAAGGCGACGAAGTTCATGTTCACCGCCAGCAGCATCAGCTCGATGGCCATGAGGATGACGATCACGTTCTTGCGGTTCAGAAAGATGCCCACCACGCTGATGGCGAACAGGATGGACCCGAGGATGAGGTAGTGGGACAGGCCCACGTTCAGACCGATGCTCATTCCTCGTCCCCCTTGGGCGCTTCCGGCTTCTGCGGCTTGATGTTGACGAGATAGACGCGCTCGTCGCGCTTCACCCGCACCTGCACCGCCGGGTTGATCGACTTGTTGCCGGGGCGTTTGCGATGGGTCAGGGCGATGGCGGCGATCATGGCCACCAGCAGCACCACTGCCGCGAGCTCAAACGGGTAGACGTACTCGGTGTAGAGCAGGCGGCCCAGTTCCTTGGTGTTGCTGTAGTCGGCGGCGTGAGCGGCGGGCGCGGCCAGGCCCAGATCCTTGCCGCCCAGCACCAGGAACATCTCCGCCACCATCAGGCCGCCCACCAGCAGGCCGGCGGGCAGGTAGCTCCAGAAGCCCTGGCGCAGTTGCGCCAGATTGATGTCCAGCATCATCACCACGAACAGGAACAACACCATGACCGCGCCGATGTAGACCAGCACCAGGGTGATGGCGAGGAACTCCGCCTCCAGCAGCATCCACAGCCCGGCGGCGGAGAAGAAGGCCAGCACCAGGGCCAGGGCGGCATGCACCGGGTTGCGCGCGGTGATCACGCGCAGGCTCGCCAGCAGGAGGATGGCGGAGAGGACGTAGAAAACGAGGCTGGAAAATTCCATCTGCGGGTCGGGCCTTACGCGGCCACCTCCATGTATTCCACCACGCTGGCGGGTTGGGGAAGCATCAGGCCATCTTCTTTCATGCCTTCGAGGTGAAACTCGATGGCGTCGTGGATCAGGGTTTCCACCTCGGGCACGCTCGCGCCCGCCGCCACACAGCCGGGCAGATCGGGCACATAGGCGGAGAACCCCGACCCGGCTTGTTCGATGACGACGGCGTATTTCATGGCGTTTACCTCTTCCATCCCGCTTGTTTCAGGATGCTGTTGTACGTGCCGGGGGCCACGTCGTCGCCCGGCTTGCCGGCCACGGTGACGCGCCCCGGTTTGTTCGGGTGCTTGAACTGGCGGTGGCTGCCCCTCATCGCCACTTGTTCCCATCCGTCGTTACGCAACATGTCCAATAGGTCCTTGATCTTGACTGGCATCGTCAGCGATAGCGCGCATCCGCCGCGCGGTCCCGCGCGATCTGCTCTTCATACTGGTCGCCCACCGCCAGCAGCATCTCTTTGGTGTAGTAGAGATCGCCGCGTTTCTCGCCGTGGTACTCCAGGATGCGGGTCTCGACGATGGCATCCACCGGGCAGGCCTCTTCGCAGAAGCCGCAGAAGATGCACTTGGTCAGGTCGATGTCGTACACCGTGGTGCGACGCGAGGTTGCCCCATTCGCGTCAGCGCGTTGCTCGGACTCGATCTTGATCGCCAGAGCGGGGCACACCGCCTCGCACAGCTTGCAGGCGATACAGCGTTCCTCGCCGTTGGGATAGCGGCGCTGGGCGTGAAGGCCGCGGAAACGGGGCGATTGCGGGGTCTTCTCTTCCGGGTACTGCACCGTGATCTTGCGTGCAAACAAATGACGCAGGGTCAGCGCCATGCCGAACAGCAGCTCGACGAGCAGGAAGGTGGCGAAGAAGGACTGGATGCGCTTGAACATGTTCGCCCTCAGTGGAACAGGTAGCCGTAGGGCGTCTGCATCGCCGCGCCCACCACCAGGATCCACACCAGGGTCACGGGGATGAACACCTTCCAGCCCAGACGCATGATCTGGTCATAGCGATAGCGCGGGAAGGTGGCGCGGAACCAGAGGAACAGGAACAGCACGAAGCTGATCTTGGCTGCGATCCAGAAGAACCCGTCCGGCAGGAAGGGCACGGGCGAGAGCCAGCCGCCCAGGAACATGATGCTGGTGAGGCCCGCGATCAGGATCATGTTGGCGTATTCGGCCAGGAAGAACACGGCGAAGGCCATGCCGGAATATTCCACATGGAAGCCCGCCACGATCTCGGACTCGCCTTCCGCCACGTCGAACGGCGAACGGTTGGTCTCCGCCACGCCGGAGATCAGATAGACCAGGAACAGGGGGAACAGGGGCAGGAAATACCAGTGCCAGAAGCCGCCCTCCTGGCCCTTCACGATGTCGATCAGGTTCAGGCTCTGGGACGCCATCAGCACCCCGACCAGCGCGAAGCCCATGGCAATTTCATACGACACGATCTGGGCCGAGGAACGCATCGCGCCCAAAAAGGCGTACTTGGAGTTGGAAGCCCAGCCCGCGATCACCACGCCGTAAACGCCCATGGAGGTGATGGCCATGATGTAGAGCAGACCGGCGTTGACGTTGGCCAGCACCAGTTTGTCGGTGAAGGGGAACACGGCCCAGGCCGCCAGGGCGGGGGCGATAGCCAGCACCGGCCCCAGCAGGAACAGGCCCTTGTTGGCCCCGCTGGGGATGATGATCTCCTTGAACATCAGCTTGACCGCATCCGCGATGGGTTGCAGCAGGCCGAAGTAGCCGACGCGGTTGGGGCCGATGCGCACCTGCATCCAGCCGATGATCTTGCGTTCGGCATAGGTGAGATAGGCCACGCACAGCAGCAGGGGCAGGACGATGACGACGATCTTCACCAGGGTCCAGATCGGCAGCCAGGCCGGGCCGAGGAGTTCCGCTACCGGGGCAAGCAAGGCGTCCATCAGACACGCTCCACGGTGATGGGGCCGAACCGACCGCCCAGGGCGGCGGTGGCGGGATGGGCGGCGGGGACGCGCAAGACGCCATCGGCGAGGCGGTCATCCTGGCGCAGGGTCATGACCGCACTGGCCTCGCCCTGGCTCACGCGCACGGAGATGCCCGCCTCCAGGCCCAGACGCGCCAGCAGCGCGCCGCAGGCGGCGGCCTCGGGGGCGGCGCCGGTCGCTTGCAGGGCGGGGGCGCGGCGGGTGAGGGGGTCGAGCTGATGCATGGGGGTCTCGCCCAGGCGGATCAGACCATCGACAGCGGGGGAGGCGGACGTCCCCGCCGCGCCGGTCGCGTTGTCCAGATGCTGCGCAATATGGGCCTGGCCTTCCGGCAGGGCGTCGGCGCGCACGGATTCCACGCTGTCGTAATCAAAACCGTTGATGGACAGCAGGTTGCCCAGCACGCGCAGCACCTTCCAGGCGGGGCGCGCCTCGCCCTGGGGCGGCACGGCGGCATGGAAGGTTTGCAGGCGGCCTTCCATGTTCACCAACGCCCCGGCGGTCTCGGCGAAGGCGGCGATGGGCAGGAGCACGTCGCAGTCATCCAGGGTCGCGCTCTTGAAGGCGGTGAGGGCGACGCGGAATTCGGCGGCCTTGAGGGCGGCGCGGGCGGCGGCGGCGGCGTAGGCATCCAGCTCCGGCTCCACCCCCAGCAGCACATAGGCCTTGCGCGGCGCGGCCAGCATGGCGGCGGCGGCGAGGCCGTCGGGGCCGGGCAGCGCGCCCGCCAGTTGCGCGCCCACACTGTTGGCGGCGACGGAGAGGAAACCGAGTTTTGCGCCGCAGGCCTGGGCGATGGCCTGGGCCAGGGCGTGAATGCGATCCGCCTGCGGGTGGTTCTGCGCCAGCGCGCCCAGCAGCACGGCACGGCGTTCGCCGCCCAGCAGGCTGGCGGCGATGGTGCGGGCGGCGTCATCGGCGTTCACGCCGGCGGTGTCCGTCTGCACCGCCGCGCCGGCATCCTTCATGGCGGCGGCGATGCGGACCAGGGCGTCGCCCCAGGCATCGGCGCGGGTGATGATCTTGCCCGCGACCTTGCACAGCAGGTTGTCGTCGGCGGCGTGGAGCACGTTCAACTGCCCGCCAGCCTTCACCGCCTCGCGCAGGCGGTGCGCCGCCAGGGGCTGCTCGCTGCGCAGGGTGGCGCCGATCAGGAGGATGCGATCCAGCGCTTCCAGGTCTTCGATGGCGAGACCCAGCCAGCGGGCGCCGTTGCCGACCGCAGCGCCGGCCTGGGCCAGGCGGTGGTCGATGCTTTCCGTACCCAGGCCGCGCAGCACCTTGGTGAACAGGTACAGCTCCTCCACCGTCTGGTGGGGGGAGGCCAGACCGCCGATGGCGGCGGGGCCGTGCTGTTGGCGCACGGCGGCGAGACCGGCGGCGACGCGTTCCAGGGCGTCCTGCCAGGACGCCTCGGCCCAGACGCCGTCGCGCTTCATCATGGGCCGGGTAAGGCGCTCGGCGCTGTTCAGGGCTTCATAGGAATAGCGGTCGCGGTCGGCGATCCAGCATTCGTTCACCGCTTCGTTGTTCTGCGGCACGACGCGGTAGACGCGCCCGTCCTTCACATGCACCTGCACGTTGGCGCCCAGGCCGTCGTGCGGGCTCACCGCCTTGCGGCGCGAGAGTTCCCAGGAACGCGCCAAGTAGCGGAAGGGCTTGCTGGTGAGCGCGCCCACGGGGCACAGCTCGATCACGTTGCCGGAGAGTTCGTGCGTGACCTGCGCCTCCAGGAAGGGCATCACCTCGGTGTGCTCGCCGCGGTGGGTCATGCCCAGCTCCATCAGCCCGGCGACTTCCTGGCCGAAGCGCACGCAGCGGCTGCAATGGATGCAGCGGGTCATGTCGGTGGCGATGAGGGGGCCGAGATCCTTGTCCTTCACCACGCGCTTGGCTTCGTCGTAGCGCGAGGCGCTGCCGCCGTAACCCACGGCCACATCCTGCAACTGGCACTCGCCGCCCTGGTCGCAGATGGGGCAGTCGAGCGGGTGGTTGATGAGCAGGAACTCCATCACGCCCTTTTGCGCGTCGATGGCCTTGGGCGAGTGGGTCTTGACCTTCATGCCGTCGGTGACGGGGGTGGCGCAGGCGGGCAGGGGCTTGGGGGCCTTCTCCACTTCCACCAGACACATGCGGCAACTGGCGGCGATGGAGAGTTTCTTGTGGTAGCAGAAGTGGGGGATGGTGATGCCGGCCTGATGCGCGGCATCCATCACCGTCGAGCCGGGGGCGACTTCTACCTGTTGGCCGTCGATTTCGATCAGGGGCATCAGTGGTTCACCATGCAGCGCTTGTTTTCGATGTGGTACTCGAATTCCTTGCGGAAGTGCTTCACGAAGCTGGCCACCGGGCCGACGGCGGCATCGCCCAATGCACAAATCGTGCGCCCGCCGATGTTGTTGCCGATGCGCAGGAGTTCGTCCAGGTCTGCGGGCCGGCCCTGGCCGTGCTCGATGCGCTGGATGATGCGGTAGAGCCAGCCGGTGCCCTCGCGGCAGGGGGTGCACTGGCCGCAGGATTCCTCGAAGTAGAAATAGGACAGCCGCTCCAGGGCCTTCACCATGCACACGGTCTCGTCCATGACGATGACCGCGCCGGAGCCCAGCATGGAACCGGCCTTGGCGATGGCGTCGAAATCCAGGGTGAGACCCATCATCACCTCGGCGGGCAGCACCGGGGCGGAGGAGCCGCCGGGGATCACGGCCTTCAACTTGTGTCCGTTGCGCACGCCGCCGGCCATCTCCAGCAGGTCAGGGAACGGCGTGCCCAGGGGAATCTCGTAGTTGCCGGGTTTGTTGACGTGGCCGGAGATGGAAAAGATCTTGGCGCCGCCGTTGTTGGGCTTGCCCAGTTCCAGGAAGGCCTGGCCGCCGTGGCGCAGGATCCAGGGGATGCTGGCCAGGGTCTCGGTGTTGTTGATGGTGGTGGGCTTGCCGTAGAGGCCGTAGCTGGCGGGGAACGGCGGCTTGAAGCGGGGCTGGCCCTTCTTGCCTTCGATGGATTCCAGCAGGGCGGTCTCTTCGCCGCAGATGTAGGCGCCGTAGCCGTGGTGGGCGTGGAGGTCGAAGTCCCAGCCGGAGCCGAGGATGTCCTTGCCCAGCAGACCGGCGGCGCGCGCCTCGTTCAGGGCGACTTCCCAGGACTGGTACTGCTCGAAGATCTCGCCGTGGATGTAGTTGTAGCCGGCCTTGGCCCCCAGGGTGTAGCCCGCGATGAGCATGCCTTCGATGAGCTGATGCGGGTTGAAGCGGACGATGTCGCGGTCCTTGAAGGTGCCCGGCTCGCCTTCGTCGGTGTTGCACACCACGTACTTGTCGCCGGGGAAGGTGCGGGGCATGAAGCTCCACTTGAGGCCGGTGGGGAAACCCGCGCCGCCGCGTCCGCGCAGGGCGCTGATCTTGACCTGCTCGATGATGGCTTCGGCGGGGGTCTTCTCCGCCAGGATCTTCTTCAGGGCCTCGTAGCCGCCGTTCGCGGTGTAGGTGGCGAGGCTGGCGGGGTTGTCGTAACCCAGCGTCCAGAGGCAGACCTGGGTGTCGGGGGTGTTCAAACTCATTTCAGTTCATCCAGGAGCTTGTCCACCGATTCCGGCGTCAGATGCGCGTGCATCTGGTGGTTGTTGTGCAGGCACAGGGGGCCGTGGCCGCAGGCGCCCATGCACTCACCCTCTTTCAGGGTGTAGCGACCGTCCGGGGTGGTTTCGCCGAAACCGATGCCCAGCTTGTTCTGGAGGTGCGCGCCGATCCGGTCCGCACCTTGCAACTGGCAGGGCAGGTTGGTGCACAGGGTCACCTTGTGGCGGCCCACCGGCGCCAGCTCGTACATGTTGTAGAAGGTGGCCACCTCGTAGGCGGCGATGGCGGGCATGCCCAGGTAATCGGCCACATAGGCGATGGTGTCCTTGGCCAGCCAGCCCTTTTCGGTCTGGGCGATGCGCAGGGCCGCCATCACCGCCGACTGCCTCTGCTCGGCGGGGTACTTGGCGCATTCCTGGTCTATGAGGGCGAGGGATTCAGCGGTGAGCATGGTCATCTGTCTATGTCGCCGAACACGATGTCGAGGGTGCCGATGATGGCCACGGCGTCGGCGATCATGTGGCCGCGGGAGAGTTCATCCATGGCGGCGAGATGGGAGAAGCCGGGGGCGCGCAGCTTGAGGCGGTAGGGTTTGTTGGCGCCGTCGGAGACCAGATAGACGCCGAATTCGCCCTTGGAGTGTTCCACCGCCGCATAAGCCTCGCCCTCGGGCACGTGCATGCCTTCGGTGAAGAGCTTGAAGTGGTGAATCAGCTCTTCCATGTTGGTCCTCATGCCTTCACGGCTGGGCGGTGCGACCTTGTGGTTGTCGGTGATGACCGGGCCGGGGTGTTTCCTGAGCCAGTCCACGCACTGTTTGATGATGCGGTTGGACTGGCGCATCTCTTCCATGCGCACCAGGTAACGGTCGTAGCAGTCGCCGGTGCGGCCCACGGGGATCTCGAAATCCATGTGTTCGTAGGCGGAGTAGGGCTGCATCTTGCGCAGATCCCAGACGATGCCGGAGCCGCGCAGCATGGGGCCGGTGCAGCCCAGGGCCTTGGCCCGGTCCGGGTCCAGCACGCCGATGCCGACGGTGCGCTGCTTCCAGATGCGGTTGTCGGTGAGCAGGGTCTCGTAGTCGTCCACATAGCCGGGGAAACGCTGCGTGAAGTCGTCGATGAAGTCCAGCACCGAACCCTGGCGATTGGCGTTCATCGAGGCCATGGTCGCCGCGTTGCGGGTGTGCTGGGCGCTGTACTGCGGCATGGCGTCCGGCAGGTCGCGGTAGACGCCGCCGGGACGGTAGTAGGCCGCATGTACGCGCGCGCCGGTGACGGCCTCGTACACGTCCATCAGGTCTTCGCGCTCGCGGAAGGCGTAGAGGAAGACGGTCATGGCGCCCACGTCCAGGGCGTGGGTGCCGAGCCACAGCAGGTGGTTCAGGATGCGGGTGATCTCGTCGAACATCACCCGGATGTACTGGGCGCGCTCGGGTACGGGCAACTGCAACAGCTTTTCGATGGCCATGCAGTAGGCGTGCTCGTTCTGCATCATGGACATGTAGTCCAGGCGGTCCATGTAGGGCACGCATTGCAGGAAGGTCTTGTGCTCCGCCAGCTTCTCGGTGCCGCGATGCAGCAGGCCGATATGGGGGTCGGCGCGCTCGATCACCTCGCCGTCCAGTTCCAGCACCAGACGCAAGACGCCGTGGGCGGCGGGGTGTTGGGGCCCGAAATTAATTGTGTAGTTGCGGATATCAGCCACGGCCCGAATCTCCGTAGGTGTCTTCACGCACGATGCGCGGCGTGACCACGCGGGGTTCCACCGTCACCGGCTGGTACACCACGCGCTTGAGTTCCGGGTCGTAACGCATCTCGACATGGCCGGAGAGCGGGAAGTCCTTGCGGAACGGGTGGCCGATGAAGCCGTAGTCGGTGAGGATGCGGCGCAGGTCCGGGTGACCATCGAACACGATGCCGTACATGTCGAAGGCCTCGCGCTCGAACCAGTTCACGGCAGGCCACACGTCCACCAGGGAGGCGATCAGGGGCAGGTCATCGTCGGCGCAGAAGGCGCGCACCCGCACACGATGGTTCTTGACCACGGACAGCAGGTGGATCACCACGGCGAAACGCGGGCCGTCCCAGGGCTGGTCCTTGTAGGCGGAGTAGTCCATGCCACAGAGGTCGATGAGCAGGTCGAAGCGCAGACCAGGGTCGTCGCGCAGCTGGCGGCAGACCTCGATCCAGTTCTCGGCGCGGACTTCCAGGGTGACTTCGCCCAGGGCCAGGGTCGCCTTGACGATCTGGTCGCCCAGGGTGTCCTGTAGGCGCGCGAGGAGGGTTTCCGGTGCAAGCGGCATGGGCGTCTTTAGCGGGCGATGGTGTTGGTGCGGCGGATCTTTTTCTGCAACTGGATCAGGCCGTACAGGAGCGCCTCGGCGGTGGGCGGGCAGCCGGGCACGTAGATGTCCACCGGCACGATGCGGTCGCAGCCGCGCACCACGGAATAGGAATAGTGGTAATAGCCGCCGCCGTTGGCGCAGGAGCCCATGGAGATCACCCAACGCGGTTCGGCCATCTGGTCGTACACCTTGCGCAGGGCCGGGGCCATCTTGTTGCACAGGGTGCCGGCCACGATCATCAGGTCCGACTGGCGCGGGCTGGGACGGAACACGATGCCGAAACGGTCCAGGTCATAGCGGGAAGCGCCGGCCTGCATCATCTCGATGGCGCAGCAGGCCAGGCCGAAGGTCATGGGCCACAGGGAGCCGGTGCGGGTGTAGTTCACCACCGTATCGACGCTGGTGGTGATGAAGCCTTTTTCGAGGACGCCTTCGATGCCCATGGTTTATTCCCAGTCCAGAGCGCCCTTCATCCACTCGTAGACGAAGCCCACGACGAGGATGCCGAGAAAGATGACCATGGAGACAAAGCCGAACATGCCGATCTCTTCCAGCACCACGGCCCAGGGGAAGAGGAAGGCGATTTCCAGGTCGAACAGGATGAACAGGATGGCAACGAGGTAGTAGCGCACGTCGAACTTCATGCGCGCGTCTTCGAAGGCCTCGAAGCCGCACTCGTAGGGGGAGAGCTTTTGCGCGTCCGGACGATGGGGACCAAGGATGAAGCCGGCCACCATGGGACCAACGCCAACCGCCAGACCGACCAGGATGAACAGCAGAACCGGGAAATAAGTGTCGAGCATCAGTAGCCTGAAAAACCTGTCAGCCCCACGTCAGGAAGGCCGCGAGTGTAGGTGGGGGGCAGAAAGGGTGTCAAGGCAACCATTTTCAGAAAACCTATTGCTATCAATAAGTTATTAAAAACACATAACTATCCATAAAGAAATTCGATAGTTTCTCCCCGCAAAAAACCACGTCACCACGCCTTGAAATCACCCCCTGCCGCCCCTACCATTAGCACTCGCCAGCGATGAGTGCTAATCGCGCTGAAGAACCCCTGTTTTTAATCGGATTCCCTCTGGAGGAACGCAATGAAAATCCGTCCCCTGCATGACCGCGTAATCGTCAAGCGCATGGAAGAAGAGCGCAAGACCGCTTCCGGCATCGTCATCCCCGACACCGCCGCCGAAAAGCCCGATCAAGGCGAAGTGATCGCCGTGGGCAACGGCAAGCGCGACGACAAGGGCGCCGTCATCCCCATGGCCGTGAAAGTGGGCGACCGCGTCCTGTTCGGCAAGTACGCCGGCCAGACCGTCAAGGTCGATGGCAACGAACTCCTCGTGATGCGCGAGGAAGACATCATGGGCGTGGTCGAGCAGTAACTCCCGCGCACCCTGTCCCAACCTTTTCTGGAGAAATAAACAATGGCAGCAAAAGACGTACGTTTTGGTGACTCCGCCCGCCTGCGCATGGTGGCCGGCATCAACATCCTGGCCAACGCCGTCAAGGTGACCCTGGGCCCCAAGGGCCGCAATGTGGTGCTGGACCGCGCCTTCGGCGCCCCCACCGTGACCAAGGACGGCGTGTCCGTCGCCAAGGAAATCGAACTGAAGGACAAGTTCGAGAACATGGGCGCGCAGATGGTCAAGGAAGTCGCCTCCAAGACTTCCGACGTGGCTGGTGACGGCACCACCACCGCTACCGTGCTGGCCCAGTCCATCGTCAACGAAGGCATGAAGTACGTGGCCGCCGGCATGAACCCGATGGACCTGAAGCGCGGCATCGACAAGGCGGTCAACGCCGTCATCACCGAGCTGAAGGGCATCTCCAAGCCCTGCACCACCTCCAAGGAAATCGCCCAGGTCGGCGCCATCTCCGCCAACTCGGATGCCAGCATCGGCGACATCATCGCCAGCGCCATGGACAAGGTCGGCAAGGAAGGCGTGATCACCGTGGAAGACGGCACCAGCCTCGACAACGAACTGGCCGTGGTGGAAGGCATGCAGTTTGACCGCGGCTACCTCTCCCCCTACTTCATCAACAACGCCGAGAAGCAGATGGCGGTGATGGAAGACCCGTTCATCCTGCTGCACGACAAGAAGGTCTCCAACATTCGTGACCTGCTGCCCGTGCTGGAACAAGTCGCCAAGGCCGGCAAGCCCCTGCTGATCATCGCCGAGGACGTCGAAGGCGAAGCCCTGGCCACCCTGGTGGTGAACAACATCCGCGGCATCCTCAAGACCGTGGCCGTCAAGGCCCCCGGTTTCGGCGACCGTCGCAAGGCGATGCTGGAAGACATGGCCATCCTCACCGGCGGCACCGTGATCGCCGAGGAAGTCGGCCTGTCCCTGGACAAGGCCACCCTGCAAGACCTGGGCCGCGCCAAGCGCATCGAAGTGGGCAAGGAAAACACCATCGTCATCGACGGCGCCGGCGCTGCTGACGCGATCAAGAACCGCATCGGCCAGATCAACCGTCAGATCGAAGAAGTCACCTCCGACTACGACAAGGAAAAGCTGCAAGAGCGCAAGGCCAAGCTGGCCGGCGGTGTTGCCGTGATCAAGGTCGGCGCCGCGACCGAAGTCGAGATGAAGGAAAAGAAGGCCCGCGTGGAAGACGCCCTGCACGCCACCCGCGCTGCGGTGGAAGAAGGCATCGTGGCGGGCGGCGGCGTCGCCCTGCTGCGCGCCCGCGCCAAGATCGCCAAGCTCAAGGGTGACAACCACGAACAGGACGCCGGCATCAAGATCGTCCTGCGCGCCGTGGAACAGCCCCTGCGCGAGATCGTCGCCAACACCGGCGACGAGCCTTCCGTGGTGGTCAACAAGGTCGTGGGTGGCAAGGGTAACTACGGTTACAACGCCGCCACCGGCGAGTACGGCGACATGATGGAAATGGGCGTGCTGGACCCCACCAAGGTGACCCGCACCGCGCTGCAAAACGCCGCCTCCGTGGCCGGCCTGATGCTGACCACCGATTGCATGGTGGCCGACCTGGCCGAAGACAAGAAGGGCGGCGCGCCTGACATGGGCGGCATGGGTGGCGGTATGGGCGGCATGGGTGGCATGGACTTCTAAGTCCGGCCTTCCGACCGGGGCTCACGCCCCGGTTCACCCTGCTGCAATGAAAAACCCCGCTTTGGCGGGGTTTTTCATTACAGATCCAGTTCTGTAATTCATCCTGGAAACCGCGGTTGAAATGCTTGTAGGTGCGAATTCATTCGCACAATCAATGACTTCTGTGCGAATGAATTCGCACCTACAGACAACTCGCAACGCATTAAACCGTCATGAATTTATCCGTCAACTGCGTTTTCCAGGTTCATGCATTGGGTGGGCACGGGGGGTGTGGATGTGCAAGAAATGGCTCCCACGGCAATGAATGGCAAGTCTCTGCCGTTTACTGCCGAGGATGTCGAGGGCAAAGCCCTGACCACCCTTCCCCCCCCGCACGCCGACGGTCTGCTCAGGCTCGCGCGCTCCCCGTCTTTGCTCCATGCGATAGTTGCGCCCCTCTCCAACCGCTATGCTCGCGGGAACTCCTGCCCTGCGCTGCCAGTCCCGAACCCCACCATGAAATCCATCTTCCCTCTACTGTTCCTCGCCCTCCCCGCCCACGCCTGGGAGGCCAAGCCTTTATCCGAGCTTGCCGTCTATCCCGAGCGCACTGCCCAGGCCCAGGTGGTGAGCCTGAACGAGAGCAAGGTCGCCGCCGAGATCAGTGCGCGCATCGAGCAACTTGCACCCGAGCCGGGGCAGGTCATTGCCAAGGGCGCGCTCATTGCCAGGCTGGATTGCCGCGACAGCGATCTGGCGGCGGAACGCGCCAAGGCGGCGCTGGCGGCGGCGGAGGCCCAGGCGCGGCTGGCGACGGTGCAATTCGAGCGCGCCAACAAACTGGCGAACGAGAAATTCGTCTCGCGGGAATCGCTGGATACCCGCGCCGCAGAGCTGGATGTGGCCAAGGCCAACGTGGGCGTGAACACGGCGGCGTTGAAGACGGCCCAGTTCAACCAGAGCAAGTGCGTGGTGAGCGCCCCCTTCGCTGCCGTGGTGGTGGCGCGTTTGGCGCAAGCGGGGGAACTGGCCGCGCCGGGCACGCCTTTGGTGAGTCTGCTGGACAGGGCCAGCATCGAGGTGAAGGCGGAGGTGCGCGAGGCGGATGTACGCAGCCTCAATGCGGCGCGGGCGGTGCGCTTTGCCGGGCCGGAGGCGGATTACCCCCTGCGTCTGATCCGCGTTTCCCCCGCCGTGGACAAGGCCACGCGTCTGGCCGAGGC
Organism: Betaproteobacteria bacterium; assembly: GCA_016219425.1. Lineage (GTDB taxonomy): Bacteria > Pseudomonadota > Gammaproteobacteria > Burkholderiales > Thiobacillaceae > PFJX01. The sequence continues at coordinate 15,084 of JACRNB010000010.1, read as the reverse complement.
GCGTCTGCGCTTTACTGCCAAGCCCGCCGCCTCCGGCGCCAGCGGCAAGATCGAGTGGAACACCAACGAGGCGCATGTGCCTGCGGACCTGGTGATGCGCCGCAACAACCGCCTGGGGGTATTCGTGGCGGAGGGCAAGACGGCGCGCTTCCACCCCCTGCCGACGGCGGAAGAGGGGCGTCCGGCCCTGGCCTCCGGGTTGAAGCTGGAAAGCCAGATCGTGGTGGGCGGGGCGGGGGAGATCCGCTGATTTCATAGCGCAGGCGCCCTCGCCTGCCGGTGGACCAACCAAGGAGCGGGCGAGGACGCCTGCGCACCCTGAATGAACTTCTTCACCACCCTGCTCCGCAATCACCCGCTTGCCAACATCGCCTTCGCGGTGGTGTTGGGCATGGGCTTTCTGTCGTATCAGGCCATGCCGCGCGAGCAAGACCCGGAGATCAACTTCAACTGGCTCATCGTCACCGCCGTGCTGCCCGGCGCGGGGGCGGAGGATGTGGAGAAGAAGGTGACGCAGCCGCTGGAAGAGGCGGTGGCCCGGATCGGCGACATCCGTTTCATCTCCAGCATCAGCCGCGAGAGCGTCGCCAGCCTGCTGGTGCGCTTCCGCGACATCCCTCCCGCCGCCTTCGACAAGCGCGTCACCGACCTGCGGCGCGAGGTGCAGGCCGCCGCCGAGCGCGACCTGCCGCCCGAGGTGGACGACCCGAAGGTGCTGGAGATCACCACCAACAACGGCTTCCCCACCGCCATGGTCATGCTCAGGGGCCGCGCCCATGACGAGACCCTGCGCGCGGCGGCGCGGCGCATCAAGACCGACCTGGAACGCATGGCGGGGGTGGACTCGGTGTTCCCCACCGGCCTGTCGGACCCGGAACTGCGCGTCACCCTCAAGCCCGAGGCGGTGGCGGCGCGCGGCCTCACCGCCGCCGATGTGGCGAATTCGGTGCGTTCCTGGTTTCAGGACACCCCTGCCGGACGCGCCCGCGTGGGCGACAGCGAATGGCTGCTGCGGGTGTTCGGCCAGGAGGTCACGCCGGACCATCTGGCGCGCCTGACGGTGTTTGGCGCGGGAGGCCAGGCCAGGGGCCTGCACCTGCCCCTGAACGACGTGGCCGAGGTCTCCCGTGCGCGCGAGAAGCCCGCCACCCTGGTCTCCAGCCGGGAGCAGCCCGCCGTGCTGCTGGCGGTGACCAAGAAATCCCGCGTCAACACCGTGGAACTGGTGGAGCGCGTCAACGCCTACATCGCCGCACAGAACCGGACGACGTTGCAAGGCGCGGGCCTCGCCCTCGCCCTGCTGGACGACCAGACCGTGCCGACGCGGCAATCCATCTCGGTGATGCAGCAAAACGCCCTGCAAGGCCTGGCGCTGGTGTTCCTGCTGTCCTGGCTGTTCCTGGGCAGCCGCATGGCGGCGCTGATCAGCCTGGGCGTGCCGTTCTCCCTGGCCGGGGCCTTCTGGGCGCTGCACAGCCTGGGCTTCACCCTCAACATCACCGTGCTGCTGGGCGTGATCATCGCCCTGGGCATGCTGGTGGACGACGCCGTGGTGATCCTGGAAGACATCTACTTCCGCATGGCGCGGGGCGCGGCGGCGCTGGAGGCGGCGGTGGCGGCCATCACCAGCGTGGGCCTGCCGGTGCTCTCTTCGGTGCTCACCACCCTGGCGGCGTTCCTGCCGCTGATGCTGCTCCCGGGCATCGTCGGCAAGTTCATGTTTGTGGTGCCGCTGGTGGTGACCCTGGCCCTGCTCATCAGCCTGGTGGAGGCGTTCTGGATGCTGCCCGCGCATGTGGTCTCCCTGCGCATGGATTTCACGAAACCCAGCCGCCTGCATGGCTGGCGCACCCGTTTCACCCACACCCTGCGCGTGAAATACGCCCGATTTCTGCTCTTCACCCTGCGCCATGCCTGGGCGACGGGCCTGGGCCTGTTCCTCGCCTTCGCCCTGGCCATCGCCGCCGTGGCGGGGGGGCTGGTGAAGACCAACTTCTTCGCCGCCGACCCTCTGCGCCTGTTCTATGTGAGCCTGGACATGCCGCCGGATACCGCGCTGGAGGTGACCCTGAACCGCATCCAGCAGGTGGAGACGGCGGTGCGGGCGCGGGTGAGGCCGGAGGAACTGCGCGAGGCGGCGAGCTACGCCGGCCTCAAGTTCACCGAGACCGAACCGCTCTACGGCGACGCCTACGGCCAGGTGGCGGTGTCGCTGCAACCGCGCGCGGGGGACGGGCGCAGCACGGACGAGATCGTGGCGGCCATGCGCAAGGAGGTGGAGGCCATGAAGTTGGGCGGTCGCATCGGCTTCACCCTGCTCTCCGGCGGGCCGCCGGCGCAGAAGCCGATCAAGGTGCGGCTGCGCGGCGACGACTACCCGCAACTGCGGCGCGCCGCCGACGACCTCGCAACGATCATCGCCGCCCTGCCCGGCGCCCGCGATGTGGCGGATGACGACCTGCCGGGGCGGCACGAGTACGTCCTGCGCGTGGACGCCGACGCGGTGCGCGCCGCCGGGCTGGACCCGGCGCTGGTGGCGCGTCTGGTGCGCCTGCACACCGACGGCGAGGTGGTCGCCCTGGCGCGCGAGGGCGGCGAGAAGATCGAGGTGCGGGTGCGCGGGCCGCAACGCCGCCTGGACGACATCCGCGCCGCCCTGGATGACGCCATCGCCCTGCCCGGCGGCGGCAGCACCCCTCTCGCCTCCCTGGTGCATGCCGAGGCGCGCGTGGCCAAGGGCGTGCTCAAACGCTACGACCTGCGCCGCGCCATCACGGTGGAGGCGGACCTGGACAAGTCGCGGATGGACACCCTGGAGGCCAACGCCCGCATCCGGGCGGCGTGGGAAAAACAGGCGGCGCGCCACCCCGGCGTGGCCATCGACTTCTCCGGCGAGCTGGACGACATCCAGGAAAGCCTGGACGCCATGCCCGCCCTGTTCCTGCTGGGACTGGGCCTGATCTACCTGATCCTGGCGGCGCAATTCCGCAGCTACTGGCAGCCCATGATGATCCTGGTCACCGTGCCCATGGCCTTCACCGGCGTGGTGGCGGGGCTGGTGCTCTCGGGCAATGCGCTCTCGCTCTACAGCCTGTACGGCGTCATCGCCCTGACCGGCATCGCGGTCAACTCCGCCATCGTCCTGATCGACGCCGCCAACGAGCGCCGCCACGCCGGCATGAGCGTGCTGCATGCCGCCGTGTACGCGGCGCGGCGGCGCGTGGTTCCCATCCTCATCACCACCAGCACCACCATCGGCGGCCTGCTCTCGCTGGCCCTGGGGCTGGGCGGCAAGTCGCTGGTCTGGGGGCCGGTGGCGAGCGCCATCGTCTGGGGGCTCGCCATCTCCACCGCGCTGACCCTGTTCGTGATCCCGCTGCTGTACCGGGTGTTCATGGGCCGGCGCACGCGGAAAGCGCCGACGCCGTCGTAGGCGACCGGCTGCGCCTATAGTGGATGCAGCGGTCTTTTTTCTGTGGAGGAAACCATGCGCGCACTACGTTTGATTCCCGCCCTGGCCCTGGCGTTCAGCGCCACGGCCTGGGCGCACAACTGGCCCCAACCGGCCTATCTGCCCCTCAACACCATGGTGGAGCTGAAAGCGCCCGCCACCCCCGTGGACAAGGCCTCGGCCCCCAAACGGTTCCGCGACTTCCACTTCTCCAGCCACTCCCCCTATCAGCAGGTCTACCGCTTCCGGGTGGAAAAGGGCCAGCGCTACACCCTCCTCGACTGCAACCCGGCCATCGCCGGCAAGGAGGTGTGGCCCTATGTCGCCGGCGCAAACCCGGTGTCGGACTACACCTTTGCGCTGTCCGGCCCCAGCGGCACGCTGCCGGGCTTCGCGTTGCGCTTCCAGCAGCCCTGGCCAATCGAGAAGAACGAGGCCGCCACCTGCGACGCCATGCGCCACAACTTCACCATTTCCGCCAAGAGCGAACACACCGACCTGTTCCTGGTGGTGAACTTCAACAACGCCGCCGGGCGCAGCAAGATCATGCTGAAGTCCCCGGCGGACAGCGACCAGGACGTGGAGCGATCCACCAACAACCCCTATCGCCCGCAACGCAAGGGCTCCACCTGGGGCTCAACCTGGCCGGACCTGATCCTGAAGAACATCCCCGGCGAGACCCCGGTGGTGGTTACCCCGCCCGTCACCCCTGATCCGGGCCTGCCCGACCCCCCCATCATCCAGGACCGCCCGCGCGATCCGCCCGTGGTCGTGGACCCGCCCGTCATTCCCCACGAAAACATGACGTTGGAGACGGACAGCGGAACCTACGCCCCCGGCGCCGCCATTACCCTGCGCTATGCCGGCATTGCCCGCCCGGCGGCCCAGGACTGGATCGGCCTGTACAAGGACGACGCCAAGAACGAGCAGTACGGCGAATGGCATTACCTGGGCGGCAAGGGCGGCGGCAGCATGACCTTCAAGGCCCCCGCAGCCCCCGGCAGCTACGAGTTCCGTCTGTTCCTCAACTGGCCCAGCGGCGGGTACGCCGATGTCGCGCGCAGCCGGCGCATCCTGGTGCAGGCCGCGCAACCGCCCAGGGTGGAAGAGACCTGGATCGACGTCATCCGCTCCGGACGCCCCTTCCAGGTGGTGTTCGACGCCAGCGCGGGCAAGTTCAACGACCAGGGCTGGCTGGGCCAGGGGCAAGACCCCATGGGCACGCTCAAGGGCGGCGAGACCTACAGCGTGGTGTACCGCGCCCCGTCCTGGACCGTGACCGGCTTCAACGAGGGCACGAACGCGCGCGGAACCTGGAGCTATGAAGGGCAGACGCCCGAAGCCTTCCAGCTCAACCTGTGGGGCCGCGGCTATGTCTTCAGCCGCAACGGCGAGGTGTTCGATTTTGACTATGGACTCGTAGGACACCTCAAGCGCTAGACGCTCCCTGCGCCGCCGCGATGCCGGACTTGTCCGACCCCCCGTAGGAGCCCGGCTGTGCCGGGCGATTCGCTCCTGTGCAGCGCCCCGGTATCGCCCGGCACAGCCGGGCTCCTACAGATCCAGGGTGTATCGCTCCTACGGCGGGGCGGCTAGTGCAGGCGATTTTCGGGCGATCCGGCCAGCCTCACCGTATCGCCCACCTTCAGCCCCAGCAACTCCGCCGCATTGGCCCGGTTGGCGGCGATCTCCACCAGGCCGGAACTGTTGACGTACCAGAACAGTTCGCCCTTTTCCGCCTCGGAGAAGGTGCGTCGCCAGGTAAGCGCCCTGCTTTTCACCACCATCGCGGATTCCGGGTCCGCCAAGCCGCCGCGCAGGCCGGTCCAGGCGTTGCCGTAGTGGTCGATGTAGAGGATGCGGGCCAGGTCCGCCGGGTCGAATTCCACCTGGAGGCCGTGAATCTCCTCCACCCCCTGCTCGGGAAAGCGCCCCGCCGCCAGTTCCCCGGCGATGGGGGCGAACAGGTCGCGCCCGTGGAAGGTGTCGGCCAGATCCTCGGGACGCCAGGTGATGCGCCAGACCCGAGTGCCCTCGCCCCGCGCCGCCACCAGTGAGAGCAGGCCGTTATCCGGCCCCACAAACCAGCGTCCGTCCGACTGCACCACCACGGCATCCCGCGCCGTGCCCACGCCGGGGTCCACCACGCACAGGAACACCGCACCGGGCGGGAAGGAGAGACTGAGCGCGTCCAGCAGATGCGCCCCGGCATGGGCGTTGAAGTCCGGCGCGGCATGCAGCAGGTCCACCACCGGCACACCGGGGGCGGTCTCGTGCAGCACCGCCTTCACCTGTCCGACGTAGGGATCGTGCCAACCGTAATCGGTAAACAACACCAGCATGGGGAACCTCCGGAACGGGAATGGACGCCATTGTGAGCGAGAGCCTTGCCCAAGCCCAAGCGCACGGAAATGAGCACGGAAATGGGCACGAAAACGCGCACAGACCCGCGCCTACAGCGGCAGCGAACGCTGTTCCGGCGCGCTGAGGCGTTCGGCCAGGTCCGGGGCCATGCTCTCCCTGGCCTTGGCGGCCAGGTGTCGGGCCTTGCGGTCATCGCCGTCCAGATGCGCGCGCAGGGCCTCCAGCAGGGCGTGGTCGGCCTTCTCGCGGCGCTTGCGCGCACGCCAGGCGCGCATGTCCTCCGGCAGCCGCAACGCGGTCTGGGCCAGCCGGGTGAGCAGGTAGGCGGCGCCGATGAAGCCGCACAGCAGGGCCAGGGCGAGCATGAAGGAGACCTCCATGCGCCAGGGCGGGAACACCACGATGACGTAGCCCTGATCCAGACGCGCGGCCAGGGTGAACGCCACGGCCAGGCCGAACAGGGCCAGAACCCAGAACAAAGCCCTCACTGGCGGCTGCCCCGGCTGGCGCGCACGGCCTTCAGGCTGGCGCCGATCTGGGCGTCCTGCTGCGCGACGGGGGCGCGGCGCAGTTCTTCCAGGCTGTTGAGAAAGGCCTGGGTGGCCTTGTCCTGGCGGTTGAAGTAGCGCGTGCCCCATTCCCGCGCCGCGCCCAGGTCGGCGCGAAACCCCACCTCGTCCCGTTGCAGCGCGCACAGCCGCGCCGAGAGCAGACGCAACTTGAGGTTCTGACTCAGGAAATAGGACTGGGAGGGGGTGAGCAGCGGCAGTTCCGGGTGGTCCAGGCGGCGGATGCGCACCAGGCTCTTGAACTCGCCCCAGGCCTCGTGGGTGAGCCGCGCCAGGGCGTCCACCGGGCCGGATTTGCGCGTGGCGGCGGGCGGCGGCGGGGCCTCGGCCTCGGATTCGGGCTTGAGGCTGTCCACCGCCAGGATCAGGCCCTCCAGCCGTGCATTGAGGCCGGGGATGTCGGCGGCGGGCAGCAGCTTGAGGCGTTCGGCATCCTGGGCGATGGCCTTTTCCAGGGCGGCGAACTGGGGTTTGTTCAACTGGCGCAGGCGGGTATGCGCCGCGTCCATGCCGATCAGTGCGGCCTTGATGTTGCCCGCCAGTTGCAACTGCTGCTGCGCCAGCAACAGGGTCTGTTCGATGTCCGCCACCACGCGTTCGTCGGCGCTGCGCGCGAGATCCTGATACATGGCGTTGAGCGCCAATTGCTGGTTCTGCGTCTCCAGGGCGCGGGCCTCCAGGGAGGCCAGGCGGCGGTTCAGATCCGCCAGCGCGGTGTTGGCGGCGGCGGCGGCGGCGCGGGCGTCACGGCTGGCGGCGTCGAACTCGCCGATGCGGCGCGCAAGCTGGGTCTCCAGGTCGCGCAGGCGGTCATGCGTGTTCCAGGCCAGGGCGAGCAGGCCGACCAGGGCGACGCCCGCCAGCCACAGGGCGGGGCTGCGCCAAAGGGGGGATTTGGGAAAGGCTTCGTCAGGCATGGCCGAAGTATTCCACAAGCCCCGCAATCAGGCCGTCCTCGCCGGGCGCGGTGGCGATGGCCTCGCACACGCCCAGGGCGCGGGCGCGGTCGGCAATACGCGGGTGCGGGGCGAACAGGGGCAGGGCGCGCAGGGTTTGCGCCCCTTCCGCCCCTGCCAGGGTGTACAGGTTGTCCAGGGTCTCGGCGCTGAAGACGGTGACGGCATGCAGGCGGCCCTGGGCGCAGGCGGCGAGCAGGGGCGCGGGGTCGGCGTCCGGCGGCAGGCCGCGCCGGTAGCACTCGGCGTAATCCGCCTGCGCGCCACGGGCGATCAGGGTTTCGGCCAGGAACTCGCGCCCGCCCTCGCCGCGAAAGATCAGCACGCGCCGCCCCTGCATGTCGGCCAGTTCGGGCAGGGCCAGCAGATGTTCGCTGTCGGCCTCGGCGGCGGGGTGCAGCACCTCGGTAAACCCGGCGCGCCCCAGGCAGGCGGCGGTCCCCTGCCCCACGGCGGCCAGCTTCAGGCCTGCGGGCCAGTCCGCCACGGCGGCGAGGCCGCGCTCCACGGCGTTGGGGCTGATGAAAAGGGCAAGATCGTAACGATCCAGATGCGCCAGGGTGCGGGCCAGGGCCGCCGGGTCGGCGGGGGGGAGGATGGCGAGGGCGGGGAACAGGAGCGGTTCTGCGCCCAGATCGGCGAGCCGGCGCATCAGTCCCGCCGACTGCGCGGCGGGACGGGTGACGAGGATGCCGAGGCCGGCCAGCGCTACTTGGGGACTCATCCCCGGTGGATGATCTCGGCCAGCAGACGGTCGGCGCCCTGGCGGATCAGGTCGTGCGCGGCGGCATGGCCCACGGCCTCCGGGTCGGCGGGGGAGCCTTCCACCTCGGTGCGGTAGAAGCGCTTGCCCTCCAGGTCGGCGACGAAGGCGCGCAGGGTGATCTGGTCGCCCCGCAGTACCGCAAATCCGCCGATGGGGGCCTGGCAACCGCCTTGCAGCAGGCGGCTCATGGCGCGTTCGGCGCGCACGCAGGCGGCGGTTTCGGGGTGATTGAGGGGGGCCAGCAGGGCGGCCAGTTCGGGACGCCCGCAACGGATTTCGATGCCCAACGCGCCCTGGCCCACGGCGGGCAGGCTTTCCTCCGGCTCCAGTTCGACGCGGATACGCGCGCCAAAACCCAGGCGCTTCAAACCGGCGGCGGCCAGGAGGATGGCGTCGTACTGGCCTTCGTCCAGCTTGCGCAGGCGGGTGTTGACGTTGCCGCGCAGGGTGTCGATGACCAGATGGGGGAAGCGGGCGCGCAACTGGGCGTGGCGGCGCAGGCTGGAGGTGCCCACCTTGGCGCCGGCGGGCAGGTCGGCCAAACGGGCGTACTGGTTGGAGACGAGGGCGTCGCGCGGGTCTTCGCGTTCGCCGATGGCGGTGAGCTCGAAGCCTTCCGGCAGGTCCATGGGCACGTCCTTGATGGAGTGCACCGCCAGGTCAGCGCGACCTTCCATCATGGCCACTTCCAGTTCCTTCACGAACAGGCCCTTGCCGCCGATGCGGGAGAGGGGGGAGTCGAGGATCTGGTCGCCCTGGGTGGTCATGCCCAGGAGTTCCACGGTGAGGCCGGGGTGCAGGGCTTCGAGGCGCGCCTTGACGTGCTCCGCCTGCCACAGGGCCAGGGGGCTTTCACGGGTGGCGATGATGATTTTCTGGGACATGGTGGGGATGAACGGGTCAGACGAACTATTGGGAAGACCTGCCCGCGCCACTAAAATGCCTCGGAATTGAGGAAAAGTGACGATGAAACAGGTAGTTACGTTAGCGCTGGCGATTCTAGCATGGGGGGTGCAGCCGGCCTGGAGCGAGGAAGGCGTGCCCATGGCGCAGGATTTGACTCGGGATGCGGTCCTGGCGCGGGAGAAACGCGGCGTGGTGCTGGTGATGTTTTCGGGCGAGCGTTGCGCCTATTGCCTCAAGGTGCTCGATGAGTTCCTGATCCCCATGAGCCGCAATGCGGACTACCAGGCCAAGATGGTGACGCGCAAGGTGATCCTCTCCAACGCCTATTCCATGAAGGATTTCCAGGGGCGCGCCGTGACCCAGAAGCAGTTTGCCAAGACCTATGGGGTCAACTTCGTGCCCACCATCATGGCCTTTGACGCCGATGGCGCCCCTCTGGGCAAACCGCTCGTCGGTCTTACCACGGTGGATTACTACGGCGCGTATCTGGATGAACTGATCGACGCCGGCCTGGCCGTGGTGCGCAAGTAGGCGTCTGCGACGCGTCCATCGCCCGGCGCAGCCGGGCTCCTACAGGGGGTGGCTGGCGTTGCGTCGGGCGATGAACTCCCGGCGCAGCCCCGCGATTTTCGTAGGAACCCGGCTGCGCCGGGCGATCAACCACCCCGAAATTCCCGGATCACATGAATCTGCCGGCGCGACACCGGCAGGGTCTCGGGCCAATCCTTCAGCACCGCTTCCCAGTGTCCTTCCGCCTCTGCCGATACGCGCCGGAAGCCCAGCAGGTGCCGGTGCGCCACCAGGCAGTTGCGGTGGATACGCAGGAAGGAGCCGCTCAATTCTTCCTCCAGGCGAATCAGGGAATCATCCAGCAGGTATTCCCGTTCCCGCGTGCGGGCGGTGACGTAGCGCAGCTCCGCGCGCAGGTAGAGCACTTCTTCCACCGGCACATGCCAGACCCGACCCGGTTCCTGGGCGGCGAAGTGGGTGCGGCCCTGGGGCGGGCGCGGCGAGATGCGCGACAGCGCCTCGCGCAGGCGCTCCAGCCGCACCGGCTTCAACAGGTAATCCACCGCGCGCAGGTCGAAGGCGCGCAGGGCGTGGCCCTCGAACGCGGTGACGAAGATGACGGCAGGGGTCTGGGGCAGAGCGGCCAGGCGTTGGGCGATGTCGAGACCGTTCATGCCCGGCATCTGGATGTCGAGCAGGATGACATCGGCATGGACGCCGGCCAGGGCCGCGAGCACCTCTTCCCCGCTGCCCGCTTCCGCCGCCACGTTCACCTTCAGTTCCGGCGCGAGATCGGCGAGCAGGCTCTTCAAACGCGCCCGCGCCAGCGGCTCGTCGTCGGCGAGGAGGACGCTAAGCGTGTTGCCCACGGGAACCGGTGCGCAAGGGCATGACCACCTGCACGGTGAAGACCCCCGCCGGTTGGTGGATGGAGATGCGAGCCTGGGCGTCGAAATGGAGCGCCAGCCGTTCGCGAATGTTGGACAGGGCCATGCGGTTGCCCTCGCGTCCGGTGGCGAGGGGCAGGGGGATGGCGGGGCAGGGGTTTTTCACCACCAGGGTCAGCGCGCCCTTGCGCGTGAAGATGTCCACACTGATGCGCCCGCCTTCCGGCAGGGGCTCGATGCCGTGGCAGACGGCGTTTTCCAGCAGGGGTTGCAGGATCAGGGCGGGCATCAGGGCGTCGGCTGGGGCGTTTTCCGCGCGCCAGTCCACTTGCAGCCGTTCGCCCAGACGCAGGGTTTCCAGATCGAGATAGGCCCGCGCCAGCTCCATCTCGCGGCGCAGGGTGGAAAGCTCGCGGTTTTCCGAGAGCAGGGCGCGTTGCAGTTCCGCCAGGTTTTCCAGCGCGGTTTCCGCCTTTTTCGGGTCGCTGCGGATCAGGGACAGCACGCTGTTGAGGGCGTTGAACAGGAAATGGGGGCGGATGCGGGAGGTGAGGGCTTGCAGCCGCGCCTCGGCCAGCGCGGGAGAAAGCCGCCGCGCGCGCCCGTCCAGCCCCGCCAGGATCACCCAGGCCGCCCCCAGGGAAAGCGCCAACGTGCGAGGCAGACTGCCGATGCCGGTATCGGGGTAGCTCATGTCCATGAACAAGTGCCAAAAACCGGCCACCCCTGCACAGATCAACAGGGTCAGGGCGCGCGCCTGCCCGATCTGGAAAGCGGCCATCATGGGGGTCAGCAGGAACAGCAGCAGCAGGATGAAAAGCAGGGGGATCTGGAGGTAGGCGGCCAATTCCACGAAGCCCTGCACGGCGCCATCCAGTGCGTGGGCCTGGACCAGGGCCAGCGCGAAAAACAGAACCTGCACCGTGATCACGACGCGCAGGAGGACTCCCGTGTTGCGGAAGTCGGGGAATGCCGTGTCCTTTGTCATAATCCGCCCAGTCATCTCTCCAGCGTGAAAACTACCACATGAACCCCAGCGAAACCCCCGCCGCATGGTCGGGCCGTTTTTCCGAGCCGGTGGACGAGCGCGTCAAGCGTTTCACCGCCTCCATCCCCTTCGACTGGCGGCTTGCGCCGTTCGATATCCAGGGCTCCCTCGCCCACGCCGCCATGCTGCACCGGGTCGGCATCCTCACGGACCAGGATCTGGCCGATATCCGTCGCGGTCTGGGCGAGATCCTGGCGGACTTCGAGGCGGGGCGCTTTCAGTGGAACCTGGACGATGAGGACATCCATTTCAACATCGAGCGCGCCCTCACCAAAAAGGTGGGCGATGCGGGCAAGCGCCTGCACACGGGTCGCTCGCGCAACGACCAGGTAGCCACCGACGTGCGCCTGTGGCTGCGCGACGCCATCGACCGCCTGCAAACCCTGCTGCGCGCCGCGCGCGTCAGCCTCGTTGACCTGGCCGAACAGCATGCGGAAACGGTGATGCCGGGTTTCACCCATCTCCAGGCGGCGCAGCCCGTCACCTTCGGCCACCACCTCATGGCCTGGCAGGAGATGTTCGCGCGCGACGCCGACCGTCTGGCCGACTGCCGCCGGCGCGTCAACCGCCTGCCCCTGGGCGCGGCGGCCCTGGCCGGCACCAGCTACCCGATCCAGCGCGAATATGTGGCGGAACTGCTGGGTTTTGACGGCGTGTGCGAGAACTCGCTCGACGCCGTGTCCGACCGTGACTTCGCCATCGAATTCCTGGCTGCGGGCGCATTGATCATGACCCACCTCTCGCGCATGTCCGAAGAGCTGGTGCTGTGGATGACGCCGCGCTTCGGCTTCATCGACCTGGCCGACCGCTTCTGCACCGGCTCCTCGATCATGCCGCAGAAGAAAAACCCGGACGTGCCGGAGCTTCTGCGGGGCAAGACCGGGCGCATGAACGGCCACCTGATCGCCCTGCTCACCCTGATGAAGGGCCAGCCGCTGGCGTACAACAAGGACAACCAGGAAGACAAGGAACCGCTGTTCGACGCGGTGGATACCCTGGCGGACGCCCTGGCGATCTTTGCCGACATGATGGGCAGCCATGTGGACGCGCAGACCGGCGCACGGGTGTTCCATGTGAAGGTGCGGGCGGAACGCATGCGCCAAGCCGCCATCGAGGGCTACGCCACCGCCACCGACCTGGCGGATTACCTGGTGAAGAAAGGCCTGCCCTTCCGCGAGGCGCACGAGGCCGTGGCCCGCGCCGTGCGCGCGGCGGAGATCAAGGGGTGCGATCTGGCGGACCTGAGCCTGGAAGAGCTACGCGGCTTCTCCGCCCTGACGGGCGCGGACGTGTACGAGGTGCTCACCCTGGAAGGCTCACTCGCTGCGCGCGACCACATCGGCGGTACGGCCCCGGCCCAGGTGCGGGCGGCAATTGTGCGGGTGCGGGGGAAGTTGGGCGGAGGACTCGCCGGCTAGGAGCGGGTTGGGCTTTGGGGCGCCTCGAAAAACCCGTCATTCCCGCGGATGCGGGAATCCAGGTTGTTGATTTCACTGGATTCCCGCATCCGCGGGAATGACGAATCCGGGGTTTTTCGATGCGCCCTTTGGTCGTCGATAGCGAAAGCGCGTTTGCAGCGTTTCGGCGTAGCTAAAAATGGACCGGCGGGGGTATTTTGCCACCGACAATTCCAAAGTCTTCCAAAGTCCGCCAAGCTTCCGGGGCGGGGAGTTATGCGTGGCGTCCGCGAAAACGAATGGATGTCTTCCATCGTTCGGGCCTTTTCGGCGGCTTGACCGCCAAGTTTGGCCTCTGCTCACTCATAGTGCGTCCACATGCGTAAGACCCGAAGGGCTTTCTCTTTGACGAATACCTGGTACACCATTCGATGCTGGATATTGATACGGCGAGAGTGCGAGCCAGAAAGATCACCAACCAATGTTTCAAAGGGAGGTGGATTTTGAAATAGATCGTTGGCGAGAACCGCGAGCAGTTCTTGTGCCTTCGGTTTAAGGCCGCTTGCAGCAAGCTTCTTTGCATCTTTCATTACTTGCTTGGCATAAACAATTTCCCAGTTCACCAATCAAGCGCTTTCGAACTTTCCGTGAGGGGCTCAGCCATGCCAGCCTTGATTGACTCGCGCATGCCAGGCACTGCCAATAGGTACAAGGTTTCCTGAATAGCACTCCAATCTTCAGCAGAAAGCAGCACAGCGCTGCTGCGTTTTCCGTAAATCATGATTGGTTCATGGGACTCAAGCGTTTGATCAATGAGCCGGTACAGGTTAGCTCGGGCTTCACTTGCGGTTAGTGTGTTCACTTTTTGCTCCTTCACGGAAGCCGTCGTCGTACGGCATCGCGTACATCTGTCAAGCGGCTATGCAAGAGCTTCAAGAGACCCAACCAAAGGTGAGGGGCAGCCGGAGCGCGAAGCACGGAGGGAACCAAAATGCGCCGCATTTGGGTTGTCCCGCTCGACCGCCATGTTGGGCGTCTCGTGCCACAGACGGCTTACTTCCAGTTGAGATTCAGCTTCCGGTGCGACGCTGCACAGTCTCGAAGGTACAAATTGATGAGGCTCTGATATGGAATGCCAACGTCTTCAGAAATGGTCTTGAAGTACGTGATTGACTCTTCATCAAGCCGAATGGTGATTTGCTTCTTGAGTTGGGCTGCATATGGATTTTTTCTTGCAGCGGAGAAGTCGTACTCTTTGCGCATGTGACACCTCTACGGATAAGACCTGGATTCTTGGGTTGTTGCCTTGCGAGCAGAAATGAAGCGAATGACGTTACCTTCTCGGTAGCAATGACAAACGACAAGCAACCGTAGCGAACCGCTCAAACCAAGAAGAACAAAGCGCTCTTCACCCTCTGAGTGATCTGGGTCGTCTATCAGCCTAGCCCGCTCATCGACGAAAACCGACCTAGCTTCTTCGAAGCTCACGCCGTGCTTCTGCGCATTGGCTGCGGCCTTCCGTTCATCCCACTCGAAGTGAAGTGTGCTCATGCCGAGAGCGTAACTACATTGTAGTTGATTTGCAAATGGGTGTGCCTCCAACTTGCTCAAGACGCTCAATCGGGATAGGAAGAAGCCTCACGGCCCCTCCAGTTCCCAATCCAGTTCGTCCAGCACCACGTTGGCCAGCACGGGCGAGAGCGGGCCGCCTCGCGACGACGCCCTTGCCCTTCTCCTTGCCTTCGGCTCTGCATAAACCTGGCCATAGGACTTTCACCTATGAAGTAACGCGCCATGCCCGGCGCACACGTTCAAGCTCAGGGGCGAGACGCTTGCGGCGCGTCCTCTGGAGCGCAGGGTTGGGCTTTAACAGTGAGAAGCTTAAATTGGGCCTCTTTGTCATTATTGTCTGACGCCTGTTTGAGCCATTTCAGGCCCTCACATTTATCTTGAACTATTCCAATGCCATCGTAAAGCCTCTGCCCGTATTTAGACTTACCGCGAACCAACCCGATCAAGGCTGCTTGTTTGAAAAACTCAGTAGATTTTTCTTGGTCAATCGGCAATCCATAACGCGATGACTCGCTGTGGCTCTATGCCGTTTCGAGTGGAAGTTGACTTCATATACGGTGACGAAGCTGGCCCAATGTGGGCTGTTGCGACCTGAATGCGATTCCAGCCATGAACCTGCCTGTTGAAACCCTGTTTACCGCCGCCCTGGGGCTGCAAG
>JACRNB010000002.1:127054-258637 GCA_016219425.1 Betaproteobacteria bacterium | reverse complement strand
TTCATAAATGGGCCGGTACTGCGCCGGCAGGCTGGTTTCATGCATGGGGGGCGGGGCGTAGCTGGCCATGTCTTGAATCAGCAGGTCTACCTGTTGGGCGATCAGGGCTGCGTTGGCCATCTCGATGCGGTCCACCTTGTGCTCGCCTCCCGCAAACCAGTCCTTCACCCGCACGCTGTCGCTGGAGCCGAACGCCTTCATCTCCAGGTCCATGCCCTTGCGCCCGTACCAGAGGTCGAAGTAGTTGATGTCCAGCAGCTTGAGGGTGTCCTGCTTGCCCGGCGTGGCGTCGTTCTCCTGGATCACGTCGGCCCCGTCGCCGCGCCGGAATTCGTAGGTGTCGTTGCCTGCACCGCCTGCCAGCAGGTCGTTGCCTTGCCCTCCGGCGATGACGTCGTTGCCGGCGCTGCCGGTGATGAGGTCTGCGCCTTTGTAGCCTTCGATGCGTTCGATGTTGACCAACTCGGTGGCGCTGAAATCCAGTTTGCCCGCCCAGGCGCCGCTGACGATGCGGTTGTGGCCGGCGCCGCCGTCGATGCGTTCCACCGTGTCGGCGTCGGCGTGGCGCAGCAGGCGGATGACGTCGTCGCCATCGCCGCCGCGAATCTCGTCGAAGCCGTCGCCGCCGGCGATGCGGTCGATGCCTTCATCGCCGTTGATCAGGAAGATGTCGTTGCCGCCCTGACCGTCCAGCACATCCGGGCCGGCCCCGCCGACGATCACGTCGTCGCCCTGGCTGCCGATGAGGGTATCGCTGCCTTTGCCGCCTTCGATGCGGGCGATGTTTACCAGTTCGGTCTGGGAGAAATCGAGCTTGGCCTGCCAGCCGCCAACCATGAGACGGTTGACGCCTGCGCCGCCGTCGATGCGTTCGACGGTGTTGTTGCCGGTGTAGGTGGTGAGGCGCAGGGTGTCGTCGCCGTCCGTGCCTTGCACTTCGTCCCGGCCTGCGCCGCCGGTGAGGCGGTGGCTGTGGGTGTTGTCGGCCCATTGGAAGTGGTCGTCGCCGTCGCTGCCTTGGGCTTCCGGCGTTTGGGGGGCGATCCGCACGAGGTTTTGCAGGGTGAGGTCGAGGTCGGCGCTGGCGTGGCTTCCTCCTGTGTCCGTGGCGGTGAGGCGGAGGGCGTATGGGCCGGTTCGGCTGGCCGGGGTGGCGTGGAGTTCGCCCCGTTCGGCGTCGAAGCGGAGGCCTTCGGGCAGGGGTGCGCCGTCGGCCAGGGTGAGGCGGTAGCTGAGACGGTCGCCGGGGTCGTCGTCGGTGAAGAGGTCTGCGGGCATCTTCCAGAGCAGGGTGTCCGCGCCCAGGGCGGCGCGGATGGGGGCGAGCGGTGCGGCGGCGAGGCGGGGCGGGCGGTTGAGGGCGGTGCTGCTGACGGCCCGGGCGGTCCAGCTTGCGCCGTCGGCGAATTGGATGCTGTCCAGTTGCGCGGCTTCTCCTTTGAACCAGTCGCGCACGATGACTTTGTCCTGGCCGTTGCTGTGGGCGAGCTCCAGGTGGTCGCCTACGCGGTGGATGTGGAGGTCGCCGGGGCGGATGCCGGGGCCGAAGCGCAGGGTGTCGGTGTACGAGTCGCCGGCGAGTTCGTGGAGGGTGTCGATGCCGTCGCCCAGGTTGAAGAGGTAGGTGTCGTTGCCGTAGCTGCCGTGCAGGTCGTCGTCGCCTGCGCCGCCTGCCAGCAGGTCTGCGCCGTTGCCGGCATATAGGGTGTCGTTGCCTGTTCCGCCTTCGAGTTGGTCGTCGCCGCCGCCGCCGTGGAGAGTGTCGTCGCCCGCGCCGCCTTGAAGGATTTCGGCGTAGCCGTCGCTGCCGGTGAGGAGGTCCGCGCCGTTTGTGCCCGTGCGCGTTTGTCCGGCAGTGGTGAAACGCCCGTTTTCCCAGATCGTGCCGTCGGTGAATTCGAAACGGTCGAGTTGGGTGTAGCCGTCGTCCCAGGCGTACCAGTCGCGCACGGTGATTTGGTCGGCGCCATTGCCGATGCGTATCTCCAGGTCATTGCCGTGAGCGGTGAGGGTGACGTCTTCGGGGCGGATGCCCGCGCCCAGACGCAGGACATCCACGGTGGCGTCGGCGCCTTGCTCGTAGAGCGTGTCGTGCCCGTCGCCCAGGTTGAATTCGTAGGTGTCGCGCCCGACGCCGCCGTGGATTTCGTCGTCGCCGTGGCCGGCTTGGAAGAGTTCGTTGCTGGCGGTTGAGCCGGTGAGTACATCGTTGCCGTCGCTGCCGATGTGGGTTTGTAGGGCCAAACCGGCGATCTGGTCCGATCCGATCCAACTGCCGTCTGCAAAGGAGAGTCCGACGTCGGGCCGCCCTCCACCCCAGTAGAAGTCGGAGTTGTCGATCCAGACTTGGTCCGTGCCGTTGGGAAGCAGGAAGCCATAGCCAAAGTCGCTGGCGACGATGGTGATGTCTTCCAGTCGAATGCCGTCCCCGAAACGAATGGTGCTGGGTTCCCAGGCATTCCACCTGTAATTGGGGGTTTCACCGATGTAGTCGATCCCATCTCCCCGGTTGAACACATAGGTGTCGTAGCCATCGCCGCCAACGAGGTAATCCTGCCCTGGACCGCCAGTAAGGGTGTCGTTGCCCGCAGTTCCGGTCAGGATGTCGCTTGCTGAGGTGCCTTGGAAATTTCGGGCGAAGTTCGCCAGGTCATAGCTGCTCCAAACCGCTCCGCCCTCGAAGGCCACTTCGCCGATCGGGTAGCCGTAGTAGTCGGTTTCCGGCGCCAGGAAACCGGTGATGGTGATTCCGCCCCGCCCGTTGGAGAGGTTGAGCACCAGGTCGTTGCCACTGGCGAGCACCGATACGTCTCCCGGCTGGATGCCGCCGCCAAACTCCAGACGGTCGCCTTCGCCTCCGAAGTCGGAGATCGTGTCCATGCCATCGCCCAGGTTGTACAAGTAACGGTCACGCCCCCAGTTGCCGGCGAGTTGGTCATCTCCCGTACCGCCTGCCAGCACATCGCTTTGCCAGCCGCCATTGAGGGTGTCGTTGCCTTCATATCCATACAGAAACCCCCGGAAGCCGAAGTCGGCGGGGCTGAGCAGGTCATCTCCGGGCGTTCCATGCACCGAGAGCAATTTGGCCTGCACTTGGGCGCCGCTCCAGACCGTGCCGTCGGCAAATTCGATGCGATCAAACCAAGTGTAGCCATCAGCAAGAATCGAATCCGTGCCGGATGAAAGACTGATCAGCAAGCTGTTTCCCTGCCTTCCGAAATGGACGTCCGCAGTGTGAATACCCTCGCCAAAACGCAGGATGTCGCCATCCGCCCACCTCACCGTATCCGCACCGTCGCCCTGGCGGAACACACAGGTGTCGGTCTCTGAGTCGCCATCAAGCGTATCCGCCCCCTTGCCGCCTTCCAGTACATCGTTGCCTGATCCGCCGCTCAGAACGTCATCGCCGTCTCCGCCTTCGAGGTGATCCGCTCCCGCCGAGCCATCCAGGGCATCGTTGCCGCCCAGGCCAGACAGGGTGTCATCTCCGGCCCCACCTTGCAGGCTGTCGTTGCCAGGGGTTCCGCTTAGGTTGAGGTCGGGTATGCCGCTGAAGTAAAGACTGCTCCAGACCGTTCCATCGGCAAAGCGTAGGGCATCCAGTTGCCCGGTGTACGAACCATCCCAGCCGGTTTCAAACCAACTGGTCACATTGACGGCATCACCACCCTGGCCGATGCGGAATTCCAGGGCATTGCCATTGCGGTTCCAGGTCACGTCTTGCGGGGTGATGCCCGCACCAAACTCCAGGATGTCGGTGCGGGATGAGGCGCTGCGCTCCCGGATGGTGTCCACGCCATCACCGGGGTTGAAGACGTAGGTGGTGTCATAACCGAATTGGTCTTCCAGGATGTCGTTGCCTGCGCCTCCCGCCAGCACGGCGTTCTGGCCGCCGCCGGAATAAAGCCGATCATCTCCAATGCCGCCTTCCAGGCGGGCGTTCGGTTCGTTGGCATACAGCGTGTCATTGCCGCCCAGGCCTTGCACCGTATCCAGAAACCCTGAAACGGAAAAGAGCGTGTCGTTCCCCTCCGTACCCAGGTTGGGTTGCTGCCGCGCGGTAGCGAGGATGTCGGCCCCACGCCAGATCACGGTGTCGCCGCCCTCCTCTGCGGTGAAGAACACGTCCGGGAGCGCCGCACCTGTGGAGATGGCTCCCAGATTGACCTTGTCCGCGCCATTGTTCAGACGCAGTTCGACACTGCCCCCCTGACGCACGATGCTGACCGCTTCCGGGCGGATGCCCGGGCCGAATTCCAGGCGCTCCACGTTGGTCAGGCGATCCACGCCATCACCCAGGCGGAAGACGCTGGTATCACTACCGCCTTGGCCGTTTACCTGGTCATTGCCCGTCCCCGGTTCAAAGCGTTCGTCGCCATAGGAGCCCGATATCGCGTCGTTGCCGCTGCTCCCCGCCACGGGCTGAGCCAGCACGCGGGCGGCGACTTCCGCGCCAGTCCAGGCCACCGCCTCGGAACCGGGTATGGCTGGAGTGAATTCGATGCGCCCCATTGGGCTGCCGTTGTTTATCCACTCACCAAACCAGTCCCTCACGATGACCTTGTCAGCGCCGTTGATGTGGACGAGTTCAAGGTTCAGGCCATTGCGCTGAAGGGTGATGTCTTCCGGGCGGATGCCGGGGCCGAAACGCAGGGTGTCTTCACGGGCTTCAAGCAGGGTGTCCGCGCCGTCACCCAGGTTGAAAAGATAGACGTCCGCGCCAAGGCCGCCGCGAAGCGTGTCGTTGCCTGGGCCGCCGGCCAGTATGTCGTCGCCTTCGCCGGCGTTCAGCGTGTCGTTGCCGCCCTCGCCATCCAGATGGTCTACCAGGGCGCTGCCGGTGAGGGTGTCGGCAGCGGCGCTGCCGGCCTGGTGACGGCCCAGGTGAGCCAGCGACTCGGCGGTCCATTCCATGCCTGCCGCGCCAGTGATGGGGGACGGTTGGAATCGAACCGAAACCGGGGCGGTGTGGGTGAAAGTGATGCGGTCTTCGCCATTGGCGTGGTGGAATTCCCAACCGCCATCGCGACGGATCACGGTGATGTCGCCAGGGTCGATGCCAGGGCCGAAGACGAGGGCGTTGCTGTACGCCGGGTAACTGGATTGAGGGGTGATGACCGTATCGCGGCCATCACCCAGGTTAAAGACGATGATGTTGTCGCCTGCGCCGCCTTCGATCTGGTCGTCGCCTGCGCCACCTTCCAGGGTGTCGGCGCCGTCTCCGCCTTTGAGGATGTCGTTGCCGGCCAATCCACGAAGCGTGTCCGCATACCCCGCCAGTGCAGTCAAGGTGTCATCGCCCTGGCTGCCTTCCTGCCTCAGTCCCCAGCGAGTGATTTGCCCAGCCCCCCAGACGACGCCATTGGCAAACTCCATCCGTTCAATGCGGGCCGGGCCTTGATAGGGAGCGTAAGAATGCTGTTGTTCCCAGCTCCACGCCGTGACTTCAGGCGTGTACCAATCGGCCACGATGATCTTGTCTTGACCATTGGCATGGCGAATTTCCAGACCCGTGCCAACTCGTTGCAGGGTGAGGTCTTCCGGGGCGATGCCCGCAGCAAAGCGCAGGACATCCGTCCCTTCGCTTCCTCGGTAGGCCCATGCTGATTCCTGGATGGTGTCCGTGCCATCACCCAAACCAAACAGGTAGGTGTCGGAATTCTCAAGGGGGCCGTAACCGTCATTGCCTTCCTGGAATAGGTCGTTTCCTGCTCCGCCGTGATAGACGTCCTGCCCCGATCCGCCTTGCAGGATGTCCGCGCCATCGCCCCCATAAAGCTGGTCTGCCTCGATGCCTCCTTGCAAGGTGTCGTCACCCGCTTCCCCGTATAGGGTGTCGGCGCCTTCTTCGCCCATCAGGGCATCCGCGCCGTCACCGCCGTACAGCGTGTCCTTGCCATACAGGCCATGCAGTTCATCGTCTCCGCCGAAGCCGCGCAGGGTGTCGTTGCTGGTGGACGTGCCTTTGAGAAGGTCGTTGCCCGCAGCGCCGTCGTATCCCAAATATCGGGTTTGAGCACTCAGGTCTGCCGCCGTCCAGATTTGGCCATCCGCAAATTCCACCGCTGCAAGAGGTCTTTCGGTAAAGCGAAACCACTCCGCCACCACAACGCCATCCTGTCCGTTGACGTGATGCAGGAGCAGGTCATCCCCATCGCGCCCCAGTTGGATATCCGTCATGGAAATGCCAGGGCCAAAGCGCAACACGTCCGCAGAGGCAACGGAACTCCATGCCGCACCAATCACACGATCCTGGCCGTCTCCAAGGTTGAAGAGATAGGTGTCAGTGCCTTCTCTACCGGACAACACATCGTTGCCCCGCCCGCCCATCAAGGTGTCGTTGCCCTCGAAACCGGTTATGCGGTCGTCACCTTCTCCGCCCATCAAGGTGTCCGCACTGTTTCCGCCGTCCAGCGTGTCATTTCCTGCCTGCCCAAGAAGGGTGTTGCGGTAGTTATTGACACCCCGGAGCAGGTCATCCCCCGCGCCACCCTCCGCTATCAGTCCCTGTTCCTTGAGCCGGGCCAGTTCTTCACGGCCCCATATCGTTCCATCCGCGAATTCCACTCGTTCCAAGGGGGTGAAGGCTTGATCCGATGAATAGACGTTCAATACGATGACTTTGTCCTGACCATTGCCATGTCGGAAAGCCAGATTGACGCCTTCACGCACAACCTGAATATCCGAAGCCAGAATGCCTGGACCAAAACGGAGCGTGTCGTCGCCTACTTCCGATGCGCCGCCGTATTCGACAATCGTATCGACCCCATCTCCCAGATTGAAAAGATAGGTGTTGGCGCCGCCATAGTTCCCATATTCTTGTCCGTAGTCGTCCAGCAGGTCATTGCCAGCGCCTCCGTGGAAGAAATCGTCGCCTCTGCCGCCCTTGAGGGTGTCGTCGCCAGCCATTCCTTGAATGGTGTCGTTAAATTTGGTTCCTTCCAGAAGATCGTTTCCGTCGGTTCCATCAATATGCAACCCAAGGTCGGTCAAATAGGCCTGGCTCCATTGCGTGCCGTCCGTGAAATCCACTCGCTCCAGCTTGTATTGGCCGTCAATGGTTTGATACCAGCCCGAGAGAATAACCTTGTCTGAACCATTGCGATGCCTAAGTTCCAAGTCCAAGCCAATGCGTTTGGCGGTAATGTCTTCTGGATGAATTCCTGGGCCGAATTTGAGTACGTCGAATGGGCTTTGATAACCAATTCCACTCTCCTCAATTATCGTATCCGTGCCATCTCCAAGATTAAAAAAATAGGTATCAGAACCACCCCGGCCAGAGATTCTGTCATTACCCGCACCCCCGACAAAAAAGTCCAGTCCGTATCCGCCTGTGATCTGATCGCTTCCTTCAAGACCAGTGACTATATAATCGTAGCCAGTAGACGCAGCCAATGTGTCGGCGCCATTCGTTCCCGTAATGGTTTGAACCTGCCCATCAAAGGAACCACGATGCCAAGCTGTACCATCTGCGAAGTCAATGCGCTCAAATCGGGTATTCCACCAATCCTGAGAAAACCAGTTGGCAATTGTTATCTTGTCCGTGCCATTGGTATGAGCAAGCTCCAAATTCAATCCGCTGCGTGACCAAGCGACATCCGTTGCGGAGATGCCAGAACCAAAACGAAGGACGTCATATCCCCCCGTATCAATAAGTGTGTCGGCTCCGTCGCCAAGATTAAAAGTGTAAGTGTCATTGCCCTCTCCACCATTGATCGCGTCCGCCCCCACCCCTCCCTCAATGTGATCCGATCCGGCTCCGGCTTCAATATGGTCATCACCGCCCGCGCCATGTATGACATCGTCACCGGTAAAGCCCAGCAGAACATCAGAGTCCTCGGTAGGAATCAACGTCTCCTGGACGAGCCTAGCTGCATCCCAAACCACGCCATCCGCAAATTCCAGTCGCTCCACTCTTGCCGAGTCGAATGTGAACCAGTTTTTCATCGTGATCTGGTCATTCGTGCCGCGTATGCGGAGATACAAATCCCATGGGTCGCGAGTGATTTGGATATCTGTGGGAGTGAGCCCTTCCGTCAGACGGATAGTGTCCACATTGCCCAACGTGGAGTCGTTCTCGGTAATGCTGTCTTGACCTGATCCGCGACCGAAGAGATAGATATCGTCGCCCTGGCCGCCTTCCAGGGTGTCGTCTCCCGTGCCGCCCTCCAGCGTGTCGTTTCCTGCCCCGCCTAATAGGACATCCGCGCCCGATCCGCCATCCAACTGGTCATCCCCTGCACCGCCGTCGATCTCATCGTTACCGCCCTGCCCTTCCAAGGTATCGGCATTGGGGCTACCGCCCAGGTAATCCGCTTTTGCGGTGGGCTGGTTGGCCAGGATTTCCACGTGCGCTACATCCCAGGTTGTGCCATCGGCGAATTCAATGCGTTCCACCCGGTTGTTATTGGCGTCGTACCAGTTCTGTAGGGTGAGTCGAGCCCCGGTTCCGGTGTGGGTGAGGAAGACATGGTGCGAATTGCGCCGCACCAGGATATCCGCAGGGGTAACGTCATCCTTGAACCGCAAGGTGTCAACGCCGTTGCCATCGGTGAGGGTGTCTTGACCATCTCCGCTGCCAAACAGATAGAGGTCGTTGCCATCCCCACCTTGCAGTGCGTCGTTGCCCGCGCCCCCATCCAGGGTGTCGTCGCCCTGGTAACCTGCCAGAAAGTCATCTCCGGCGTAGCCGTTCATGGAATCGGCCACACTGCTTCCATAGAGTTGGTCATCCGTGCTCCAGGCTTGCGTGAGACTGACCAGGGCTTCGATCTCATCCGCCGTGCGCTCTGTACCGTCACCGAACCGGATACGTTCAATACGGTAGGCGGGGGAGAGGAACCAGTCGGCGATCTTGGCCCTGTCTCCGTTGGGCAGGGTGAGATAGAGGTGTTGGGCGTCTCGGGTGATGGTGATCTGGTCGGGTTGAATCTCACGCAGTTCGAGGATGTCAGTGCCGCCAGCGTCTTGAACGCTATCGCGTCCTTGGGTGTAGAGGTAGAGGTCATCCCCCTGGCCGCCTTTGAGGGTGTCGTCACCCAATCCTCCGTCCAGAGTGTCGTTGCCATCGCCGGTGGTAAGTAGGTCGTTTCCACCTAGCCCGCGCAGATACTGGTTGCTACTGCCCTTGGTGCTGAGGATGTCGTTGTTTTCTGTGGGCAAGAGTCCTGCCGAGGCGCTGTTGAATACACCCAGGACATCTTCACCCAGAGGTAGGAGTGCTTGCTGGAAGTGTTGGATGTCCACGCTACCGAGCGCGCTCATCCCCCGCAGAGCGCGGGAGAAATCGGCAGTTTGCTGCAGGCCTGCAGTGTGGTCGCCGGTGAGTTGTGCGCCGATCCAGGCGGCGACTTGGGTGAGGTCGCCTTGCAGGGTCTGGCGGGTGTCGTCCCAGGTGTAGGTGATGCGGTCGAACATCGGTTTGAGGTGGCTTTGCGCCATGAGCTGGGCGCCGATGAGTTCTTTGAGTTGGTCCCAGGCTTGGAGGAGGACGGGGGCGGCGCGTCCGTGGGGGTTGGGGTCGCGGGTGCCCCAGCACCAGGTGCCGACCCATTCCTGGCCCAGGAATTCTTCGAGGGCTTCCAACTTGCGGGCGTCGCCGATGACGTTGCCGTAGATGAGGCGGGCGGCGCGGCTTTTGGGGTCGATGTTTTGTACGCCGGTCCAGTGGTAGATGAGGTCGGTGAGGATCGTGTCGCGTTGGGCGGCGTCGCTGGTCTGGGTGTATTGGGTGACGAGTTGTTGCAGCCTGCCGCCGGGGTCGCGGGCCATGGCTTGGTGGAGGTCGCGGACATGGCCGTAGCCGGTGGCGTCCGGCAAGGCGGCGATGTCGTCGGAGACGTCGATCCACTCGGTGGCGATGCTGTAGGTGGGGTCGGCTTGGAACCAGACGTCGGTGGCGGTGCGGGTTTGGCCGGTGGTGGTGGTGTAGCTGCCCTGTTGTTGGTGTTGGTTGCCGTGGGCGTCGGTGGTGGTGCCGGTGGTGTAGGCGGTTTGGATGGATTGGATGTTTTTGTCGGTGAGGGTGTGGAGTTCGCCTGCGGAGGTGAACCCGTCGCCGTCGGTGTCTTGCCAGATGCGCAGGGTGGCGAAGGCGGCGTCGGCACTGTCGAGCTTGCCGTCTTTGTTCTGATCGAGTTCTTTGAGGGCTTCGAAGCCGTTGGGGGCTTTGGTGCCCGCATTTGGCCCACTCGCGAGCAGGGTTTCAGAGCCGAAGAGTTCCTGGCCGCTGTCGATGGTGCCGTTGTTGTTGAGGTCGCGGACTAAGAGGCCGTCGTCTGCGCCGACCCAGCCGGTGCGTTCGGCGAAACCGTCGTTTGCGTGGTCGAAATAGGTGCCGGCGGTGACAGGGGTGGTTTCTATGCCGTCGTTGTCTAGGTCTAGGATTATTGGGGAGCGGATGGTGGTGGCGGTGGTGGCGCTCCTTTCAATTGGCTCCATTGGTGAGTGTGCATCTAAATGTTGTTTTATTGCGTTGCGGTGCTTGGTCAATTTTTCTTGGATTCCCTGGGGGGCTGGGTTTTCCCAGATGTATTTGTCTGGTGTCGCATGTCCTGAAGAGCCTGGCTTCAATTCAATGTCTTTGTACCATTTGCCGTCCAGTGGGTTGTAATAATATTCGTCTAGGTAATTTGGGTTTCCTCCGAACCAATCTGAATAGCTGCCAGCATCACTCGGCTGCAATGCTAGTTGAGGGAAGTCCCACCACCAGCTTGGTCTGAGCAAAAAATCCGCTGCACCTTTGATGCCACCCAAAACGACTGCCCGAGTTGTTCCCATGATGATGTCCTTGTAAATAATTGATTAAATGAAGATAAAGGCGATTAGTAGCAGCAACAAAACAGCCCCTGTTACCGAGAGGATTGTTCTTGATTTTTTTATCTTTGTTTTATTGGTTGTAAATCCATCTACTGATGTGCCGCCAACCACAATGGCAATTAGAATAACAACACCAATCATATATTTTGCAAGAATGAACTCCATGATGATGGCCTTTTGATTAGAAAATGGGAATGACGAGCAAGCGCAACCTGGATAAAAACTGAAGGCCGCAATTCGCAGTTCGTGAAAATTCCATCGAGTTCAGTTCCGCCTCATCCCCGCTACCGCATTTCTTAGTTTCACGTTTCACGCTGTTATCCTCATATTGGCTTACCCCTTTCGATTTTCAGAAAAAAATGGGGGCAGAGCACGTTTATTTCTCATGCCACCTTCCTCCACATTTCCTCATTCGCACATATGTCGTCCCAGGTGTAGCGGATGCGGTCAAACAGCGAGCTGTAGCCTGGATGAAGCAAAGCGGAATCCAGGTCCACATGCAGGTAGGCACCCCGGATTCCGCTTCGCTTCATCCAGGCTACCTGTCTGCCCTCAAGTCCTACCCGGTTGGTCGGGGCGTCATACCAGTTGCTGAGGGTGATCTTGTCAATCGCGCCGGTGAGGCTGAGGGTGAGGTGGTGGTGGTCACGGGTGACGCGAATTTCCACCGGGGCGATGCCTGCGCTGATCCGTAGGGCATCTATGCCGTTGCTGTCGCTGATCGTGTCCTGGCCGTCGCCTCGGGCATAGAGGTAGAGGTCGTTGCCTTGGCCGCCTTCCAGGGTGTCGTTGCCCGCACCGCCTTGCAGGGTGTCGTCACCCAATTGACCGCTGAGGACGTCATTGCCGGCTTGCCCTTGGATGAGGTCGGCGTTGGCCGTGCCGTAGAGCACGTCGTTGCCCGGCGTGGCGGGGGCTACGGTGAGCCGGGCTTCGAGCTCGGCGGGGGTGAGGAGGCTCCCATCCGCGAATTCGATGCGTTCGATGCGGTTGGCGGTATGGGTGAACCAGCCGCTGAGGCGGGTGCGGGTGCCATCCGCCAGGGTGAGATAGAGATGCTGGGCGTCGCGGGTGACGGTGATCTCGTGGGGCTGGACCTCCAGGAATTTGAGGGTGTCGTTGCCGCCGGCGTCATTGAGGATGTCCTGCCCCTCTCCCCGGCGCATCAGGTAGGTGTCGTCGCCCAGGCCGCCGGTGAGGGTGTCGTTGCCTGTGCCGCCGTCGAGGATGTCGTGGCCCGTGCCGGTGGTGAGGGTGTCGTTGCCGCCGAGGCCGCGCAGGTATTGGTTGGCGCTGCCGGTGCTGGTGAGGGTGTCGTGGCCTTGGGTGGCGACGAGGCCGGTCCAGGCGGTGTTGAGGATGCCGGCCATCTCGCCGCCCAGGGCGGCCACGGCTTGCTGGAAGCCGACCGTGTCCACGCTGCCCAGCGCCCCCATGCCCTTGAGGGCGCGGGCGAAGTCTCTGGTCTGGTCGGCGGTGACGCTGGGGTTCAGGCCGACCTGCTCTCCCAGATAGGCGGCCACGCCGGTGAGATCGCCTTGCAGGGTTTGGCGGGTGTCGTCCCAGGTGTAGGTGATGCGGTCGAACAGCGGTTTGAGGTGGCTTTGCGCCATGAGTTGGCCGCCGATGAGTTCCTTGAGCTGATCCCAAGCGTTGAGGAGGACGGGGGCGGCGCGTCCGTGGGGGTTGTGGTCACGCGTGCCCCAGCACCAAGTGCCATACCACTCTTGGCCCATGAATTCTTCGAGGGCTTCGAGTTTGCGGGCATCTATCGCGTTGTAGGAGAAGTTAGCCCGGCTCTTGGGGGCCACGTTCTGGACGCCGGTCCAGTGGTAGATGAGGTCAATGAGGATCGTGTCGCGTTGGGCGGCGTCGCTGGTCTGGGTGTATTGGGTGACCAGTTGTTGCAGCCTGCCGCCGGGGTCGCGGGCCATGGCTTGGTGCAGGTCGCGGACATGGCCGTAGCCGGTGGCGTCCGGCAGGGCGGCGATGTCGTCGGGGACGTCGATCCATTCAGTGGCGATGCTGTAGGTGGGGTCGGCCTGGAACCAGACGTCGGTGGCGGCGCGGGTTTGGCCGGTGGTGGTGGTGTAGCTGCCGAGTTGTTGGTGTTGGTTGCCGTTGGCGTCGGTGATGGTGATGGTTTGGATGTTTTCACGGACATCCAGGGACAGGCCCCAATTTTTTTGGCCATACCAAAGTCGAGTTGGTTTGCATTGGGTTTCTGCTGAATCCCCCCCTTGCGATTGGCTCGCCTGCTCACCCTGAGGTCCACTCCCCACCTCGGGCCTAGGCGTCCTACTCAACGGATCGTGGTCCATCCTGCATCTCCAAGTTTCTGTTCTGACTACCTCTGTGTCCGCACTGTACTTCCGTCTTTCTGTGTGTGTCGAGCTTTCGACTAAATCGACATTTACGCCCTCCGTTCTCTCCATTCCTCATTGGCAACCAACTTCCCATGGCGCATTTCTACTTGCTGGTCCGTGCCGCCCACCACGTCGCTGATGGTGGTGAGGCGTAGTCGGTGTGGCTGAATCCGGCTGGCATCGCCCGGCGCAGCCGGGCTCCTACAAAGTGGCATCGTCATCCGCCGCATAGCGTCGTGTTACCCCTGCTGCATCCGCCACAACCGGCTATATGCCCCTTCGGGGTTTGTCAGCAGCGCCTCATGCGGTCCCATTTCCACGATCTGGCCGTGGTCCATGACGATGATCCGGTTGGCATGGCGTACGGCGGAAAGGCGGTGGGCGATGATGAGTACGGTGCGGCCCTGGCAGATTTCCGCCATGTTGTCCTGGATGATGCGTTCCGATTCGTAGTCCAGCGCGCTGGTGGCTTCGTCCAGGATGAGGATGCGCGGTTGCGTGAGCAGGGCGCGGGCGATGGCGATGCGTTGGCGTTGGCCGCCGGAGAGGGTGGAGCCGTGTTCGCCCACCGGGGTGTCGTAGGCCTCCGGCAGTTCCAGGATGAATTCGTGCGCGCCGGATTGGCGTGCGGCGGCCATGACCTTTTCCAGCGGCGCGCCGGGGTCGGTGAGGGCGATGTTTTCGCGGATGCTGCGGTTGAACAGCAGGTTCTCTTGCTGCACCACGCCAATCTGCCGCCGTAGCGAGGCCACGTCCGCCAGGGCCAGATCCATGCCGTCGATCAGCACACGGCCTTTTTCCGGGACGAACAGACGTTGCACCAGGCGCGTGAGGGTGCTTTTGCCGGAACCGGAACGCCCGACGATGCCCAGCACCTCGCCGGGCTGGATGACGAGGCTGACGCCGCGCAGGATCTCGGGGCCGTCCTGGCGGTAGCGGAAATGCACCTGGTCGAATTCGATGCGGCCTTGCAGGGCGGGCAGGGCGCTTTTGTCGCCGGCCACTTCGGTGCGGGTGTTGAGGATGTCGCCCAGGCGTTGCACCGAGATGCCGGTCTGCTGGAAGTCGGTCCATAACTGGGCCAGCCGCATGATGGGCTGCGCCACGCGCCCGGCCAGCATGTTGAAGGCGATGAGCTGGCCCACGCTCAACTGGCCGTCGATCACCAGTTTGGCCCCCAGCCAGAGCGTGCCCACGGTGACCAGTTTGCCGGTGAGGTTGACGCCCTCATGCGCCAGCACGCCCAGGGTGTTGGCGCGGAAACCGGCGGCGACGTAGGCGGCGAGCTGGTTGTCCCAGCGCCGGGTCATCTGCGGTTCCACCGCCATGCTCTTGATGGTGTCGATGCCGGCGATGGTCTCGGTGAGGAAGGCGGTGTTTTCCGCGCCGCGGTTGAATTTTTCGTTCAGACGCACGCGCAGCACCGGGGTGATGGCGATGGAGATGAGCAGGTAGACCGGCAGCGAGACCAGCACCACCAGGGTGAGCCAGACGCTGTAATAGAGCATCACGGCGATGAACACGACGGAGAAGAACAGGTCCAGCACCACGGTCAGCGCGTTGCCGGTGAGGAACTGGCGGATGTTCTCCAGTTCGCGCACGCGCGCGACGGAATCGCCGGTACGGCGAGCGCGGAAGTAGCCCAGCGGCAGGGTGAGCAGGTGGCGGTAGAGGCGCGCGCCCAGTTCCACGTCGATGCGGCTGGTGGTGTGGGAGAAGACGTAGGAGCGCAGGCCGGACAGCCCCACCTCGAACAGGGAGGCGACGGTGAGGCCGATGGCGATGACGTCCAGGGTGGAAAGCCCGCGATGCACCAGCACTTTGTCCATGACTACCTGGAAGAACAGGGGGGTGACCAGGGCCAGGAGTTGCAGCACAAAGGAGATCAGCAGCACCTCGCCCAGCAGGCGACGGTATTTGACGACGGCGGGAACGAACCAGGTGAAGTCGAACTTGGCCATCTCGGCGGCGAGGGAGGCGCGCGAGGCGATCAGGATGAGTTCGCCGCTCCACAGTTCCGTCAAGTCCTCCCTGCGAATGGGGCGGGCGCGCGGTTCGCCGGGGACATGGAGGAGAAAGTCGTCCGCCCCTGCTTCGGTGAGGATGAAGGCGCCGCCGTCGTGATCCAGGCCGATGGCGGGGAGGGGGGTGCGGTTGAGGCGTCCCGGCTTGGAGCGGATGCGCCGCGCCTTGAGGCCTAATTTGCGGGCGGCGAGCAGGGTTTCGTTGATGCCAAAAGGCTCGCCGAATTCATGGGCGAGTTGGGCCGGGTCCACCGCAACGCCGTGAAAACGGGCCAGCATGGTTAACGAGACCAGGAGGGGACTCGGCCCGTTGCGGTTCTCCGGTTCTGCGTCCGGAAGGGCCGGTAGGGACTGCACGGCGGCGGCGTTCGAGTTCATGTCTCACCCAACTTTTTTTGTTGGGTGGAGTGTATTCGGGATGCTTTCAGGGCGGGTAGCGAGTCCTGCGTAGGATGTGGTGAGCGTAGCGAACCGCATCATTCTTGGTTGATGCGGTTCGCTACGCTCACCACATCCTACATAGGGGGGGCCTCGAAAAACCCGTCATTCCCGCTTTCGCGGGAATGACGAATCCGGGTTGTTCGAGGCCCCCATAGGGGCTTTTTCGAGACGCCTATCGCTAGCGACGTTTGCCTGCGCGCCGGTCCAGTTCCGCCAGGTGCGCCAGCTTTTCCCCGATCTTGCCTTCCAGCCCTCGCTCGGTGGGGGCGTAGAAGCGGGGAGGGCGCGCAATTTCGTCCGGGAAATAGGTCTCGCCGGCGGCGTAGGCTTCGGGTTCGTCGTGGGCGTAGCGGTATTCCCGGCCAAAACCCAGTTCCTTCATCAGCCGCGTGGGGGCGTTGCGCAGGTGGACCGGCACGGTGCAACTGCCGTTTTCGCTGATGAAGCGCTGCGCGGCCTTCACCGCCATGTAGGCGGCGTTGCTCTTGGGGGCGCAGGCCAGATAGAGCACCGCTTCGGCCAGGGCCAGTTCGCCTTCCGGGCTGCCCAGGCGCTCATAGGCGGCGGTGGCGTCCAGTGCGATGGTGAGGGCGCGGGGGTCGGCGAGGCCGATGTCTTCGCTGGCCATGCGGATGAGGCGGCGCGCCAGGTAGAGGGGGTCTGCGCCGCCGTCGAGCATGCGCATAAACCAATATAGGGAGGCGTCCGGGTTGGAGCCGCGCACGGATTTGTGCAGGGCGGAGATCTGGTCATAGAAGGTGTCGCCGCCCTTGTCGAAGCGCCGCCGGGTGGGGGCCAGGGCTTCGGCGGCGAAGGCGGCGTCCGCTTCGGTGCGGTCAGAGGCGCGGGCGGCGGTGTCGAGTTGTTCGATCAGGTTGAGCAGGCGGCGGGCGTCGCCGTCGGCGTATTCCAACAGCAGGTCGCGGCAGCCTTGATCCGGTTGCAGGGCCAGGCCGCCTTGCTCCAGGGCGCGTTGCAGCAGGTCCGCCAGCTCGGCGGGTTCGAGGGAGCGCAGTACATAGACCTGGGCGCGGGAGAGGAGGGCGCCGACGACCTCGAAGGAGGGGTTTTCCGTGGTGGCGCCAATGAAGGTGACGAGGCCGGATTCGACGTGGGGCAGGAAGGCGTCCTGCTGCGCCTTGTTGAAGCGGTGGACTTCATCCACGAACAGGATGGTGCGGCGGCCCGCCTGTTTGTTGGCGCGGGCGCGTTCCACCGCTTCGCGGATTTCCTTCACCCCGGCCAACACGGCGGAGATCTGGATGAAGTCGGTTTGGAAATGCCCGGCCATGAGGCGGGCGAGGGTGGTCTTGCCCACCCCCGGCGGTCCCCACAGGATCATGGAATGGGGCTGACCCGAGGCGAAGGCGAGGCGCAGGGGTTTGCCGGGGCCCAGCAGGTGGGGCTGGCCGATGACCTGATCGAGACTGGCGGGACGCAGGCGTTCGGCCAAGGGGATGGCGTGGGGGTCCAGGGCGGCGGGGGCCGCCGGGGCGAACAGGTCGGGGATGAAACCGTCAGCGGTCGCCAATGATGTCGGCGCCCTTGGGGGGGGTGAATCGGAACAGGCTGGCGCCCAGGGAGGGGTTGCGCTCAAAGCCGGAGAACCGCAGCACCGTGGTCTGGCCGAAGTTGTCTACCAGTTCCATGGCGTGCAGGTCGTCGCCCTTGAAGCCCAGACGCACGCGCTCGAAGCTGCCTTCCTTGCCCTTGGGGGTGGCTTCGATCCATTCCAGGCCGTCCTTGTCCGGGATGTCCTTGAGGTGGAAGCGCTTGTCGATGTCGTTGTCGCCCGCCAGCAGGGCGGCGGGGCTTTCGCCGATGGCCTGATCCAGCTTGCGCACGGTGACCTGGTCCAGGTCTTCGTCGTGGATCCAGAGCTTCTTGCCGTCTCCGACCAACACTTGGGAGTACGGTTTTTCGTACACCCAGCGGAACTTGCCGGGACGCTGGAAGAACAGGGTGCCGGAGGATTCCTGGGTCTTGCGCTTGTTGCGGTCGGTGACGGTCTGGTGAAAGCGGGCCTTGAGGGTCTTGGTGTGGCTGACGAAGCTTTCCAGGCGTTTCTGGGCGTCGGCCAGGGCAGGGGAGGCGAGGGCGGCCAACAACAGGCCGATCAACAGGGGGGATTTCACATCAGTTCTCACTACGCGGCGCGATGACTTCGCGGTTGCCGTTGGATTGCATGGGAGAGACGAGGCCGGCGTGTTCCATGGCCTCGATGAGCCGGGCGGCGCGATTGTAGCCAATGCGCAATTGGCGCTGGACCGAGGAGATGGAGGCCCGGCGCGACTTGACCACATAGGCCACGGCCTCGTCGTAGAGAGGGTCGGCCTCGGCGCTGGCGTCTTCGCCCTCTTCGCCGCCTTCCTCTTCGGGGCTGGCGAGTACCGATTCGTCGTACTGCGGCGGGCCCAGTTCCTTGAGCCAGGCGGTGACGCGGTGCACCTCGTCATCCGAGACAAAAGCGCCGTGGATGCGGGTGGGTACGCCGTGGCCGGGCGGCAGATAGAGCATGTCGCCCTGGCCCAGGAGGGATTCGGCCCCTTGCTGGTCGAGGATGGTGCGGGAGTCGATGCGGCTGGTGACCTGGAAGGCGACGCGGGTGGGGATGTTGGCCTTGATCAGGCCGGTGATGACGTCCACCGAGGGGCGCTGGGTGGCCAGCACCAGATGGATGCCGGCGGCGCGGGCCTTCTGCGCCAGGCGGGCAATGAGTTCTTCCACCTTCTTGCCGGTCACCATCATCAGGTCCGCCAGCTCGTCGATGAGGACGACGATGTGGGGCAGGGTGGTGAGCCGTTCCGGGTTTTCCGGGGTGAGGGAGAAGGGGTTGCCCAAGGGCTCGCCCGCCTTTTCCGCGTCCTTCACCTTTTGGTTGAAGCCGGCCAGGTTGCGCACCCCGACGGCGGACATCAGGCGGTAGCGTTTTTCCATCTCGCCCACGCACCAGTTGAGCGCCGTGGCGGCCAGCTTCATGTCGGTGACCACCGGAGCCATGAGGTGGGGGATGCCCTCGTAGGACGAGAGTTCCAGCATCTTCGGGTCCACCATGATCAGTCGCACCTCGTCCGGCGAGGCCTTGTAGATCAAGGACAGGATCATGGCGTTGATGGCTACCGACTTGCCCGAGCCGGTAGCGCCCGCCACCAACACATGGGGCATCTTGGCCAGATCGGCAATGATGGGATTGCCGCTGATGTCCTTGCCCATGGCCAGGGTCATGACGGAATGGCTGTCGTTGTAGAGCTTGGTGGAGAGGATCTCGGACAGCCGCACCACCTGGCGCTGGGCGTTGGGCAGTTCCAGGCCCATGCAATTCTTGCCGGGGATGGTCTCCACCACGCGGATGCTGACCAGGGAGAGCGCGCGGGCCAGATCCTTGGCCAGGTTGGTGATCTGGCTGCCCTTGACGCCGGAGGCGGGTTCGATCTCGAAGCGGGTGATGACGGGGCCGGGGTAGGCCGCCAGCACCTTCACCTCCACGCCGAACTCGCGCAACTTGCGCTCGATCAGGCGGGAGGTGGCTTCCAGGCTGGCTTCATCAACCTGGGCCGTGGCGGCGGGAGCCTCGTCCAGCAGACGCAGGGGCGGATAGCTGGATTCGGGCAGGTCATGGAACAGCACTTCCTGGCGTTCCTCGTCCACCCGGCGGGATTTTTCGGGCATGACCACCGGCGCCTCGATCTTTACGGGCGCTTCCTTGACCATGCGCTGGCGTTCCTCCAGCACGATCTCCTCGCGTTCGATGCGCGCCTCTGCGCCGGCGCGGCGGTCGCGCGAGGTCTGCCATTTGCCCAATAGCCAGAGGGTGAGGAATTCCAGTCCCGCGCCCGCCCGCTCCGAGGTGCGTACCCAGGACAGCCCGGTGAACAGGGAAAGTCCGACGCCCCAGGCCAGCAGCAATACGAGGGTGCCGCCATCAAACCCCAGTCCGCTTTGCAGGACGCGGGCCAGTCCGTCGCCCACCACGCCGCCGGTGGTGTGAGGCAGCTTTGCACCATGACTGTGGAAACGCATGGCCTCCAGGGCGCTGCTGGCGAGCAGAAATGCGAAGAAACCCGCCAGGGTGATGCCCAGGCCATGGCGATGTTCCTGGTCAGACTGGCCAATGTGCCGGTATCCCCACCA
The DNA here is from genome assembly GCA_016219425.1 of Betaproteobacteria bacterium. Lineage (GTDB taxonomy): Bacteria > Pseudomonadota > Gammaproteobacteria > Burkholderiales > Thiobacillaceae > PFJX01. The sequence goes on along the minus strand of JACRNB010000002.1, from coordinate 238,857 downwards.
GACCAGGTAAAGCCCAAGCATCACCCAGGCCCAGGCGGAAATTCCAAATAGATAAAGCAGCAAGTCAGACAGCCAAGCGCCGAACGAGCCGCCTGCATTGGAGAGTTCTTCGTTCATGCCCGTACGGGACCAGCCGGGGTCTTCGGGGCTGTAGGTCAGAAGGATCATGCCAAGAAACAATGCCGCCGCCATCGACGTCATCCACCATGCCTCCCGCAACAAGGCGGCAACACGGGGAGCCAACGGCCTGGAGGATTCTGGTTTGGCGACGGCTCTGCGTCGATTAGGCTTTCCGAACATGCCGCGCACTATAAACCGAGACGATGGAACTTGATTCCGGACAAGTGCGGGGGGTGGCTTTTGATATTCGGAATCGTCATTATGTCAAACGTTAGGTATGCACGAAGGCCGCACCGCATGGTCAGGGTCTGAAGGGGATTCTTCTTCCACACCGGTTCAGAACCTTGCTGCGACGCGAGAGATAGAATCCCGACAGCTTGAATACATCCTCCCTCGCCTACATGTAGGCGACACTTTTCACTCTGGAGTTCTCATGTCCGTCAAACATTCCCCGCTCTTGATCCTGGGCTCTGGTCCTGCCGGTTATACGGCTGCCGTGTATGCCGCCCGCGCAAATCTGAAGCCTGTCCTGATTACCGGACTGCAACAGGGCGGACAACTCATGACCACGACTGAAGTGGATAACTGGCCCGCCGACGTGAATGGCGTCATGGGGCCGGATCTGATGCAGCGCTTCCAGGCTCATGCCGAACGCTTCCACACCGAGATCCTCTTTGACCACATCCATACCGTAGATCTCAAAAACCGCCCCTTTACCCTGACTGGCGATGCCGGCAGCTACACCTGCGACGCCCTCATCATCGCCACCGGCGCCTCGGCCATGTATCTGGGCCTGGAATCGGAGGAGAAATTCATGGGGCGTGGGGTTTCCGGCTGCGCCACCTGCGACGGGTTCTTCTATCGCAATCAGGAAGTGGCCGTAATTGGCGGCGGCAACACCGCTGTGGAAGAGGCCATCTACCTTTCCAATATCTGCTCCAAAGTCACCCTGGTTCATCGCCGTGACACCTTCAAGGCGGAAAAAATCATGGTTGAACACCTAATGAATCGCGTTAAGGAAGGAAAGATAGTCCTTGAATTAAATCAAATTTTGGATGAGGTTCTTGGCGACAAATCCGGCGTCACCGGCATGCGCCTCAAGAGCGCGCAGGATGGCGCAAGCAAGGAAATCGCCCTCACCGGCATCTTTATCGCCATCGGTCATAAACCCAATACCGACCTGTTCACAGGCCAATTGGAAATGGATCGCGGCTACCTGGTCACCCAGGGCGGACACACCGGTAACGCCACCCAGACCAGCATCGAGGGGGTATTCGCTGCCGGCGATGTGCAGGACATGATCTACAAGCAGGCCATTACCAGCGCCGCGAGCGGCTGTCAGGCCGCGCTGGACGCCGAACGCTACCTGGATCACGCCTGAAGCCATGACGCCGGGGGAGGAGGCGGCCCTGTTCCAATCCGCGGTGGCGGACGCCGTTCCCCTCACCCCGCATGGCCGTTATCTGCACCCCGAGCTGGCCGCACCGCCGCCGCACCCCCTCTCCTTTCTGCACGACGAACACCAGGCCCTTCTGGACAGTCTGAGCGATCCCCTGCCCTTCGATCCCGAAACCGAGACCGGAGAGGAATTGAGTTACGTCCGTCCGGGCATCAACCGCCAGGTGTTGCGGCGTCTGCGCCGGGGCGAGTGGGTCACACAGGCGGAACTTGATCTGCATGGCCTGCGCCGCGAGGAAGCGCGCCTGGAACTGGCGGCCTTTCTGCTGGAGTGCCGCCATCGCGCCATCCGCTGCATCCGCATCATCCACGGCAAGGGGTTGCGCTCACCCAACCGGGAGCCGGTGCTTAAACATCATGTGCGGCACTGGCTGATGCGCCGGGATGAGGTGCTGGCCTTTGTGCAGGCGCGCCCCGTGGATGGCGGCGGCGGCGCGGTGGTGGTCCTGCTCAAGTCCCGTCCGTAATCCGAACCGGGGTGCAGGGCGGCGTCCGCTCGAACAACTCCAGCACGTCCGCGTTGCGCATGCGGATACAACCGTGCGAGGCGGGACGCTGTTCAAAGCGTTCATCCGGCGTGCCGTGGATATAGATATAGCGGCGCATGGAATCACAGGCGCCAAGCCGGTTAAATCCGGGCTCCTGGCCGGATAGCCAGAGGATGCGGGACAAGATCCAGTCCCGTTCCGGCTGTTCCAGGCCCATCTCAGGCGTGTAGATCTCACCCGTGGGGCGCCGCCCGACCAATACGCTGTTGACAGGCAGTTCGGCCCCGACCTTTGCACGCACGATGTGCAGGCCGCGCGGAGTGCAGAAACTACCCGCCCGTTCTCCCGCGCCGTTGGCCGCCGTGGATACGGGGTAGCGCAAAATCACGCCGGTATCTGTAGTCAATTCAAGCCATTGACGAGCGATATCAATATGGATGATCACGAGTTCGCCTTTCTTCTGGCGCGAAAAAAATCGCTGATCAGTGCGGAGCATTCATCTTCCAGAACTCCGCCCGTGATTTGATTTGCGTGATGATTCAACCGGGTCTCGGCATAGAGATTGATCACGCTTCCGCCCACCCCGGTTTTGGGATCGCGCGCGCCAAAAACCACCCGCTCGACACGCGCATGGAATATGGCGCCTGTGCACATTACACAAGGCTCCAGCGTGACCACGAGGGTGCAGCCGGGCAGACGATAATTACCCAAAAACCGCGCCGCATCCCGCAGTGCCATGATTTCTGCATGCGCCGTGGGGTCGGACCCGCGAATGGGTTGATTGAATCCGCGCCCGATAATTTCACCGTCCTTTACCACAATGGCCCCAACCGGGACTTCGCCCGCCTCCCGCGCCTGCTGCGCCAGTTCCAATGCGCAACGCATGTAATCCTGGTCATTCATAAATCGGCAGGAATTTGATTTTCAAAAGAAATAATTGATTCATTGGTTTGGCTTCCATTATGATGCGTCCGCGCCGGGTGTACCGGCATTACCGAAGCGGAGAAAAACATGGCTAGTTATGAAGAACTGCTGTCCCAGATCAAATCCCTCGAAATTCAGGCGGAAGATGCGCGCAAGCAGGAAATCGCCGGCGCCATTGGCGAGATTCGCGCCATCATGGCCAAGTTCGGCATCACTGTCGATGACCTCGGCGGCAAGGGCAAAGCCAAGCGCGGCAGCGTCGCTGCCAAGTACCGTGACCCCGTGAGCGGCAAGACCTGGACCGGACGCGGTCGCCGTCCCGCCTGGGCTGTGGAACTGGAGCAGCAAGGCAAGAGCCTGGAAGATTTCCGCGCCTGAGCGGTCTCTCTTTCGTAAAAACGGCCCCTCTCGGGGCCGTTTTTATTTTTCTGGCGCGTTTTCCAGCGCCGTCGCCAATATTTCTGCCAACTGCTTTTTGTGCAGGCTGGCGATGCCGGTCGCCGGCGAGGCGGATTCCGGTCGCCCGGCGTAGATCAGCCAGAATCCCGACAACTGACGCAGTTGGTACGCGATGAAGCGCCATACCCCCTGATTCATCGGCTCGTCCTGAGCCCACACGATTTCCTGCACATGGGGATATTTCTTGAGCAGCGCGCTGATTTCCTGGTCGGGAAACGGATAGATCTGTTCCACCCGAATCAACGCTATCCGCGTCAGATCACCCGCGCGGCAGGCCGCGGCCAGGTCGTAATAAATCCGACCGCTACAGAAAACCAGGCGCGTTACCGGATTGGCATTCAGTTCCCGTGGATCATCCAGCACCACATGAAATTCCCCCGCCGTCAGTTCGCTTCTGTCCGAAATGGCCTCCGGATGCCGCAGCAGGCTCTTGGGGGTAAATACAATCAATGGCTTGCGATAAGGACGGACAATCTGGCGACGCAATAAATGGAAGATTTGCGATGGCGTCGTGGGCTGGGTCACCTGAATATTGTTTTCGGCGGCCAGTTGCAGATAGCGCTCGATCCGGCCCGAGGAGTGTTCCGGTCCCTGCCCCTCATACCCGTGCGGCAACAGCATGACCAGACCGTTGAGCAATCCCCATTTGGTTTCTGCTGCGGCAATGAACTGGTCGATAAGAACCTGGGCGCCATTCGCGAAATCTCCGAATTGGGCCTCCCAGATCACCAATTGGTCGGGCGCGGCGCCGGCGTAACCGTACTCAAAACCCAACACCGCCTCTTCCGAAAGCAGGGAATCAATCACCAGAAAATTGGCCTGCCCCGGAATCAGATGCTGCAAGGGGATGTAGCTGCCGGAATCCCATCGTTCCCGGTTCTGGTCGTGCAGCACTGCATGGCGATGGAAGAAGGTGCCGCGCCCCGCATCCTGGCCCGACAGCCGCACGGGTACGCCATCGCTGAGCAGGCTGGCGTAGGCCAGACACTCCGCCATGCCCCAGTCCAGGGCCTGTGCGCCCTCCCCCATGCGCGCGCGGTCGTCCACGATCTTGCGCACACGCGGATGCAGGGTGAAGCCGGCGGGAACGTCCACCAGCCGCCGTGACAGGGCCTGGAGCCGATTTTCCGGGATCGCGGTGCGCGCCGGGGTGCGCCAATCCTGGCCCTTGTAGGGCGTCCAACTGGCGGCAAACTCGTTCTTTGTGCGCGCGGGATGATCCGCCGGCGCATCCAGGGAGGCGCGATAGGCGTCCACCATGCCCTCCCCCTCCTGGGCGCCGATCACGCCGGCCTGGGTCAACCGCTCGGCATACAGGGCGCGCGTGCTGGGCAGGGCGTTGATGCGGCGATACATCAGCGGCTGCGTCGCCATCGGCTCGTCCTGCTCGTTATGGCCGAGGCGGCGATAACAGATCAGGTCGATGGTGATGTCGCGCTTCCAGGCCATGCGGTAGGCGATGGCGATGCGCGCAGCGCGAATCACCGCCTCCGGGTCGTCGCCGTTCACATGCAGCACCGGCGCCTCCACCATCTTCATCACGTCCGTGCTGTACAGACTGGAACGGGTATCGCGCGGGTCCGAGGTGGTGAAACCGATCTGGTTGTTGATGACGATGTGGATGGTGCCGCCACTGCTGAAGCCGCGGGTGTGGGCCATGTTCAGGGTTTCCATCACCACGCCCTGCCCCGCCAGGGCGGCATCGCCGTGGATCAGGATGGGCATGACCAGACTGCCGTCCATGTCGCCGCGACGTTGCTGCTGCGCACGCACCCAGCCTTCCACCACCGGGTTGACGATCTCCAGGTGCGAGGGGTTGAACGCCAGCACCACGCGGATGGGACCGCCCGGAGTGGCCAGTTGGGCGGCAAAACCCTGGTGATATTTCACATCACCGCTGCCCTTGCCCTCCTCCGCCTCATCGTGATGGGCATGTTCGAACAGCTCCACGGCAGAGCGCCCCAGCACGTTGTGCAGCACGTTGAGACGCCCCCGGTGAGCCATGCCCAGGCCAATCTCCTGCACCCCCGCCCTGGCCGATTCGGCGATCAGGTCGTTGAGCAGGGGGATGAGGGATTCGCCGCCTTCCAGGGAAAAGCGCTTCTGCCCCACATAGCGGGTGTGCAGGGTGCGTTCCAGGGTTTCGGCGGCGGTCAGTTGTCCCAGCAGCCAGCGTTGCAGATCGCGGTCGAACGCCGGCGCCCCCTCCCCTCCCTCCAGACGGCGCTGGAGCCAGCGTTTGCGCTGGGTGTTGGTCAGGTACATGTATTCCGCCGACAACGTGCCGCAGTAGGCGGTGCGCGCGCGCTGGATGATGTTGCGCAGGGTGTCGCGGGGCGGCCCGGCCAGGGAGCCGCATTCAAACTCTTGATCCAGTTCCGCCGGCGTCAGGCCGTGGTTGCTGGGGTCCAGTTCGACCACATGGGTATGGGTCTGGCGCTTGAGCGGGTCCAGGTCAGCGGCGCGGAAGCCGTGGAAGCGATGGGCGTTGATGAGTTGCAGCACCCCCACCTGACTCGCCTCGCACTTCAGCAGGGGCAGGTCGGAGACCTCCACCGCCTCCTTTTTGGCGAAGCGCACCGGCGGCGGTGCAGGGATCAGTTCGGGATGTTGCTCTTCCAGCGCCGCCAGATAGGCAAGGCTGCCGGAATACAGGGCTGTGCCCGGTAGTGCATCGCGTTTCATGGCTCCTCCAGACGACCCGTCATTCCCGCAACGCCACGGGCACGAACTCCCGGCGTTGCAGTCCGGTGTAAAGCTGGCGCGGGCGAGCGATCTTGTGCGCCGGGTTGGCCACCATCTCGCCCCATTGCGCGATCCAGCCCGCCGTGCGCGCCAGGGCGAAGATGGCGGTGAACATCGAGGTGGGGATGCCCAGGGCGCGCAGGACGATGCCGGAATAAAAATCCACGTTCGGGTACAGGCGCTTCTGGATGAAGTACTCGTCTTCCAGCGCGATCTGTTCCAGCTTGAGGGCGATCTTGAACATGGGGTCATCGTGCAGGCCCAGTTCATCCAGCACCTCATGGCAGGTCTGACGCATGATCGCCGCGCGCGGGTCCATGTTTTTGTAGACGCGATGGCCGAAGCCCATGAGCTTGAATCCGGAAGATTTGTCCTTGGCCTTGGCGACAAATTCGCCGATGCGGGAGACATCGCCAATCTGCGCCAGCATCTTCAGCACCGCCTCATTGGCGCCGCCATGCAGCGGCCCCCACAGGCAGGCGGTGCCGGCGGCGATGCAGGCGAACGGGTTGGCATAGCTGGAACCGGCCATGCGCACCGTGGAGGTGGAGGCGTTCTGCTCGTGGTCGGCATGCAGGATGAAGATGCGATCCAGCGCCCGCGCCAGCACCGGGCTGGGTTCATACGGCTCGCACGGGGTCGCGTGCAGCATGTGCAGGAAGTTCTCCGCGTAGCCCATGCCGTTCTGCGGGTAGATGAAGGGTTCGCCCCGGTTGTACTTGTAGGACCAGGCCGCCACCGTGGGCACCTTGGCCAGCAGGCGGAACATCGAGATCTCCCGCTCATGGGCGTCGCCCACATCGCTGCTTTCCGGATAGAACGCCGCCATGGCGCCGATGATGGACACCATCACCGCCATCGGGTGGGCGTCGCGCCGGAAGCCCTTGTAGAGCGACAGCATCTGATCGTGCAGCATGGTGTGGCGCATCACCCCGGCCTCGAACTGCTTGCGCTGATCCGAGTTGGGCAGTTCGCCGTACCAGAGCAGATAGGCGGTCTCCAGAAAATCGGAACGCTCCGCCAGTTGCTCGATGGGATAGCCCCGGTAGTAGAGCAGCCCGGCATCGCCGTCGATGAAGGTGATGCTGGAGGTGCAACTCGCGGTGGAAAGAAAGCCGGGGTCGTAGGTGAACAGGCCGCCGGCGCCCAGGGTGCGGGTGTCCACCACATTGGGGCCCAGTGCGCCCTCCAGCACGGGCAGTTCAATGGATTTATCGGCGACGGTGAGGACGGCTTTGGGCGGGGTCATGACGGGATCCTGTAGGTTCGGATGGCTGCAACCACCGCACGGAAGGATTCCGGCGGGACGCCTTCCCCCGTGAGCCAGTCGTACAGCGACATGTCGTCCTGCGCCAGCAGGGCGGCAAAATCGGCTTGCAACCGGGGCGAGGCGGCGGGGTAGCGGGTATCGAGGTAGCCGGACAACCAGGCATCCAATTCCAACATGCCGCGCCGACATAGCCAGCGGAGCCGGCCCGGGGTCATCTCATGCCCTGAAACCCCAGTCACAGCGCCCGTTTCACGAGGAGTGACTTGATTTTGCCGATGGCGGCGGTGGGGTTCAACCCTTTGGGGCAGACCTCCACGCAGTTCATGATGCCGTGGCAGCGGAACAGGCGGTACGGGTCTTCCAGGAAATCCAGGCGTTCGTCGGTAGCCTGATCGCGGCTGTCGGCGATGAAACGGTAGCCCTGCATGAGGGCGGCGGGGCCAAGAAAACGTTCCGGATTCCACCAGAACGAAGGACAGGCGGTGGTGCAGCAACCGCACAGGATGCATTCCCACAGGCCATCCAGTTCCGCCCGTTGCTCGGGGGATTGCAGGCGCTCGTTCTCCGGCTCCGGGTCCAGGTTGATGAGGTAGGGCTTCACCGCCCGGTAGTGCTGATAGAACTGGGCCATGTCCACAATCAGGTCGCGGATCACGCCCAGGCGCGGTAGGGGGCGGATCTCGATGGGTTCTTTCAGCCCCTCCAGGGCGGTGACGCAGGCCAACACGTTCTTGCCATTGACGTTGAAACCGTCGGAGCCGCACACCCCCTCGCGGCAGGAGCGGCGGAAGGCGAGGCTGTCGTCCAGGGTGTCCTTGATCGCGATGAGGGCGTCCAGCACCTTCTTGCCCTGCGGGTCGAAATCCAGTTCGAAGTCCTGCATGAACGGCGCTTTGCCGGATTCGGGGTCGTAGCGATAGATACGGAATTTCATGCGTTTCCCTCTTTCGTCACTCCCGCGCAAGCGGGAATCCAGAGAAATCAGATGGACAGAGTGGATTCCCGCTTGCGCGGGAATGACGGGCCCCCATCAATACGTCCTTTCCTTCGGCTGGAAGGTCTCCACGGTCAGGGGCTTGAGACGCACCGGCTTGTAGTCCAGTTGGTCCCCTGCACGGAAATACAGGGTGTGGCGCAACCAGTGGTCGTCATCCCGCTTCGGGTGGTCTTCCCGGGTATGCGCCCCCCGGCTCTCGCTGCGCGCCAGGGCGGAAACCAGCGTGGCGCGCGCGATGGGCATCAGGTTTTCCAGCTCCAGGGCCTCCAGGCGCGCCGTGTTGAACATGCGGCTATGGTCGGACAAGGCCGCATCCGGCAGACGCGCCTCCACCTGATCCAGCAACTCCAGGCCTTCCTTGAGCAAGGCCTCGGTGCGGTACACCCCGCAGTGGTCCTGCATGATCTTCTGCATCGCCGCGCGCAGGCCGGCCACGGTTTCAGAACCCGCCTTCTTGTCCCAGCGCGCCAGCCGGGCCAGAGACTTGTCCACCTGCTCCTGGGGCATGGGGCGCGGGATGGGGTTCTCGCGCAGGTACTCGATCATGTGCATGCCGGCGGCGCGCCCGAACACCACCAGATCCAGCAGCGAATTGCCGCCCAGGCGGTTGGCCCCGTGCACCGACACGCAGGCGCACTCGCCCACGGCGTAGAGGCCGGGGGTCGCCTCCTCCGGGCCGGTGCGCACCGGGGCCACCACCTGACCGTGCATGTTGCTGGGGATGCCGCCCATCATGTAGTGGGCGGTGGGGGTTACCGGAATGGGATCGGTGATGGGGTCGGCCCCGGCGAACTGCATGGACAGCTCGCGGATGCCCGGCAGGCGCGCCTTGATCATCTCCGCCCCCAGGTGCTCGATCTTGAGGTGGACGTAATCGCCATGCGGGCCGCAGCCGCGTCCGGCGCGAATCTCCTGGGCGATGGAACGGGCCACCACATCACGCGAAGCCAGATCCTTGGCGTTGGGGGCGTAGCGGGACATGAACTTCTCGCCCTCCTTGTTCACCAGAAAACCGCCCTCCCCGCGCACCCCTTCCGAGATCAGGCTGCCCACCTCGGGGATGCCGGTGGGGTGGAACTGCCAGAACTCCATGTCTTCCAGCGGCAGCCCCGCGCGCAACACCATGCCCAGACCGTCGCCCGTGTTGATGTGGGCGTTGGTGGAGTGGCGAAAGATGCGGCAGGCGCCGCCGGTGGCCAGCAAGGTGGCGCGCGCCTCGAACAGCCAGGGCTGTCCGGTCTCGATCTCCAGAGCGGTGACGCCGGTGATGACGCCCTCCTCGTCCCGCATCAGGTCCAGGGCGAAAAACTCATCGAAAAACTGGGTGCGCGCGGCGATGTTGCGCTGGTACAGGGTGTGCAGCAGGGCGTGCCCGGTGCGGTCGGCGGCAGCGCAGGTGCGAATGGCCTGCTCGCCGCCGTAGTTCTGCGACTGGCCGCCGAACGGGCGCTGATAAATTTTTCCGTTATCCAGACGCGAGAACGGCAGGCCCATGTGCTCCAGCTCGTACACGGCGCTGGCGGCGTTGCGGCACATGAACTCGATGGCGTCCTGGTCGCCCAGGTAGTCAGAGCCCTTCACCGTGTCGTACATGTGCCAGTGCCAGTTGTCGTCCGACACGTTGGCCAGGGCCGCCGTGATGCCGCCCTGGGCGGAAACGGTATGGGAGCGGGTGGGAAACACCTTGGAGATCAAGGCCACCTTGAGATTGGCCTCGGCCAGTTGCAGGGCCGCCCGCAGGCCGGCGCCGCCGCCGCCGATGATGACGGCATCAAAGGTTCGCTTGGGAATCACGGTAACGCTCCAGTTGTTGCGACGGCCCTGTAGGAGCCCGGCTGCGCCGGGCGATCAGGGAACGCGAGCCGGCTACCGCCCGGCCAAGCCGGGCTCCTACCGCCACAGGATGTCCACAGTCCACACCAGACAGCCCAGATAGAGGGCGGCGCAGGCGAAATACAGGCCCAGACGCGCCAACAGGCAGCGCTCACAGTGGAGGTAATCCATAAAGATTTCACGCAGGCCGATCCAGGCATGCGTCAGCAGGGAGACCACAAACAGCAGGCTCGCCACCTTCATGCCCACAGGCAGAAACAGGCCGCGCCAGCCGGCGTAATCCAGAGCCGGGGCCGCCAGCATCACCACCAGGAAATACACCAGGAACAAGGCCATATAGACCGCGCTGGCGCGTTGCAGCAGCCACATATCCAGGCCGCGATGGGCGCCGCCCACGACTCTTGATGCGCTCATGACAGCCTCCCCAGGGCGATCAGGGCGGTGATGCCCGCCGCTGCCAGCAGGGCAATCCAGGCCGTCTGGCGGGCAACCGCCTTTTCTTCGCCCAGGCCCAGGTCCAAACCCAGGTGGCGCAGACCCGCCAGCAGGTGATGCAGCAGGGCCCAGATCGCGCCCATGGACAGCACCCAGCCGAAGAATCCACCCAGCCAGCCGCTGACCCGCGCGTAACCCGCCTCGGAACTCAGCGAGAGGGAAAATGCATAGAGCAGACAGGGAACGGACAGGGCAAGGAACGCGCCGCTGATGCGGTGCAATATGGAAACCATGCCGCCTATGGGCAGGCGGAGGACCGCAAGATCCAGGAAATATGGACGCTCAGGCTTCATTCTCCATCCTCTCAATCGGGTCAGGGCGCCGATTTGTTGTGCAGCGCATTAAACCCCTCTTGCACTGCACAATCAACCTCACTTTGAGCCCCTCCCCCTCAAGGGGAAGGGAGAACGCTCACGACACCATCCCGAGATAGCGCGGCAGCCACAGGCTCAGCGTCGGCCAATACGTCACCAGGATCAGGAAGGTGAGCATGGTGAGCAGCCATGGCCACACGGCGATGGTCAGTTCGGTGATGCCCATTTTGGTGATGCCGCTCGCCACATAGAGGTTGAGGCCCACGGGCGGATGGCACATGCCCACCTCCATGTTCACCACCATGATGATGCCGAAGTGCACCGGGTCGATGCCCAGCTTGATGGCGATGGGGAACAGGATGGGCGCCAGAATCAGCACGATGGACGAGGGTTCCATGAAGTTGCCCGCCAGCAGCAGCAGGATGTTGGCGATGACCAGGAAGCCGATCATCCCCAGGCCCTGCCCCAGCATCCAGTCCGCCATCTCCTGCGGGATGTTCTCGTGCGTCATGAGGAAGGAGAACAGCACCGCGTTGGTGATGATGTAAAGCAGCATCGCGCTCATGTTGGCGGACTTGAGCAGCACCGTGGGCACATCCTTCAGACCCAGATCCCGATACACGAACACGGCCACCAGGAAGGCGTACACCGCACTCATGGCCGCCGCCTCGGTGGGGGTGAACATGCCGGTGTAGATGCCGCCCATCACCACCAGGATCAGCAACAGTCCCCACACGCTCTCGCGAAAAGCCTTGAGGCGCTCGGCGAAGCTGGCCTTGGGCTGGCGCGGATAGTTGTTGTGGCGCGCCCGGTACCAGGTGGTCAGGCCCAGCATGGTGGCCAGCACCAAGCCCGGCAGCACCCCGGCCATGAACAGCGCCCCCACCGAGGTGTTGGTGGAGACCGAGTACATGACCATGACGATGGATGGCGGGATGAGGATGCCCAGCGCGCCCGAAGTGGTGATCACCCCCGCGCCGAAACGCTTGGGAAAACCCGCCTTGACCATGGCCGGCAACAGGATGGAGCCAATGGCCACCACCGTCGCCGGGCTGGAGCCGGACACCGCCGCGAACAAGGCGCAGGCCAGCACGCCGCCCAGGCCCAGGCCGCCATGCCAGTGCCCCACCATGGAGGTGGCGAAACGGATCATGCGTCGCGCCACCCCGCCGTGAGTCAGGAAGTTGCCGGCCAGGATGAAGAACGGAATGGCCATGATCTCGAACTTCTCGATGCCGGTGAACAGCTTCAAGGCCACCGATTCGATGGGCACCTGAGTCAGGGTGTAGAGAAAGGCCAGCACGGTCAGGCCCAGGGAGATGGAGATGGGCATGCCGGTGAGCATGAGCGCCACCAGCAGGGTGAAGATGATGAGGGTGCTCATTTGCGCTCTCCCTGATCATCCGCAGGGGGAGGGGTGACGCTATGGGGATGCAGGCCGTCATTCATGCGGTAGATGCGGTCCTCCTCGCCCGGTTTGGGCGGCCCTTCCTCTTCATCGTCCTCCAGGCCCGCGACGTGGCCGTGGTCGTGGTGGGGCAGTTCGCCGGTGCGCCAGAAGTTCACGGCCACCTGCAAAAAACGAAAGCACATCAGGCCGGAGCCCAGAGGAATGGCGGAGTAGACCATCCAGGTGGGCATTTCCAGGTCCGGCGTGGTGGGGCCTTCGGTCAGGTCTGTCATGTCCAGGTGCAGCCAGGTGTAGAAGGCGTAGTGAGCGCCGTTCTCCCACACGAAGTAGCCGCCCATGATGGCGACGATGCCGGTAAAAAAGGCCCCCGCAGACAGCCCGAACAGGATGAATCGCCCGCGATTGCGGTCGTTCAGGCGATTGATGAGCACGTCCACGCCGACATGGATGCCGGTGCGCACGCCATACGCGGCGCCGAACTTGGCCATCCACACGAACATGATGATGGTGAGTTCCTGAGCCCAGGACAGATCCAGTTGCAGCAGCCAGTCCTGCAACTCGGGGATGGGCAGGTTGGCGCTCGCCAGGTAGCGGTGGAGGACCGCCACAAAGATGATGAGGGTGGCGCCGCCCATGAGGAAGGAGATGAAGATCTCCTCCAGGCGGTCAAGGGCTCTCATGAACATGTGCGGCTCCCGTGGGCGTTCGATGGAGAAACGAAACCGTCATTCCCGCCAGTGCGGGAATGACGAATGCCGCGCCTTACAACTTCGAAGGATCGAACCCGGTTTCCTTGTAGATGGACTGCACCAAGGGCATGCCCACGCGGTCATCCATCTTTTCATGCACCTTCACCAGCGCCTTCTTCATGGCCAGCTTCTCGGCGGCATTGGGTGTGTAGACCGTGGTTTTGCCGGCCTTCTTCACCTTTTCCAGGGCCTCGTCGTTCTCCTGCTTGGCGATGAAGTTGGCGTAGTTGGTGGATTCCTTCATGGCCACTTCCAGTTGGCCGCGAATATCCGCCGGCAGGCCATCCCAGAACTTCTTGTTGGTGATCACCGCATAGCCCAGATAGCCGTGGTTGGTGAGGGACAGGTGCTTCTGCACCTCATGCATCTTCTGGGTGTAGAGGTTGGAGATGGGGTTCTCGGTGCCGTCCACCACGCCGGTTTGCAGTGCCTGATACACCTCGGAGAAGGCCATCACCTGGGGCAACGCGCCCAGGGCGCGCATTTGCGCGTCCAGCACCTTGGAAGACTGGATGCGCATCTTCAGGCCGCGGAAGTCCTCCGGCGTGCGCAAAGGCTTGTTGGCGGAGAAGGACTTGAACCCGTTATCCCAGTAGGACAGGCCGCGTATGCCCTTGGCCTCCAGTTTGTCCAGCAACATGCGACCGGTGGGGCCTTGTGTGACCTTATGTAGATCGGCGTAGTCATCAAAGATATAGGGCAGATCGAACACCTCGAATTCCTTGATGCCCAGCGGCCCGAACTTGGCCAGGGACGGCGCCAGCATCTGCACCGCGCCAATCTGGAGGGCTTCCATCTCCTCCTTGTCCTTGTACAGGGTGCTGTTGGCGTACACCTCCACCTTCACCTTGCCGCGCGTCAGAGCCTCGGCGCGCTTCTTGAAATATTCCGCAGCGTTGCCCTTGGGCGTATCCACCGCCACCACATGGCTGAACTTGATCACGATGGGGTCGGCCAAAGCGCCGAACGAGACAAAGGCGGCTACCAGGCCGGCCATCAGGGTATGCAGTTTCATGAAGTGCTCCTTCTTGGTTGTGACCGACGTGCGCCAAAGCGGCGAGGTCATGTTAATGGATCGCCGCGCACGAAACATTGTGGATAACCACTATCAAGCGGTTCGCCGGGGGCGGAGGGGGATGGGCTGGCCGGTCATTTGCACGCACTGTCATTTGTTGACATCCTCACAGCCTGGTCGGCCACACGGGCGTCGGTGGCCTGAGGCCGGATCTCTCTGTCCGCGGACGATGGCAAGCCTGCGGCATACCAGGATGAAGGAAAGCGATGACGCAGTGGATTTGCCGACGGATTCCTGGCGGATGGTGTTCAGCGATGCGCTACGGCCTGCCCATACTGGGGCTGACCGCGCTGCTGTTCAGCATCCTCTGGCCCGAGCAGGCAAAACCGCCCGCCGGAACGGAGGTCAAGACGCCCTCGCCCGCCCTGTACGAATCCGCCATTCGTCCGCTTCCCGCCACCCTGCCCCACCACCCTGAACGCGCTGCCCTGGGCGAACGGCTGTTTCTGGACAAGCGTCTTTCGCGTGACAACTCCATCGCCTGCGACGATTGCCACCGGCTCACCCACGCCGGGACGGATGGCCTGACCATGAGCGTCGGGGTGGGCGGGGCGATGGAAAAGCGCAACACCCCCAGCGTCTTCAACGCCGCCCTGAATGTCCTGCAATTCTGGGACGGCAGGGCTCGCGACCTGAGGCAACAGGCGGAAATGCCCATATTGGACAAGAACGAAATGGGCAGCACCTGGCCCCAGGTGCTGGACAAGCTCAAGGCGGACGAACGCTACCGCGACGACTTCCTGAAGCTGTACCCCGATGGCCTGACGCGAGAGAACGTGCTGGACGCCCTGGTGGAATTCGAGCGCACCCTGATCACCCCGGACGCCCCCTTTGATCGTTATCTGCGCGGGGAAACCGGCGCCCTGACGCCGCAGGCCGAACGGGGATGGAAACTGTTCCAGGATCGCGGCTGCATCGCCTGTCATCAGGGCATCAACATCGGCGGCAACCTGCTCCAGCGCATCGGCGTGATGCAGGAGCCGCTGAACGGTCTGGGTGCAGACCCTGGACGCTTCGCCGTCACGGGCGCCGAGGCGGATCGCCACGTCTTCAAGGTGCCCGGCCTGCGGAATGTGGCGCGCACCGGCCCCTGGTTCCATGACGGCTCGGCGCGCACCCTGGAGGACGCCGTGCAGTTCATGGGCCGCGCCCAGCTTGGCATTGAGCTTTCTCCCGAAGAAGTGCGGGCGTTGACGGCCTTCATGCACAGCCTCACCGGGCAATGGCGCGGGAAGCCGCTATGACGAAGCGCTCCATGCAGCGCACGGATCAGGCGCTCCACGCCCTGCGCGGCACGCTGGTCATGTGCGCCACCCTGTTGCTGGGCATCAGCGTCTGGCTGCTGTGGCAGGACGACCGCCGGGGAAACCTCAGTGCGGAAATACAGCGTCAGATTCAGCACCTGGTCGGTCTGGAATACGCCCTGGCGCATGAAACCCTGGCCATCCGCCAGGGCCTGCACCCCCACTTCGACCTGATCAACGCATTGCATCAAGACCGGCTTGCACGGCTGGAGCAGGTGCAGGAGCTATCCCGCCCCCAGGACGCCCCTTCTTTCCTGAAAGCCCTGGAGGCCTATGCGCAGACTCTGAAGGAAGCGGATACGCACATCGACCTGTTTCGGCGGCAGACCTCCGTGGCGCGCAACTCCCTGAACGCCCTGGCTGCCGCGCTGAATGAACTGGAGGATGCCCCCCTGCCCCGTCCGGCGCGCGACGCGGCGCAGCAACTGAGAGAACACATGCTGTACCGCCTGGGTGCGACCCTGCCCGACGCGAGCGGCTTGCTGGTGGAGGCGCTGCGGAGCAGCGAAACGCAAACGCTGAATCCACGCCTCCGCACCGCGCTGAGCCAGACCGTGCGGCATGCGGACAAACTGATCCAGGTTCTGCCGGAATGGGATCTGCACGTCAAAAGCCTGGCCATCCCGCCTTCCCTGACCGCCCTGCACGCCCTGGACGCGCGCAGAACGGAGCAGGAGGCGCTGCGGCTCAATCAGGTCTCCCTGCGCCAGGCCCTGCTGGGCGCAGGCATCCTGCTCCTGCTGGCCTTTCTCTCCTATCTGCTCACACGCTATCTGCGTGAAACGCGCTTGTCCGGCATGGTGTTTGAAACCTCGCCCGCCGGGGTGCTGATCACCGATGCCCGCACCCGCATCGTGCGCGCCAACCCGGCCTTCTGCGCCATCTCCGGCTACAGCGAAGCGGAAGTGCTGGGGCAGACCCCGGCCATCCTTCGATCCGGCAGACAGTCCCCCGAGTTTTATCAGGCGATGTGGGCCGCCCTGCTGGAGCAGGGCCTCTGGCAGGGGGAACTGCTCAACCGACGCAAGAACGGCGAGCTGTATCCGGAATGGCTGTCCATCCGCTCCGTGCATGACCCTTCCGGTCAGCTCAGCCATTACATCGGCGTGTTTACCGATCTCTCTGAATTACGCGACGCCCAGGAGAAGATCGAACGCATGGCCTATCACGACGCCCTGACCGGCCTTCCCAACCGCGCCTTGCTGCGGGATCGCGCCGAACAGGCCATCGCGGAGGCCGCGCGCCACGGCGGCAAGACCGCCGTGATGTTCATTGATCTGGACAACTTCAAGGCCGTCAACGACTCCCTGGGGCATGCCGTGGGGGATCGCCTGTTATGCGAGGTCACCGAACGTCTGCGGGGGTGTCTGCGCGCGAGCGATACCCTGGCGCGCTATGGGGGGGACGAGTTTGTGCTCATCCCCCATGACCTGGATGGCCTGGACGCCCTGGAGGGCGCGGCGGAAAAGATACTGGACTGCTTCTACGCCCCCTTCCAGATGGAAAGTCAGAGTCTGAGCATGACGTGCAGCATCGGCATCGCCGTCTATCCGGATGACGGAAGCACCTACGATGGCCTGATGCAACGCGCGGACACCGCGATGTATCAGGCCAAGGAAGCGGGAAGAAACGCCTGGAGGTTTTTTGAATCCTCCATGAACCTTGCGGCGCAGGAACACCTGGAACTGCACTCTCTCCTGCACCAGGCCCTGGGCGAGGGCGAAATCAGCCTGCACTACCAGCCCCGCGTGGACCTCGCCAGCGGCGTCCTGCTGGGCGCCGAGGCGCTGATGCGGTGGAACAGCCGGAAACTTGGCAGCGTGCCGCCGGATCGTTTCATCCCCGTGGCGGAGTCCAGCGGCTTCATCACCCAACTGGGGCACTGGGCGCTGCTGGAGGCCTGCCACCATGTGGAAAGCTGGCGGAAACAGGGGCTGTTCACAGGGGTGATCTCCGTCAACCTTTCCGCCCTCCAGTTCGCCCGTTCCGACCTGCCGCGAACCGTGGAAGAGGCGCTGAAACAAAGCGGTCTCCCCTCCGAGCGCCTGGAACTGGAACTGACGGAATCCATGCTGGCCATGGACGTGGAGAAGGCGACACAGACGCTGAGCAAACTGAAGCGCCTGGGCGTACGCCTGGCCATCGACGACTTTGGCGCCGGCTATTCCAGCCTCGCGTATCTGAAGCGGTTTGAGGTGGATGTGCTCAAGATCGACCAGTCGTTTGTACGCGATCTGGCCGACGATGCGGATGACGCCGCCATCATCCGGGCCATCGTCACCCTGGCCGCGACGCTGGGGCTGTCCACCACTGCCGAGGGGGTGGAGACCCGGCAGCAGTTGGAATACCTGCGCCGCACGGGCTGCCAGGAAGGCCAGGGCTGGCTGTTTGGCCACCCCATGCCTGCGGAGACGTTCGAGCAATGGCTGCGCGAGGGCGGCGCACCGCTTGCCGCCCCCGGCCCGATCCCAAGCGCGGGTTGACCCATCGCCATGCGCCCCCTGCCCTCCAGCGTCGATTCTGCTCAGGCCAACCGCTGGATCTGGTTATTGCCCCGCCTCGCCTTCGGCCTGTTCATCGCCTCCGTCGCCACCCAGCTCTGGCTCACGGAAAAGGCCGACAGCGACGAAAGCCGCGCCACCCTCATCAGCGACGCCCTCTGGCTGGAGCAAAGCCTGCGTTTCAACTTCAAGCACAACGAGGAGCGCCTGGCGGACATCGGCCCCGCCCAGGCGGCGGACCCGCGCCGCTTCGAGGCTCATGCCCGCACCCTGCTGGGCAACGGCCTGCACCGGGTGCTCTGGCTGGACTACCGCTACCGGCTGGTGGTGAGCCATCCCGCCTACCCCCTGGAACCCGCCCCGGACGCCTCCATGCTTGCCGCCGCCCTGGGGCGTCCCGTGTACAGCCAGCACTATCGCGACGCCTCCGATGACTGGCAGGTCTCGGTCCACGTCCCCATCACCGAGGCGGGGCGGCAGGTCGGCACGGTAGTGGGCATCTATTCCCTGCGCCAGGTGCTGGAACAGTCCGTGCCCTGGTGGCTGGCGCAGCGCAACCATATCGGCATCACCGACCTCTCCGGCCAGTCCCTGGCGCGCTACTCCAAGGTGGCGGAAGGCGAGACCGGCCCCGGCCACCGCATCGACTTCGACCCGCCCGGCCATGGCCTCAGCCTGTGGACCGCCCCCATCCGCCAGCCCGCCCAGATACTCGGCAAATTCCTCTCCATTTCGCTCGTCCTGCTCTCCCTTCTGGTGCTGTGGAGCTTCTGGGCGTTGCGCCGCCACATGCAGCATCGGCAGGAAGCGGAACAGGCCCTGCGCGAGCACTACGCCTTCCGCCAGGCCATGGAAGACTCCCTGCAAACCGGCCTGCGCGCACGCGATCTGGATGGCGTCATCACCTACGTCAACCCCGCCTTCTGCCGCATGGTGGGCTGGAGCGCCGAAGAACTGGTGGGTCGCCCGCCCCCCATGCCCTACTGGGTGGAGGCGGAAATGGACGCCACCCGCGCCCTGCACGACCGCATCCTGGCGGGCGACGGACCCAAGCAGGGCTTTGAGTTCCGCTTCAAACGACGCGACGGCGAAGTCTTCTGGGCGCTGATCCACGAGGCCCCCCTGGTGGACGCCCAGGGCCGACATACCGGCTGGATGAGTTCCATCATTGACGCCACCGCCCAGAAACAGGCGGAAGAACTGGCGCACCAGCAACAAGAACGCCTGCAAGCCACCGCCCGACTCGTCACCATGGGCGAGATGGCCTCCAGCCTGGCGCACGAACTCAACCAACCCCTGGCCGCCATCTCCAGCTACACCACCGGCACCCTCAACCTGATCGATTCGGGCCGCACCGACCTGCACGAAATACGCGGCGTACTGGACAAGATTCGGGAACAGGCGCAACGGGCGGGACGCATCATCCGGCGCATCTACGAATTCGTCCGGCGTGCGGAACCCAAATCGGAGCCATGCAACATATCAAAATTAATCAATGAGATAGCCGACCTTGTTGAAGTGGATGCTCGACATAACAAGGTGGAATTGACCCGCAGCATCGCCGCCGGCCTGCCCCAGATTCGGGGCGACCGGGTGCTCCTGGGACAGGCCCTGCTCAACCTCATGCGCAATGCCGTCGAAGCCATGCAGGAGACGCCGCAAGCGTTACGCCTGCTCACCGTCTCCGCCTGGGTGGACGAAGGCCAGCTCCTCATCAGCATTGCCGACCGCGGGCCCGGCATCCCTGCCACCCAGGCGGTGCAACTGTTCGAGCCCTTCTACACCACCAAGGCCGAGGGCATGGGCATGGGCCTCAACATCTGCCGCTCCATCGTCGAAGCGCATCAAGGCCGCCTGGGGGTGGAACCCAACCCCGGCGGCGGCAGCCTCTTCACCATCACCCTCCCGCTTGGAGCCCCTGCACCATGAGCATTGCCTATCTGGTCGATGACGACGCCGCCATGCGCGACGCCCTCTCCTGGCTGCTGCGTTCGCGCGGCATCGAATCCCGCGTCTGGGACAGCGCCGAGGCCTTTCTCACCGACTACCGGGCCGACATGAGCGGCTGCCTGGTGCTCGACATCCGCATGCAGGCCATGACCGGCCTGGAATTGTTCGATCACCTGCTGGCGCGGGATTGCCGCATGCCCGTGATCTTCCTGACCGGCCACGGCGACGTGCCCATGGCGGTCAAGACCCTGAAAAAAGGCGCGTTCGACTTCCTGGAAAAGCCCTTCGACGACAACGAACTGGCAGACCGCATCATCGAAGCCCTCGCCCTGGATGAACAACGCCGCCTGCGGGGCGCATCCGCCAGTCAGGTGCAACGTCGCGTGGACAACCTCACGGCGCGGGAAAGGGAGGTCATGCAGGGCATCGTCGTCGGCAAGCTCAACAAGGTGATCGCCGGGGAACTGAACATCTCCATGCGCACGGTGGAAGTCCACCGGGCGCATATCTTCGAAAAGATGCAGGTGAGATCGGCGGTGGAACTGGCTCAGATGTTGGGGTTGCTGGACGAGCGCTGAACCCGGATGGTTGAACCATCCTCACCCAAAGCGCTGACCGTGCTCCCGGCTGGCGTGGAACCGCACCTTGGGCCACTTCTCCATGAGCAGTTCCAGGTTGTAGCGGTTGGTGGCCAGGTAGACCGGGTTGCCGTCCACGTCCAGCGCCATGCGCGCCAACTGGTCGCGCTCGAACAGGCGGCGCACGGCGTCGTCCGGGAAGGTGAGCCAGCGCGCGGTGTGGATGTCCGCGCTCTCGTAGATCGCATCCACCTTGTATTCCGCCTGCAAGCGGCTCGCCACGACCTCGAACTGAAGCTGTCCCACCGCCCCCAGCAGCAGCGCGCCGCTGGCCATGTTCTCGAATACCTGGATCGCCCCTTCTTCACCTAATTCCTTAAGTCCTTTTTGCAACTGCTTGGATTTAATAGGATCGCGGCTGCGAGCGGCGCGGAACATCTCCGGTGCAAAGTAGGGGATGCCCTTGAAGCCCAGGGTCTCGCCCTCGGTCAGGGTGTCGCCGATCTGGAGCTGGCCGTGGTTGTGGATGCCGATGATGTCCCCCGCCACGGCGTCTTCCATGTGCACCCGCTCGTTGGCCATGAAGGTGAGCGCGTTGGCGATCTTCATGTCGCGCCCCATGCGCTGGTGCATGACCTTCATGCCGGGGCTGTAGCGCCCCGAGCAGACCCGGAAGAAGGCGATGCGGTCGCGGTGCTTGGGGTCCATGTTGGCCTGGATCTTGAACACGAAGCCGGTGAAGGGAGGCTCCGCCGGTTCCACCATGCGGACTCCGCCATCGCGGGGCTGCGGCGGCGGCGCCCATTCCACCAGGGCCTGCAAGATCTCGCGCACGCCGAAGTTGTTGATGCCGGAGCCGAAGAACACCGGACTTTGCCTGCCGGCGAGAAAGGCGGTGATGTCGAACGGCGGACTGGCGTCGCGCAGCAGGCCCACCTCCTCGCGCAGACGGCCCATCTCCAACGGAAACAGCTCATCCAGCTTGGGGTTGTCGTAGCCCTCGATGCGTTCCACCTCACCCCCCGCCCGCTCCTCGCCGGCGGTGAAGCGCAGCATGTGATCGTGCAGCAGGTGGTAGACGCCGCGGAAGCTCTTGCCCATGCCCACGGGCCAGGACACCGGCGCGCAGTCCAGCTTGAGCACCTCTTCGATCTCCGCCAGCAGGTCGAGCGGGTCGCGCACCTCGCGGTCCATCTTGTTGACGAAGGTGATGATGGGCGTGTTGCGCAGGCGGCAGACCTCCAGCAGCTTGATGGTCTGCGTCTCCACGCCCTTGGCCGCGTCGATCACCATCACCGCCGCATCCACCGCCGTGAGCACGCGGTAGGTATCTTCCGAAAAGTCCTGGTGGCCGGGGGTGTCGAGCAGGTTGATGGTGTGGCCGACATAGTCGAACTGCATCACCGAGCTGGTGACCGAGATGCCGCGCTGTTTTTCCACCTCCATCCAGTCCGAAGTGGCGTGGCGCGCGCTCTTGCGCGCCTTCACGGTGCCGGCCATCTGGATCGCGCCTCCGAACAGCAGGAGCTTTTCCGTCAGCGTGGTCTTGCCCGCGTCCGGGTGGGAGATGATGGCGAAGGTGCGGCGGCGCTGCACATCGCGCAGGAGTTCGGGGGGAAAGCCGGTCATGGCGGGCAAATGGGTACGCGAAGAGAGGGGCGGCATGATAGCCGCTCATGCCCTGCCGTCGCTCCCCTCACCCCCCGCCCGCCGCAAACTCCTCGCCCCTGGATTCGTCGTCTCCTTGACCGCCTTGCCTGTCACGCTGCCAACGGTTGAAAAACGCGAATCCTTGGCTCAATGGTCTTCCTGAGAGTGCGCGTCGCAATGCGCATGTCGTATTCGGCCTGAAGGTTCAGCCAGAAACGCGGTTCCATATTGAAAAACAACCCAAGGCGTAGCGCCGTATCTGCGGTAATGGGACGGTGGCCGTTTACCAGTTCGCTGATGCGACTCGGGGATACATCAATATCCGCCGCAAGCTGACGGGCCGTAATGCCCATCGGCTTCATGAATTCCTCCAGAAGGATTTCGCCGGGGTGGATCTCGTCCAGTAATTCAGCCATGTTCAGCTCCTAGTGGTAATCCACAATTTCGACTTGATCCGCGCCTTCTCCACGCCACACAAAGCAGACACGCCATTGGTTGTTGATGCGAATGCTGTATTGCCCCCTGCGCTCGCCTTTCAGCGCTTCCAACTGATTGCCGGGAGGAACGCGCAAGCTGGCGAGCTCCGTTGCCGCATGCAGTTGCAAAAGCTTGCGCCGCGCCACCCGTTCGATATTCCTGAACCTGGGCACGGCCTGACTCTGAAACAGCGCTTCGGTGTCAGCGCAGGAGAAGGTGTGGATCATCCGTTCCAGCCTATTCCGCGTCACGGAATCCGTCAATCCAGCCGTAGCCCGGATGCAGGCCGCAGGCCGGAATCCGGGGTTGTGCGCCTACCTGAACCCCCGGATTTCGCTGCGCTGCATCCGGGCTACCTGCCGCCCTCCCGCACGGACAGCGCCCTACTGCATCACCTGCACCACGATACGGCGGTTGGGCTTGCCGGGCAGGGCGGCGGTGGCGCCGTGCGAGGTGACCGACATGCGTAACAGCGGGATGTCCCAACGCTCGTTGAGGTAACGCTTCACCACCTCGGCGCGGGCCTTGCCCAGCTCGTAGTTGTAGTCATCCGGCCCGATGCCGTCGGTATGGCCTTCGATATGCAGGTGGAAGCTGGTGCCCAGCTCCTTGAGCCGGGGCGCCAGGGCATCCAGTTGTTTCTGGTCCCCCGCCCCCAGGTCCGGCGAGTTGATGGGGAACAGGGTCTTGTCCTCGGTCAGGGTCACGCTGAACAGCACCTTGCCGTAGATCTTGCGCTGGCCGAAACCGGTGGCGTCGAGGGCGTCCTGAGCGGTTCGGGCCACCTCGTCGAGGCGCTGCTCCAGGCGAGCGATGCGGGCGGCCAGGGCGTCTGCGGCCTCCCTCTGGCGCTGCTCCGCACGGGCCAGATCGCTGCCGCTGCTGCGGGTCGCCAGGGCCTCCTGCACGGCGCGCAGTTCCCCCGTCATCGCCTCCAGCCGCTGGCCCAGTTCACCTTGGCGCTGGCGCGACTCCCGGCTCGCCGCATCGCCGGAAGCCAGAGCGCCGAGCTGACGCGTCGCCAGATCCCGAATCTGCTGTTCCGCCCTGCCCAGACGCACCTCCTGGGCCTGCTGGGGCGGGAAGATCTCCTGCATGCGGGCGCGCAAGGCCTGCTGCTCGCTGGTCAGGGCCTCCAGTTTCTTGCCAATCTCCCCCAGCAGGGCCGCGCCGGACTGGCCCTGGGCCTGACGGGTTTCGATCTCGGCCAGACGGCGGCTGAGGCCATCGTCCCCGGCGGGCTGGGGGGCGGCGCAGCCGGACAGGAGCAGCACGAAAGCGGGGACAAGCAACCGTTGCAGGGACATGGCGAACTCCTGAGGTGAACGTGAACGCCTCATGTTTACACCGTAAAGCTAACCGGCGCTGCGCGGCTTTATCGCGTAGCGTCCGAGTTGAGTGCAATGCCATACCTTTGTGACACATAGTCCGTGGACTAATAGTCATCATTAGTCAAAATACACTACAACTTTCTCTGCGTAGCCAGTCATGCAAAAAACACTTGTTAACTCAATAGCACTCGCTATCCGACATTGTCGTAAGGCTCAAAACTTGAGCCAAGAAGAGCTGGCTGATAGATCAGGCCTAGACCGGACTTACATTTCTGGCGTGGAGCGCGGCGTAAGAAATATAACACTCGAATCTTTAGAGCAGATTATTACAGCGCTCCGAATTTCTCCAGCAGATTTTTTTACTTTAGCCACACAGGAAAATAACAATGACATATCTAATAAATAGCAAAGCAAATACAAAGTTCGTGTCCGGGCTGGGCAATGAGGAAACAATAGATTTATTGATTTTTGAAAAGGCCCTGCATGACGTTCATAACGTAGTAAGCGCAATAACAAAAGACATTCCAGTTGATATTTTTTCGATCTTGGGAATGAGGAATTTATCTGCATTCATTGGCGAACTCTTCGCCAAAAGTCTTGCCAAGGAATCAAAGAGTCGATTTATAGGAAACCCCCATCAGGATGGCTATCCGGATTTATTGCTTATGGATGAGCACGGAATCGAGTTGTATGAAGAAATCAGAGGCATGGGCAAAATAAGAGATAAGTCGCCATTCAGTCCTTTTAAAAATGGCGGGATCGAAATTAAAGCCACATGCGGTTCAGTCCCAACGCCAATTAAATGCGCAAAACTCGGCATTGAAAAACCAGATATGGGCGAGACGCGAATAGCGGTAATGCACGGTTATGACTGGAAAGCGCATCATCGTGAAACCAACAATTTAGTCGGTATTTTATGGGACTTTCTTGACGGCGCCCCACATATCGTGGCCATCTTTTTTGGGAATACCCTGACAGAAAATGATTGGGGGAAAATAGTTCAACCCAAGGAGGGCGGTGGAAGAACAACAAGCGTTTCAATTATGCCGCGCTCTGGAGTAAATAAAATGTACAAAAATTGGATAGCAGTCAAAGAAGATCCGCGCTATGTGAAATTCATAAACGAATATAACGGCGGGGCTCTTATTAAACTATAAACATAATTCTTGCTGCCCTCTGCGTAACACGGAAACTTTGTTTTGACCAATTTCATTTAATAGATCAGAGAGAAAGCGGAATATTTTTTCCAAGCCTGCGGGAGGAATGCTTTCGCCTATTAGCTCTCGAATTAATTTATCGCTTACCTTTTTTCCGTCGGCACGTCGCCACTCAAATTCATAGTTAGAAATGGTGTGAAGTTTCATTGCTTCATATAGAGATAGGACTCGATTCTGCGATGGATGCAATTTGTTATCGCTGCATGCATATGAAAGATTTCGTGTAAGGGTACTGGCCGGCGAATCCCAGCTCATGCGCTTATACGCACTTGTATAACCCTTCATCAAGCGATATTCGCCGTTTTCCTTAACCCATGGGCGGGGCAAAATTGAATTGCACTTAATACAGAAAATTGGAGTTTCTGTGCTTGCTTTGTTTATTCCATTTTCATCCTTTCCCGAACCATGTGTTGGATTTTCCTTAAATCCGCATGCTGGATTTATACACTGATTATCAAAAGCGCCTTTCTCTTCTGGTGTATTACTCACCCAAAGATATTTTTCATCATCGAGCAGTGGGACGCGATGGTATTGAATTTTCTTGTATTGAGCCGTTTCAGGCTTGCCTGCATCCAAAGGAGGATCATCTGAGATGATGTCCCGGACAGTTACCCATTTCTCTGCGAAATAGCCATCTTTACTATGGGTCTCTTGCGGGAAAAGTGAACCATACATTTTTATGTGTCGCCTCAGAATTTCATTTTTTGTAAAGATTGAGATTAGTCTTTGCCTGCTCTGAGGAACGCCGTAATTTGCAAATTCAACAACACGAATGGAACTACCAAATTCGGGACCAAGTGATTTTTTTATTAAATCAATAATTCCAATTAGCTCCCCATTTCCGTGCGGGTCCGGAATGAAAGTATTCTCCATTTCCGGGACATTCTCCATTACTAGCGTATGCGCCCCACTTTTGATGAATATTTCGATTGTAGGTACAACCAAAAGGTTTCTAGGATCTACCGCACCTTTAAGGCCCTGTCGAAACAAGCTCAAAAGTTTACCTCTCCCATTTTTCGACATGCCCTGGCAAGGAGGAGTTGCAAAAACAATATCTAAAGAACTTCCACCTAGGCGATTTTGAGTTGCTTTTAATATTTCAGATCTTTTTTCCCATATATCCCCAACAACCATTTGAGCTTTTGGATAGTTATGTTTGAATACTTCGGCACGATCTTCGAGTAATTCATTGGCAACAATGACATCAAACCCAGAGTGCCGTAACCCTAGATCACCGATACCACCGCACGCAAAGAGACTGATTGCCTTCATATTCGTTTTGCCGCAAATAACAAATGTGACGTATAGTCTACATTAAGACATGGGGTTTGGCAAGAGGAAAAGTTGCGTCTGTTAGTGTGGCTAAGAGGCATAACAATCCGGTTAACGACGTCCCCGGCGCGTCAGAGGTCGCGGGGGAGGAAGGCCCCGTCCGCGTCCGGGGGGTCTGTGGATACCTCAAAACGATGGATCGCCACGGTGCGGCCATCTTCCGTCTCCACTGCCACCTTCCACTCGCCCGGTGACAGGTTCTGCTTCCAGGTGTAGCCGCGGTAGCCCTCCTGACGTCCGCCGGAAAGGGTGAACGGGATGCGTGAGCGGGTCGCCCAGCCGTCCTGGCCGTAGTGCTGCCAGTGATGCACCAGGCGGGCGCTCAGGCCGGAGGGGGCGAACACGGCGGAGACGCAGTAGAGCGGTTCGCCCTTGTTCAGATGCATCTCGTCCGTGGTACGGCGCCAGAACACCCACCAGGGGGTCTTCTCCAGTTGCAGGCGGTAGGCGCCGCCGGTGCGGGTGAGGGCGTGACCCACGGCGATGTCCTTTTTAACCAGGGGCACGGGCGGGATCACATCCAGGGCGTAGGCCGCGAACAGCCCCGCGGCGATCAGCCAGACCGGCTTGATGCGCCCCGGCTGCCCCGGCGTTTTCAAGCGCAGGCCGTGCGCCAGCCCCGCCCCCGCCAGGGTGCTGAGGAAAAACCAGAACGAGGCGATGCTGCCGACCAGATGCGGGATGACGAAGTTGAGCAGGAGCATGGCGCACAGCCCGAACAGCGCCCAGGTCAGGGTGAAGCGGCGATACCGGTCTTCGAGAAACTCGTTGGCTACCAGCAGGATGCCCAGGCCCAGCACCCACAGCCCGGCCAGAAAGTGACTGGAACTCTTGAAGTAGAAGATGAACAGCGCGGAAAACAGGCCGCCAAAACAGAACTGGAGCAGCAGGTAGGGGCCGGACTCAATCCACCAGGGCCGCTCCAGCGCGGGCGCCGCCGCCTCCAGCGTCTGTCTGCGCCCCAGCCACCAGAGCAGGCCCGCCGCCGCCGCAAGGTAGCCGGTGAGCATGAGCAGGTCCACGTTCCCGACGGAACGGCCCAGGGTCAGGGCGTCCCAGAGAAAGCCGCCGAAAAAAGCCAGGGCGGGAAAGGCGCGACGCAATGAGCTGAAGGCGGGAAGACGCAGGGCGGACAGGTAGGTAGGCATGAAAGCGGGAACAGGGCGCGGGCAAGCGCCATTGTCCCGCTCAGAGTGCGGCCATCACAACGAGAAAACCCACCGGGAAAACCCAACGAGGGAACTCAGCCCTGAATGGCCTTCACGATCAACGGAACCAGCGGTTCCGGCAGTTTGATGCCGCCGGACAAGGCGAAGTCGCGCGCCCGTTCGGACATCTTTTTCCAGGTCTTGCGGAGGATGTCGAGCCACTTTTCCTCGCTGTAATCCGCCTTCTGTCCGGCGAAACCCTGCATGTAGTGTTCGATGAACACCAGATCGCCCACGTCTTCCATCATCTGGGTATCCGGGTTCACCTTGAGGCCCTTCTTGCCCACCGCGGTCTGCACCTGCTCGATGGTGGCATCGTCGTAACCGGCTTCGCGCATCAGGCGTCCGGCGGTCTCGGCGTGAAACTTGTAAAGGCCGGTGCGCCATTGCAGGTAGCCGGTGCGGTCCATGGGGTAGCTGTCGCGCGGGGTCTTCCAGCGCTGGATGTGCTGAGCGCGGCAGGCCAGTTGGGCCGCCTCCCCCGCTTCCGGGGCAAAGCGCTGGATCATCTCCGCCATGCGCTGCGAATACAGCAGTTCACGCGGGATGCGCGCACCGTCCACTTCGTCAAAACGGGGGTCTTCGGCATTGGCGGCATCGAACAGGGCGATGGCGCGATCAAAGGAGGTTTGGCTCATGTTTTTGACCTGAATCAAGAAAGTGGCCGAATTCTAATGAAGCCGGATGCATCCGGGCCTCCCCCTGTCGGGTAGGTCGAAGCAAATAGAATGTGTCCGTTTCCACCCCCGCCTGCATCGTGAACCCCTACCCCCTGCTCCGCCCCCTGCTGTTCAGGCTTGACCCCGAGGCCGCCCACAACCTCACCCTTTCGGCCTTGAACCGCTTTGACGCCCTGGGCCTGCTCGCGCCCTTCCTGCCCGCCGTACCCGCCGCCCCGCGCCGGGTCATGGGCCTGGATTTCCCCAACCCGGTGGGTCTGGCCGCCGGGCTGGACAAGAACGGCGAGGCCATCGACGCGCTGGCGCGCATCGGCTTCGGCTTCATCGAGGTGGGCGCGGTGACGCCCCGGCCCCAGCCCGGCAACCCCAGGCCGCGCCTGTTCCGTCTCCCCCAGGCGCAGGCCATCATCAACCGCATGGGCTTCAACAACCACGGCGTGGACGCCCTGCTCGCCAACCTGGAACGCACCCGCTACCGCGGCATCCTCGGCGTCAACCTGGGCAAGAACTTCGACACCCCCATCGAGCGCGCCGCCGACGATTACCTGATCCTGCTCGACAAGCTCTACGGCAAGGTCAGCTTCGTCACCGTCAACATCTCCTCCCCCAACACCAAGAACCTGCGCGCGCTGCAAGGCGGCGATGAGCTGGACGCCCTGCTGGGCGCGGTCAAGGCGCGGCAGACCGCACTGGCGGAGCGGCACGGGAAGTACATGCCGGTGGCGGTGAAGATCGCGCCCGACCTGGAGCCGGAGCAGATCGAGCGCATGGCGGCGCTGTTTCGCACGCATCGCGTGGACGCGGTGGTCGCCACCAACACCACCCTGTCGCGCGAGGGCGTCGCCCGCCTGCCGCACGGCGGTGAAGCCGGCGGCCTCTCGGGCGCACCGGTGCGCGCACGCTCGACGCAGGTGCTGGCCGCGTTCCACGCCGCCCTCGCGGGCGAAGTGCCGCTGATCGGCGCAGGCGGCATCCTGAGCGGGGCGCACGCACGCGAGAAGGTTGCGGCGGGCGCGGCGCTGGTACAGGTCTACACCGGCCTCATCTACCGGGGGCCGGCGCTGGTGCGGGAGTGCGTGGAAGCGCTGGTGTAGCGCCGGCATCCCTGCCGGCCCTTGGACTTGCCGGCAAGGATGCCGGCGCTACGAAAACGGAGCAGCCATGCATATCGGCATCCCCAAAGAGATCAAGGACCATGAATACCGCGTCGCCCTCACCCCGGCGGGCGCGGCTGCGCTGACCGCCGCCGGGCATGCGGTGCGGGTCGAAACGGGCGCGGGCGCGGCGGTTGGCCTGGCCGATGACGCCTACGCCCGGGCCGGCGCGGAACTCACCGATGCCGCCGGGGTGTACGCCGCCGACCTGGTGTTCAAGGTGAAGGAACCGCAGCCGGTCGAGGTCGCCCGCCTGCGCCCCGGCCAGCGCCTGTTCTGCTACCTGCATCTCGCCGCCGCGCCGGATCTCGCCCGCGCGCTGATGGAAACAGGCGTCACCGCCATCGCCTTCGAGACCGTGCTGGACGCCGCCGGACGCACCCCGCTCCTGGCCCCCATGTCGCAGATCGCCGGGCGGCTGGCGATCCAGGCCGGCATGCAATCGCTGGAGATGCAACACGGCGGACGCGGCGTGCTGCTCTCCGGCGTGCCCGGCGTGGCGCCGGGCCGGGTGGTGATTCTGGGCGGCGGCGTGGTGGGCGCGAACGCCGCGCACATCGCAGTGGGCGTGGGCGCGGACGTCACCCTGCTCGACCGCCATGCCGAGCGCCTGGGCGCGTTCGACGACCAGTACGGCGGACGCCTGAAGACCCGCTTTTCCAACCCCGCCAACATCGCCGAGTGCCTGCGCGAGGCCGACCTGGTGGTGGGCGCGGCCTATGTGCATGGCCGCCGCGCGCCGCGCCTGCTCACGCGCGAACACCTCCGCACCCTGCCCCGCGGCGCGGTGCTGGTGGACGTGGCCATCGACCAGGGCGGCGTGGCGGAAACCTCGCGCCCCACCACCCATTCCAGCCCCACTTATGTGGAAGAAGGCGTGGTGCATTACTGCGTCGCCAACATGCCCGGCGCGGTGGCGCGCACCGCCACCCTGGCCCTGGCGGAAGCCACTCTGCCCTGGCTGCTGCGCCTGGCGGCGGACCCGAAGGCCGCCCTGGAGGCCGACCCCGGCTTTGCTGCGGGGGTGAACGTGGCGGAGGGGCGCATCGTGCATCCGGGGCTGGCGGCGGACCTGGGACCGCATCCCTCCCTCTGATGCAGTTCGCTACCCCCCGCCCCCCTGTAGGAGCCCGGCTGTGGCGGGCGATCCCGCTTCGCCTCTTTGATCCCCGCATCGCCCGGCACAGCCGGGCTCCTACAGACCACGTTGATGCGGTGAGCGCCGCGAACCGCATCAACCCTGCCCCGCGCCGAAGGGCTAAAGCCCCACCCCCATCGCGCCGATAAGGCCCCATCCCCACGCCAGGAGCGCGCCATGTTCGAATCCGCCGAACTCGGTCACAAGATCGACAAGAAGACCTACGACCAGGAACTCCCCGCCCTGCGCGAGGCGCTGCTGGATGCCCAATACGAAATGGTCCAGGGCAAATCCTTCCCGGTCATCATCATCGTCAGCGGCGTAAACGGCGGCGGGCGGCGCGAATCGGTGCATCTGCTCAACGAATGGCTGGACCCCCGCTTCATCGAGACCCACGGCATGGGCGAACCCTCCGACGAGGAAAAAGACCGCCCGGTGATGTGGCGCTTCTGGCGCACCCTGCCGCCCAAGGGCAAGGTGGGCATCTTCCAGGGCTCCTGGTACAGCATGCCCTTCATCCAGCGGGTATACGGCGAGATCAAGGACGCCGCCCTGGAAGAGGCGATGGAGCGCAACGTGCGCTTCGAGAAGATGCTTACGGATGAAGGCGCGCTGATCCTCAAGTTCTGGTTCCACCTCTCCAAGGATCGCCAGGAAAAGCGCCTGAAACTATGGGAGAAAGACCCCAGCACCCGCTGGCGCGCCACGGAGCGGGACTGGCGGCATTTCAAGCTCTACGACAAGTTTCTCAAGACCGCCGACAAGGCCCTGCGCCTGACCAGCACCGCGCAGGCGCCCTGGTACATCATCGAAGGCAGCGACGAACGCTACCGCGCCCTGAGCATGGGCAAGATCGTCCTGGAGGCGCTACGCCGCCGCCTGAGCGCGCCGCCCCCCAGCCACTCCATCCCCAACCTGCCCAGCCTGCCGCGGGTGGACGGCGCCAACATCCTGCGCGCGCTGAACCTGGATCAGACGGTGGAAAAAAAGCTCTACGCCCGGCGTCTGGAGGAATACCAGGGCCGCCTGGCCACCCTGCTGCGGGATGACCGCTTCCAGAAAAAGTCCGTGGTGGCGGTGTTCGAGGGCCATGACGCCGCCGGCAAGGGCGGCGCCATCCGCCGCATCTCCAGCGCCCTGGATGCGCGCAACTACCAGATCATCCCCATTGCCGCCCCCACCGAAGAGGAACGCGCACAACCCTATCTGTGGCGCTTCTGGCGACACCTGCCGCGCCGGGGTCATCTGTCTGTGTTCGACCGCTCCTGGTACGGGCGCGTGCTGGTGGAACGGGTGGAAGGGTTTTGCAGCGAATACGACTGGATGCGCGCCTACAACGAGATCAACGAGTTCGAAGCCCAGCTCGCCCAGCACGGCGTCATCGTCATCAAGTTCTGGCTCACCATCGGCCAGGAAGAGCAGTTGAAGCGCTTCAAGGAACGCGAAAAGACCGGCTTCAAGCGCTTCAAGATCACCGAGGAAGACTGGCGCAACCGCGAGAAATGGAACGAGTACGAACAGGCGGTGTGCGACATGGTGGACCGCACCAGCACCGAATCCGCCCCCTGGGTGCTGATCGAGGCCAACGACAAGAACTTCGCCCGCCTCAAGGTGCTGAAAAGCCTGTGCGAGAGGATTGAGCGGGGGTTGTAGCTCGCTCCATGCACATTCAGCCCTACGGCACCTCGGGACGGCGCGCATGGCATTGATAACGTGTAGCCACTGGGCTACAGTCGCCTCATGATTGAAATTCGCAAAACCGTCCTCTTCGCACAGTGGCTCGACGACCTGCGCGACATCCAGGCGAGAGCGCGCGTTCAGACGAGGATCGAACGGCTCGCCGCTGGTAACCCAGGAGATGTCGAGCCGGTTGGCGAAGGCGTCTCGGAGTTGCGAATCAACTACGGCCCCGGTTACCGGGTGTATTTCAAGAAGCGGGAGCAAGAGCTGATTATTCTGCTGGCCGGCGGGGACAAGACCACCCAAGCCAAAGACATCAAGGCCGCTTTGCGCCTCGCACGCACTCTTTCG
The DNA here is from genome assembly GCA_016219425.1 of Betaproteobacteria bacterium. Lineage (GTDB taxonomy): Bacteria > Pseudomonadota > Gammaproteobacteria > Burkholderiales > Thiobacillaceae > PFJX01. Next base: position 205,968 of record JACRNB010000002.1, on the reverse strand, counting down.
GAGTAACCACCATGGGCAAGACCGTTACCACTCGCTATGACGTCGCCGAACACCTCAGAACTCCTGAGGAAATGGCGGCCTACTTTGAAGCCTGCCTGGAGGAAGCCAACGGAGATGCCGCATTCATTGCCAAAGCGCTTGGCGATATTGCTCGCGCGAAAGGAATGTCGCAGGTCGCGCGCGATGCCGGACTGTCCCGCGAAAGCCTTTACAAGGCGCTTTCCGGTGATCGTAGCCCTGGCTTCGACACGATCCTTAAAGTTATCAGGGCGCTTGGACTGAAATTGCATGCGGAAGCCAGTCATGGCTGACGAGGCGCCCCGAGCCGATTCGCGCACCCTGCTGTTCCACCCTCACCCACGCAAACTCATCACCCGCCATCCGCGCGCCTCGGCGTGGGCCTTTAGGGTGGCGTCCGGGTCCACCGCCACCGGGTGATGCACCCGCTCCAGCAGGGGCAGGTCGTTGAGAGAGTCGGAGTAGAACCAGCTTTCCGTCACGTTCGCCCAGGTCTGGCCCTGCGCTGCCAGCCATTGTTCCAGGCGCTCGACCTTGCCCTCGCGGAACGAGGGCGTGCCCGCCACGCCGCCGGTGAAGACGCCGTCGCGCTGCTCCGGTTCTGTGGCGATCAGGTGCGGCACCCCGAGGTATGCGGCGATGGGGGCGGTAACGAAGCTGTTGGTGGCGGTGACGATCAGGCACACGTCCTGCCTGTGTTCCGCCAGCAGGGCCGCCGCGCCGGGGGCGATCATGGGGATGACCTTGGTCGCCATATAGTCCCGATGCCAGGCGTCCAGTTGTTCGCGCGGGTGGCGCGACAGGGGCTTCAACTGGAAATCGAGAAATTCGTGGATGTCCAGCACCCCGGCCTTGTACTGGTCATAAAAGGTCTGGTTGCGGGCCTCGTACACCTCCCGGTCGAGCACCTTCCGTTCGATCAGGAATTGCGCCCATTCGAAGTCGGAATCGCCGGCAAGGAGGGTGTTGTCGAGGTCGAAGAGGGCAAGGCGCATGGGGGGTTTCGGGCAATACAATGGGGCGCGAATTGTATGCGAGCCGCCCCATGAACCTGGTTTCCGCCCACCTCCCCCTGCCCTGGCTCTGGACCTTCTGGTTGTCCGCACTCGCCCTCGGGGGCGTGATGCTGCGACGCGCCAGTTGGGCCATGTTGCGGGATGCGCGCAATCTCAACGTATTCCTCGCCGCCACCGTAGTGGTGCTGGCCCTCTGGCAGATCAAGACCGGCATCAAACCCGGTCTGGCCCTGCACCTGCTGGGGGCCACCGGCCTGACCCTGATGTTCCGCCCCCTCTTCGCCCTTCTCGCCATGGCGTTGATCACCACCCTGCTGGGGCTCTGGCAGGGGGATTACAGCGCCATCGCCGGCAACTTTCTGCTCATGGGCGCTCTGCCGGTGGGGGTGAGCTGGGGCGTCTATCGGCTGGTGGACCGCCGCTTGCCCAACCATTTTTTCGTCTACATCTTTCTCAACGCCTTCTTCGGCGCCGCCCTGGCCACCCTGGCGGTGGGCCTGTGCGCCACCGGCATCGCCGCCCTGGCCGGGTTGTACCGTCTGGATTACCTGCTGGAAAACTACCTGCCCTTCTACCTGCTGCTGGCCTGGGCCGAGGCCTTCGCCACAGGCATGCTGGTGACCCTGATGGTGGTCTGGAAGCCGGAATGGGTGAGCACCTTCGATGACCGCCGCTACCTCTTGAACAAGTAGTTTCGGCCCTTCAGATTTCACCCCGCCTGCCGATTAACACGGCATTCCCATGCACCCTCTCCGCCACGGCATGCCCGTCCTCATCCCCACCGAACTCGCCCAGCACCCGCGGGACCAGGCCCTGCCCCACGACCTGTTCAATCAGCAGGGCATCCTCGTGGCCAGCGCCGGCAGCCTGATCGCCGACCCGGCGCGCTGGGCGCGTCTGGCCGAGATGCGGCTGTTCCGTCAGGGCAACGGGCAGGAAGAGGAGCACATCTCGCCGGTGGATACGCTGCTTGAACTGGGGCGGCGTTACGACGCGCTGCTGGAAGATGAGCTGCTCGACGCCGGCGCACTGGCGCATACGGCAGACCGGCTGCATCAACTCGCGGCCCTGCACCCGGAAGCCTGCATCGGCATGACCTGCCATCTTGTCGAACTGAGTCAGGCCAAGCGCCACGCCCTCTTTGTTGCCGCAGTCGGGGTGCTCACGGCGCGGGCCATGATGCTGGACGAGGCGGCGCAACGCACCATCGCCCGCGCCGCCCTCGCCATGAACCTGGCCTCGCACGCCTTGCAGGACACCCTGCTGCGTTACGCCCGCCAGCCCACGGAAACCGAGCGGGAGCAGTTGCGGCTGCACCCCTGGCATGCGGCGGAGGCCCTGACTCGGGTGGGGGTGACGGACTCCGCCTGGTTGCAGGCCGTGAACCAGCATCATGAAAACCTGGATGGCAGCGGCTATCCCTTCGGCATACACGGCGACGCCATCACCCAGGAGGCGCGCATCCTGCGGGTGGTGGATGTATTCGGCGCCCTCATGAGCCACCGCCATACCCGCACCGGCCACTACGCCCACCAGGCCATGCGCGTGGCCTTCGACCGCGAGCGAGGCCGTCTGGACGACGCCTCCATGCTGGCCCTGCGCCGGGTGATCGGCCATTACCCGCCCGGCACCCTGGTGCGCCTGACCAATCGGGAAACCGCCATCGTCACGCGCTGGTTTCGCAGCGCTTCCCAACCCAAGTTCGTGGTGAGTCTGCTGCGCCCCTCGGGCGACCCCCTGCACCAGCCGCAGAAGCGCAACACCGCCGCGCACCTGCACACGATCCGGGAATACACCTACCTGCCCATGAACCATCCGCCCCTGGACTGGACGCGAATCTGGGCGCAGGGATGACGGTTCAGAGTTGCGCCGGCTTCGCCATCGAAGGCAGGTACACCGTAACGATCCAGACATCCGGCAGGAGACTGTCGCCCAACTGATCGCCGCGGTCGCTTTTCAGCATGGCCAGTTCCAGCACCAGGGCGTGAACCTGCCCCTCCGGCACGATCAGGTGCGGCGTGGGCGCTTGATCCAGGGCCTTGCGCAGGGTCTCTCCCGGCCTGGCCTCCAGGGTCAGCGCCCGGTCGGTCTGCACCACCTCGCAGCCGCCGCCGGGCCGGCTTAGCAGTTTGCTCATGGCCGTGGTCACGCCTTTGCCCAACTGCTCCAGGGCGGCGTCGAAACTGGCCTGATCGGCGCAAAAATCGCGCAGGCGCATCCCGGCCCGAGCCATATCCATTCCCTTCCCACTCCCCTTCTCCAGGGTCAATTGCGCCGAAAGCCCAGCGGCCATGACCTCCGGCGCCTGCAACTCCAGCTTTCCCTGGACCGAGAAAGGCGTCTTCTTCCGGCGCGCCCGATCCCCCGAGGACCAGTTGAACCCGTCAAAGGTCCAGGTAATGGCCTTGTCGTTGGCCTCCACCACATAGCCCATGAGTAGCGCGGCCTTGCCCAGACGCACCTCTTCCTCCTTCACCAGCTTCGCCATCTCCTTGGGCGGGGGGCGCAGGGCAAAGCTGCGCAGCTTGGCCCAACGGTGCACATGGTCGCCAAAGTGGGTGCGACGCACCAATTCCATGGCCTGGGCCGGCAAGGCGTTCAGGCGCGGGGCGGAAAAGAACAAAAGGCTGTAGGCGCGGCCCTGGAACACCGTAACCAAGTGAAATACCGTGGCGGCCTGATCGTGCGATGGACGACGACAGGCCAACCAGCGGATCTCTCCCATCTCCATCCAGCCGATGGCGGCAGCGCCGCCGAAACTGCTGTTCCACTTCTCCCGCATCTGGTCGTAGAACGCCTGGTCTGTCACCTTGACCTCCGCCGCCTGACGCAACACGAGCGCCTGTAGCGGCACGGCGCCGCGCCCCTTCCAGTTCAGGGTGAAGGCGTCCGCATCCTCTGCGGGCTTCACCCGCTCCCAGTGTTCCGTGAGAGTCACCGACATCGCCTCCACGCGCAGGTCGGCGGCCCCTGCCGGGGCAATGGCGCACAACACGAGGAGGAAGAAGATGCAGAACTGTTTCATGCTAGTTTCCGGCGGATGTCGAATACCCGCCCAAGATTACCCGACCTGACCTTTCCGGAGCATTTGCCGGTCTCCGCCCGGCGCGCGGACATCGCCGCCGCCCTGGCCGCCCACCCGGTTCTCATCGTCTGCGGCGAGACCGGCTCCGGCAAGACCACACAACTCCCCAAGATCGCCCTGGCAGCGGGCCGTGGCGTGAACGGGCGGGTGGGCATGACGCAGCCGCGCCGCATCGCCGCCAAGACCGTGGCCCACCGCATCGCCCAGGAAACGCAGACCGAACTGGGCGGCCTGGTGGGCTGGCAGGTGCGCTTCACCGACCAGGTGGGGCCGGATTCCCGCATCAAGGTGATGACCGACGGCATCCTCCTGGCAGAAACCCAGTCGGACCCCGAATTCCGCGCCTACGACACCCTGATCCTGGACGAGGCGCACGAACGCAGCCTCAACATCGACTTTCTGCTGGGCTACCTCAAGACCCTGCTGCCGCGCCGTCCCGAGCTCAGGCTGGTGATCTCGTCCGCCACCCTGGAAGCGGAGCGCTTCTCCGCCTACTTCAGCGGCGCGCCGGTGATCGAAGTCTCCGGGCGCACCTACCCGGTGGAGATGCGCTACCGAGCCCCACTCCCTCCCCCCCCGGGGGAGGGCGCCCGCAGGGCGGGTGAGGGAGCAACGTCTCGGTCCGCGCAGGTTGCTCCCTCACCCCTAGCCCCTCCCCCGGAGGGGGAGGGGGACATGGCAGCCCTGCTCCACGCCGTGGACGAACTCGCCGCCGAGGGGCCAGGCGACATCCTCGTGTTCCTGCCCGGCGAGCGCGAGATCCGCGACGCCATGGAAGACCTGCGCAAACACCACCCGCCCCACACCGAGATCCTGCCCCTGTTCGCGCGCCTCTCTGTGGCCGAGCAGGAACGGGTATTCGCCTCCCATCCCGGACGCCGCATCGTGCTCGCCACCAACGTGGCCGAGACCTCGCTCACCGTGCCCGGCATCCGCTATGTGGTGGATGCCGGCCTGGCGCGGGTAAAGCGCTACTCGCTACGCAACAAGATCGAACAACTCAAGATCGAAAAGGTGTCCCAGGCCTCCGCCAACCAGCGCGCCGGACGTTGCGGGCGGGTGGCGGCGGGCGTCTGCATCCGCCTGTTCGACGAACAGGACTTTCTCGCCCGCCCGCAATACACCACGCCGGAACTCCTGCGCTCCTCCCTGGCGGGCGTGATCCTGCGCATGAAAGCCCTGCGCCTGCCCGAGATCGACGTCTTCCCCTTTCTCGATGCGCCCGAACCCAAGCGCGTGCGCGACGGTCAGCAACTCCTGCTCGAACTGGGCGCGCTGGACGAGGCCGGCGGCCTCACCGCCGTGGGCCGCCAGCTCGCCCACCTGCCCCTGGACCCGCGCATCGGACGCCTGCTCATCGCCGCCAAGGAAAAGGCGGTGCTGCACGAAGCCCTGGTAATCGCCGCCTTCCTCTCCGTGCAAGACCCGCGCGACCGCCCCCTGGAGGCGCAACAGGCGGCGGACGAGAAGCACCGCCGCTTTGCCGACGCCAACTCCGACTTCATCGCCATCCTCAAGCTGTGGAACTACCAGGACGAGCTCAACACCCACCGCAAGTCCCAGCGCAAGTTCCGCGACGCCCTCAAGGCCGACTTCCTCTCCCCCCTGCGGGTGCGGGAGTGGCGCGACATCTACGGCCAGTTGTCGGTGCAGGTGAAGGAGTTGGGCTGGAAGGTAGATCCCCCTCCCCCCCCGGGGGAGGGTGCCCGAAGGGCGGGTGAGGGAGCAACGCCTCATTCACCGCCACCGCAAAATTTACCGTCGCTCCCTCACCCCACCCCTCCCCCGGAGGGGGAGGGAGCTTCGTTAGGGGAGGGAGCCACCGTTTACGCCCCCCTGCACCAGGCCCTGATGACCGGCCTGCTCGGCAACCTGGGCATGCTCACCGAAGACGGCGTCTACCTCGGGGCGCGCGAGATGAAGTTCCTGCCCTTCCCCGGCTCCAGCGTGAAGAAGAAGCCGAAATGGGTGATGGCGGCGGAAATCGTGGAGACGCGCCGGGTCTATGCCCGCACCCTCGCCAAGGTCGAACCGGAGTGGATCGAACACATCGCCCGCCCCCTGCTCAAGATCAGCTACTCCGACCCGCACTGGGCCAAGAAACCCGCCCATGTGGCCGCCTCCATGCGCGCCACGCTCTACGGCCTGCCAGTGGTGAACGGACGCAAGGTGCATTACGGCCCCATCGACCCCGTGCTGTCGCGCGAACTATTCCTGCGCGGCGCGCTGGTGGCGGGGGACTGGGACACCCGCGCGCCCTTCTTCCAGCACAACCGCCGCCTGCTGCAAGAGGTGGAAGACCTCGCCCAGCGCACCCGCAACGCGCGGCTCTATGTGGACGAACAGACCCTGTACGCGTTCTTCGATGCGCGCGTCCCCGCAGGCATCCACAACGGCGCGGCCTTCGACAAATGGCGGCGCGAAATCGAGCGCACCCAGCCCAAGGCCCTGTTCCTCACCCGCGAAATCCTGCTGGGCCGCCACGCCAACGCAGAAGTGAACGCGTTTCCCCCCCGCTTCGCCTCCCTGGACCTGGAACTCAGTTACCGCTTCGAACCCGGCGCAGAAGAAGACGGCGTCACCCTGGTGGTCCCCCTGGCCGCCCTCAACCAGATCCCCGCCCTGGCCTGCGAATGGCTGGTGCCGGGCCTGCTGGAAGAAAAGATCGCCGCCCTGATCAAAACCTTGCCGCAAGGCATCCGCCGCGCCTTCGTACCCGTGCCGGAATACGCCCGCGCCGCCGTCGCCCAACTCCCTTCCCCCGCCGGGGGAAGGGCCGGGGATGAGGGAGCAACGCCCGTAGCCCCCCTCGCCGACGCCCTCGCTGCTTTCCTCACCAAGGCCACCGGCCAGACCATCCCGCGCGACGCCTGGCGACCGGAAGCGCTGCCGCCGCATCTACACATGAACTTCCGCGTCGTGGACGAGCGCGGCAAGACCCTGGCCGCCGGGCGCGACCTGGCCGCCCTGCGCGCGCAACTGGGCCAGGCCGCGACAGCGGAACTGGCTCGCTCCACCCAGTCTTATGAACGAGAGCGCATCACCCGCTGGAACGATCTGCCCAACGACGGCGAAGACCTGCCGGAACAGGTGGAGATCCTGGCCGGCCAGCGCACGGTGGCCGCCTTCCCCGCCCTGGAAGACGCCCCCGGCAACCTGCGTCTGCGCCTGTTCGACCACGCCGCCGCCGCCCATGCCGCTCACAAGCTGGGCGTCGCGCAACTGGTCTGGCTCCAGTTTCCCGACCTGCACAAACAGACCGCGCGCGACCTCGCCGCCCGCCTCAAGACCGCTTGCCTGCAATACGCCCTGCTGTTCAAGGGCCGCGTGTGCGAAGACCTGACCCACGACCTGCTCATCGCCGCCGCCCGCGCCGCCATGCAAGACCGCACCCCGCGCACCCGAGCCGACTTCAGCCAGGCCTGCACCCAGGCCCGCCCCCTCCTGCCGCAAAAAGCCGCACTCCTGGCCGAGATCGTCCTCGACACCCTGGCTGCGACCCAGCGCCTGGGCCAAGCGCTGGAACGCGCCCCCGCCCAGGCCGGAAACGCCGTCGCCGACCTGCGCCGACAACTGGCAGGCCTGGTGTTTCCCGGCTACCTGTCCGCCCATGCCCCGGAACGCCTGAACCACCTGCCGCGCTATCTCAAGGCCATGGAACTGCGCCTGAGCAAACTGCCGGAGCAGACGGCGCGGGACCAGGGCAGCATGAACGAAATGGCCCCGCTGCTCGCGGCCTGGCGCCAGCGCGCCGACAAGCTGGCGAGCCAGGGACGGGAAGACGCGGCGATGGAGGATTTCCGCTGGCGGCTGGAGGAATTGCGCGTGGGCCTGTTCGCCCAGACCCTGCGCACGCCGGAACCGGTGTCGGCAAAGCGGCTGGAAAAGCGGTGGTCGGAGATGACCCGCTGATGCCGCCCCCTGCTTGGACCGCCAGGGTGACTCTTGATGAAAATACCCGCCCTGTACTCCATGAGTTAGCCTCTCCACCGTTCCCTTCTCTTCAAATAACAGCATGACCCACCCTACCCCAGACATCCTCCTCATCGGCGCCGGCGCGGTCGGCATGGTCTCCGCCCTGGCCCTGGCGCGCGCCGGGGCCAAGGTCACGCTCCTGGAACGAGGCGAGACCGGGCGCGAATCCTCCTGGGCCGGCGGCGGCATCCTTTCACCGTTGCCGCACTGGAATTTCCGCGAAGAAGTCACCCGCCTCACCATCCAGGGCGAGGCCATGTGGCCGCAGACCATCGCGAACCTGAAGGCGGCAACCGGCCTGGACCCGCAATACCGCAAGTGCGGCATGCTCCTTTTGCCCGAGTACGACGAGGCCAAGGGGGTGGCATGGTGCCGGGCGCATAAGGTGCCGCTGGAACAGATCAGCGCGCGCACCCGCGAGCCGGCCCTGGGCTACGACACCCCCGCCCTGCTGCTGCCCGAGGTGGCCCAGGTGCGCAACCCGCGCCTGCTGCAAACCCTGCGCCGGGCAGTGGAACTGGCCGGCATCACGCTGCGCGAGCACACCGAAGTCATCGGCTGGCGCGTGGAGAACGACCGCGTCACCGGGGTGGAAACCAACGTCGGCGTACTCAGCGCCGGGCAGTACATGGTGTGCGGCGGCGCCTGGAACCAGATGCTGGCCGGCGATCTGGCCCTGGGCCTCAAGGTCTGGCCGGTGCGCGGTCAGATCGTCCTGTTCCAGGCCGCACCCGACCTGCTGAGCACGGTGATCCTGCGCAACAGCTACTACCTGATCCCGCGCCAGGGCGGACTCATCCTGGCCGGAACCACGCGCGAGAACGTCGGTTTCGACAAATCCACCACGGAATCGGCGCGCGCCGAGATCACCGCCCAGGCCTGGGAAATCCTGCCCGCGCTGCGCACGGCCCCGGTGGTGAAGCACTGGGCCGGCCTGCGCCCCGGCTCGGAAGACAATATCCCGGTCATTTCGGCGCATCCCCGCATCACCAACCTGTACGCCAACGCCGGACACTTCCGCTACGGCGTCACCATGGCCCCGTTGGTTGGGGAACTCGCCGTCAATCTGCTGCTCCACCGTCCGCAACCTCTCGACATGACCCCCTATCTCTGGCCGCCCACCGCATGAAACTGCCCGCCTCCCGCCTGCGCACCGTCCTCATCACCGCCCTGCTCGCCGGCCTCATCGGCGGGGTGTGGCTCTGGAGCAACCACTATGCAGCAGGCAAGGTGGCCGCCGGCGCAGGCGGCCCGGGTCGGCCCGGCGGCAAGAACGGCGCGCAGCCGGTGGCGGTGGAGACGGTGCGGCGCATGGACATCCGCATCTGGATCGACGCCCTGGGCACGGTCACGCCCGGCACGCTCGCCACGGTGCGCCCGCGCGTGGACGGCCTGCTGCTGCACACCCATTTCAAGGAAGGCCAGCAGGTCAGGGCGGGCGAACTCCTGGCCGAGATCGACCCGCGCCCGTTCCAGGTGCAACTCGCCCAGGCCGAAGGCCAGATGACGAAGGATCAGGCCCTGCTGGACAACGCGCGGCTGGATCTGGCGCGCTACCGCGACCTGCTGGCGAAGGACTCCATCGCACGGCAGCAGGTCGAGACCCAGGAGGCGCTGGTGCGCCAGTACCAGGGCGTGGTCGCCAGCGACAAGGCGCAGACGGACAACGCGCGCCTGCAACTGGAATGGACCCGCGTCACCGCCCCCATTCCGGGTCGCATCGGCCTGCGCCAGGTGGACGCGGGCAATCTGGTGCGCGCCGCCGACGCCAACGGCCTGGCGGTGATCGCCCAGACCGCGCCCCTCAGCGTCCTCTTCTCCGTGCCCGAGGCGCACCTGCCTGCCATCGGCAAGCGTCTGGCCGCGCGCCGCGACATTCCGGTGGAGGCCTGGGACCGCGAGCGCCGCACCCTGCTCGGCAAAGGCCGCCTGCTCACCAGCGACAACCAGATCGACGCCGCCACCGGCAGCATTCGCCTCAAGGCCGGGTTCGCCAACGCGGACAAGCGCCTGTTTCCCAACCAGTTCGTCAACACGCGCCTGCTGCTGGACACCCGGAACGACGTCCTCGCCGTGCCCGCTGCTGCGATCCAGCGCGGGGCCAAGGGCATCTTCGTCTACAGCGTGGACGCGGCGGGTGTGGTGGCTACGGTCCCGGTCGTCCCCGGCGCAGTGGACGGCGACTGGGTGGCGGTGGAGGCGGACCTGAAACCCGGCGCGCGCGTGGTGATCGACGGCGTGGACAAGCTGCGCGACGGCGGCAAGGTGGAGGTGATCGCACCCGGCGGGGGCAAGAGCGGCAAGGGTGAAAAGGGCGGCAAGCATGGCCCGAAGTGACGCTTTTCCCCCTCCCCCTGGAGGGGGGAGGGTCGGGGAGAGGGTGGGCTTTTTCGTGGATCTTTTCGTGACCTCCATCGGGCGGCTACGCCGCCCCCACCCTCTCCCCAACCCCTCTCCCCTCCAGGGAGAGGGGCTCAAATGAGGTTTCCAGGTTGAACCCCTCGCGCCTCTTCATCCTGCGTCCGGTGGCGACCTCGCTCCTGATGCTGGCCATCGTCCTGACCGGGTTGGCGGCTTACCGGCTGCTGCCGCTCTCGGCCCTGCCGGAGGTGGATTACCCCACCATCCAGGTCATGGCGCTCTACCCCGGCGCCAGCCCGGAGGTGGCCACCGCTACCATCACCGCGCCGCTGGAGCGCCAGTTCGGGCAGATGCCGGGGCTGAAGCAGATGTCTTCCACCAGTTCCGGCGGCGCGGTGACGATCACCCTGCGTTTCGACCTGGACCTGAGCCTGGATATCGCCGAACAGGAGGTGCAGGCCGCCATCAACGCCGCCAGCAATCTGCTGCCCACGGACATGCCGCTGCCGCCGGTGTACAGCAAGGTGAACCCGGCGGATGCGCCCATCCTGACCCTGGCGGTCACCTCGCCCTCGCTCGCCACCCCGCGCATCCACGATCTGGTGGAGACGCGGGTGGCGCAGAAAATCTCGCAGATCCCCGGCGTGGGTCTGGTCAGCATCGCGGGCGGTCGCCGTCCGGCGGTGCGCATCCAGGCCAACCCCCAGGCGCTGGCGGCGCACGGGCTGTCGTTGGAAGACCTGCGCACGGCCATCGGCGCGGCCAACGTGAATATCCCCAAGGGCAGTTTCGACGGGGCCTTGCGCGCCTCCACCCTCGATGCCAACGACCAGTTGAAGACCGCCGCCGAATACCCCCCGCTGGTGGTGGCCTGGAAAAACGGCGCGCCGATCCGCCTGAGGGACGTGGCCCAGGTGGTGGACGATGCAGAAAACCGGCATCTGGCGGCGTGGTCCGGCCTGCAACCGGCGATCCTCCTCAACGTGCAGCGCCAGCCCGGCGCCAACGTGATCGAGGTGGCGGAACGGGTCAAGGCCCTGCTGCCGCAGATGCAGGCGACCCTGCCGGGGGCCATCGACGTCACCCTGCTCTCGGATCGCACCGTCACCATCCGCGCCTCGGTGCAGGACGTGCAGTTCTCGCTGCTGCTGGCCCTGGCCCTGGTGGTGATGGTGATCTTCCTGTTCCTGCGCAACCTGCGCGCCACCCTCATCCCCAGCCTGTCTGCGCCCATCTCCCTGATCGGCGCGTTCGGGGTGATGTACCTGGCCGGTTTTTCCATCAACAACCTGACCCTGATGGCGCTGACCATCGCCACCGGCTTCGTGGTGGATGACGCGATTGTGGTGATCGAGAACATCTCGCGTTACGTCGAGCGGGGTGAGTCGCCGCTGGAGGCCGCCCTCAAGGGTTCGCGCCAGATCGGCTTCACCATCCTCTCCCTCACCTTCTCGCTCATCGCCGTGCTGATCCCGCTGCTGTTCATGGGCGATGTGGTGGGGCGGCTGTTTCACGAGTTCGCCATCACCCTGGCGGTGGCCATCCTGATCTCGGCCACGGTCTCGCTCACGCTCACGCCCATGCTCTGCGCGCGCCTGCTGCGGGCGACGCCGGAGGCGGAACAAAGCGCCTTCCAGCGCCGCGGCAAGGTCGTCATCGACGGCGTCATCGCCGCCTACGGGCGCGCGCTGACCTGGGTGCTGGCGCGCCAGACCGCCACCCTTCTGGTGTTCGCCGCCACCCTGGGGCTCACCGTGGCGCTCTATGTCTGGGTTCCCAAGGGGTTCTTTCCGGTGCAGGACACGGGGGTGATCCAGGGCATCACCGAGGCCGACCCCACGGTGTCCTTCGCCGCCATGGCGGAACGCCAGCAGGCGCTGGCCGCCGTCGTGCTGACGGACCCGGCGGTGGCCAGTCTGGCCTCGTTCATCGGCGTGGACGGCGGCAACGCCACCCTCAACACCGGGCGCATGCAGATCCACCTCAAGCCCCACGGCGAACGCCCCGCCGCCGCCCTGGTGATGCGTCGCATCGCCGCCGCCGTGGCGCAGATGCACGGCATCCGCCTGTACATGCAGCCGGTGCAGGATCTCACCATCGAAGACCGCATCTCGCGCACCCAGTACCAGTTCATGCTGAGTTCGCCCGACGCCGCCCTGCTCGACATCTGGACCACGAAGCTGGTGGAGCGCCTGCACCAGTCGCCCAAACTGGCGGATGTCGCCAGCGACCTCCAGAACCACGGCCTGCAAGCCTGGGTGCAGATCGACCGCGACGCCGCCGCGCGCCTGGGGGTGAGCGTGGCGGCCATCGACAACGCGCTCTACAACGCCTTCGGCCAGCGCCTGATCTCCACCATCTTCACGCAGTCGAACCAGTACCGCGTGGTGCTGGAGGCGCACCCGGACGCCGGCGTCGGCCCGCGCGCGCTCGATGCCATCCACGTCCCCGGCGCGGGCGGGCAGATCCCGCTTTCCGCCCTGGCGCGGGTGGAAGAACGGCAGACGCCGCTGGCGATCAACCACGTCGGCCAGTTCCCCGCCGCCACCGTGTCCTTCAACCCGCGGGCCGGGGTCTCTCTCGGCGAGGCGGTGGAGGCGATCCGCACGGTGCAGCAGGAACTGGGCCTGCCCATCGCCATCGAGACCCGCTTCGAGGGCGCGGCGCAGGCTTTCCGCACCTCGCTTTCCCACACCCTGCTCCTGATCCTGGCGGCGGTGGTGACCATGTACATCGTCCTGGGCGTGCTCTACGAGAGCGCCCTGCACCCCGTCACCATCCTTTCCACCCTGCCCTCCGCCGGGGTCGGCGCGCTGCTCGCCCTGCTGCTGGCGGGGCGCGACCTGGACGTGATCGGCATCATCGGCATCATCCTGCTGATCGGCATCGTCAAGAAAAACGCCATCCTCATGATCGACTTCGCGCTGGAGGCCCAGCGCGGCGGCCTGCCCCCGCGCGAGGCGATCCATCAGGCCTGCCTGCTGCGCTTCCGCCCCATCCTCATGACCACCCTGGCCGCCCTGCTGGGCGCCTTGCCGCTGATGCTGGGTACGGGCGTGGGCGCGGAACTGCGCCAGCCCCTCGGCATCGCCATGGTGGGCGGCCTGCTGGTGAGCCAGGCGCTCACCCTGTTCACCACGCCGGTGATCTATCTGGCGTTCGAGCGGCTGGCGGCGCGGGGAAGGCAGTCCGCTCTAAACTAGACGTATTAGCTATTTCATCCAGTTCATGGAGATAGACATGATCACCATCACCTCCGTCGAGGCGCAAAACCGGTTTGGCGAGATGATCGACCGCTCGCAACGGGAGCCGGTCGAGGTCACGCGGCGCGGACGCACTGTGGCCTATGTGGTGTCCGGACATGACATGAAGGAGTTGCTGGACCTGCGCCAACGACGGGAGGAGGCCGCGCAGTGGTATGCGCGCTTCCGCCAGCGCCCCGCAACCGGCACGGAGGCCGCCGCCGGCCTGAGCGATGGCGACGTCAACCGGTTGCTGCATGAGCTTCGCTAGACGCATCGTGATCGACACGGGCGTGCTGATCAGCGCGGCCATCCGCCCGGAATCGGTACCGGCGCTGGCGTTCGAGAAGGCCTTGCGCCAGTTCGACATCCAGGCCTCGGCGGCGACCCTGGCGGAACTGGAAACCGTGTTGCTGCGGGCCAAGTTCGACCGCTACGCCTCGCGTGCGGAGCGCCTGGAGTTTCTCGAAGGCTTCCGCGCCCATGCGACGCTGGTCAACGTGACGCTGAACGTGACGGACTGCCCGGACCCGGCGGACAACAAATTTCTCGCCCTGGCGGAGACGGCGGGCGCAGAACTGATCGTCGCCAGCGACCCGCACCTGACCGACATGCACCCCTGGCGCGACATCCCCATCCTGCCGCCGGCAGCCTTCCTGCTCGGGTGAGATGAACCCACCCCGAAAACCTTCGCTTCGCTCGGTTCTCTCCCTCCGGGGGCGAACCGGCTCAGAAATCCCCCCTGCCCCCCTTTTTCAAAGGGGGGATGACCGATGAGTTTCTTCTCCCTCTTCATCCAGCGCCCCGTGGCCACCAGCCTGTTGGCGCTGGGCGTGACCCTGGCGGGGGGCATCGCCTATTTCCAGCTCCCGGTTTCGCCCTTGCCGCAGGTGGATTTCCCCACCATTTCGGTGCAGGCGACGCTGCCGGGGGCGAGCCCGGAAACCATGGCGGCGACCGTGGCGACGCCACTGGAACGCACCCTGGGACGCATCGCCGGCATCACCGAGATGACCTCGTCCAGCACCCTGGGCAATACCCGCATCAACCTCCAGTTCGACCTCGACCGCGACATCAACGGCGCGGCGCGCGATGTGCAGGCGGCGATCCAGGCGGCGCGTCCGCTGCTGCCGAGCGGGCTGCCGTCGATGCCGGCCTGGCGCAAGGTGAACCCGGCGGATTCGCCCATCATGATCCTGTCGCTCACCTCCGAGGCGATGACGCGCGCGCAGGTGTACGACGCCGCCTCCACCGTGCTGGCGCAACGTCTGGCGCAGGTGACGGGCATCGGCGAGGTGCGCATCGGCGGCGGCGCGCTGCCGGCGGTGCGGGTGGAACTGAACCCGACGGCGTTGAACCACGCCGGCCTCTCTCTGGAGAACGTGCGCACCACCCTCGTCAACGCCAACGTCTACCGCCCCCTGGGCGCGGTGGAGGATGGGGCGCGACGCTGGCAGATCGGGGCCAACGACCAACTCAAGGACGCGGCGGGCTTTGGTTCGCTCATCCTGCGCTATCGCAACGGCGCGGCAGTGCGCCTGACTGATGTGGGCGAGGTGGTCGATTCGGTGCAGGACGTGCGCCATTTCGGCTCGGTCTATCGCGGCGGCGTGGGGCGTCCGGCGGTGCTGCTGATCCTCTACCGCCAGCCCGGCGCCAACATCCTGGAGACCGTGGACAGCGTGCGCGCGCTGCTGCCCATGTTGCGCGCAACCATCCCGCAGGCGATCACGCTGGAGCCGGTGATGGACCGCACCGCCACCATCCGCGGTTCCCTGCGCGAGGTGGAGCGCACCCTGTCCATCGCGGTCGGGCTGGTGATCCTGGTGGTGTTCCTGTTCCTGCGCCGGGTGCGCGCGGCGCTGATCCCCAGCATCGCCGTGCCGGTGTCGCTGATCTCGACCTACGGCGTGATGTATCTGTGCGGCTACAGCCTGGACAACCTCTCGCTCATGGCCCTGACCGTGGCGACCGGCTTCGTGGTGGATGACGCCATCGTCGTCACCGAAAACATCATGCGTCACCTGGAGGCGGGCATGGAGCCGTTCCAGGCGGCGCTGACGGGCGTGCGCGAGATCGGCTTCACCGTGGTGACCATCAGCCTTTCGCTGGTGGCGGTGTTCATTCCCATCCTGTTCATGGGCGGCATCCTCGGGCGCTTGTTCCGCGAATTTGCGGTGACGCTGTCGGCGGCGATCCTGGTGTCCATGGTGGTGTCGCTGACCCTGACGCCGATGCTGGCGGCGCATTGGCTGAAGGGGCGCGGGCCGGAAGGAGGACGGCGGCGGGGGGGATGCGTTGCTCCCTCACCCTGCCCTCCCCCGGAGGGGGAGGGTTCCAACCCCCTTCCCCCCTCGGGGGAAGGGATGGGGATGAGGGAGCAACGCATCCAAAACCGCCACCGCCCGCCCTTCCCCGCCCGCCTCCTCAAGCGCCTCAAATCCGGCTACCGCGCCAGTCTGGCGTGGTCCTTGCGCCATGCCCCCATCGTGCTGGGGGTGCTGGTCGCCACCATCGCCCTCAACATCCATCTCTACGGCGTGGTCGCCAAGGGCTTCTTCCCGCAGCAGGACACGGGCCGTCTGGCGGGCAGCGTGCAGGCGGACCAGGGCATCTCGTTCCAGGCCATGCAGCAGAAGATGAAGAACCTGATGGCCGCCGTGCAACGCGACCCCGATGTGGAGACGGTGGTGGGCTTCACCGGCGGCGCGGCGCGCAATTCCGGCTTCATGTTCGCCACCCTCAAACCCCTGGCCGAACGCCGCGCCAGCGCCGACCAGATCGTCAACCGCCTGCGCGGCAAGCTGGCGCACGAACCGGGGGCGAAACTGTTTCTCACCCCGGTGCAGGACGTGCGCATCGGCGGACGCCCTTCCGATTCCCAGTACCAGTACACCCTCCAGGCCGACCGCCTGACCGACCTGCGCACCTGGGAGCCGCGCATCCGCAAGGCGCTGTCGGAACTGCCGGAACTGGCGGACGTGTCCAGCGACCAGAAGGACAGGGGGCTGCAAACCCGTCTGGTGTTCGACCGCGAGCGCATGGCGAGCCTGGGCCTGACCATGCGTGCGGTGGACGGCGCGCTCAACAGCGCCTTCGGCCAGCGCCTGGTGTCGGTGATCTACCACCCGCTCAACCAGTACCGCGTGGTGATGGAACTCGCGCCGGAGTGGCTCACGCACCCGGAGACCCTGCGTTCTTTCTGGCTTTCCACCCCCGGCGGCGAGCAGGTGGCGCTGGCCGACATCGCGTATGTGGAAGAGGCCAACACGCCGCTGGCGGTGAACCACCAGGGGCCGTTTCCCGCCACCACCATCAGCTTCAACCTGGCCCCCGGCAAGTCCTTGGGCGACGCCGCCGCGGCGATCCAGACGGCCCTGGCGCAGATCGGCGTCCCCACCTCGGTGCAGGGCGGGTTTCAGGGCACGGCCAAGGCGTTCAAGAGTTCGCTGGAATCGCAGCCGTGGTTGATCCTGGCGGCGCTGGTGACGGTGTACATCGTGCTCGGCGTGCTCTACGAGAGCCTGATCCACCCCATCACCATCCTCTCCACCCTGCCCTCCGCCGGGGTGGGCGCGCTGCTGGCGCTGATGGCGTTCGATACCCAGTTCGACATCATCGCCATGATCGGCATCGTGCTCCTGATCGGCATCGTCAAGAAGAACGCCATCCTCATGATCGACTTCGCCATCGGCTATCAGCGCCGCACCCGCGCCAGCGCGGCGCAGGCGATCTACCACGCTGCGCGTCTGCGCTTCCGGCCCATCCTCATGACCACCCTGGCCGCCAGCTTCGGCGCATTGCCCCTGGCCTTGGGCCACGGCGACGGCGCGGAACTGCGCAACCCGCTCGGTCTGGCCATCGTCGGCGGCCTGCTGGTGAGCCAGATCCTGACCCTGTACACGACGCCGGTGGTGTATCTGTACATGGACAAACTGCGGACCTGGCGCGAGCGCGCCCGCTTCCGTCCGATTCTTGAACCCGAGCAGGCCGTGACCTTATGAACCACGAATCTCCACGACCCCCTGTAGGAGCCCGGCTCTGCCGGGCGATACGACGGCAGCATGGCCACGCGGGGGATCGCCCGGCACAGCCGGGCTCCTACCTGTGGATCACGTTCCTTGCGTGTTTCCTCGCCGCCTGCGCCGTCCCTCCCGTGCATGAGCGGCCCGCCCTGGCCGTTCCGGCCCAGTTCAGCCCGGACGGCGTCCGCTGGCTGGCGAGCAAGGGCGACATCACCCCGGTCGGCGCGGACTGGTGGAAGGCCTTCGGCGACCCGGAACTGGATCGCCTGCAAGCGCGCGTGGCGCTGGACAACCAGACCCTGAAACAGGCGGAAGCCGCCTACCGCATCGCCCGCGCCGCCCTCGACAGCGCCAGTGCGGAGCGTCTGCCCGGCGTTTCCGCCAGCGCCTCCAGCAGCCGTGCGCGCAGCGCCGGGGCGGTTTCCGGCAGCCACGCCCTGGGGGTCAGCGCCACCTGGGAGATCGACCTGTGGGACCGCGTCCGCCTGGGGATCAGCGCCGCCGAGGCCGGGGCCGAAGCCAGCGCCGCCGACCTGGCCGCAGCGCGACTGTCGATCCAGGCCAGCCTGGCCCAGACCTGGCTGGCCTGGCGCGCCGCCGGGACGCAGATCCGGTTGTTGCAGGACACCCTGGCCGCTCAGGAACGCTTTCTGGCGCTCACGCGCAACCGCCTCCAGGGCGGCGTGGCCTCGCCTCTGGACGTGGCCCAGGCGGAGACCCAAGTGCATACCGCGCGCGCCCAGATCAGCGCGGCGGAACTGGAGCGCGCGCAACTGCATCACGCCCTCGCCGCGCTTCTGGGCGGGGAATTCCAGACGCCCGAGATCAAGGGGCTGGGCCTACTCCCCGCCCCCCCTGCCCTGCTTCCCTCCGCCTTGTTGCAACGCCGGCCCGACATCGCCGCCGCCGAACGCCGCGTGGCCGCCGCCAACGCCCGCCTGGGCGTGGCGCAGACCGCGTGGTTCCCCAGCCTGGAACTCGGGGCCAGCGCGGGGGTGAAGAGCGCGCGTCTGTCCAACCTGCTGGAACTGCCTGGCCGGGTGTGGTCTCTGGGCCCCACTCTGGCCCTCACCCTGTTCGACGCCGGCGCGCGCGAGGCGGCGCGGGAGAGCGCCCGCGCGAGCCGCGATCAGGCCGCCGCCGGGTATCGCCAGACCGTGCTCACGGCCTTTCAGGAGGTGGAAGACGCCCTCGCCGCCGCGCGCCTGCTGGAGCAGGAGGCCACGGCGCAGGAGGACGCCCTTTCCACCGCCCGGCGCGCCCGCACCATTGCCGAAGAGCGTTACCGCGCCGGCATGGCGAGCGCGCTGGAGGTGATCAGCGCCCGCACCAGCGAGCTTGCCGCTGCGCGCAGCGTGACCACGCTATGGTCGCGCCGGGCCGGGGCGGCGGTGACGTTGCTGAAGAACGCAGGCGGGGACATCGTCCCTCTGCACCCGTAGTCAGCCCGTAAAAGGAGGCGCACATGCTCGTTCTGGATGGTCGGTTTCTGGCCCAGGCGGAAGCCCTGGGCGATGGGCGCGGTTTTCTCGCCCAGATCGAGGCCTTGATGGGGCACGACTCCATCTTTTCCCGCATCAGCCACGAAGAAGCGGAGTACCTGGCCGGGATGATGCAGTGCTACCGGGCGCCGACGGGAACGCTGCTGATCAAGGAAGGGGACGCCAGCGGGTTTCTCCTGCTCCTGATCGAGGGGCGCATGGAGATTTGCAAGCATCGTCAGGATGGCAGTCGCGCGCTGTTGGCGCAGATCGGCCCCGGCTGCACCCTGGGCGAGATGTCCCTGTTCAACGCCGCCCCGCGCAGCGCCGACTGCATCACGCTGGAACCCGTGACCTTCGCCACCCTCACCCGCGGCGGTATGGAACTGCTGCTGCGACAAGACCCGGTGCTGGCCAACAAGATCCTCACCCAGATCATCCTGATCCTGTCGGAACGGCTGGGCGCGGCGGCGAATGTGCTGGTGGAGACATTGCGGGGGTGAGCTTCCGCGGTCGGGAAAAATACTTCTTCTAGCGTTCCGGATTTGCAGGTCTCAGCGCCGATTTGGGCCGAAACGCCTTCACCACTTCCTCCCGCGTTTCCAGATACGCGCCGCCTATCAGGTCCACGCAGTAGGGCACTGCCGCAAACACGCCGTCCAGGGTTTCCTTGATGGCCTTGGGCTGGCCCGGCAGGTTGAGGATCAGACACGCGCCCCGCACCACTCCCGTCTGACGCGAGAGGATGGCGGTGGGGACATATTTCAGGCTTACCGCCCGCATCTGCTCGCCGAAACCCGGCAAGACCTTGTCCGCCACCGCCAGGGTGGCCTCCGGGGTGACGTCGCGGGGGGCGGGGCCGGTGCCGCCGGTGGTGAGCACCAGGCAGCAGGTTTCCGCCAGTTCCTTCAATACCGCTTCGATGCCTGGCTGCTCGTCCGGGATCAGCCGTTCCACAAATTCCAGCGGGTTGTGCAGGGCTGCGGCGAGCCACTCCTTGAGCGCGGGCAGGCCCTTGTCTTCGTACACGCCGCTGCTGGCGCGGTCACTGATGGAGACGATGCCGATACGGGCAACCTCATAAGCGGACTGGTACATGCGTGGACTTCCTTTTTTTCGTCCTGGACAAGAGCATGGCGGGACTCGAAAAGGAGCCCCGCCATGCGTCTTGTTTACCACGCCCTCCTGGCCCTTGCACTGACCCTGGGTAATGCGGCCCGGGCCGATCCACCGCCCGGTTATCCCTTCCAGGGCCACGATTCCGGGCTGGCTCAGGCCAGGGCGGAGGGCAAGCCGATCCTGCTGTACTTTGGCCGTTATGGCTGCGCCTGGTGCGATCACGTCAACCGCAAGACCTTCGCGGACGCCGGGCTCAACAAGCTCTTCAGCGAGAACTATGTGCTGATCTATGTGGATGCCGAAGGCGGCAAGCGCCTGCGCCTGCCCAGCGGCGAGCGGGTCACGGAGGCGGAGCTGGGCGCGCGCCTGGGGGCCTTTGCCACGCCCTTGTTCGTGTTCATGACCCCGGAGGGGCGCATGGTGGCCAAGGTTCCGGGCTTCAAGACGGTGCAGGACTTCCTGGACTACGACCGCTATGTGCGCGGCAAGCACTATGAAACCCAGACCTTGATGCAGTTTCTGGGGGGCAAGTCGTGAGCGGGATCTGCCGTGTTTTCCGGCGCATTGCCGGCATGGGCGCTGCGCTTTTCTCCCTGGCCCTTCCCCCGCTTCCCGCACATGCCCAATGGCAGTGGGGGGCTGCGGAGGTAGTCGCCCCCGCCCAAACCGGCGTGTTCCACCACCTGGACGCCTCCGGGCGTCAGGCCTTGGCCGTTTCCGGGCCCCATGTCGCCCTGGCCTGGTCCGATACGGGGCTGGCCCGCTGCCACCTGGCGCTGAAACAGGGCGAGGCCCCTTTCCGCGATCTTCCGTTCGGCCAGGGGGAATGCTTTGACCCCTCCGTTGCGCCTCTGGACGCCAGCCGTTTCCTGCTGGCGTGGGAGGACGAGGGCGGCGTGCGCGTCGCCGTGGCCGATGCGCGCGGTGTGCGCCCCGCCGTCACCCTGGCCCCGGCGGGGGGCCATGCCGTGCTGCGCCGACACGCCACCCTGGGCATTCATGTCGCCTGGAGCGCCACGGAGGGCCGCTGGCGCCGGCTGTGGCGCAGTTGCCTGACTCGGCAAGGAGACCTGCTGTACGCCGAAGCGCCGCAGCCGGTAGACCCGACCCCTCCGGTGGATGACCAGATGTATCCGGCCCTGGCCGTCACCCCCGGTGCGGTACACCTGGCGTGGGAAGACCGCCGCCACGGTCATACCGTGATCTACGCCAGCCATAGCCGCGATGGGCAAACCTGGAGCGCCCCCCTGCGCGTGAGCCAGAACCCCACGGGCAAGGCGGCGGGGGGGCTGGGGCGCGGGACCGGGGCCATGCGCCCTGCCCTCGCGGCCTTCGGCCCGGATCTGGCCGTGGTGTGGCTGGACAAACGGGATTTCCTCTCCGGGTACGACGTGTTCGGCGCGGTAAGCCGCGATCAGGGTTCAAGTCGTTCGCCGGGCCGTCCCAAGAACGACTTGGCCCCCGTGGGGGGCGGCTCGGGCGCTGTTCCCGAGCCGGGGGCGCAATGGACCTTCGGCAAGAACGCCAAGTTGCAGGACAGCTTTGGCGACGCCATCGCGCAGTGGCATGTCGCCGCCGCCGGCAACCCCGGCGGTGCGCTGGCAACGGCTTGGGATGATGACCGGGACGGCTCCGCAGACATCTGGCTCACCTGGCCCCAGGGCGAGGGTTACGCCGAAAACATCGCCCCGCCTCCCGCCGCCGGCCCGGCCAAACAGACCGATCCGGCGCTGTGGCTGGACGAGGCGGGGAATCTGCATCTGGCCTGGATCGAACGGGGGGACAAGGAGACATCCAGCCTCCGCTACAGCGTGGGCAGACCCAAGTAGGCCCAGGCAGGAAACCGTGCGCGCAAAAAAACGGGCCTCCCGAAGGAGGCCCGTTGCAGGGTGCAGCTACGGCTTGCTTGCTTACTTGTACAGCGTGGTGGACTCGGTCTCCATGACAGGACGCTTGCGCAGATCGCTGTTCATGTTGACGGTGAGACGGTGGTCGTCCGCGGCCAGGGCCTTGGCCGTCACACGCCATTCCGCCTTGGCGCCGGGGGCCAGGGTGGGCAGGGGCGCGAATTCAACGCGACGGCCCGCACCCTTGTTCTCGGTTGCGCCGCCAGCGGAGACGTACTCCATGCTGTTTTCCAGATCCGCCACGATGCGAACGTTGATGTCGGTGGCGGTGCCCTGGTTGGTGGCGGTGATGATGAAGGTGGTTTCCTTGCCCACTTCCAGGGGGTCCACCACGTCGATCACTTCCAGCAACACTGCGGGTACGCCCACCACGGCGGTCTTGGCGGCAGCGGCGGCGGCATCGGCGCAATAGGCGCTGGCCTTGGCATTGCTGGCCACGCTACCGGCGCCGCTGGGCTTCACCGTGACCTTGACGGTACGGGATTGACCGGCAGCCAGTTCCGGCAGGTTCCAGGTGATGCGGCCATTGGCGTCGGCCTTGCCGCCGTCGGAGATGGCGCTGGCGCTGCCGCCGGTCACCACATCTTCCAGCACCAGATTGCGGGCGACCGCGTTGCCGGTGTTGGTGACGGTGATGTCATAGCTGACTTCACGACCCAGGATGATGGAGTCGGCGGCCTGCTTGGAAAGCTTGAGGGCGGGCTGAGTCACCTTGGTGGTGGCGCTGGCGCCGGCCTTCTGGTCGCCGGAGGCGGTGGCTACGGGGTTGAACTGGTAGACGCCGGGGGCGGAGGCCATCACGGTGGCGCGCAGTTCCTGCGATGCGCCGGGGGCGAGGTCGCCCAGATTGGTCTGGCCATTGCCGTCCTTCAGGCTGATGCCGGCGGGCAGGGCCTGGTTCAGGGCCGCACCGCGGGTGGCGCCGGAACCGGGGTTGGTCACGGTGTAGGCCAGGGGGATGGCGTCGCAACGCATGACTTCGACGGGGGCGACCATCTTCAGGGCCAGCTTGGGCTCCACCACCTTGAAGGGCATGCAGGACTTCTGGTCGTAGTTGCCGGACATGCAGTTCTTGGCGCCGGCGGCGTCCGTCACCATGCCGTTCACGGTGATGGTCTTGGACTCCTTGCCGGCCAGATCGCCCAGTTCCCAGAGCAACTGGGTGTCGGAAGGACGCTTGGCGTCGGGGCTGGAGAGCAGGGTCTTGAAGTTGCTGCTGCACTGGTCTTCCACCGTCACTTCGGACAGGGGGGTGTTGATCAGGTTGGTGGCCTTGATGGTGTAGTTGAAGGGCTGGCCGGCCACCACTTCGGCGGGGGCGAAGCGCTCGATCATCAGGGCGCTGCTTTCACGCATGCCGGTGGGGATGTAGAGCACGGAAGCGGACTGGGCGACGGGGGCCGCGACCTTGGGCGCCACGACAACCGGGGCCGGGGCGGGCGGGGCGACGCAGGAAGCGCCCAGCAGGGGCTGGCCGGGGCAGCCGATGGTCTTGTACAGATCGTGGCCGACGGTGTAGCCGGAGCTGCTGGCGGAGTTGGCGGGGTTGTAGTAGGGGGCCTCGGCAGCCTGGGCAAGCATGCTGCCACCGGCGAAGAGGCCGGCGAGGATCAAAGAAAGCGAGGTACGACGCATGGATGTTCTCCTTGTAAAAAACGGTAATGACGAATCTTGCAGAGCCTTCGTTACGGAACCAACCGTGTTCAGGTCGATAGCGAGACGCGAAACAGCACATCGGACTTTTTCAAGGTCAGCACGCCATGCTTCACGTCGATGACCCCCTCTTCTTCCCAGGCGCGCAACTGACGATTTACGCTCTCACGGGAAACGCCCGCCAGATTGCCGAGTTCTTCCTGGGAAAGTTTGAGGTTGATCTGGATGCCCTCCGACATCACACGCCCGTAGTGCTGACCAAGGTTGATGAGGATACGGGCCAGACGCGCGGGGAGATGCAGGAAACTGAGGCTGCCGACGAGATCACTGGCGGAACGCAGCCGATGCGCCATGGCCTCCAGCAGTTTCAAGGCGAGTTGGGGATATTTCTCCAGCATGGGCAGAAAGTCGCGCCGCCAGATCACCAGGCAGGAACAGTCTTCCATGGCGGTCACCGTGGCGCTGCGGGATTCGCCATCCAGCAGGGCGACTTCCCCCAACGCCTCGCCGGGCCCCATGAGACTCAGGATGGCCTCCTTGCCCTCCGCAGACGTGAGGCTGACCTTGACCCGTCCTTCCAGCACCACCAGCAGATGATCCCCCGGCTCGCCCTCTCGGAAGATGACCTTGCGCGCGGGGTAGTGGACGCTCTGGGCCAGGGCCAGGATGGCGGCAATCTCCTCCTCTCCCAGCGAGGCAAACAAGGTGCCCTGCATGCGCAGTATTTGTGGATCGATCACGGTTGAGGTCTCTGATGAGCGGATGAGGGGGGGAACCAGGCGGAATCCGGTTCGTTTCAGGGGCCAAGGCCGGCTTTTACCTTGTCCCGGTCCGCCCCCAGATTACTGTCGCCTTCCGGGGCTTGTCCAGTCATGGCGCGGCGCAGGTTTTTCAGCCGCTCCGGACGGGCCGGATGGTCATCGGCCAGATGGAACTCGTCGCGGCAGCCGGACCCTGCCGTGATCGTGACCATGGAGGAGAAGCCTGAAATCGTCCGGCAAGGCGGTCATAGATGACTGATTCACTCGGTTAAAATGGCGGTTCAAATTCCAACGAACGGTCGCCATGAGACAACAGCTCCTTGAAATCTTCCACCGTCGCCATGCCTGCCACCTTTTTCAGGCTGACCAAGCCCTGTCCCGTGCGGACCTGGACTACATCCTGGAGGCCGGACGGCTCTCCCCTTCTTCCTTCGGTCTGGAGCAGTGGAAATTTCTGGTGCTGACCTCGGCCCAGGACAAACAGGCCATGCAGGAAGCCTGTTTCAACCAGCCCCAGGTGGGTAGCGCCAGCGCCCTGGTGGTGATCCTGGCCAAGATTGCCGAACTGCATCCGGACGCGCCCTATCTGCAAGCCCTGCTGGCGCGGGAGTACCCCGGCGCGGCCTACGCCCCGGCCCTGGCCAACTATCGCGGCTTCTACGGCGCGGTGGATGTGCCCGCCTGGAGCGTGACCCAGTGCCATATCGCCGCCGCCAACATGATGACCGCCGCCAGCGCCATCGGCATCGACTCCTGCCCCATCGGCGGTTTCGTGGCCGAAGCGGTGCGGCAGCAACTGGACATCGACCCTTCGCGCCATGAAGTTGCCCTGGTGCTGGCCTTCGGCGTCTGCGCGGACGCCCCCCCGACCAAACAAAGACTGCCCCTGTCCGATCTGGTCGAGCACCGCTGACAACCATGAACCTGTTCGCGGCAGCCCGCGCCGTACTGGCCGAACGCGACATCGAGAACAAGCTGGAAGGCGCGGCCCGCCTGTATGAAGACTGGCAGGCGGGGCGTTTGCGCCTGGAGGACTTCGGCGCGCCCAGCGATCTCTGCGGGCTGCCGCCCCGGCCCGAACTGGCGGACCCGCGCTCCATGCCGCGGCGTCAACTCAGCAGCCCGGAAAACCACGCCGCCCTGATCCATGCCCTGACCCATATCGAGTTCAATGCCATCCATCTGGCTCTGGACGCGGTGCAACGCTTTCCGGAGCTTCCGCCAGAGTTTTACGGCGACTGGCTCCAGGTGGCGGCGGAGGAGGCCTATCACTTCCGCCTTCTGCGCGAACACCTGCGCACGCTGGGACGGGACTACGGCGACTTCCCCGCCCACGCCGGGCTGTGGGAACTGGCCCGGAAGACGGCCCATGACCCCCTTGCCCGCATGGCCCTGGCACCCCGTCTGATGGAGGCCAGGGGCCTGGACGTGACCCCGGATATCCAGAGAAAACTCACGGGCTATGGCGACCGGGCCGGGGCGGCCATCCTCGACATCATCCTGCGCGACGAGATCGGCCATGTGGCCGCTGGCGACCGCTGGTTCCGCTGGCTGTGCCGCCAGCGCGGGCTGGAGGCGTTGTCCGCCTTTCAGGAACTGGTCAGCGCCCCCGGCATGCCGCGCCCCCGCCCCCCGTTCAACGAGGCCGCTCGCAAGGCCGCCGGTTTTTCCGCGGAAGAGCTGGCCGCCCTGGCCGCAATGCCGCCATAACACAGGTTCAAGTCGCCTTGCCGGGGGGGGGAAGGCGGGGGCATAATCCCCGCCCTGCGTTTCATTTCCCTTTGTTTTTATTGACTTTTTTGGATGGAATGGGGTCATGTCCGAACTCGACTCGTCCGCACTGCTGAACAAGGTTTCCCCCGCCTTGCCGGTGCACTGGTACTTTGATCCGAAGATTTATGAACTGGAGATGCAACTCCTGTTCAAGCAGGGCGCCAACTACGTCGGCCACGAGCTGATGACCCCCGGTTCCGGCGATTTTCACGTGCTCGACTGGCTGCACGACGGCGGCAAGATGCTGGTGAACAACCCCAACGGCGTTGAGCTGCTCTCCAACGTCTGCCGCCACCGCCAGGCGCAGATGCTCCAGGGACGCGGCAACGCGCAGAACATCGTCTGCCCCTTCCACCGCTGGACCTACGACACCCAGGGCCAGTTGCTGGGTGCGCCGCACTTTCCTCACAACCCCTGCCTGCACCTGAACAAGAGCGCGCTCCAGAACTGGAACGGCCTGCTCTTCGCCGGCCCGCGCGACGTGCATACCGATCTGGCGAAGCTGGGCGTGAAGGCGGACCTGGACTTCAGCGGCTACCAGTACGACAGCACCCAGATCACCGAATACAAGTTCAACTGGAAGACCTTCATCGAGGTCTATCTGGAGGACTACCACGTCGTCCCCTACCACCCCGGCCTGGGCCAGTTCGTCAACTGCGACGAGTTGAAGTGGGAATACGGCGAGATGTATTCCGTGCAGACCGTGGGCGTGAACGATCATCTGGCGCGCCCCGGCAGCCCGGTGTACCAGCGCTGGTCCGAGCAGGTGAAGCGCTACCGCGAGGGGCGCGACCCGGCCTACGGCGCGATCTGGCTCACCTACTACCCGACGCTGATGGTGGAGTGGTATCCGCACACCCTGGTGGTGAGCAACATCATCCCCACCGGCATCGACTCCTGCCTCAACGTGGTCGAGTTCTACTACCCCGAGGACATCGCCCTGTTCGAGCGCGAGTTCATCGAGGCGGAACAGGCGGCCTACCGCGAGACCGCGATCGAGGATGACGACATCTGCTACGGCATGCACAAGGGCCGCAAGGCGCTGTTCGAGCAGGGCATCAGCCAGGAAGGCCCGTACCAGTCGCCCACCGAGGACGGCATGGTGCATTTCCACGAGTGGCTGCGGCGGATGATCGAGCCCCATCTCTGATGCAGCGCCCCTACGACGCCATCCTCCCCGCCCCCTTCGGCGCTATGGGGGTGCGCGTGACGGGGGATGCCGTCACCGGGCTGGAATTCCTGCCGCCGGGGACTCCCGCCCAGGCGTCCGGTCTCCCCCTGATCGCCCGGATCGCCCGCGAGCTGGACGCCTACTACGCCGACCCGCAGCACCCCATTGATCTCCCCCTGGCGCCTGCCGGAACCCCGTTCCGGCAACGGGTGTGGCAGGCGTTGCTGGGCATCCCCTCCGGCCAGACCCTGAGCTACGGCCAGATCGCGGCGCAGATCGGCAGCGCGCCGCGCGCCGTGGGCCAGGCGGTGGGCGACAACCCGCTGCCCATCGTCATCCCCTGTCATCGCGTGATCGCCGCCGATGGCGGCCTGGGCGGTTTCATGCACAGCCGCACCGGCTACTCGCAGGACATCAAACGCTGGCTGCTGCGGCATGAGCGCGCCCTCTGAGGCGGACTTCCAGGCCGAGCTGGACCGCTTCAACGACGCGCTCTGGCTGGAAGACGGCCTCGCGCCGCACTCCCTGGAAAGCTACCGGCGCGACCTCTCCCAGCTCTTCACCTGGCTGGCGCAACGGGACATCCAACCCGCCGACGCAGACCGCAACGACATCCAGGCCTTTCTCGCCCACCGTCTGCTGGAAGCGGGGATCAAGGCGCGCAGCCTGGCGCGGCAGCTTTCCGCCATCAAGCGCTACCACCGCTGGCTCCTGCGCGAGGGGCGGCGCGCGGACGACCCCACCCTCACCGTGGACCCGCCGCGCCTGCCCAAGCCCCTGCCCAAGACGCTATCGGAAACGGAAGTGGTCTCCCTGCTGGCGGCCCCGGATGTGGACACGCCCCTGGGCCTGCGCGACAAGGCCATGCTGGAGGCCCTCTACGCCGCCGGTTTCCGGGTCACGGAGTTGATCAGCCTGCCTTATGCCGCGGTCAGCCTGACCGATGGCGTGGTGCGCATCTTCGGCAAGGGCAGCAAGGAACGGCTGGTTCCCCTCGGGGAAGAGGCGCTGGAGTGGATCGAACGCTATGCGCGGGAGGCGCGCCCCGTGCTGCTGAACGGACGCGGCAGCGAGGCCCTGTTCGTCACCGAACGTGCGGCGCCCATGACGCGGCAGATGTTCTGGTACCTGATCAAGCGCTATGGCCTGCACGCAGGGATTGATCTGAAAAAGCTCTCGCCCCACACCCTGCGCCACGCCTTCGCCACCCATTTGATCAACCACGGCGCCGACCTGCGCGTGGTGCAGATGCTGCTTGGCCACGCGGACATCGCCACCACGCAGATCTACACCTATGTCGCGCGCGAACGGCTCAAGGACTTGCACGCGAAACATCACCCGCGCGGGTGAATTCGCGGCAAAGCGCTGTACCTTATCGCCCTCTTCCCGCAGGAGCCCCCCATGCCGCCACGCACCCTGAGCATCCTCGTTCTGACCCTCGCCCTGTTCGGCTGCGCCAGTCCGCGCACCCTGTCCGAGCCCAACCTGTATGAGCGACTCGGCAGCCTGCCCGCAATCGAGACGGTGGTGGACCACTTCGTCGCCAACATCGAAGCCGACGCCCGCATCAGAGGGTTTTTCGCCCGCGCCAACCGCCCGAAGATGAAACGGTGGCTGGCGGAGTTCTTCTGCGTCAGCACCGGCGGCCCCTGCCAATACACGGGGCGCGACATGAAGACGGTCCACCTCGACATGGGCCTCAACGACACCCATTTCAACGCCCTGGTGGAAGACCTGGTGAAGGCCCTGGACAAGTCCGGCGTCTCCGCCCGCGAGAAGGACGACTTGCTGGCCCTGCTCGCCCCCATGCGGGGCGTGATCGTTACGCGCTGAGACAGCGCCGCAGCGTTCAGCGCCCCATGCGGAATTCCGCCGAACGCCCGTGCGCCTGGAGCCCTTCGCCGTAGGCCAGGGCCGCGGCGATCTCGCCCAGGGTCTGCGCCCCGGCGTCGGAGACGTGGATCAGGCTGGAGCGCTTCTGGAAGTCGTACACCCCCAGGGGTGAGGAGAAGCGGGCGGTGCGGGAGGTGGGCAGCACATGGTTGGGGCCGGCGCAGTAGTCGCCCAGCGCCTCGCAGGTGTTGCGGCCCATGAAGATGGCCCCGGCGTGGCGGATCAACGGCAGCATGGCAGTGGGGTCCGCCACCGACAGTTCCAGGTGTTCCGGGGCGATGGCGTTGGCGATCTCGGCGGCCTCGGCCAGGTCTTTGCACAGGATCAGGCCGCCGCGGTTGCCGATGGAGGCGGCGATCACCTCCTGGCGCGGCAGGGTGGGCAGCAGCTTGTTCACGCTGGTCTGCACCGCGTCCAGAAAGGCGGCATCCGGGCTGATGAGGATGGATTGCGCCAGTTCGTCATGCTCGGCCTGGGAGAACAGGTCCATGGCGATCCAGTCCGGGTCGGTCTGGCCGTCGCAGATCACCAGGATCTCCGACGGCCCGGCGATCATGTCGATGCCGACGATGCCGAACACCCGGCGCTTGGCCTCCGCCACGTAGGCGTTGCCGGGGCCGACGATCTTGTCCACCTGGGGGATGCTGGCCGTGCCGTAGGCCAGCGCCGCCACCGCCTGCGCGCCGCCGATGGTGAACACCCGGTCCACCCCGGCGATGGCCGCCGCCGCCAGCACCATGTCGTTGCGCACGCCGTCCGGCGTGGGCACGACCATGATGAGTTCCTGCACCCCCGCCACCTTGGCGGGGATGGCGTTCATCAGCACCGAGGAGGGATAGGCCGCCTTGCCGCCGGGGACGTAGAGGCCCACGCGGTCCAGCGGCGTGACCTGCTGGCCCAGCACCGTGCCGTCCGCTTCGGTGTAGGTCCAGGACTCCTGGCGCTGGCGCTCGTGGTACTGGCGCACGCGCTGGGCGGCCTGACGCAGCGCCTGTTCCAGGCGCAAGGGCAGTTTCTCAATGGCGGCGTGGAGGTCGGCCTGGGTGAGTTCCAGGGCCGCCATGTCGGGGGCGTTGAGACGGTCGAAGCGGGCGGTGTATTCCATCACTGCCGCATCACCGCGCTGTTTCACGGCGGCCAGAATCTCCGAAACCGCATTCCCCACCGCGCTGTCGGTGGCGTCGTTGAAGGCCAGGAGCTGCGCCAGTTGCGGACGAAAATCCGCATCGGCGGCATTCAGACGGGTAAGGGTCGGGGCGGTCATGGCTGCGTCCATGTGACTGATTAATTTCAGGATTATACCGATGTTGCACTGCCGCAAGCCTGCCGGAAGGCGTCGATCACCGGCTGGATCAGGGCGTGCTTGAGCTTGAGCGAGGCCTCGTTCACCACCAGGCGGGAGCTGATCGGCATGATCTCCTCCACCGCCACCAGATTGTTGGCCTTGAGGGTGCCGCCGGTGGAGACCAGGTCCACGATCACGTCGGAGAGGCCCACCAGGGGGGCCAGTTCCATGGAGCCGTAGAGCTTGATGAGGTCGATGTGTACGCCCTTTTGCGCGAAGTGCAGGCGCGCCGTGGAGGTGTACTTGGTGGCCACGCGCAGGCGCGCACCGCGCTTGACCGAGCCTTCGTAGTCGAACCCCACCGGGGTGGCGACCATCATGCGGCACTTGGCGATGTTGAGGTCCACCGGCTGATACAGCCCTTCGCCGCCGTGTTCCACCAGCACATCCTTGCCCGCGATGCCCAGGTCCGCCGCGCCGTGCTGCACGTAGGTGGGCACGTCGCTGGCGCGCACGATGATGAGGCGCACGTCGGGCCGGTTGGTGCCGAGGATGAGCTTGCGCGACGACTCCGGACTCTCACTCGGGGTGATGCCGGCAGCGGCCAGCAGCGGCAGGGTTTCTTCGAAGATGCGGCCCTTGGAGAGGGCGAGGGTGATTTGGGTCATGTCGGGCTACCAGATGCGCCGCACGCCGTAGTCGGACAAGACAGCATCCGCCGAGACGAGGGCGAGTTTTCCTGCCGGAAAGGCATGGAGAAACTTGATACGGGAATAGTTACAAGAACGGAGAAACACTAGCTGTAGTCCGCCATATCGGTTGGGATGGAATCGGAGTCATTGGCGAAAACAAGCACTTGCCCAAGCGCAGAGCCTGGTTTTCGCGGACCTTGGGGAGTCAAGTGCGCTGGCTGCTCGGTCACTTGAAGCAATTCCGATTTCTCATACAGCGTATCCGGGCATAAGTCGATTTGGTCGGGCCACTCCACCGTGCCTCCCACGACACGAACGCGACTGAAGAAATTGATGTCCTTCAACTTTGCAAATACACCTTTGCCTAGATAAGGCTGGACATCAAATCGGCGCTGTTCGCCGTTGGAAAACGTCAGTCGCAAAGAGAAATCTGGCTGTGGAATGGCTTGAGTCACCCGGATCATCACGCACCTCAACGTAAGGGGTCGATGGGGAAAGGAGTTTGGCCATTGGAAGCCAGTTCCCAGTCTGCCATCAACTCTTCGCGCCGAATCTCGATCCAGGCCTGCACCAAGCGGGACTTAGCCTGGGGCAGTTCACCCCGGATCAACGCGCCGTCCCGGATCGAGAAGCTGGCTTCCTGGCCTTGATACTTCACGTGGATATGGGGCAAATGGTGGCGTTCATCATCGAAGAAGTACATGTACACCACGAGCCCAAAGAACGCAGAGATGGTTGGCATGTGAATCCTTCTTCCCGGTGAGATGGGGGCTTTACGCCTTTTCCCGCCGAATATTCGCCCCCAGCACAGTGAGCTTGCGCTCGATGTGCTCGTAGCCACGGTCCAGGTGGTAGATGCGTTCGATGTGGGTCTCGCCTTCCGCCACCAGGCCGGCGATGACCAGGCTGGCGGAGGCGCGCAGGTCCGTGGCCATGACCGTGGCCCCTTGTAGGGCGGGGCGTCCGGTGACGAAGGCGGTGTTGCCGTCGATGCGGATGTCGGCCCCCAGGCGGATGAGTTCCACCGCGTGCATGAAGCGGTTCTCGAAGATGGTCTCGCGCATCACCGCCGTGCCTTCGGCCACCGCGTTGATGGCCATGAACTGGGCCTGCATGTCGGTGGGAAAGGCGGGGTATGGCGCGGTGCGGATGGAGACGGCCTTGAGCCGGGCCGGGGCCTGGATCATCAGGGTCTCGATGCCGGGCAGCTTCTCGCTGGTGATCTCGCAGCCGGCGTCCATGAGCTTGTCCACCACGGCGTCCAGGTAGCCGGCGGAGGTGCCGGTCAGGCGCACCTCGCCGCCGGTGGCCGCCGCCGCGCACAGGAAGGTGCCGGTCTCGATGCGGTCCGGCATGATGCGGTGGGTGGCGCCGTGCAGGGCGTCCACGCCCTGGATGCGGATCACGTCGGTGCCGGCGCCGGCGATGCGCGCGCCCATGGCGTTGAGGCACTGGGCCAGGTCCACCACCTCAGGTTCCCGCGCGGCGTTTTCGATCACGGTCTCGCCCGCGCCCAGGCAGGCGGCCATCATCAGGTTCTCGGTGCCGGTGACGGTGACCATGTCGGTGAACAGGCGCGCGCCCTTGAGGCGGGTGGCGCGGGCGTGGACGTAGCCGTGTTCCACCGTGACTTCGGCGCCCATGGCGGTGAGGCCCTTGATGTGCTGGTCCACCGGGCGCGCGCCGATGGCGCAACCGCCGGGCAGGCTGACCTTGGCCTCGCCGCAGCGCGCCACCAGGGGGCCCAGCACCAGGATGGAGGCGCGCATGGTCTTCACCAGTTCGTAGGGGGCCACCGGGTTGTGCAGATCAGAGGCGTCCAGAGTGACGCGGTCGCCTTCCCTTTCCATCTTCACCCCCATCTGGGCCAACAGCTTCAGCATGGTGCCGATGTCGTTGAGGGCGGGGACGTTGCTGAGGGTGAGGGGCTCTTTGGTGAGCAGGGCGGCGCACAGGATGGGCAGGGCGGCGTTCTTGGCGCCGGAGATGGCGACCTCGCCGGTCAGGCGCACGCCGCCGGTGATGATGAGCTTATCCACGTTTTGCCTCCCATTCGGCGGGGGTGAGGGTCTGCATGGAGAGGGCGTGGATCTCGGCCTTCATGCGTTCGCCCAGGGCCTGGTAGACGCGCTGATGGCGCGCCACCAGCATCTTTCCGGCGAATTCGTCGCTGACGATGACGGCCTCGAAGTGGTGGCCGTCGCCATCGACTTTCAAGTAGGAACAGGGGAGGTTGGCGGCGATCCAGTCCTGGATCTGTTGTGGGGTAACCATTTGAATTTCCTGAAAAATCAGTGCCGGAGTTTATAACCCGAGCGGATCATCCACCAAGCCGCGCCGGCCAGGACCAGGGTGCAGGGCAGGACCGCGGCGAGGCCCTGCCAGGGGCTGACGTCGGCCATGCCGAAGAAGCCGTAGCGGAAGCCGTCGATCATGTAGAAGACCGGGTTGAAGTGGGAGACCGTCTGCCAGAACACGGGCAGGGAGTGGATGGAATAAAACACGCCGGAGAGGAAGGTGAGCGGCATGATGACGAAGTTCTGCACCCCGGAAAGGTGGTCGAACTTGTCGGCCCAGATGCCGGCGAGGATGCCGATGGCGCCGAACGCCGCGCCGGAAAGGAGGGCGTAGGTCAGCACCCAGGCCGGGTGCGCCATGGGCAGCGGGGTGAACAGCATGCCCACGACCATGACCCCGAAGCCCACCGCCAGCCCGCGCAGCATCGAGGCGATCAGGTAGGCCGAAAAGAACTCCAGGTGCGAGATCGGCGGCAGCAGGATGAACACGATGTTGCCGGTGATCTTGGACTGGATCAGGCTGGACGAGGCGTTGGCGAAGGCGTTCTGGAGCAGGGACATCATGATCAGCCCCGGCATCAGGAAGGCGGTGTAGCCGACGCCGGGATAGACCTGCACATGCGCCTCCAGCACATGCGAGAAGATGAGCAGGTAGAGCAGCGCCGTGAGGATGGGCGCGGCCACGGTCTGGAGCAGCACCTTCCAGAAGCGCAGGACTTCCTTTTTCAGCAGGGTGAGGAAGCCGGTCATGCGCTCCCCTCCCCCTCTGGGAGAGGGGCTGGGGGTGAGGGAAGAGCCCCCTCGGGGGGCCTCCCCATCACGCTCAGAAACACATCCTCCAGATCAGCCTGGCGCACGTTCATCTCCCGCACCGTGACCCCCGCCTCGCGCAGGCCGGCGAGGATGCCTTCCAGTTCTCCGTAGTCGGGCAGGTCGAGCAGGTAGCGTTCGCCCTCGCGCCCTTTGAGGCGGGGAGTGAGAAACGCCGGCAGGGGGCCGTCAAGTTCCAGCTCCAGGCGGCGCTCGGCCCCGGCCTTGAGCAGGTTGGCGGTGCGGTCGAGCGCAACGATGCGGCCTTCCTTGAGCATGGCGACGCGCTCGCACAGGGTCTCGGCCTCTTCCAGGTAGTGCGTGGTGAGCAGGATGGTGTGGCCCTGCCGGTTGAGGCTGCGGATGAAGGCCCAGAGCGACTGGCGCAACTCCACGTCCACCCCGGCGGTGGGTTCGTCCAGGACGATGACCGGCGGCTTGTGAACCAGGGCCTGGGCCACCAGGGCGCGCCGCTTCATGCCGCCGGAGAGACGGCGCATGTTGGTGTCGGCCTTGTCGGTGAGGCCCAGGTGTTCCAGCAGTTCGTCGATCCAGGCGTCGTTGTGTTTAAGGCCGAAGTAGCCGGACTGGAATTGCAGGCTTTCGCGCACGGTGAAGAAGGGGTCGAACACCAGTTCCTGCGGCACCACGCCCAGGTTGCGGCGCGCTTCGCGGTATTGGCTGACGACGTCGTAGCCCATGATCTCCGCACTGCCGGCGCTGGCGCGGGTGAGGCCGGCAAGGAGGCTGATGAGGGTGGTCTTGCCCGCGCCGTTGGGGCCCAGCAGGGCAAAGAACTCGCCTGCGGCGATCTCCAGATCCACCCCGCGCAGGGCATGGACGCGGGGGAAATGCTTCTCCAGGCCGCGGACGCGGACGGCGGGGTTCATACGGGGGGGGAAGGCGAAGCTTAGAAGTGGTCTACGACGCCGTAGAGCCGGGCCAGACTGACGAGTCCGTCAGGGATGTTGCGAAATTCCAGCGGCCTGCCTGCGGCGTTGCGACGCAAGGAAAGCATCAGGCTGATGGCGGAGGAATCCAGCGCCCCCGCCCCGGACAAATCAAATACAGCGATGCCGGATTGGTAGGCCTGCTCGCACTCGGCCAGCAGGCGTGTGGCCTGGGGCAAGGTCAGATCGCCATCCAGGAAAGCGATACCGGACTCGACCCGCATCAGCGCATCCCCTCGGCGGTCTTTTGGTTCCGGCGCTGTAGCGCTCCCAGCAGGCCTTCGATACCGCCGCGCCGTACTTCGGAATCAAAGGTGGTGCGATAGACGCGCACCAGACTGGCGCCTTCCACCTTGACGTCCACCACTTTCCATCCGTGCTCCTGCTTGGCCATGCGGTAATCAATCGGGATGGGGGGCGCGCCCGGTTTGCTGACCTCGGTGTTGATGGTGACATCGTCGTCACCGGGAGCCACCTTCATCGGCTTGAACTCGATGTTGTAGTCCGACACGCTGGCCAGGGCGGAAGAGTAGGTGCGCACGAGCAGGGTGCGGAATTCAGCCACCAGATCCTGCTGTTGGTCCGCAGTGGCCTTGGACCAGTTTTTGCCCACGGCCTGCTGCGTCATCTGGCGGAAATCGAAGATGGGAAGAACCTTGTCCTCAACCAGCGACTGGACCTTCTTGCGGTTTCCGTTCTTGATGTCCTTGTCCTGCTTGACGATGCGGAGCACGTCATTGGTGACGTTCTTTGCCAGGACATCCGGGGATGTATCCACCACCGCCCCAGATCCCGTCGAGAGGGTGGCCAAAAACAAGGCCAGGACAAGATGCATGCCAAACTTCATTTCAATTCCTTCCGCTCAATTCATTCGTGATGCAAGTCAGAGGCTGCCCGCCTTGTCCTTGCTCTTTCCTTCGTCAGCCTTGTTGTACAAGAACTGACCAATCAGGTTTTCCAGAACCACGGCGCCCTGTGTGATCTTCAGGCGGTCCCCGTTCCCCAGTTTCTTCTCGTCGCCGCCGGCCTCAAGGGAGATGTACTGCTCGCCCAGCAGGCCAGAGGTCATGATCGCCGCGCTGGTGTCCTTGGGAAATTGGTAACGACTGTCCAGGTTGAGGGTAACGGTTGCCTCGTAGCTCTGGTTGTCAAAGCCGATCTCGCCTACCCGACCTACCACCACGCCGGCGCTCTTGATCGGGGCGCGGGGTTTGAGACCGCCAATGTTGTCAAAACCGGCTTTCAGGCTATAGGTCTGCCCGTTTTCGAACCCGGCCATATTGCCCACTTTGAGGGCGAGAAAAAGAATGGCGGCCAGACCGGCCACGACGAAGATGCCTACCCAGAGGTCAAGAATGGTGCGCTGCATAAATCAAACTCCGCGGAACATGAATGCGGTCAAGATGAAATCCAGGCCAAGGATGGCCAGGGAGGAAGTAACGACTGTGCGCGTGGTGGCGCGGGAGACGCCCTCCGCCGTGGGCGGGGCGTCAAAGCCTTCGAACAAGGCAATGGTGGTCACTGCCACGCCGAACACCACGCTCTTGATGACGCCGTTGAGGATGTCACGGTCAAAACTGACCGCAGCCTGCATCTGGGACCAGAAGGAACCATTGTCCACGCCGATCAGCACCACGCCGACCAGATAGCCGCCAAAGATGCCCATGGCTGAGAACAATGCCGCCAGCAGAGGCATGGAGATGACCGCGCCCCAGAAGCGGGGCGCCACCACACGGGCGATGGGGTCCACCGCCATCATCTCCATTGCAGCGATCTGCTCGGTGGCCTTCATCAGACCGATCTCCGCCGTGATGGCGGAACCGGCGCGGCTGGCAAACAGCAGGGCCGCGACCACGGGGCCCAGTTCCATCACGAGAGACTTGGCCACGAGGATGCCCAACGCTTCTTCGGAACCGTAGGTTTGCAAGGTCTCGAACCCTTGCAGGCCCAGCACCATGCCGACGAACAACCCGGACACCAGGATGATGATCAACGACAGCACCCCGGCGGAAAAGACCTCGCGCAGGATCAGGTGAAAGCGCCGGAAGCAGGTTCCGGAATGCATCAGGGTGAGCAGAAAGAAACGACCGGCAAACCCCATGCGCCAAACCGAGTCGATAACGCGGTGGCCAATCTTTTGCAGTACGGAGCGGATGCTGGCGATCATGCTGACAACCCCAAATCAGTACCGTAGGACTGCGCCGGGTAATGGAAGGGAACCGGGCCATCCTCTTCGCCATGCACAAACTGGTGTACGAAGGGCAGATCAGACGCCTTGATCTCCGCCGCCGTGCCGTGCGCCTCAATCACGCCCTCGGACACGAAGTAGACGTAATCCACAATCTTCAAGGACTCCTGCACGTCATGGGTGACCACGATGGAGGTCATCCCGAGCGCATCGGTCAGGCGCCGGATGAGGTTGCCGGTGACGCCCAGCGAGATCGGGTCCAAACCCGCAAACGGCTCGTCATACATGATCAACATGGGGTCCAGAGCAATTGAACGAGCCAACGCCACACGTCGCGCCATGCCGCCGGACAGTTCGGATGGCATCAGGTTGTGAGCGCCGCGCAGGCCGACTGCATGGAGCTTCATCAACACCAGGTCGCGGATCATCGGTTCCGGCAGGTCGGTGTGTTCACGCAACTGGAAGGCCACGTTCTCGTACACGGTCATGTCGGTGAACAACGCGCCGAACTGGAACAGCATGCCCATACGGCGACGCATGTCGTAGAGCGCGTCCTGATCCAGTTCGCCGATGTTGACGCCATCCACCATCAAGGTTCCGGTAGTGGGTTTGAGGGCGCCGCCGATGAGTCGGAGCAGGGTGGTTTTGCCGCAACCCGAGTTGCCCATGATGGCAATCACCTGACCGCGCCGAGCGGTCAGATTGACCCCCTTGAGCACCATCCGCCCGCCATAAGTGAACGACAAGTCACTGATTTCAATTAGATTTTCAGACAAGATAATTCTACGTCCCAAGTAAGCCGGCAGATTTTATCAGGCGTTCACGCCCAAAAGTTCGAGCAGGGTGCGAACCCGACCAATCTGGCCGAGGTCGGCGTCCCGCGATATGAGCCATGTCACGCCTTGGCTGCGTTCACGCAGAGCGCTCGCCAAGCGCTTCAGATCCGTGTTGCGATCAAACCATATGACGTCTTCACACCCCGCCTCAACCCTCTTGCACCGCCCTTCCAACTCGTGCGGCATCACGTCTTCTGGCGACGCTTCCAGCAAGAACAGAAACTGGTCATGGCACTCAGCCCCCCATCGCCTCCACTCCTCATGCCCCGCCTTCAGCCACTCCTCGCGGGACAAATACACAAAACCAAACTGAGTATTGAAATAAGTCAGACGCCAGTCTTCGGGCATGTCCCCAGGAAAAAAACCGCCGACCCACTCCTTGTGGTTCCAGCCGACCACTCCAAGGTGAGCGGATGCGGGATAGGTTTCAGACCGGGTCATTGCTCAGCCTATGTCGAATTACCCAAGTTGCACACACGCCACGCGGCCCAAAAGGCTGCCGGCCAGGAGGGTAACAATATCGCATAAGAATTAGGATATTTTGATATTCTTCTTTCGCCACAAACCCACCCCACTGTGAAGGAGAGATTCCAATGAAAGTGAAATCCCTGGTTGCTGCTCTGCTGGTCGCTGCCGCTCCCGCCGCCTTTGCCAATGGCGCCGCTGCTCCCGCTGCCGCCCCCGCTGTTCCCCAAACCCCTGAAGCTTGGCTGGCCCGCATGACCGACATGACCAAGAACATGTCCGCCTACAAGGATCCCAAGGTGTTCGTGCCCTTTATGAACGCCGTGACCGAGCCTGGCTTCTACACCACCATGGGCAACAACATGATGGATCCGGGTAACTGGCTGAACATGATGAACTCCATGACCCAGCCTGGCGCCTACACCAACATGGCCCAGTTCGCCGACCCGAATGTCTACATGAAGTGGCTGGCCGCTTCCATGGACCCCAACTTCTACACCGCCCTGCTGACCCAGCTGTCCGATCCGGGCAAGCTGATGCGCTGGGCGATGTCGCCGATGGACCCCAAGGTCATGTCCATGCTGACGAACTCCATCAACCCGAACGTGTACATGAAGTGGATGACGGCTCCGATGGACCCGCGCGCCATGCAGCTCATGATGGCCCCGATCAATCCCAACCTGTACATGGGCTGGGCCGGCGCCTCCATGAACCCCAGCTCCTACGGTGACATGTGGAAGGGCTTCGCAACTGCACCCTACTCCATGGTTCCGGGCGCTGTAGCCGCTCCTGCCGCTGCTGCTCCCATCGCCATGCCCAACTGGACGGTTCCTGCCGGCAACTTCAACTTCTTCGACCCGAACGCCTGGACCCAGATGTTCCAGATCCCCGGCGTTACCGCTCCGGCTGCCGCTCCTGCTGCACCCGCTGCTCCGGCCAAGAAGTAATCCTCCCCGGATGGAAAAAGGCCGCTCTCGGGCGGCCTTTTTCTATTCCGACGGTCGGATCAGCTACGTCGCCACAAGGTGCCCTGCGGCGAATCTTCCAGTGCAATGCCCGCCGCCTTGAGCTCATCGCGAATGGCGTCGGAACGCTGAAAATCCCTGGCCTTGCGCGCCGCCAGACGCTCCTGGATCAAGGCCTCGATGCGCTCTGCCGTATAGGCGCCCTCGCCCTCCGGACCCGCCTGAAGAAAATCATCCGGGTTGCGATCCAGCAGACCAAGCACACCCGCCAGAGCCTTGAGTTGGCCCGCCGTCGCCGGATCGCGCGAACGGTTCAGGTCCGTCGCCAGATCGAACAGCACGGCCAGCGCCTCCGGCGTATTGAAATCATCGTCCATGGCCGCCTTGAAGCGGGTTCCATGGACACTGGACCAGTCCGCCGCACCCTCTTCCGCCACCATACCGCGCAGGGCCGTGTAGAGCCGGGTCAAGGCCGTTTTGGCATCGTCCAGATGCTGGTCGGAATAGTTCAGCGGGCTGCGATAGTGGGCGCGCAGGATGAAGAAGCGGACCACTTCCGCGTCGTATCTCTCCAGCACCTCGCGGATGGTGAAGAAGTTGCCCAGGGACTTGGACATCTTCTCGTCGTCCACGCGCACGAAGCCGTTGTGCAGCCAGTAGTTGACGAAGCGGCAGTCATGCGCGCCCTCGCTCTGGGCGATCTCGTTCTCATGGTGTGGGAACTGGAGATCCTGCCCGCCGCCGTGGATGTCGAAGTGGCGTCCGAGCAGGTCGGAGCCCATGGCCGAACATTCGATGTGCCATCCGGGGCGACCCGCGCCCCAGGGTGACGGCCAGGACGGCTCGCCCGGCTTGGCCGCCTTCCACAGCACGAAATCCATGGGATCGCGCTTGTGCGGGTCCACCTCCACCCGCTCGCCGGCGCGCAGGTCTTCCAGCGACTTTCCGGATAGCCGGCCATAGGTCGGAAAGCTGCCCACGGCGTAGTACACATCCCCATTGGCGGCGGCGTAGGCATGGCCGCGCTCGATCAGCATCTGGATCATGCCCAGCATCTTGCCGACGTATTCCGTGGCGCGCGGCTCGTGGTCTGGCGGCAACACGCCCAGGGCGATGCTGTCGGCGTGCATGGCGTCGATGAAGCGCTGGGTCAGGGCCGTGAACGGCTCGCCGTTGTCCTGTGCGCGCCGGATGATCTTGTCGTCGATGTCGGTAATGTTGCGGACGTAGGTGACCTCGTAGCCCGAGGCGCGCAGCCAGCGCGTGATCATGTCGAACACCACCAGCACCCGTGCGTGGCCCAGGTGGCAGTAGTCGTACACGGTCATGCCGCAGACATACATGCGCACCTTGCCCGGCTCGATGGGAATGAACGCCTCTTTCTGGCGGCTGAGCGAGTTGTGCAGCGTCAGCATGGTCACTTCGCCCAGGAGTCTTTCAGACCCACCGTGCGGTTGAACACGGGCTTGGCGCCGGGCTGATGGTCGTGCCGGTCGGTGCAGAAATAGCCCAGGCGCTCGAACTGATAGCGGGTCTCCGACGCTGCCGCCACAACGCACGCCTCCACCCAACCCTGCACGGTCTTGAGCGAAACGGGGTTCAGGAACTCCAGGAAGTCGCGATCCTTGTGGCCATCGGGTTCCGGGTCGGTGAACAGGCGGTCGTACAGCCTCACCTCGGTCGCCAGGGCGTGGGCGGCGGAAAGCCAGTGGATCACGCCCTTCACCTTGCGCCCCGCCGGGTTCTTGCCCAGGGTGTCGTGGTCGATGCTGCAACGCAGTTCCGCCACCTCGCCGTTCGCCCCCTTCACCACCTCGTCGCAGCGGATGACGTAGGAATAGCGCAGGCGCACCTCGCCGCCGGGGGTAAGACGCTGCCAGCCGAGGGGCGGGGTTTCGGCGAAATCATCCTGTTCGATCCAGATCTCGCGGTGGATGGGCACGTCGCGCTCGCCGAACTCGGGGTGGTTGGGGTGAAACCCGGCGGAACGGCTGGCGGTGACGCCCTGTTCGTAATTGGTCAGCACCACCTTGAGGGGGTTCAACACCGCCATCACACGCGGCACGGCGCTTTCCAGATCGTCGCGGATGGCCGATTCCAGCACCGCCATGTCCACCACGTTCTCCGATTTTGAGATGCCGATGCGGCGCGCAAACTCGCGGATGCCCGCCGGGGTGTAACCGCGCCGGCGCATGCCGTGAATGGTGGGCATGCGCGGATCGTCCCAGCCGGACACGAGGCCCTGATTCACCAGTTGCAGCAGCTTGCGCTTGGAGGTGACGGTGTAATGCAGTTCCAGGCGGGAAAACTCGATCTGCTGCGGGTGGCAGGGCGTACCCAGTCGGTCCAGCACCCAGTCATAGAGCGGGCGGTGGTCTTCAAACTCCAGGGTGCAGAGGGAGTGGGTGATGCCTTCCAGCGCATCCGAGATGCAGTGGGTGTAGTCGTACATCGGGTAAATACACCACTGGTCCCCGGTGCGGATGTGGTGGGCGCGCTTGATGCGGTAGATCACCGGGTCGCGCAGGTTGATGTTGGGGCTGGCCATGTCGATCTTCGCGCGCAGGGTGCGGGAACCGTCCGCGAACTCCCCCGCCTTCATGCGCCGGAACAGATCCAGGCTCTCCGCCGGACTGCGTTCGCGATACGGGCTGTTGCGCCCCGCTTCGGTCAGGGTGCCGCGATACGCGCGCATCTCCT
The DNA here is from genome assembly GCA_016219425.1 of Betaproteobacteria bacterium. Lineage (GTDB taxonomy): Bacteria > Pseudomonadota > Gammaproteobacteria > Burkholderiales > Thiobacillaceae > PFJX01. The sequence goes on along the minus strand of JACRNB010000002.1, from coordinate 163,300 downwards.
CGAACGTCAGGTCGCAGACATAGGCCAGCCCCTTGTCAATGAGAGTCTCGGCGTAGTCGTACAACGACTGGAAGTAGTCCGACGCCCAGCGCACCTCGCCGTTCCACTGGAAACCGAGCCAACGCACATCGTCCTGGATGGATTGCGCATATTCATCGCTCTCCTTCTCCGGGTTGGTGTCGTCGAAGCGCAGATTGCAGGCGCCCTGATAGTCCAGAGCCAGGCCGAAATTCAGGCAGATCGACTTGGCGTGACCAATATGCAGATAACCGTTCGGTTCAGGCGGAAAACGGGTCAAAACCGACCGGTGTTTACCCTCTTTGAGATCCGATTCGATAACGGCGCGAATGAAGTGCTGAACAGGGGAGTTGTCACTCATGGATAGGGGGCCCAGGCAGGCTGGAGAGTGTTTTGATTTGGCTCGCCCGGAGGCTAGAATCCGCCTGGGCTTTAACTGCAAATTACCGTGAAAAGCATAGCACAGATGACCCTTCCCCGATTTACCGCACTCCTCCTCGCCGCCTGGCTTCCCGCTGTTGCGTTGGCCTCGCCGGCAAGCGTGCAGGACGCGAACCAGGCCTTCCGTCAGGGACGCCATACCGTGGCTCTGGAGAAGGTCAATGGCTTCCTCGCCGGCAGCCCCAAAGACCCTCAGGGACGTTTCCTCAAGGGGCTGATCCTCACCGAACTCAACCGCGCGCCCGAAGCCATCAAGGTCTTCAACGACCTCTCGGACGATTACCCGGAACTGCCAGAGCCCTACAACAACCTTGCCGTCCTTTATGCAGCCCAGGGCAATTACGACCGCGCCAAGCAAAGCCTGGAGATGGCCATCCGCACCCATCCCAGCTACGCCACCGCACACGAGAACCTGGGCGACATCTACGCCAAGATGGCGTCCCAGGCCTACGACAAGGCCCTGCAACTCGACAACACCAACGTCTCGGCGCAGACCAAGCTGGCCATGATCCGCGACCTGTTCAGTCCTGCCCCCCGGGTACAGGACGTGGTCAAGTCCAAGCTCAAGGTTCCGCCGAAACCCGCCGCAAAACCGGTCGTGCAACCCCAGGAGCCTGCACCGGCGCCGGAAGTGGCGCAGCCTGGCGGCAAAGGGGATGAAGCCAAATCGGCAGATGCAGTACTACCCGCGGCGCCTGCCAAGCCCCCCGTCCCGGATGTGGTGAAGGAAGTCGTTCCCGCAACTCCGGCGGCGTCCGGCAAACCTGCCGCCCCCGCCAAGCCAAGTGAGCCGGTGAAAGTGGCCGAGGCCCCCAAGCCCCCCACCCCACCCACGCCTCCCAAACCTCCAGAGCCCGCCGTAAACGTAACGGAACCGGCAAAGGCCGCAGAGCCGCCCAAACCCGCAGCCCCCGCCGTTCAGGAGAAGAAGCCCGAGTCGGCCAAGCCTGCCGGCAAGCGCCCCAAGGATCCGGCGGCCTCCGCCGAGTACGACATACGGGCCTGGGCCGCCGCCTGGAGCGCACAGGATGTGGACGCCTACCTTTCCCACTACGGCGCCAGCTTCAAACCGGCCAAGGGCAAGAAACGCGCCGTCTGGGAAGCGGAGCGCCGGGACCGCATCAGCCGGGCGCAGTCCATCAAGGTGGAGGTCTCGGACCTGCGCGTCACCCTCAAGGGCGGCGTGGTCGCCAAGGCCAAGTTCCGCCAGCACTACGCCTCCAACCTGCTGGACAACACCACCACCAAAACCCTGGTCATGAAAAAACAGGGCGAAGGCTGGAAGATCACGGAGGAATACTGAGGTGCGCAGGGTTTTCGCGCTGCTCTCCCTTCTCCTGACCGGATTTGGCATTACTGCGGTAGAGGCGGCGGAACCGCGTATCCAACTGGCCTCGCTGGAAACGGTTCGCCTGACTCCCTCGCCGGACGCCCTGATCGCCAAGACCCTTCAGGACATCCGCTCAAACCGGCTGAACGAAGCCCTGCATGAAGTGGACCGGGTCATCTCCATGCGCCCCGACTTCAAGCTGGCGCACCTGATCCGCGGCGACCTGTTGATGGCCCGCGCCAAGCCCCTGTCCAACCTGGGGGCCGTGGCGAAGGCCTCGCCGCAATCACTGACCGATCTGCGCGACGAGGCGCGGGTTCGCCTGATGCGCTATATCGACCAGCCCGGTCCCGACATGCTGCCGCGCCAGATCCTGCAAATGGCCCGGAATCAGCCCTACGCCCTGCTCGCGGACGCCTCCCGTGCGCGCCTGTACCTGTTTGAAAACGTCGATGGCGAACCGCTGCTCAAGCGCGACTACTACATGACCATCGGCAAGAACGGCACCGACAAACGCAACGAAGGCGACAAACGCACCCCCATGGGCGTCTATCAGGTCTCGGATCAACTTCCCAAGAAACAACTCACCGACTTCTACGGCGCGGGCGCCTTCCCGCTCAACTACCCCAACGAGTGGGACCGCGCCCAGGGGCGTAGCGGCCACGGCATCTGGCTGCATGGCGTGCCGTCCGACACCTACAGCCGCCCGCCGCGCTCCTCGGATGGTTGCGTGGTGGTGAGCAACCCCGACTTGCAGGAGTTGAGCCAGTGGGTGCAACCCGGCGCCACCCCGCTCATCCTCGCCGCCCGCGCCGACTGGGTGGATCGCGCCGCCTGGCAGGAAGCGCGCGAGGCCCTGCTCAAGCGTCTGGAGGCCTGGAAGGGCGACTGGGAAGCGCGCGACGCTGAACGCTTCCTGGCCCACTATCACACCGACTTCTTTGCCAATGCGGGCCGTGGCTGGGCCGACAGCAAGCGCCGCAACATCCAGGACAAGGACTGGATCAAGGTGGAACTGAAGGATGTCAGCCTGTACCTCTACCCCGGCGACGACATGGCCTACACCGAGTTCACCCAGCACTACAGCAGCGACAAGCACAATGGCGTCACCAGCAAGCGCCTGTACTGGCAAATGCAAAACGGCCAATGGCGCGTCGCCCTGGAAAAATCCATCGACCGACCGACAAACTATGCCCAACGTTAACCGTCGTACCTTCCTGCTCCGCGCATCCCTCCTCGCACTGACCGCCCCGCTGGGCGGTCTGGCCTATTCCGCCCCCAAGAAACGAAAGAACCCCATGGTCATTCTGCACACCAACTTCGGCCCCATCACCCTGGAACTCGACGCCAAGGCCGCACCCGATTCCGTCGCCAATTTCCTGCAATACGCACGGGATGGTCACTACAACGGCACCATCTTCCACCGCGTCATCGACGGCTTCATGATCCAGGGCGGCGGCTTCACCCCCGACATGCAACAGAAAGACACCCGCGCCCCGATCAACAACGAAGCCAGCAACGGCCTCAAAAACCTGGCCTACACCGTAGCCATGGCGCGCACCCCCGACCCGCACTCCGCCACCGCCCAGTTCTTCATCAACGTCGCGGACAACGACTTCCTCAACTACCGCGCCCCCAACGCCCAGAGCTATGGCTACTGCGTGTTCGGCAAGGTGACGGAAGGCCAGGACGTGGTGGACCGCATTCGCAAGGTGCGCACCGGCATGCGCGCCGGCCACCAGGACGTGCCCGTGGAAAACGTGGTGATCGAGCGCGCCGAGCTCGTCGAGGCCGCCGCCGGCTGAACCCGTGGAAATAGCCACCTTCGCCGGCGGCTGTTTCTGGTGCCTGGAGGCCGCCTTCCAGCGCCTGCGCGGCGTGGAAAGTGCGGTTTCCGGCTACATGGGCGGGCGCCGCGAGCGCCCCAGCTACGAACAGGTCTGTAGCGGCGCAAGCGGCCACGCCGAAGTGGTGCAGGTGGTTTTCGACCCTGAGCAAATCCGCTACGACGAACTCCTGAGCGTCTTCTTCGCCCTGCACGACCCCACCACACTCAACCGCCAGGGCCACGACATCGGCACGCAGTACCGCTCCGCCGTGTTCTGCCATACCCCGGAACAGCGCACGCTGGCGCAGGCCATGATCGCGCGCCTGACTGCCGAAGCCGCGTTCCCCTCCCCCATCGTCACCGAAATCACGGAGGCCGCCACCTTCTGGCCCGCAGAGGACTACCACCAGGGTTATTTCGAACGGAACCCAAACCAGCCCTATTGCCAGGCCGTGGTGGCGCCCAAGCTGGCGAAATTCAAAAACCTGTTCGCACAGCGGCTGAAGGGCTGACTACTCCCCTGCCAGCGTCATCCGGTCGATCAGGATGGACCCCACCCGGCGCGACCCCCTGGTCTCCACGTCCGACCCCACGGCAACGATGCCGCGCAGCATGTCCTTGAGATTGCCGGCGATGGTGATTTCCTCCACCGGATACGCAATCTCGCCGTCCTCCACCCAGAACCCCGCCGCACCGCGCGAGTAATCGCCGGTCACCATGTTGGCGCCCTGCCCCAGCAGTTCCGTCACCAACAAGCCGCGGCCCATCTTTTTCACCAGGGCGTCGAAGTCCTCTCCGGTGGAAGGAACGATGAGGTTGTGATTGCCGCCGGCATTGCCGGTGCTCTGCATCCCCAGCTTGCGCGCGCTGTAGGTGGAGAGGAAATAACCCTGCACCACCCCGTCCTGCACCACGTCGCGGTCACGGGCCGCCACACCCTCGTTGTCAAACGGGGACGAGGCCAGCCCGCGCGGCAGGAAGGGCCGCTCCTGCAACTGGAAGAACGACGGAAAGACCTGGCTTCCCAGGCTGTCGAGCAGAAAACTGGACTTGCGATAGAGATGGCCGCCGGAGACCGCAGAGACGTAGCTGGCGATGAGACCGGTGGCGATGGGCGCCTCGAACAGCACCGGGCACTGGCGCGTGGACAGGCGGCGCGCATTCAGGCGGCGCAGGGTGCGCTCCCCCGCGCGCCGGCCCACGGCATCCGGCGTCTCCAGATCGTCCGCGCCACGCGCCGAGGTGTACCAGTAATCGCGCTGCATGGCCCCGTTCGCCTCGGCGATCACCGCGCAGGACAGGCTCTGTCGGCTGCTCGGGTAGCCGTCGCTGAAACCGTGGCTGTTGGCGTAGATGAAGTGGGAAGACTGCGTGGAGAGCGAACCGCCCTCGGAATTGCTGATGCGCGCATCCACCCCCAGCGCGGCGGCCTCGCAAGCACGGGCCAGTTCCACCGCCTGCTCCACGGAGACCTCCCACGGGCGGTAGAGGTCCAGGTCCGGTGCGGCGCGGGCCAGCAACGCCGGTTCCGCCAAACCGGCGCAATCATCCTCGGCGGTGTAACGCGCGATGGCGAGGGCCTTCTCCACGGTACGCGCCAGGGCGTCACGGGAAAAATCCGAAGTGCTGGCGTGGCCGCGGCGCTGGCCCAGGTAGACCGTGACGCCCACCCCCTTGTCGCGGTTGTGCTCGATGGTCTCCACCTCGGCGTGACGCACGCTCACGGACAGGCCGCTGCCTTCGGAAACCTCCACCTCCGCGGCGGTCCCGCCCCCGGCCTTGGCCATGTCCAGACACTGGGCGGCGAGGTCTTGCAGTTCGGCGCGGGTAAAGCTGAAAGGGCTGGCGGACACGGGAGATTCCAGGCGAAGTTCGAGGGGCCGCTATGATAACCGCCCTGCCACCCCCTCCCTGCCCGAATGGACCACCACGAAGACACCCCGGAAGACGCCGATCTCCTCCCCAGCAAATCGCAACGCAAACGGGAGTCCAACGCCTTGCAGGACCTGGGCGCCGAACTGGTCAAGCTCTCGCGCGAGCGTCTGCAACGCATGATCCTGCCGGACAACCTCCTCACCGCCGTGCTGGAGGCCCAGCGCATCACCAGCCATGGCGCCATCCGCCGCCAGATGCAGCTCATCGGCAAGATCATGCGCAACATCGAAGCGGACGAGATTGCCGAACAGATCGCCGAAATCAAGGGCGAATCCGATGCCGCCAAAGCCGCCTTCCACGCCATCGAACGCTGGCGCGAGCGCCTGTTGACGGACGACGACGCCCTCACCCTATGGCTGGCGGAACACCCTGAATCCGACATCCAGCAGATGCGCCAACTCATCCGCAACGCCCGCAAAGAGGCGGCGGACGGCAAACCGCCCAAATCCAGCCGGGCGCTGTTCAAACTACTGCGTGACGGTAAATGACATCCATCAAGTGAAGTGCGTCACAACCTAGGCAGAGCCTCCACCGATACACTGCCGCCGCCGCCAAATGGCGGCGACAACAGCAATCTCGCCTCGGAGGCAACCATGGAACGCCGCACCTTTCTTGCAGCACTTCTCGCACTCGCCAGTACCCGGGTGTACGCATCGCCCGGCAACAAACCCTCGTACAAGCTCCTTACCTACCCCGGAACCGGCAAGGCGGACGTCTCGGCAGCGGATTTCATCGCCGGAGTCAAACCCCTGCGCGACGAGATGGAGCGTCTGCTGGGCGTGCGCCCCTCGGTCACCCTGATACGCACCTTGAACGTATTCAATGCGGGCGCTGTAGCGGAAGGCCCCGATCTGGTCTACGGCCCGGCCACCAGTGCGGCGCTCTACATTGAGGCGGGCTACGTCCCGCTCGTGCGGGTGGCCAAGCTCGCAAAAGGCATGGTCGTAAGCAAGTTGCCACTGCAATCGGTCAACACCGTATCCATGCCTGATCCAGGAAGTTGGCTGGCCCAGGTGGGGGAATACAGCGTCGAGGTCAGCGCAGGCCGCAACCTCAAATACACCTACGCGCGTACCCAGGATGCAGCGGTCGATGCCGTGCGTTACGGCCTGGCGGACGCCGTCACGGTGCGCCCGGCTGCGTTCCAGAAACTTCAGGCGGAAGACCCGGCCTACCGCGTCATCGTCAAGCTGCCGGAAACGCCAGACTTCACCCTCCTGGCGCACCCGCAGCGCGTGGACGAAGAAGCGCGGGAACAGCTGGTGAACGTACTGGGCAAACTCTCCGTCGATACCCTTGCTGCGCTGGACCGCGTCTACCACGTCAAGGTGGAACACTTCACCCCGGTCACCGCCAGCGACTACAACGTCCTGCGTCGCATTGCAGCCTTCAACCGGCGCAACAACACCGCCTGACCCGGCGCGGCGGCGGCGGATAATCCGACCCCATCCGAACCCGCCGCCGCCCCATGACCCACCACCGTCTCAGCGCCGACACCATGGCGCCGCGCATCACCGCCAGCCAATGGCGCGCCGCACTCGCCCTGTTCCCCTACATCTGGCAGTACAAGGGGCGCGTCCTTACCGCCTTCGGGCTGCTCTTGGGCGCAAAACTCGCCAACGTCACCGTGCCGCTGGTGCTGAAAGAGATCGTGGACGGCCTGCAACATCCCTCCACCGCCCTGATCCTGCCGCTGGGACTGATCCTGCTCTACGGCGCGCTGCGCTTCGGCAACACCGCGCTGACGGAACTGCGCGACGCCCTCTTCGCCCGCGTACTGCAACGCGCCATGCGCGGCGTGGTTCACGATGTATTCCAGCAACTTCACGCCCAATCCCTGCGCTTCCACCTGGAGCGCCGCACCGGCGGCGTGGCCATGGAGATCGACCGGGGCGCGCGCTCGATCCGCTTCCTGATCAACTTCTCGCTGTTCAACATCGCCCCCACCCTGCTGGAGATCCTCATGGTGGCCGGCATCCTGTTCGTGAAATACGACCCGGGTTTCGGCCTCATCACCCTGGCCACCCTGGCGCTCTACATCCTGTTCACCGTGCTGGTGACCAACTGGCGGCTCCAGTTCCGCCGCGCCATGAACGAGACCGACACCCGCGCCAATGCCCGCGCCGTGGACAGCCTGCTCAACTACGAGACGGTGAAGTACTTCAACAACGAGGCCTACGAGGCGCGGCGCCTGAAGGACGACCTGCATCAGGCGGAAGAGGCGGCGGTGCGTTCCGAGATCTCCCTGGCGTGGTTGAACGGCGGCCAGTCTTTCATCATCGCCCTGGGGGTGACAGCGATGATGGCCCTGGCGGCCCAGGGCGTGACGAATGGCAGCATGACCCTGGGCGACCTGGTGCTGGTGAACGCCTACCTGCTGCAACTGTTCATCCCGCTCAACTTCCTGGGCACGGTGTACCGCGAGATCCGCAACGCGCTCACCGACATGGAGAAGCTGTTCAAGCTCCTGCACCGCAAGCCCGAGATCGAGGACGCCCCGGACGCCAAGCCCCTGGCGGTGGCCCAGGCCGAAGTGCGCTTTGAAGACGTGACCTTCGCCTATGACCCGCGCCGGCCCATCCTGCGGGGCGTCAGCTTCGTCATCCCGGCGGGACGCAAGGTCGCGGTGGTGGGGGCCAGCGGCGCGGGCAAATCCACTCTGTCGCGCCTGCTGTTCCGCTTTTATGACGTCGCCGGCGGCGGCATCCGCATCGACGGCCAGGACATCCGCCGGGTGACGCAAACCAGCCTGCGCCGCGCCATCGGCATGGTTCCCCAGGACACCGTGCTATTCAACGACACCCTGTACCACAACCTCGCCTATGGCCGCCCCGACGCCAGCCGCGAAGAAGTGCTCGAAGCCGCTCGCGCCGCCCACCTGGACGCCTTCATCGCCAGCCTGCCGGACGGGGTGGAATCCATGGTGGGAGAACGCGGACTGAAACTCTCCGGCGGCGAAAAACAGCGCGTCGCCATCGCCCGCGCCGTGTTGAAGAACCCGCCCATCCTGGTATTCGACGAGGCCACCTCGTCCCTGGATTCCGCCACGGAACAAGCCATCCAGGCGGAACTGGCGCGCATCTCGGAAAACCGCAGCACCCTGGTCATCGCCCACCGGCTTTCCACCGTGGTGGATGCGGACGAGATATTGGTGCTGGAGGAAGGCCGCATTGCCGAACGCGGCAACCATGAATCGCTGCTGGCGCAGGACGGGCGTTATGCCAGCCTGTGGCGCATGCAGTTGCGGGAAGAGTGAACGCCAACCCGTACCCCGCCCCCGTAGGAGCCCGGCTGTGCCGGGCGATCCCGCTGCGCCCCTGTGACCCGCGCATCGCCCGGCACAGCCGGGCTCCTACGGGGTTACGCCAGGATCTCCCGTAGCGCCCCCGCCAGGGCGGCGCATTGCGCATCCGTGCCGATGGTGATGCGCAGGTACTGCTCGATACGAGGCTGGCGGAAGTGGCGCACGATGATGCTGCGCGTGCGCAGGGCAACGGCCAATTCGCCCGCGTCCCGGTCGGGATGGCGCGCGAAAACGAAATTGGCGCTGGAGGGAATGACCTCAAACCCCAGCCCGGCCAGATCGGCGCTCAACTGCTCGCGGCTGGCGATGACGGCGCGGCGGGTGCGCTCGAAGTGCCCCGTGTCTTCGATGGCGGCCACCGCGCCGGCCAGGGCGAGGCGGTCGAGCGGATAGGAGTTGAAGCTGTTCTTGACCCGCTCCAGGGCCTCGATCAGGTCCGCATGGCCCACCGCAAATCCCACCCGCAGGCCCGCCAGAGAGCGGGACTTGGACAGGGTCTGCACCACCAGCAGGTTGGGGTGATCGTTGACGAGGGAGATGGCGCTTTTCCCGCCAAAGTCGATGTAGGCCTCATCCACCACCACCGGCGCGTCCGGGCGTCCGGCCAGCAGGCGTTCGATCTCCTCCAATGCCAGGAGCCGCCCGGTGGGGGCGTTGGGGTTGGGGAAGATGATGCCGCCGCAGGCGGGGGCGTTGAGGTAATCGTCCACCTGGATCGCAAAGGCGTCGTCCAGCGCCACAGTACGGCCCTCAATGCCATACAAGCCGCAGTAGACGGGATAGAAGCTGTAGCTGATATCCGGGAACAACAGCGGCGCGTCGTGCTTGAGCAGGCCCAGGAAGGCATGACCCAGCACCTCGTCGGAACCGTTGCCGACGAACACCTGGCTCGGAAGCAGGCCGTGCTGGGCGGCAATGGCGGCCTTGAGGCGGTCGGCATTGGGGTCGGGGTAGAGGCGCAGGGCGTCGCCCACCTCGCCGCGCAATGCCTCCAGCACGCGCGGGGACGGCGGGTAGGGGTTCTCGTTGGTGTTGAGCTTGATGAGGTCAGGCAGTTTGGGTTGCTCGCCCGGAACGTAAGGGGTGAGAGCAGTGACGACGGGGCTCCAGAATCGGCTCATGGCAGGATGGCGAGGCAACTTTGCGGAAGGGGGTCCGAGGGAGGAAATGTCTGAAACAGACTGGAAACAGACGCTGGCGGAAGCGGGCAGGATGCTATCATGCCCCCCGATTTTCCCGTCCGCCAACGCCCCATAACGCCTACCAGCGCCTGCACTACACGGTCCATCCATGCGGCAAACCGAAGTCTCCCGTAACACCCTGGAAACCCAGATTCGCGTCGTCCTCAACCTGGACGGCACGGGCCGCTGCCGCCTCGATACCGGGTTGCCCTTTCTCGAACACATGCTGGACCAGGTGGCGCGCCACGGTCTCGTCGATATCGAGATTGAGGCCAAGGGCGATCTCCACATCGACGCGCACCACACCGCTGAAGACATCGGCATCACCCTGGGCCAGGCCTTCGCGCAGGCCGTGGGCGACAAGAAGGGCATTCGCCGTTACGGCCACGCCTATGTACCGCTGGACGAGGCCCTGTCGCGCGTGGTGATCGACCTCTCGGGCCGGCCCGGCCTGGAGTTCCATGTCGCCTTCACCCGCGCCCGCATCGGCGAGTTCGACGTGGACCTGTTCTCCGAGTTCTTCCAGGGCTTCGTCAACCACGCCGGGGTGACGCTGCACATCGACAACCTGCGCGGGGTCAACGCCCACCATCAGGCCGAGACCGTGTTCAAGGCCTTTGGCCGCGCCCTGCGCATGGCGCTGGAAGCGGACGCGCGCATGGGCGATGTGACGCCTTCCACCAAGGGCTCCCTGTAATGACGCAACGGATTGCCGTGGTGGACTACGGCATGGGGAACCTGCATTCCGTCGCCAAGGCGCTGGAGCATGTCGCGCCTGACGCAACGGTTTTGGTGACGGACGACGCCCAGGCCATCGCCGGGGCGGATCGCGTGGTCTTCCCCGGTCAGGGCGCGGCGCCGGACTGCATGAAGGAGATCGCCGCCCACGGCCTCACCGAGGTGATCCGCGAGGCCGCTCTGAACAAGCCCTTTCTGGGCATCTGCATGGGGCTCCAGGTTCTGTTTCGCCATTCCGAAGAGGGCAATACCCCCTGCCTGGGGCTGATGCCCGGCGAGGTGCGCCGCTTTCCCGCCGCCCAAATGCGCGACCCGACAGGCGCGAAACTGAAGGTGCCGCACATGGGCTGGAACAACGTGCGCCAGACCCAGCCCCACCCGCTCTGGCGCGGCATCGACGACGGCGCGCGCTTCTACTTCGTACACAGCTATTACTGCGACCCTGCCGAGGCGGCGGTGACGGCGGGCCAGACCGACTACCCGTTCGCCTTCACCAGCGCGGTGGCGCGCGACAACCTGTTTGCATGCCAGTTCCACCCGGAGAAAAGCGCCGAGGCGGGACTGCAACTGCTGAAAAATTTCATCACCTGGGACGGTTCGAGGTAACACCCCATGCTCATCATCCCCGCAATTGATTTGAAAGACGGCCACTGCGTACGCCTGAAACAAGGCGAAATGGACAGCGCCACGGTGTTTTCCGCCAACCCGGCGGAGATGGCCGAAAAGTGGCTGGCCAGCGGCGCGCGCCGCATCCATCTGGTGGACCTCAACGGCGCCTTCGCCGGCAAGCCGGTGAATGAGGCGGCGATCAAGGCCATCGTCGATGAACTGGGCGACGAGATCCCGGTGCAACTGGGCGGCGGCATCCGCGACCTGGACACCATCGAACGCTACCTGGATGACGGCATCACCTACGTCATCATCGGCAGCGCGGCGGTGAAGAACCCCGGTTTCCTGCACGACGCCTGCACCGCCTTCCCCGGCCACATCATCGTCGGCCTGGACGCCAAGGAAGGCAAAGTGGCGGTGGAGGGCTGGTCCAAGGTGACGCACCACGATGTCATCGACCTGGCCAAGCGCTTCGAGGATTACGGCGTGGAAGGCGTGGTCTACACCGACATCGGGCGCGACGGCATGCTCTCCGGCGTCAACATCGAGGCCACCGTGAAACTGGCCCAGGCGCTCAGCATTCCGGGCATCGCCAGCGGCGGCGTCACCAATCTGGAAGACGTGAAGCGCCTGTGCGCCGTGGCCGACGAAGGCATCATGGGCGCCATCACCGGACGCGCCATCTACGAGGGCGCCATGGACTTCACTGCGGCGCAGGCTTTGGCAGACGAACTGTGCGGTCAGAAGTGATGATGCGGTTCGCTTTGCTCACCGCATCCTGCGTATGAGCCTGGCCAAACGCATCATCCCCTGTCTCGATGTGACCGCCGGTCGCGTGGTCAAGGGCGTCAACTTCGTCAACCTGCGCGACGCCGGCGACCCGGTGGAGATCGCGCGGCGCTATGACGAGCAGGGTGCGGACGAACTCACCTTTCTCGACATCACCGCCACCTCCGACAACCGCGACCTGATCCTGCACATCATCGAAGCCGTGGCGGCCCAGGTCTTCATCCCCCTCACCGTGGGCGGCGGGGTGCGCGCCGTGGAGGATGTGCGCCGTCTGCTCCACGCCGGGGCCGACAAGGTCTCCATCAACACCGCCGCCGTATTCAACCCGCAACTGGTGCAGGACTGCTCCGACCGCTTCGGCAGCCAGTGCATCGTGGTCGCCATCGACGCCAAGCAGACGGTGTGGGGCGCCGCCCCCAAGTGGGAGATCTTCACCCACGGCGGACGCAAGCCCACCGGCCTGGACGCGGTGGAATGGGCGCAAAAGATGCAGGCCCTGGGCGCAGGCGAGATCCTGCTGACGAGCATGGACCGCGACGGGGCCAAGATCGGCTTCGACCTCAATCTCACCCGCGCCATCTCCGACGCGCTCGACATCCCGGTGATCGCCAGCGGCGGCGTCGGCAACCTGCAACACCTGGCCGACGGCGTGAAGATCGCCGGCGCCGACGCGGTGCTGGCAGCCAGCATCTTCCACTTTGGCGAATACACCGTGGAACAGGCCAAACGCCACATGCAGGAACAGGGCATCGAGGTGCGGCTGTGAATGAAAGCTGGCTCAACAAGGTGAACTGGTCCGACGATGGCCTGGTCCCCGCCATCGCCCAGGATGCGGTGAGCGGTGACATCCTCATGGTGGCGTGGATGAACCGCGAGGCGTTGAAACGTACCGTGGAGACCGGCGAGGCGGTGTACTGGTCGCGCTCGCGCAAAAAGCTGTGGCACAAGGGCGAGGAGTCCGGCCACACGCAGAAGGTCAAGGAAATCCGCCTGGATTGCGACGAGGATGTAGTCCTCATGAAGATCGAGCAGACCGGCGGCATCGCCTGCCACACGGGCCGCAAAAGCTGCTTCTTCCAGAAGCTTGAAGACGGTCAGTGGGTGGCGGCGGAGCCGGTGCTGAAAGACCCCCACGAGATCTACGCCAAATGAGCCAGGACATCCTCTCCCGTCTGGCCGATACGCTGGAGGCGCGCAAAAGCGCCGACCCGCAGTCGTCCTACGTGGCCAAGCTCTACGCCAAGGGCCTGGACGCCATCCTCAAGAAGGTGGCGGAAGAGGCGGCGGAGACCATCATGGCGGCCAAGGACGGTGTGCGCGAGAAGGTGGTCTACGAGACCGCCGACCTGTGGTTCCACTCCCTGGTCCTGCTGGCGCAACAGGGCATCCACCCGGATGAGATACTCGCCGAGCTGGCGCGGCGCGAAGGCCTCTCCGGCATTGAAGAGAAGAATTCCCGCAAGGAGTCGGCATGAGCAGCGACTGCATCTTCTGCAAGATCGCGGCGGGCGAGATCCCCTGCCGCAAGGTGTACGAGGACAGCGACGTCCTCGCCTTTCACGACATCCATCCGGTGGCTCCGGTGCATTTCATGATCATCCCCAAGGAGCACATCGCCTCCCTGGCGGACGCTCATGCGCGCCACGAGATGCTGCTGGGCCGCATCCTGATGTTGGCCCCGACCCTGGCCAAAGAGCAGGGGCTGACGGATGGCTTCCGCACCGTCATCAACACCGGCAGAGGGGGGGGACAGGAGGTCTTCCACCTGCACGTCCACGTCTTTGGCGGCGGCAAACCCCGCCCCATGTGAATTTTTTGAGGAGAGAGCAATGGGAAGTTTCAGCATCTGGCATTGGGTCATCGTTCTGGTCATCGTCCTGCTGGTATTCGGCACCAAGAAGCTGCGCAACATCGGCGGCGACCTGGGCGGCGCGGTGAAAAACTTCAAGGACGCCATGGCCGAGGAAAAGAACAAACCCACGGAACTGCCCCGCAATGACACCGACGGCGCAACCATCGAGGGCGAGGTGAAGAACAAGCAGCAAGGATGAACTTGTAGCCGGCAGTTCGTAGCGGGCGGCTCTGGATCAGCGCGCCGCCAACTACCAGCCCCCCACTACAAGCCACCTGCTACTCGCCCTCACCATGTTTGATATCGCCTTCACAGAACTTCTCGTCATCGGCATCGTCGCCCTGATCGTCATCGGCCCGGAGCGCCTGCCCAAGGTGGCGCGCACGGCAGGCCAGTGGATCGGGCGCATGAACCGCTACGTCTCCCAGGTCAAGCAGGACATCGACCGCGATATCCGTCTGGAAGAACTGCGCAAGATGCAGACGGAGATGAAGGACTCGGCCCAGAAATACGAGATCCTCGCCTCCGAGACGGCCCAGGGCGTGGAAGGCGCTGTGCAGCAGGAGACGGCTTCCATCAGCAAGGTCATGCAGGCCATGGGCGCCACGGACGAGGGCGTGGCGTTGCGGGAGTGGGAGAAATTGCGGGAAACGCCGACCGAATCGCCCGATGGCTCCCCGCTCATGGCGGAGACCCTGCCGCAACCCGCCGACGCGGAGACCATCGAAGCTGCGCCTCCCCCCGTGAGCGTCGCGGAGACCTCTCCCGCCGCCCCGCGCGAAGCGAGCGCCTGACCCCATGATCGACGGCCACGAAACCTTCATCACCCATCTGATCGAGTTGCGCGATCGCCTGCTGCGCTCCGCCATCGCCTGGATCGTGGTGTTCGTCTGCCTGTTTCCCTGGGCCAACGATCTGTATTCCCTGCTTGCCCGCCCGGTCCTCTCCGAACTCCCGCATGGCGGCCAGATGATCGCCACCGGCGTGGTCACGCCCTTCTTCGTGCCGGTCAAGGTGGCGATGATGGCGGCCTTCCTCATCGCCCTGCCCTACATCCTTTATCAGATCTGGTCCTTCATCGCGCCGGGCCTGTACCACCACGAAAAGAAATTCGTCCTGCCTCTGGTGGTGGCGAGCGTGTTTCTGTTTGCTTGCGGCATGGCCTTCGCCTACTTCCTGGTATTTCCCGTGGTATTCGGCTTCATGGCCAAGGTCGCGCCCGAGGGCGTGGCGGTGATGCCCGACATCAACGCCTACCTGGATTTCGCCATCACCATGTTCCTGGCCTTCGGCGTCACCTTCGAGGTGCCCATCGTCGTGATCAGCCTGGCCCTCATGGGCATGGTGGAAGTCGAGAAATTCAAGGAAGCGCGCCCCTACGTCGTCGTCGGCGCGTTTGTCATCGGCGCCATCTTCACCCCGCCCGATGTGGTGTCCCAGATCATGCTGGCCGTGCCGCTTTGGCTGCTCTACGAACTGGGCGTCATCGTCGCCGGCTGGCTGGTGAAAAACCGCGCCGCCCAGGAACCGCGCGAAGACCCGGAGGCCTACAAGCCCATGTCCATGAACGAGATGGACGCGGAACTGGACCGCATCGAGACTCAGGACACCAAATAGCGCCACAGCGCACCAATGTTGTGCAAATAAACCACAAACGCCCCGCTCCGGGGCGTTTTGTTTTGGTGCATCACCCCATGCCCACGAAAAATCAAGGTGTTACGCGCACCAATACAAGGCACGGCACTTGCTTTCCGCACCACGTCAATTCAGGAGAACCCCATGAACAACCTCGCCACCGGCGCCGATACCCTATTCGTCCTCTTGGGCGCGATCATGGTGCTGGCTATGCATTCCGGTTTTGCCTTCCTCGAACTGGGCACGGTTCGCCGGAAAAACCAGGTCAACGCCCTGGTAAAAATCCTCACCGACTTCTCGGTCTCCACCATCGCCTATTTCTTCATCGGCTACAGCATCGCCTACGGCGTGGATTTCTATTCCGGCGCCAGCGTGCTGGCGCAGAAGAACGGTTATGACCTGGTCAAGTTCTTCTTCCTCCTTACCTTCGCCGCCGCCATCCCCGCCATCGTCTCCGGCGGCATCGCAGAACGCGCCCGGTTCAATCCCCAACTCATCGCCACCTTTCTGCTGGTGGGCTTTGTCTATCCCTTCTTCGAAGGGTTGGTATGGAACAAGAACATGGGCTTCCAGGCCTGGCTCAATGCCTCGTTCGGCGCGGAACTGCATGACTTCGCCGGTTCCGTCGTGGTGCATGCCGTGGGCGGCTGGATCGCGCTGCCCGCCGTGCTGCTGCTGGGCGCGCGCCGAGGCCGTTACCGCAACGATGGCATGGTCTCCGCGCATCCGCCTTCCAGCATTCCCTTCCTGGCCCTGGGGGCGTGGGTGCTGACGGTGGGCTGGTTCGGCTTCAACGTGATGTCGGCGCAGAAGTTGGAGGCCATCTCCGGACTGGTGGCGGTGAACTCCCTCATGGCCATGGTGGGCGGCACCCTGGCGGCGCTGGTAATCGGCAAGAACGACCCCGGCTTCATCCACAACGGCCCGCTGGCGGGGCTGGTGGCGGTGTGCGCGGGTTCCGACCTGATGCATCCCATCGGCGCACTGGTCACCGGCGCGGTGGCAGGGGTGCTGTTCGTGGTGATGTTCACCATCACCCAGAACCGCTGGAAGATCGACGATGTGCTGGGGGTGTGGCCTCTGCACGGTTTGTGCGGCGCCTGGGGAGGGATCGCCGCCGGCATCTTCGGCCTGCAAGCCTTCGGCGGCATGGGCGGCGTGACCTTTGGCGCACAACTGGTGGGCACCCTGGCCGGTGTGGGCGTGGCCCTGATCGGCGGCGCGGTGGTCTATGGCGGCATCAAGGCCGCCATGGGCCTGCGTCTGGATGCCGAAGAGGAGTTCAACGGCGCCGACCTCTCCATCCACAAGATCTCCGCCTCGCCAGAGCGGGAAACCAACTGGTAAGCCTGTAGCGCCGGCATCCCTGCCGGCTCCTTCCTGGACACCCCAAAGAGCCGGCAGGGATGCCGGCGCTACTGACCCAGCATCAGCCGAACAGCAGGGCGTTCACCCGTTTCACGAAGCCTGCCGGGTCGGCCAGTTGGCCGCCGTCCAGCAGCACGGCCTGATCCAGCAGCAGGCCGGACATCTCGTCGAAGCGCTCGCCCTCTTCCGTCTCCAACCGTTGCACCAGCGGGTGCGACAGGTTGATTTCCAGGATGGGCTGGGTTTCCGGCACTTCCTGGCCCATGGACTTCAACATGCGCGCCAGGTTGGGGTTCATGTCGGCCTCGTCCGCCACCAGGCAGGCGGGGGAATCGACCAGACGGGCGGAGACGCGGACGTCCTTGGCGCGCGCCGTCAGGGATTGCTTCATGCGTTCCAGCAGCGGCTGCGCCGCCTCGGTCTTGGGGGTCTCTTCCGCCTGATTCTCCGCGCCCGGCAACGCAGACAGGTCCACCTGGCCCTTGGCCACGCTCACCAGCGACTTGCCGTCGAATTCGAACAGGTTGGAAACCACCCATTCGTCCACGCGGTCAGCCAGCAGCAGGACTTCGACATCCTTCTTGCGGAACACCTCCAGATGCGGGCTGGCCTTGGCGGCGGCGAGGGTCTCGGCGGTGAGGTAATAGATCTTGTCCTGACCCTCTTTCATGCGCGCCAGGTAGTCGGCCAGACTCACGGATTCGGTGTCGGTGCGGGTGGTGCGGAAACGCAGCAGGCGGGCGATGCGCTCCTGGTTGGCGCGATCCTCGCCCACGCCCTCCTTCAGCACCTTGCCGAAGTGCTCCCAGACCTTGGCGTAGTCGTCCTGGCGGTTCTCGGCCAGGTCGCCCAGCAGATCCAGGGTCTTCTTCACGCAGCCGTTACGAATCATCTCCATGTCGCGCGTCTCTTGCAGGATCTCGCGCGAGACGTTGAGCGGCAGGTCGGCGGCGTCGATCACGCCGCGGATGAAGCGCAGGTAGCCCGGCATCAGCTTCTTCGCGTCTTCCATGATGAACACGCGCTTCACATACAGCTTCACGCCGGTCTTGGCGTCACGGTCCCACAGGTCGAACGGGGCATGGGCGGGGACGTAGAGCAGCGCGGTGTAGTCCTGGCGGCCTTCCACCTTCACATGGGTCCAGGCCATGGGGTCTTCGTAGTCGTGGCCGACGTGCTTGTAGAAGGCCTTGTACTCGTCCTCGGTGATGTCGTTCTTGGCGCGCGCCCACAGGGCGTTGGCGCGATTCACCGGCTCCGACTCGCCCTTCTCATCCACGAACTCCACGGGAATGGCGATGTGGTCGGAGTACTCGCGGATCACGCTCTTGACGCGCCAGTCGTTGAGGAACTCGTCTTCATCCGCCTTCAGGTGCAGCACGATCTCGGTGCCCCGCTCCGCCTTTTCCACGGTTTCCAGGCTGTACTCGCCCGCCCCTTCCGACTCCCAGCGCACGCCATGTTCCTGGGTCAGGCCAGCGCGGCGGGTGGTGAGGGTGACGCGCTCGGCAACGATGAAACTGGAATAGAAACCGACGCCGAACTGGCCGATGAGTTGGGCGTCCTTCTGCTGGTCGCCGCTGAGTTTGCCGAAAAATTCCTTGGTGCCGGATTTGGCGATGGTGCCGATGTGCTCGATCACCTCCTGGCGGTTCATGCCAATGCCGTTGTCACGGATGGTGATGGTCTTGGCCTCTTTGTCCAGGCTCACCCGAATCTTCAGTTCCGGGTCGGTTTCAAACAGGGCGGGGTCCGACAGGGCCTCGAAACGCAGCTTGTCGGCGGCGTCGGAGGCGTTGGAGATCAGCTCACGCAGGAAGATCTCCTTGTGGCTGTACAGCGAATGGATCATGAGCTGAAGCAGTTGCTTCACCTCGGCCTGGAAGCCCAGGGTTTCTTTGGTCACGGTCTCGGTCATGCGATTTCTCCCTAGTGGAAAGCGGGGGAGAAACTGGGGGCGGCGGGGAAGGTTTCAACCCCGCCGGGGCGTCACTTCAGGCCCAGCACATCCTGCATGTCGTACAGCCCGTAGGTCTTGCCCGTCAGATAACGCGCGGCGCGCAGGGCGCCCAGGGCGAAGGTCATGCGACTGGATGCCTTGTGCGTGATCTCCACGCGCTCGCCCGTGCCCAGGAACATGACCGTGTGATCCCCCACCACATCGCCGCCGCGCACAGTGGCGAAACCGATCTGGCCAGGGTCGCGCTCGCCGGTCACGCCTTCACGGCCATAGACGGCGCAGGTCTTGAGGTCGCGCCCCAGAGCGGCGGCCACGACCTCGCCCATGCGCAGGGCGGTGCCGGAAGGGGCGTCAATCTTGTGGCGGTGATGCGCCTCCACGATCTCGACATCGAAACCCTCGTTCAGCACCCGCGCCGCCATGTCCAGCAGGCGCAGTGACAGGTTCACCCCTACGCTCATGTTGGGGGCGAATACCACGGAGATCTCGTCGCCGGCCTCGGCAATGGCCGCCTTGCCGGCGGCGTCGAAGCCGGTGGTGCCGATTACCAGGGCCACTTCGGCCTCGCGGCACAGGGACAGGTGATGCAGGGTGGCCTCGGGACGGGTGAAGTCGATCAGCACATCCGCCCCCTGAAGGGCGGCAGCCACGTCATCCGTAATCGGCAGATTCAGGCTCGCGCCGATCAGACTGCCCGCGTCCTGACCCAGAAAAGGACTGCCGGAACGCTCCAGAGCTCCGTGGACCTGGAAATCCGGGGCGCTCTGGGCGGCTTCCAGCAAGGCTCGCCCCATGCGCCCGGATGCGCCGGCAATGACAACCTTGATCATTTTTTCTCCGCCTCGGCGCTGACGGGCTGCACCGGAGCATCGGCCTTGGCGGGTTCAGGCTTGGCGGCCTCTACGGGGGTCGGGACGATGTCCCCTTCAATCCCCTTGAGCTTGTCGTTCTCGAACACCACAGTGACGCGACGGCTTTCCACCAGCTTTCCGGCCTTGCTGTAGCGGTACACATAGTCCCAGCGATGGGCGTGGAAAGGGTCCACCAGCAGGGGGGTGCCCAAGAGGTATTTCACCTGGCCGGGCGTCATGCCGGGCTTCAATTTCGCCAGCATCTCAGAGGTCAAAACATTGCCCTGAGAAATGTCCATCTTGTGGGGGGTGATTCGCTCAATGGGGTTGGACCAGGAACCGCAGGCCACGAGACTGGCGACAAAAGGAAGGAGAAGTAGGGATCGCATACGCGCAGGAGGGTCGGGACGGGATTGGAAGCCGCGCTATGATAGCGCGCATCCCCACCCCCTCGACATCCGCATGGCAAGCTCCCAGCAACTCCGCACCATAGGCCTCAAAGTCACCGGCCCGCGCATGAAGATCCTGGCGCTGTTCGAGAAATCGGAACGGCGCCACCTCACCGCCGACGATGTGTACCGCATGCTGGTGGCGGAAGGGCTGGATGTGGGTCTGGCCACGGTCTACCGGGTGCTGACCCAGTTTGAACAGGCGGGACTCCTGGTGCGGCAGCACTTCGACAACGACAAGTCGGTGTACGAGCTCAACCAGGGACGCCATCACGACCACCTGTTGTGCATCCACTGCGGCAAGGTGGAAGAGTTCTACGACGAAGAGATCGAACGCCGCCAGAACGCCATTGCCGCAGAACGCGGTTTCAAGCTGGCGGAACACGCCCTCACGCTTTATGTGGAATGCACCCGGGAGGGCTGTCCCGGACACGGCGGCAAGACCGCGGAGCCACCCCCCTCGTAAGAGCCCGGCTGTGCCGGGCGAGGCTGTTCAGCAATCCTGATCGCCCGGCACAGCCGGGCTCCTACCGAGGCGTAGGCGTCCCCAGCATCTCCGCCGCGTGCTGGCGCGTCGCCTCGGTGATCCTGACGCCCCCCAGCATGCGCGCGATCTCTCCCACCCGCGCCGCGGCATCGAGCGCTTCCACCCGGGAGCGGGCGCTTCCGGCCACGGTTTCCTTGCTCACCTGACAGTGCCAGGCGGCGCACGCCGCCACCTGGGGCAGATGGGTGACGCACAACACCTGGCGGCTTGACCCCAGGTCGGATAGCAGCCGCCCGACAATCTCCGCCACACCGCCGCCGATGCCGGCATCGACCTCGTCGAAGATCAGGGTGGGCGCGCCGCTGACGCCGGACAGCACGGTCTGCAAGACCAGGCCAATGCGCGACAACTCGCCGCCGGAAGCCGTTTTTGCAAGCGGTTTCAGCCCCTGGCCGGCATGGGGCAAGACCTGGAACTCCACCTCCTCCTGTCCGTGGGCCGCCGCATCGCAAGGGAGCAAGGCGATGCCGAAACAACCGCCCTTCATGGCCAGTTGCTGCATGGCGTCGGTGGCGGCCTGCTCCAGTCGGCTGGCCGCCGCCTTGCGCTTGCAGGAGAGCGCCTCGGCCCGTTGACGCCAGGAGGCCTCCGCCTCCGCCTCCGCCCGGGCCAGGGCCTCCAGGTCCGCGCTCGCACCCAGTTCTTCCCGCTGTGCGCGGGCCTGGGCCAGATGCTCGGGAATCTCCTCCGGGCGCAGACGGAATTTGCGGGCAGCCGCCTGAATGGCGGCGATACGCGCCTCCAGTTCCGCCAGCCGGGCGTCATCCAGCTCCATGCGCTCGGCATAGCGGGTCAGCTCCCGCGCCGTGTCATGCAGGCCGTCGATGGCCCCTTGCAAGGTGTCCAGGCGTTCGCTCAAGGCGGGGTCGATCTCCGCCAGATCCGCCAGATTGCCGCGGGCGAGGCGCAGGCGCGCCAGTGCGCCCTCCTCCTCCCCTTCCAGCAGCCCGGCCACGGCCTGGGCGCCCTGGATCAGTTCGGCGGCATGAGCCAGACGTCGATGCTCGTCCTGGATGGACTGCCAGCCCTCCACGGTGAATTCCAGGGCGGTCAGTTCACGCACGGTCCACTCCAGGCGTTCCCGCTCCGCCTCCGCCTCGCCGGCATGGCTCGCGGCCAGACGCCGGCGTTCGGCGGCAGTGCGCCAGGTGCGGAAGGCCTCGGCGGTAGCCTGGACCTCGGGCTGGCTGCCGGCGTATTCGTCCAGCAGACGACGTTGTTCGGCGGCCTTGAGCAGGGAGTAATGCGCATGCTGGCCGTGGATATCCACCAGGAACGCGCCCGCTTCCTTGAGTTGCTGGGCGGTGGCGGAACGGCCATTGATGAAGGCGCGGGAACGCCCCGTGGCCTCCACCACCCGGCGCAGGAGCAGAACATCGTCCTCCCCGGCCAGATCGTTTTCTTCCAGCCAGCCGCGCAATCCGCCGGGGATATCAAACTCGGCGGCGATCTCGGCGCGGCTGGCGCCTTCCCGCACCACTCCCGCCTCGGCCCGTTCCCCCAGCACCAGGGCAATGGCATCCAGCAGGATGGACTTGCCGGCGCCGGTCTCGCCGGTGAGCACGCCAAAGCCGGGGAGCAGGTTCAGTTCCAGGCGCTCCACCAGAACGAAGTCGGTCAGGGCAAGAGATAACAGCATGGCTAGAGCTTTTCGCCCCAGTGCAGCTTCTGGCGCAGGGTGTCGTAGTAGTTGTGACCTTCCGGGTGGAGCAGGCGCACGGGGTTTTTGCCGCGCCGCACGATGACCCGGTCTCCCACCTGCAGGTCGGCGTGACGCTGACCGTCAAAGTGGACCCGCGCATCCATGGCGTGGATCAGGTTGATCTCGATCTCGGCGTGGCTGTTGACCGCGATGGGGCGGGCGGAAAGCGTGTGGGGACAGATCGGCACCATGACAAAGGCCTCCAGGGTGGGATGGAGGATGGGGCCGCCGGCGGACATGGCATAGGCGGTGGAGCCGGTGGGGGACGCCACCACCAGGCCATCGGCGCGCTGGCTGTAGACGAACTGGTTGTCGATGTAGACCTCGAACTCGATCAGCCGGCCCATGGTGCTCTTGCTCACCACCACGTCATTGAAGGCGTAGGCGGCGATCAGGATGTCATCGCTCCGCTCCACGCTGGATTCGATCATGACGCGGTCTTCCGCCGTGTACTTCCCGTCCAGCATCTCCTGCAGGGTGGAGAACATGGTGTCGATGGAAACATCCGCGAGAAAACCCAGCCGCCCCTGGTTGATGCCGATCATGGGCACCTGATGGTCCACCAGGGTGCGGGCCACATGCAGCAAGGTGCCATCCCCGCCCAGCACGATGGCCAGATCCGCCACCCGACCGATCTCGTTCAGGGTGGAAACACGAAAATCCTGGATGGAACAGGTGTCAGCGGTGTGCGCCGAAAGGAGCACGGAATGGCCGCGTTTCTGGAGAAATTCCGCAAGGCGGGTGAGCACCCCGGAACTGGCCGGGCTGTTGTTGTATTTGCCCACCAGGGCAATGGTCTTGAAATCTGCTTTCATGGCGTGAAATTATAGCCGCCGGTTCCCGGCGCCCATTTCCCGACAGGCCGCCGTGATTTCTCCCGTAATCCGCGGTACTCCTGTAGAAGCCTGACCACCATGCTCAACGACCGCGCGCGCATCCTGCTCAAGTTCCTCGTCGAACGCTATATCGAGGACGGCCAGCCCGTGGGCTCGCGCACACTGTCCAAGCACACGGGGCTCAATCTCTCCCCCGCCTCCATCCGCAACATCATGTCGGACCTGGAGGAAGGCGGCTTCATCACCAGCCCCCACACCTCCGCCGGACGCATCCCCACCCCGCGCGGCTACCGTCTGTTCGTGGATAGCCTGCTCACGGTGAAACCCCTGGCCCAGGGCGAGATGCGCCAGATGGAGTCCACCCTGGCCCCGGATGACCCGCAACGTCTGGTCGCCACCGCCTCCCACCTGCTGGCTGAACTCACCGCCTACGCCGGCGTGGTGCTCACTCCCAAACGCCGCAGCCTGGGGATACGCCAGATCGAATTCCTCACCCTGTCGGACAAGCGCATCCTGCTCATCATGGTCACCGCCGACGGTGAGGTGCAAAACCGGGTCATCGTCACGGATCGGGCCTATGACCCCAGCCAACTGGTCCGCGCCGCCAACTATTTCAACCAGCACTTTGCCGGCCTTTCCTTCGAGCAGGTGCAACCTCGTCTGGCCCAGGAATTATCCGAACTGAAGACCGACATCAGCTCTCTCATGGAACTGGTGGTCGCCACCGGCGCCGACGCCTTCAGCGGCGACAAGGCCTACGTCCTCTCCGGCGAGCGCAATCTGCTGGGCGCCTCCGACCTGCTCTCCAATATGGCCCGGCTGCGGGAACTGTTCGGCCTGTTCGAACAGAAGACGGAACTGCTGCAACTCATGGACGTGGGCCACGCCGCCAACGGCGTGCAGATCTTCATCGGCGCGGAATCCGGCGTCGCCCCCCTGGACGAATGCAGCGTCATCGCCGCCCCCTACGAAGCGAACGGCGAAGTGGTCGGCACCCTCGGCGTAATCGGCCCCACCCGCATGGCCTATGAGCGCGTCATTCCCATCGTTGACATCACCGCGCGCCTGCTCTCCAACGCGCTCTCCTATCACTGAGGCGATTTCGGATTTCGGATTTCGGATTTCGGATATGTGCGGCTGCGCCGCGTCCCCCGAAATCCGAAATCCGAAATCCGAAATCCGAAATCCGACATCCGACATCCGACATCCGAAATCCGACATCCGAAATCCGAAATGCCCCACTACCTCCCCGAACCCCCCTTCAGCCACAAGCAGGACGCGCGTACCGGCATCCTGCTCATCAACCTGGGCACCCCTGCCGCCCCCACCGCCCAGGCCGTGCGTCCGTACCTGCGGGAATTCCTGTGGGACCGCCGGGTGGTGGAGATCCCCCGCCCGATCTGGTGGCTCATCCTGCACGGCATCATCCTGGTCACCCGCCCGAAGAAATCGGCGGAAAAGTACGCCAGCATCTGGCGTCCCGAAGGCTCTCCCCTCATGCACCACACCCAGCGCCAGGCTCAACTGCTGGGAGAAGAACTGGCGCGTCGCCTGCCAGAAACCGTAGTGGTGGACTGGGCCATGCGCTACGGCCAGCCCTCGGTAGCCAGCCGGATTCAGTCCATGAAAGCGCAAGGCGTTGACCGCCTGTTGGTGCTGCCCCTCTACCCCCAATACGCCGCCAGCAGTTCCGGCTCCGCCCTGGACGCGGTCTGGCAGGCCCTGCTCAAGACCCGCACGCCGCCGGACGTGCGCACACTGCGCCACTTCCACGACCACCCCGGCTACATCGCCGCCCTGCGCCAGAGCATCGAGGTGTACTGGGCCGAACATGGCCGTCCCGAAATACTGGTGATGAGCTTCCACGGCGTCCCGCGCCGCACCCTGGACCTGGGCGACCCCTACCATTGCGAATGCCGCAAGACGGGCCGCCTGCTGGCGGAAGCGCTGAACCTGAAAGAAGAGCACTACCGCATCACCTTCCAGTCCCGCTTCGGCGCAGCGGAATGGCTCTCGCCCTACACCGACAAGACCCTGGAAGAACTGGGACGCCAGAAGACTCGGCGAGTCGATGTGGTGTGCCCCGGTTTCGTCGCCGACTGCCTGGAAACCCTGGAAGAGATCGGCATGGAAGGCAAGGCGACGTTCCTGAGCGCAGGGGGCGGCGAATACCGCCACATCCCGGCCCTGAACGAGCGCCCCCTCTGGATCAGCGCCCTGGCCGACCTGGCGCAATCCCAGTTGAACGGATGGCTGGAGCGGACGGAAACCGAGGCGGGGAGCGACCTGAAAATGCGAACCCAGCGGGCACTGGCCTTGGGAGCAAAAAATTAGCTAGAAACCGCGCCAATATTAGAGTTCGCTTGTTGACTGGTAAAAAACGCCCATGCCACTATCCGCAGGCCTTACCAGCCCTTGACCAAAATCAAGCTGGCCCGGTTACAGATCCCTGTTTCAAGCCGACGGTTCGCCGTCTTTTTCTTTCTTGGAGGAGCATATGAAGAAATCCCTTGCTGTCGCCCTGCTGCTCGCGGGTATGGCTGGCGCCGTTGCTACGGCCCACGCCGACCCCCGCGCCCGTTTCATGGCCGCCAACTGTTCCTACTGTCATGGTCCCGAAGGCAAGAGCCGCGGCGCCATCCCCAGCCTGGCTGGCATGGACCAGAAATATTTTGTCGAGCAGATGAAGGCCTTCCGCGACGGCACCCGTCCCGGCGCCACCGTCATGGGCAAGCACGCCAACGGCTACAACGAAACCGAGTACGCGGCCATGGCCAAGTACTTTGCGGCCATCAAGTAATCACGAGGAGCCCATAACATGACTATTGATCGTCGCGAATTCCTGAAAGTCTCCGCCGGCGCTGCGGGTGCGGTCGCCGTGAGCGGACTGGCCGGTTGCGCCACCTATGCCTCCGGCAATGCCTCCCCCAATGTCGTCGTCGTCGGCGCCGGTTTCGGCGGTTCCACCTTCGCCAAGTACCTGAAGGCCTGGTACCCCAAGGCGAATGTGACCGTGATCGAACCCAACGACCACTTCACCTCCTGCCCCTTCTCCAACACCGTGCTGGCCGGCATCAACCAGATGGCCGACATCGAACTGCCCTACGTGCACATCCAGAAGCTGGTGGACACCTGGGTCAAGGACAAGGTCACCGCCATCGACAGCGCCAAGCAGACCGTCACCACCGCCGGCGGCAAGACCATCGCCTACGACAAGCTGGTGCTGGCCGGCGGCGTGGAACTGCTGTTCGACGCCGTCAAGGGTTATGACGCCGAAGCGCAGAAGACCATCAAGCACGCCTGGAAGGCCGGACGCGACCAGACCGGCGCCCTGCGCGCGCAACTGGAAGCCATGCCTGACGGCGGCGCCTTCGTCATGTCCGTGCCCATGGCCCCGTACCGCTGCCCCCCCGGCCCCTACGAGCGCGCCTGCATGGTCGGCAGCTACCTCAAGAAGGCCAAGCCCAAGTCCAAGATCATCATCCTCGACGGCAACCCCGACGTAGCCTCCAAGAAGGGCCTGTTCGAAGCCGCCTGGAAGAAGCACTTCGGCTACAAGACCGACAACTCCATGATCGACTACCGTCCCAACAACCAGCCCAAGGCTGTGGACGCCAAGAAGATGGTCGTCAGCACCGAGTTCGACGACGTCAAGGGCGATGTGATCAACGTGGTGCCCCCGATGCGCGCCGCCGAGATCTGCGGCATGGCCGGTGTGCGTGACGGCAGCGGCGGCAAGTGGTGCACCATCGACTACCGCACCTTCGAGTCCAAGGTCGTCAAGAACGTCCACATCCTGGGCGACTCTGCGCTGACCAACTTCCCGAAGTCCGGCTCCGTGGCCAACAACACCGGCAAGATGTGCGCCTACGCCA
The DNA here is from genome assembly GCA_016219425.1 of Betaproteobacteria bacterium. GTDB lineage: Bacteria > Pseudomonadota > Gammaproteobacteria > Burkholderiales > Thiobacillaceae > PFJX01. Next base: position 136,052 of record JACRNB010000002.1, on the reverse strand, counting down.
TGTCCGAAATCTTCAATGGCCGCACGCCTGACCCGGCGCCCGTGGTGACCAACACCTGCTACTCCGGCACCGGCATGGGCACCGCCTTCCACGTCGCCACCGTGTTCCGCTGGGATGAAGCCAAGCAGTCTCTGGTCCCCCCGAAGAACGCCAACGGTGTGTCCAAGGAAGAGTCCGAACTGGAAGGCGCCTACATGGAATCGTGGGCCAAGAACGTCTGGGCCGACACCCTGGCGCTGCCGGAAAGCTACAACTTCACCGCCAAGGGCTAACCACCCTGCGCGCTTAAAAGGGGGCTTCGGCCCCCTTTTTTCATGTCTGCGCTTTCTCTGCGTTTCTTGCTAGCCTTCGCCCGTTTCCCCATTCTGGAGCACTCATGAGCAAGACCATCATCGTCACCCCCGACGCCCCCGCCGCCATCGGCACGTACTCCCAGGCCGTCAAGGCGGGCGACACCGTGTACCTGTCCGGCCAGATCGGCCTGGACCCCGCCAGCATGCAGATGGTGGAAGGCATCGAGGCCCAGATCCACCGCGTCTTCAGCAACCTCAAGGCCGTGGCCGCCGCCGCCGGAGGCAGCCTGGCGGACGTGGTCAAACTCAACGTCTTCCTCACCGACTTGACCCACTTCGCCAAGGTCAACGAAATCATGGCGCAGTACTTCACCCAGCCCTACCCGGCCCGTGCTGCGGTGGGCGTCAAGGAACTCCCGCGCGGCGGTTTGGTGGAAGCCGACGCCGTGATGGTGCTGGGCTGATCCGTCGCCCATGGCCGACGCGCAGGACATCGCCCGCCGCCTGGGCTACAAGACCCCGGCGGAACTGATCCTGCACCTGCCCCTGCGCTACGAAGACGAAACCCGCCTCACCCCCCTGCACGACGCCCGCCTGGGGGAGATGGTCCAAGTGGAAGGCGTCATCACTCATGCCGAAGTCCAGCGCCGTCCGCGGCCACAAATGGTGGTGCAGGTGGAAGAAGGCAGCGGCGCCACCCTCCACTTCCGCCTGCTCCACTTCTACCCCAGCCAACAGGCGCAACTGAAACCCGGCGCGAGGGTGCGTTTGTTCGGGGAAATCCGCCCCGGCTTTTTCGGGGCCGAGATGGTCCACCCCAAGGTGCGGGTGGTGCGCCCCGACACCCCCCTGCCTGACCGCCTCACCCCGGTCTACCCTGCCGTGGCGGGGCTCAGCCAATACGCCATCGGGCGCGCCGTGGCAGGCGCACTGAACGAGGCCGATCTGGCTGAAACCCTGCCCGAGACCCTGCTCCAGCGCCATCAACTCCCGCCCTTTCGCACCGCCCTGGAACGCCTGCACCGGCCCGAGCCGGAGGACGCCATGGCCGCCCTGGAATCCCGCGCCCACCCCGCCTGGCAGCGGCTCAAGTTCGACGAACTCCTGGCGCAACAACTCGCCCTGCGCCTGCGCGCGCGCGAATCCCAAGTTCTCTCCGCCCCCCGACTGGCGGATGACGGCGGCCTGGGAGAACGCCTCCTGGCCGCCCTGCCCTTCCCCCTCACCGCCGCCCAGCGCCGCACCCTGAGCGAGATTCGCAAAGACCTGGCCGCGCCCCACCCCATGCACCGCCTGTTGCAAGGCGATGTGGGCAGCGGCAAGACCCTGGTGGCGGTCCTGTCCGTGCTGCCCGCCCTGGCGGCAGGCGCTCAGGCCGCCGTCATGGCCCCCACGGAACTCCTGGCGGAGCAGCTCTATTTCAAGTTCGACGAATGGCTCACGCCGCTGGGTATCCGCGTCGCCTGGCTGGCGGGGGCGCTCAAGGGCAAGGCCAAGCAACGCGCCATCGACGCCATTGCCGCCGGAGAAGTGCAGGTGGCGGTGGGCACCCACGCCCTGTTCCAGGCCGGCGTCGCCTTCCCCAATCTGGCCCTGGTGGTGGTGGATGAACAACACCGCTTCGGCGTAGGCCAGCGCCTGGCGCTACGGGACAAAGGCTCTCTCCCCTCCCCCTCCGGGGGAGGGGCCGGGGGTGAGGGAGCAACGCCTCCCCCCCCGCAACGCTACCTCCCGCTCCCAGAAGGAACCCTGGCCTTCGCCCGCGACCTGAGAAAAACCCAGACCGACGCCGAACACCTGATGTGGAGCCTGCTGCGGGATAGACGCCTGGCCGACTGCAAATTCCAGCGCCAGAAACCCATAGGGCCGTATTTCCTCGATTTCTACTGCCACGAGAAAAAGCTGGCGGTGGAACTGGATGGCGGCCAACACGCTGAGCAGATACAGCAGGACTCCGAGCGTGATCGTTATCTGAAGCAGAAAGGGATTCATGTCCTGCGGTACTGGAACAACCAAGTACTACAAGAGACGGAGGCGGTGCTGGAAGACCTCTGGCGGCATGTCACCGTTGCTCCCTCACCCCCAACCCCTCCCCCGGGGGGGGAGGGGAGCATGACGCCCCACCTCCTCATGATGTCCGCCACCCCCATCCCGCGCAGCCTGGCCATGAGCTACTACGCGGACCTCGACGTCTCGGTCATCGACCAGTTGCCGCCGGGGCGCACCCCCGTGGCCACCAAGGTCATGTCCCTCACCCGGCGCGACGAAGTCGTCGCCCGCCTGCACGACTACTGCCGCAGCGGCGCCCAGGCCTACTGGGTCTGCCCCCTGGTGGAAGAGTCCGAAAAGCTGCAACTCAAGGCCGCCGAGGAAAGCCATGCGGAGCTGGTCGAAGCCCTGCCGGACCTGCGCATCGGCCTGATCCACGGACGCATGAAGGCGGATGCCAAGGCCGCCGTCATGGCCGCCTTCAAGGCGGGCGAACTGCACCTGCTGGTGGCCACCACGGTGATTGAAGTGGGGGTGGACGTGCCCAACGCCGCCCTCATGGTGATCGAACACGCCGAACGCTACGGCCTCGCCCAACTGCACCAACTGCGCGGACGGGTGGGCCGGGGCGCGCGCGCCTCCACCTGCCTGCTGCTCTACGGCCAGCCGCTGTCCGAGACCGCCCGCAAGCGGCTCCAGATCATCAAGGCCAACGCCGACGGCTTCGCCATCGCACGGGAAGACCTGCGCCTGCGCGGCCCCGGCGAGTTTCTGGGCGCGCGCCAGAGCGGCGTGCCCATGCTGCGCTTCGCCGACCTGGAGACGGATCAGGATCTGCTGGAAGCGGCGCGGGACGCGGCATCGGAACTGCTGGACCAGCATCCCGAAGCCCTCACCCGCCACCTCGCGCGCTGGCTGCCCAATGGACTGGACTACCTGCGGGCATAATTCGGCCTCTTTCGGTGCACGGGACCAGCATGGACAGCAAATGGCGGCAATCGGCATGGACAGCGGGCGCATGGCGCCCCTGGCTCACCGACCACGGCTCCCTCACCCGCCGCCTCACGCTGGCCTGCCCGAGCTTCCGCGTGCAACGCCTGTCGCAGCGACTCGAACAGCCCATGCACGATGAACTCCGCCCTCTCGACCTGCACCCGGGCCGGCTCGCCATGGTGCGCGAGGTGCTGCTTTTATGCGGCGACACCCCGCTGGTGTTCGCCCATAGCGTGATCCCGTGCGGCGGTCTGCGCGGCCCCTGGGTCGGCCTCTCCGGCCTGGGGCACCGCCCCCTCGGCGCGGCCCTGTTCGCGGACCCGCGCATCCGCCGCCATCCACTCGAATTCCGCCTGCTGGACCGGCGCCACCCGCTCTACCGGCGCGCTGCGCTCCACCTGCCCGCAGCGCCCGCAACCCTGTGGGCGCGCCGCTCGCGCTTCGTTCTCAAGGGCCGCGCCCTGATGGTGACGGAGGTCTTTCTACCCGCGACGCAGACCTTGACCGAGACGACTCCATGACCCTCACCGAACGCTTCTCCGAATACGAAAAACTGATGCGGCTGGACAAGCCCATCGGCATCCTGCTCCTGGCCTGGCCCACGTTGTGGGGCCTATGGCTCTCCAGCGCCGGCAAGCCGGACTGGGTGGTGCTATGGGTGTTCGCCCTGGGCGTGGTGCTGATGCGTTCCGCCGGCTGCGTCGTCAACGACTACGCCGACCGCCACTTCGACCTGCATGTGGAACGCACCAAAAACCGCCCCCTGGCCGCAGGCCGCGTCAGCGAAAAAGAGGCTCTCATCCTGGCCGCCGTACTGGCCCTGGCCGCCTTCCTCATGATCCTGCCCTTGAAAAACCCGCTGCTGATCCAGCTATCGGTAGCCGCCGCCCTGCTCGCCGCCACCTACCCCTACACCAAGCGTTTTCTCGCCATCCCCCAGGCCTACCTCGGCATCGCCTTCGGTTTCGGCATCCCCATGGCCTGGGCCGCGCATCTCGAATTCATCCCGCCGGTGGCCTGGCTGCTGGTGCTGGCCAACGTGCTCTGGGCCATGGCCTACGACACCGAATACGCCATGGTGGACCGCGAAGACGACCTCAAGATCGGCATCAAGACCTCCGCCATCACCTTCGGCGCAAACGACGTGAAGGCGGTGATGCTGTGCTACGCCGGCGCCCTGCTGCTGCTGGGCATCGTCGGCTGGCAACTGCACCTGCGCTGGCCATTCTGGCTGGGCCTGCTGGGCGCGGCAGGGGTGGCGCGCTACCACTACGGCCTGATCAAGGACCGCGACCGCACCCTCTGCTTCAAGGCCTTCCTGCACAACAACTGGTTCGGTTTCTCGGTGTTTGCCGGCATCGCCGCCAGTTTCCTGGTCAAAAGCTGATGCCCCCCCGTAGGAGCCCGAGCATGCCGGGCGATCAGCGCCATCTGGTCTGCCGTATAGCGAATGCTTCCTGTAGGAGCCCGGCTACGCCGGGCGATCAGCACCCGCATCCACCGAAATCGCCCGCCATGACCGGACGCCTACGAAAGTCGGGGCGGCGCGCATGAGCGTTCCACCCCAGTTCGAACGCAGCGAGATCCTGGTGGGCGAGGCCGGCATCGCACGGCTCGCGCAGGCCCACATCTTCCTGGCCGGCCTGGGCGGCGTGGGCTCCTGGTGCGCCGAAGCCCTGGCGCGCGCGGGCGTAGGTCGCCTCACCCTGGTGGACATGGACACCGTCGCCGTCTCCAACATCAACCGCCAACTGCCCGCCATGCTCTCCACGGTAGGCCGCGGCAAGGCGGAGGTGATGGCGGAACGCATCCGCGACATCCACCCGCAATGCCAACTCACGGTACGCACCGACTTCATCACCCCGGACAACGTCGCCGACCTGCTGCCCGCAGACGCCGACTGGGTGGTGGACTGCATCGACTCCCTCTCCTGCAAGCTCGCCCTGATCGAGACCGCCTGGCGGCGCGGCCTGCCCGTGGCGGCCAGCATGGGGGCGGGCAACAAGCTGGATGCCAGCCGGGTGCGCATCTCGGACATCAGCAAGACCGAGGTAGACCCGCTCGCGCGCGAAGTACGCAAGCGCCTGCGCCGGCGCGGCATTGCCAAGGGAGTGCTGTGTGTCTGGTCAGACGAAGAAGGCCGCCCGCCACGCCCCCCGGAACCCACCTCGCAAGGCCGGGCGCGCGCGGTCAACGGCACGATTTCCTATCTGCCACCCCTGTTCGGGCTGATGCTGGCGGGGGCGGTGGTGCAGCGGATACTGCTTTTGTAGCGCAGGCGCCTCGCCTGCATTTGTCCATCTCTGCCAGAAAATTCAAATTCAACGAAGTTGGGGGGAATTATGGGCGCCTCGAAAAACCCGTCATTCCCGCGAACGCGGGAATCCAGGTTGTTGATTTCACTGGATTCTCTCTTTCGCAGAAAGGGCGAATCCAGGGTTTTCGAGGTCGCCTTATGTGGATGCTAATTAAATAAAAATCCGTCATTCTGGAAAAACTGGAACCCAGTGGAATCAAACACCGAGCCACGGCTTCCGCCAGGACGACAAATTAATCAACGTATCCTTAGCCATAAAATCAATCCTTGAAAACCCTGTAGCGCCGGCATCCTGCCGGCTTCGTTCTTCAGTTTTCAATAAGGCCGGGGCGAATTAGCCCCGGAAAACCTTGCTTTCGACATCGCCGACGCCGCCTTTCCACTCGCTTCAATAAGGCCGGGGCGAATTAGCCCCGGAAAACCCGACCCATGCGCCGCGAATCCCGACCGCATAGGCTGCAGCTTCAATAAGGCCGGGGCGAATTAGCCCCGGAAAACCGTCACTTGCCGCGGTCTGCTTCAGCTTTACTTGAGCTTCAATAAGGCCGGGGCGAATTAGCCCCGGAAAACAACGCGCTGGCCGAGGACTACCAGAAATATTGGGAGCTTCAATAAGGCCGGGGCGAATTAGCCCCGGAAAACCTCGTAATACTTGCCGCCGATGGTCAGGCACTCCAGGCTTCAATAAGGCCGGGGCGAATTAGCCCCGGAAAACGCCACGGCCAGCAGCGTCAACTTACGGCTGCTCGCGCGCTTCAATAAGGCCGGGGCGAATTAGCCCCGGAAAACCTGGGGGCGCGCATGAGCCGCTGCCAAGACTGGCCAGCTTCAATAAGGCCGGGGCGAATTAGCCCCGGAAAACCAATGGCGTGGACGATGATCTGGCCAAGGCCTACATCGCGCTTCAATAAGGCCGGGGCGAATTAGCCCCGGAAAACGCGTATCTCTGTGGCCGCAGCGATCACCGTCTACATGCTTCAATAAGGCCGGGGCGAATTAGCCCCGGAAAACTCCAGCACCCCGCCAAACTCCCGCACCAGAGCCACGGCGCTTCAATAAGGCCGGGGCGAATTAGCCCCGGAAAACTGCAATCCCCATCCGGTCAATGGGTCCAGCCCATGGCGCTTCAATAAGGCCGGGGCGAATTAGCCCCGGAAAACCCGAATACCGGCGACTGGTGCGACTGGCCCTGATTGCGCTTCAATAAGGCCGGGGCGAATTAGCCCCGGAAAACATCCAGCAGCAGATTATTACCGGCGATCCTGAGCAGCGCTTCAATAAGGCCGGGGCGAATTAGCCCCGGAAAACCGCGCTCCGGGTAGCTCCATGGTCTGGGTGGCGCGCGGCTTCAATAAGGCCGGGGCGAATTAGCCACGGAAAACCGGTGATTTGCTTGTTGACGCCATCCAGCTGGATGTCGCTTCAATAAGGCCGGGGCGAATTAGCCCCGGAAAACGGGGCTGCGCAAAGTCACGGCATCCATCCAGATTTTGCTTCAATAAGGCCGGGGCGAATTAGCCCCGGAAAACCCCCTCGTCGTCGACGCCGTGCTCCTCGCGGATGGCGTGCTTCAATAAGGCCGGGGCGAATTAGCCCCGGAAAACGCCAATTGGCGGCTATGCTGGCGCGCCTCAAGGCCAAGCTTCAATAAGGCCGGGGCGAATTAGCCCCGGAAAACGACCTTTATGGCCCGGAGCATTGCTGCACCGTCGAGCTTCAATAAGGCCGGGGCGAATTAGCCCCGGAAAACCCTGCCCGCACGAAGCCGGCATGAGCCTGGAGGCGATGCTTCAATAAGGCCGGGGCGAATTAGCCCCGGAAAACCTTGGCAATGTCGTCGCAGCGAGGAAGCCCGGCGGTTGCTTCAATAAGGCCGGGGCGAATTAGCCCCGGAAAACCAGGCCCCCGCCGCCAATGACCCCGCCCCGACTGCCGCTTCAATAAGGCCGGGGCGAATTAGCCCCGGAAAACCCGGTAACGCCATCCAGATTGAGGCGGAAGTACTCGAGCTTCAATAAGGCCGGGGCGAATTAGCCCCGGAAAACGCCCTTCTTCGCGTTTGGTCCCCCGAAGGGGTAGACGCTTCAATAAGGCCGGGGCGAATTAGCCCCGGAAAACCGTGCGCGGAAAATCAGCAGCATCAATCGAGCGCCGCGCTTCAATAAGGCCGGGGCGAATTAGCCCCGGAAAACCAGTAACTTCGAACAACACTGCATAAGGCTTGAAAAGCTTCAATAAGGCCGGGGCGAATTAGCCCCGGAAAACTACATATTGAGCAATCACTTTCATTTTTGATCCATCGCTTCAATAAGGCCGGGGCGAATTAGCCCCGGAAAACCAGTTCGGAGGTGGCACGCGGGTCCGCCTCCGCCAGGCTTCAATAAGGCCGGGGCGAATTAGCCCCGGAAAACGCGCACTGCTGGAGCCGGAAGGCGAGCAGCTGGAGATGCTTCAATAAGGCCGGGGCGAATTAGCCCCGGAAAACGACCGGCGCTATCGGGTGCGTGCCCTGGAGGCCGGAGCTTCAATAAGGCCGGGGCGAATTAGCCCCGGAAAACGGCAGCCTGGCCCGTCGCAGCTTCGCGGCGCAGGCTGGCTTCAATAAGGCCGGGGCGAATTAGCCCCGGAAAACCCCAGGCAGCCGACCGACCACGGCGCAGACGGTCGACCTTCAATAAGGCCGGGGCGAATTAGCCCCGGAAAACAAACGGACAGCCAGCCGCTGGGCGTCATGGTTGGAATCCTTCAATAAGGCCGGGGCGAATTAGCCCCGGAAAACAACTCCTAGGTGGCTGTACTCCATTGGTTTCATTGGCCCTTCAATAAGGCCGGGGCGAATTAGCCCCGGAAAACAGGTAGAATGGTTAAGGTAATTGGTGCCAATTACCCCTTCAATAAGGCCGGGGCGAATTAGCCCCGGAAAACGAGATATCTCATCTCGTACCGTTCCCTTGCCTCTTCCTTCAATAAGGCCGGGGCGAATTAGCCCCGGAAAACCTGGTAGTGGACGCTGGCAACGGGAACGATTTCGGACCTTCAATAAGGCCGGGGCGAATTAGCCCCGGAAAACGCTGGGCAGACTGCGTTTTCTGGGACGGAGACGGGGGTCCTTCAATAAGGCCGGGGCGAATTAGCCCCGGAAAACCTGGATTGCGCCGCAGCAGATCGGCGTGTCGATCTACCTTCAATAAGGCCGGGGCGAATTAGCCCCGGAAAACAGGAGAAGAGCCTAACCTAACTCAGATTCCTAACACCCTTCAATAAGGCCGGGGCGAATTAGCCCCGGAAAACAACGAACTACAGAAGAGGGCCTTGGAGGAAGGTGGCCTTCAATAAGGCCGGGGCGAATTAGCCCCGGAAAACGTTCATCTACTGGTTAATATAACTCCTGATCTTGGCGTCCTTC
>JACRNB010000002.1:0-127022 GCA_016219425.1 Betaproteobacteria bacterium | reverse complement strand
GGATTCTTGGGCAGGATGTCGGGCTTGGGAAGGCGCCTTCAATAAGGCCGGGGCGAATTAGCCCCGGAAAACGACACCGTGCGTTTCGTCACCAACGCCGGCCCAAATTCCTTCAATAAGGCCGGGGCGAATTAGCCCCGGAAAACTGGATGTTTGCAGACGCCCAACGCCCAGGTTGTAGCCCTTCAATAAGGCCGGGGCGAATTAGCCCCGGAAAACTGTATGCGGCCTATCGCTTCGCGCCGCATCAGGCCATCCTTCAATAAGGCCGGGGCGAATTAGCCCCGGAAAACCACCGCCGATTCCTCTAGCAAAGAACGAATCTAAAACCTTCAATAAGGCCGGGGCGAATTAGCCCCGGAAAACCTGTGAGCCGTACCTGATCCTGGAGTGCAGCGCCAACCTTCAATAAGGCCGGGGCGAATTAGCCCCGGAAAACCGCCATCACCGGCAACCAGCTTGCCGCCGCCCAGGACCTTCAATAAGGCCGGGGCGAATTAGCCCCGGAAAACCACAGTGCTTCATCACGCACCACCCTGTTCGCCGACCTTCAATAAGGCCGGGGCGAATTAGCCCCGGAAAACACGGTACGGAAAGACAGCATTGGTGTGCGCCGCGCCCCTTCAATAAGGCCGGGGCGAATTAGCCCCGGAAAACTTCACCTTCCCGCCGGATGCCATCGTCGTGCTCGATCCTTCAATAAGGCCGGGGCGAATTAGCCCCGGAAAACAGCAAGTTCCGCGAAAACGCGGCGATTTGACAATATCCCTTCAATAAGGCCGGGGCGAATTAGCCCCGGAAAACTTTTACATGGGGAGATTAACTATTTAAAATCTGTTTCCCCTTCAATAAGGCCGGGGCGAATTAGCCCCGGAAAACGAGAATATGGAATCATGTATCTGAGCTTTTAGTCGCCTTCAATAAGGCCGGGGCGAATTAGCCCCGGAAAACTGCACCTGCTGGAACCGTCATCCCGCAGTAAGTCTGGGGGGGGTCTTGCGAGCGGTCCTTTGCACTGTAACGCCAAACTCGTCCACAAGACGACAACCTTGTCACACAACCCTCTATCTTCATGTTTTTAAAGAACAAAAAATCCGCGAGCAGTCCCAGGCTTTGGGGCATCACCTCACCGCTCGCAACGCTTCGGCTAAAAAATAAGCGCCTCATGTTTGATGGCTTCGAATTTCTTTCCCAGGCTCGTGACATGCGGGCTCACATTGTCCGCAGGACCAATGTCCAATATCAGAACATGGTCTTCGTGGTGATGAATTACTTCGTTCAATTCCGCCTGGAGATTCATCAGGCCTTGCCTTTCAAGGCGGCATTGAAATACCGAGTACTGCAACCACTCTCCGGTTCCTTTCATGATGCGGAATACCCGGCGCCAGCGTTTGTCGTCGGCAATGTCGTAGCTGATAACGTAAAGGTGTTCCATGGTTAGCGCGTCATGAAATTTGGGTATTCGGGTATCTCGCCGGATAAGTGGCGTGTGAGCAGACGAGCTTGCACTTCAAACAGGCGTCGATAACTCAGCGTGTAGCCGAACAGGGGGTGGGTTATTTCCTGGCCCATGCGCCGTTCAAACGCGGCAATAAACCGTTTGCGGCCAGTGTCCGTCAGCGCGCAGGAGCCGGCGGCATGGATGAAATCCGCGGCCTGGACTTCGCCGTTGTTGATGGCGGTCAGCACGGCGGAATCCGCTACCAGGGGGCGGAAGGGTTCCATCATGTCGAGCGCCAGGGAGGGGCGTCCGAAGCGGGGTTGGTGGTAGTAGCCGCGATAGGGGTCCAGGCCGACCGCGCTGAGGGCGATGTGCCATTCGCGGGTGAGCATGGCGTAGGCGAAGGACAACAGAGCGTTGACGGGGTCTTTGGGCGGACGTCGATTGCGGCCATGGAGGTCGAAGCCGAAATCAGGGTCGCCGTCGTGCCGCAGCATTTTCGTGAAGTGCTGAAAGTAGCGCCGCGCGGCAATGCCTTCGATGCCGAGCAACTCTTCCAGGGAGCCGGCGCGGTGGGCGTGGCGGGCGTCTTCCTTGAGATCGCGCAGGAGTTCATCCGGTGCGCGTTCCTGGGGGGTGGCAAGGGCGCCCTCTGCCTCGGATTGGTGCGGCGCGACACTTTGTTCGAAGAGTTCTTCGTCCATGTCTTCCGACTTTCCGCGCCAATTGCGCCGTAGCAGGGTCCGGCAGTTGCTGATCTTGGCGGCCACCCAGCCTCGGGCCAGGTTCAGGCAGGTTGGCGGGTCGAAACTGCTGCGGTATTGGTGCAGACGGGTTTCGGCGTTGCGGTGACCAAGACCCACCACATGGCCGACGAACCAGCCGCCGTAGGTGTGGAAGGAGACGGGAATCTCCCGTTTCATCAGTTCATGCAGCAGCGGGGTGGAGAGGCCGCTGCTGCCGTAGAGCACGAGTTGGGATACCTCGTTCAGCCGCGCTTCGCCGGCCTTGGCCTTTTCCACTTCGATGACGATGCGTTCTTCGTCTTTGCGCAGCCAGGCGCGGGGGGATTGCACATAGAGCGGCGTGGCGAAGTCTTGTCGGGCGAACAGGGGCCGGGGGGAGATGGGGGCTTGGTTGAGAAAGCGCACCTCGTCCGGCAGACAGATGCCGGCCAGGGAGCAACGCGGGCATTTGGGGCTGTCTTCCAGGGGAGGGGGGATGCGTCCGGTGGCGGTTTCTCCAGCGGGGTCCGCATCCCGGCCCAGGTTGGCGACGCCGCGCAGGCCGTGCATGGCGGCCAGGGTCTGGTCGATGAGGATTTCGTCGAACAGCACCCGTACCCGCTCGCGGGATTCGGCGAAGTAGAGCATGCCGGAGTCGCACTCGTAGCCATGTTCCTGCAACAGCAGGCCCTGGGCGCAAAGCTGTACCCGCTCCGGGTCGTGCGCGCCTTTTTCCACATGGGGGCGTTTGCCGCGCTTGTATTCCACGGGGGTGACGTGGAGGCCTTCGCCTTCCACCAGATCGAGCTTGGCGGTGATGCCCAGGCGGGTGGAGGCGAGCGAGACGGATCGGGCGTGGATGCGTTCGTCCTCCTGGGGCGATTCCGGCAGGGCCTTCACCTTGGTGTCCACGCGACGGTGCACGGTGCGGCCTTCCACGGTATCCGGGGAATCCGCCCATTCCGCCTGCACCCACATCAGGTAGGCCAGTCGCGGGCAGTAGACGAATTCGTTGACCATGCGTACCGGCAGCAAGGGGGCATCCGGGCCGAGTTCGGGGAAGGCTAGGGGGAGTTCGCGTTGGTCGGGCATGGGGTTAGCAGGGTGGGAAGCCGTGCGGTAGGTGGTGCGCCAGAGCGCCGGTATGATTGGCCCCAACTGAATATGGAGTAGCACCATGACCGCTCAAGCCCTCCGCCAAGACCCGCCTCCCTTCACTTGGGATCTCTACCGCACCTGGCCAGAATCGGAGCGCTGGGAACTGATTGACGGCGAGGCCTATGCCATGTCGCCGGCGCCATCGACCCAGCATCAGTCGGTGGCCGGAAACATCTTCGGCAAATTGCTGCAACAACTTGCCGGCAAACCCTGCAAACCTTTCATTGCCCCCACCGACGTAAAACTCTCTGACCTGGACGTGGTGCAGCCGGACATCCTGGTGGTGTGCAAGCCCGGCCAGATCACCCCCACCCACATCGAAGGCGCGCCGGACGTGGTGGTGGAAGTGCTCTCCCCCGCTACCTCCACCCGAGATCAACGGGAAAAGAAGGCCCTCTACGAGCGTGCCGGGGTGATGGAATATGTGCTGGTGGACCCGCTGGAGCATTACGCCATCCGCTTTCTCAACGGCGCCGATGGCTTCGACAAGGGCACGGTGTTCGGCCCCCAGGAAATGCTGGTATTCGCCACACTGGATGCCCTGGAAATACCGCTGTGGGAGGTGTTTGAACTGCCGGGGCCAGATGCGGAAAAGCCGGTGGTGGAGGGGCCGGCGAGGGGGTGAGTGATCCGGCCAGTGATAGAAAGAACCGTCCCCTGTAGCGCCGGCTTCCAGCCGGCTTTTTTCTGGACGGCTGAAAGTGGCGTGGCGACAGGCTCGCATGAACCTAAGCCGACTTCTTCGATCTCCTCCTGTTTCACCGGTCTACTCCTGACAAGCCTTTTCCGGCTGGAACACCCCCAGGCCGAAGTGGCAGCCGAAACCCAATGCCAACGGGCCTGCAACCGGGCTGGCAAAGGTCAGTTGCAGGAAGCACCCTTGTCTGTCTGGTTGGCTCAGGCCTCGTCTGGAACGAAAGCGATGGAAGTCCAGCGGTCGGAGGCGTCCATCCTCCAGCCACTCCACCGCCACCGGCGCAGGTAAGCCACGCAAGCCACATTCGCGCGCGACCTGCTCCTCGACGCCGAAGCCCTTTTTTCGGTGCCAGGGGTGCAGGTAGGGCGTCGCTGAACGCCAAACCGTGGCGGATTGCAGCAACTTGGAGGCAGGAAAATCGCCAACCTCGCCCATGCCCTCCAGCAACAAACGCCACTCCGCACCCTCGCGGGTGTGGATCGACTTGAGTTCCGCCAAGGTGGACTGCGCCTGAGCATCGAAGCCCTCGGGGGCATGGACGATCAGGTGGCCCACACGCCCATCCGGATTGGCTTCCGACAGGAAAAAGGCATGGCCGTGACGATTGCCTTCAGGAAGCCCGTGGCCGGACAGACTGGGGGGAATGGCGTCCCCAAACAGGCGGCGGGCGCGCCCCATCAGCGCCATACGCAAGGTTTCGCCGACACGCACGGCATCGGTAATGCGTGGCAGAGGTTTGGCGTAGAGGGCGTAACGGGCGGTGGTAACGCTACCCGACTGGCGCGAACGGGCTTTGGCAGGCGTTGCCGCCATGAAGCGCAGCGCGTTCTTTCGACGCAGGTAATACAACTGACGCGCGGCGGGGGGCGAGCTCCAGCCAGCGGACTGCAATTCGCCGGTATCCAGCGAGAGGGCGTCCAGCCAATCCAACGGAAGGGTGGCCGCCAACACGGCTGGGAGTTTGGCTTTGGCGGGGTCATGAGACTTCCCGGTTTTTCCCTCTGCCAGGGCTTGGGCGCGCTTCCGGTGAATGTCGGCCCGCTCCCGCGCCAAGGCGGCCTCACGCAGTTCAGCGTTGACCTCCGCGTAACCTGCCGGGGTCTGAGGCAGCCAAAGCGGCGCCAGATCGCCCACTTCGCCGGTTTCCGGATTCATGGCCTGTTCCGAGGGGTAGCAATCACATTCCCCTGCCCACGCCTCCAACCGCCGCGCCTCCACCCAGGATTCAGCGCGGCCCAGATAGCCGATGGCGTTGAGCAAGGCATCCAGCAACGCCGTCTGTTGAGTCTCCAGAGTGGTATTCGGCCAATGGGCGATCAACTCCGCCTCGCGCCCCACCTGGGCGAAGGCATCGAAGATGAGGGTGCGTTTGACCGGCGCTGGCATGAAGTGGCGGGTGTGGAAATGCACCGCTTCGGGCAAGGCGTAATGGGGCGCTTCGCCGGCCAGGGTGGTGAGTAGCTCCACCAGACGCTCACGCGGGTACTGCTCGGGGTTCAGCTTGCGATACCAGGTAGCGATGAAGGCGCGAGTGAGCCGCCAAAGGTCCGGCGGCCAGGCCACATCCGCCTCGTTGACGTGCCGGCCCCAGGGCGTGGCGTGATAACGCCCGGCGGGGAAGGTGAAGGAGAGGGTGAGCATGGATTCACCCGGTCAGCCTGGGTAACGCACTGTGGTCACCCCGGCGAAAGCGCTGGATGCTGCTTGAATCAGCCCGGGAAGTTCCGCCTCCAGCACATCCAGTTCCGGCAGTGAGAAACCCGCCGGACGGGTGACGCGAACTTCGCGGGTTTCCAGGTCGCAGGCAGTGCGCAGGCGCAAGCCATCACGCAGGAAACGGCGAATCTTGTACAAGGCCAAGGCGATGAGCAGATTCCGTGAGGCAACCGGCAAGTCGAAGCCACGCAGTTGGGCAAGGTCGAGATTGAAATACGCGGTGATCCGTGGAGCGGTGTATTCGGTGCGGGAGAACGGCACGTTGCCGAAGCCTTTGCCGGTGTCGCCAGACGGGTTGACGCTATCGTTCTTGACGCCGCCGCTCTGTGCGACGCGGATGTCCTCCGCCTCAATGAAGGCGGACAGGACACGCGGCAGGCGCAGACGACCACCCGCCAGTTCCTTCTTGGCCAGGAACAAACCATGCAACAGGGCGTTGGTATCCAGTCGGAACACCACTCCGGCCAGACGGCGAATATTCACCATGCCCTCTTCCATATCAGCCAACTCCGTCTTCAGCATGTTGAAGACAGTCTTGTCCTTGCCTTCCAGAATGTAGGGGGAATTGAGTCGATGCGATTCCAGCACCGAATTGGTCAAAGGCGCGCCAGCATTGTCCGTGACCCGGATCAGCGGCAGTCCCTGGAGCGGGGGCGCCCAGCCGTTCTCCACTTTGTCCCAGCAAACTTCCTCCAACCGATTGGCCATGCTCTGGGCGGATTCCACCAGCAACATGCGCTGGCCGTTCGGGCCGTCGTATTCGGCAGCGCCCAGATCGGGGAAGCCGGTAGGCTGGAAGCGTGTGCCCTGGAGCGGTTGCAGGTCCGCCTCGATCAGCAAGCGGGGTTGGTCGTTGAGTGCGTCGAAGTTCATGGTGATCTCCCTCGGGTTAAACGGATTCAGGTTGCAGGTCTTCCGCGCGGGGCAACAGTTGCACCAGCGCGGCGGATTGGATGGGGACGGCCAGCGCCGCCAGCAGGCGGGGGCCATCCATGACTTGGGATCGGGGTGGTTCCCCTGGCGGCCAGCCGAGGCCGGCGATACGTCCGCGCTTCCAGGCGATTTCCGCCGCCTTGTCGGCCCGGTTGGCGGCGAGCAAACGGGGCAGTTCACCGGACAGGTTGAAGCGGGCGTCTTGCGGCAGGCGGCCCAGGTATTTCAACAGGTCCGCCGGGGCGAAGAAGGGTTTGCAAACCGTGTAGGCCAATGGAACGGTTGCTCCCTCTCCCCCGGCCCCTCCCCCGGCGGGGGAGGGGGGCAGGTCGTCGGGTAAGTCGGCCCAGATCAGGCCAAGCAGAAACGAGGCAATCAGGCCATCGTCGGTGCGGCGGTGGATAAAGGCATGGATGTCAGACAAGCGAGCGCCCAGTCGGGCCTTGCTCTGGAAGGGTTGCAGTTCCGGATTTCGTTGCGACTCGATCACCCGCCGCTCCACCACCCGCACCAGATTGCGCACCAGATCGCCCTTGCCCCAGACATGCAGGCGACTATCCGCCGCCCATTGCCAGTAGCCTTTTTCCCGTTCGATGGGGGCCAGATAAGGCCGCATCCGCACCAAGCCAGCTAAAGCCAGGGCCAGACGAAATTCCGCGCTGTCGTCGTTGGCCTCCATCACCCAGGCAGCGGAAAGGCGCGGGAGCATGAATACCTTCTCCCGGCCCTTGCGGCTGGTCGCCAGGGTTTGCATGACTTCGCCCAACAGGATCAATGCGCGCTGGATCAGGGATTTGCCGACACCAGGCTGGGTGAGGGCAAACAGGGCGTTCTCTAATTGCGCGACGGTGCGCTTGAGGCTGGCCGGGGCGTCCTTGTCACGGGCTTCAGTTCGCAAGCGGTCGAGGAACTGACCTTGTTCCAGGTCGGTGATGAGATCGACATGAGGGGCAGTGCTTCGAGAAACCTCGAAGCGCGAGAGCGGAATGGCGAGGTCATTTTTTCCCGACCGTTTCAGGAAAAGGTAACGCTGGAATCCCGCGATACCCCGGTCCATGCCGAGCTTGGCAATAGAACGCGCCATATCCAGGCCATCCTTCGGCGCCTTGGCACCCAACCGTACACTCCCCTCCCGCAACAGCGAAGCAACCTCGGAATTCGTAACCCATCTGCTCCACAACGGCATCCAGACCTCGCTGCTGCCCGCGCGGGTGTTGTTGTCATCACTGGCTGAAATGGCGCCAGCGCCAATGGAAGCGGGTTCGACGGTAAATGGATAACTGAGTCTTGCCTGCCCGACCGACTCCAGCTTTCGCGTCAGGCTGGGTTTGAACGCCACAGCCCCCTCGATCATCAACACGAAATCCCAGGGGTTGATGTTGAGGTAGCGGGTGAATCCACTGGTGGCGTTGTGACCACCGACCCGCCCGGGTGCAAGTGAGCAAGAGCCATTGGCGGCAGTGAGGCGGGTAGTGGTTCCGAATAAAGACTGCGCCAGCCAAACCAGTGAATCGCCAGAGCGCTCGCCCGGCTCTGCTTCCTGGGGAAATAACAGCAACAGGTTGTCCATGAAGTTGACTCCCAGGTCCATGCTGCCTTCCACGCCACCACTACTACCGAGCAATGGGGCAAAAGCACGGTCTGCTCCGATGGCCACGACGGCATCGAGCCAACTCAACTGGTCGTCGGGAAGCTCATTTCTCAAGATTTGGAGTTGTTGCTGCTTCAGTGCGTCATCGCGCCTGGTTGCTTCCGCCAGCTCTGCTTGCCGTTCTTCTGTCCATGCTTTGGGATGCGCCTTCTTCGCTTTATCCAGATCCTTTTTTCGGGCTCGGACTTGATTCATCTCCTTGAGAAGCCCGAAGCCATCCAACACAGCAATCAAGGAACGGTATTGCTCCAGACGCGGCGTGGTGGACTGCCTGAATTGCCGCAGCAACTCCGGACCACGGCGCGTGGAGTCTTCGCCCTCCTCGCCTTCCAAGTAACCGGCCCGCCCATTCCAAGGAGAAAGGATCGGCGTTGGTCGATATTCCTCCAGAAAGAACCGCGCCAGTTCCTCCCGCGTCAGCCGGGTATGCAGCACAAACTGTTCGCCCTGCCAGCATGCCTTGGCTTCCGGGTCTTTCTGTTCCGCCAGCAGACGAAATACGCCCAGGGCCTTGAGGTAGTGCGCGAGCGGGGTGGGGGTGCAACCGGCCAAGGGGATGGGTTCATTCATGGCTGTCTCCTTCCGGGAACAGGTCGAGGGTGGCGGGCGTCGGGCGTGTTCTGCTTTCAGTTCCGCCAGACTCACCGGCTCCCCATCGAAGGCCATGCTCTGGGCCACGTTCAGGGGAATGCGCTGCCAGCGGAGCCGGTGTTTCTCCGGCTTCGGCAGGCTGCGCCAACGTTGAATCGCTTCTTTCCAATCCACCTTGTCCTCCCGGCTTTGCCAATTGTTCGTCGCGGGTTGCCCGCCAGTCGGCGATGCGCACCAGAGACTCCAGCCAGGCCAGGCGGAAGGGGCCGTGGTCGGCGAGGAGTTTTTGGGTGCGGGCGGTCCAGCTTGTGCCTTGCTCGCCGTCGCCCAGTTCCATGAGCGCCAGGCGCAATAAAGTTTCAGGTATCTGTTCGCCATCGAAAGCGAAGCCGGGCAGTTGGTCGCCCCCCCAGACGCCACGCGCGAAACGACGGTTGCCCGGCGCTTCGGTTTCCCCCGTCAGGGCGCGCAGGCTCATGCGCACCTTGCCGTGGTGGGCGGCGATGAGATAGGCGATGAGGTCAGCATCCGGCTCCTCGCCATGGGCTTCCAGCCAGGCCAGCATGGAGGCGAGTTCGTGGCGGAAATGACGGCGTTCGGTAAATCGCGGTGACGGACCTTCGCAGGTGGCATAGACCGCGTGACCGCCGAAATCCGATTTCGCCCAGAGTTGCTCGGGCCGCAGGGTGGAAACGGGGTTGGCCAACAACATGGCCTGGAAGGCGGGATGGGACTTGCCCACGTCATGCCAGCGGGCAGCACGAAGGACAGCGGGTGCGTTCATCCCCAGGTTGATACACAGGGTTTCCGCGGCCTGGGCGGCGTGAGCAAGATGGTCCGGCAGCAACACCGGGATGAGACGGTTGGAACGGTCGTCGGCGTTGTACGACTCTTCCCTTTTGGTCTGCACGAGGGGGAGCGGTTGGACCGGCTTTTTTGGGTTAATGAGAAAGCCGAGTTGCGGGTCATAGCCGCCCTCCCTGGCGCGTAGCAACAAGGTCATGCCGGGTCGCGGATTGCATTCGAGTTTGACCCAGCGGTCGGCCAGACTGTCCCAGCGCCATTTTTCCCGATCTTTCAGCCCCTGCGCCTGACCGATGGACACCGGGCAGAGTTCATCCCGCGTTGGTGGTGCCTCTTTGTCCGGCTCGCCGACGAAGTCGCGCCAGAACACAGCCAGCGGCGGCGTGTCGCTGTCGCGGATGTAGTCGGACACATCCACGTCGAAGCCGGACAGATCGGGGTCGGTGTTGAACAGATCGAGAAAGTCGCGGCGGCGCAGGACGGAATACAGCGGGGCCGCCTCGTCGGTAATGGGGAGCGCGGCGGGGGTGGCGCTTTCCAGGCCTTGCAGCTTGACGCGGGCGGCGGCGAGGGCTTCCGGCGTATAGGGGGCGGCAGCCTTGTCGTCGGTGAGGTCAATCCAGCGGATGTCGGCGCCCTCCTCCACTTCGCCGTAACGATTACATCGGCCAAAGCGCTGCACCAGGGAAGGCCAGGGCGCCAGCTCGGTAAACAAGGTGCGGCTGGTAAGGTCCACCCCGGCTTCGATGGCCTGGGTGGCGATGAGGATGCGGCCCTGCATGGGCGGCTTGTCGCGCAGGCGGGCTTCGATCTGGCGCCGTTCGGCGGGGCGGAAACGGGCGTGAAGCAGCATCAGGGCCGGTAGTGCATCCCCTTTCAACAACGCGGCAAGGGCTTGATGCAGCCCTTGGGCGCGATCCACCCGGTTAACGATCACCAAGGTGGTGCTGCCTGGCTGGTGCGCACTCAGAACTTCCCGCGCCAGATTGGGCAGATATTGCTTGTCGGTAGCCGAGGCGAGGGCGGTTTGTGCGGCTTGCAAGCGTTTGGGGGCCTGGATACGGCGGTGGACTTCCGGCAACTGACATTCCGCTTCATCCAGCGTCACCGCCTTCAAGCCTTCCATGTGAGGGCGGAAATCGACGGTGGCCAACCAATCCGGGTTGAGGGTGGCGGAAACCCAGAGAGTGCGGCTTGGTTGACTCAAGGGGAGCAGGCGGCGGAAGGCCTCCAGTTGCGCGGAGGTGGGCAGGCCCGCGCCCATGAGTTGAATTTCGTCAAACACCCAGAGGGCATCGTTGTGCAGGAAGGCGAAATGCACCGGCCACTGGTAGCGGCTCATGCCGTAGCCGCGCATGAGGGCGCGGGAAAGCAGCATGTCCTGGGTGCCGATGAGGATCATGTCTTCCTCGGGATGTTCGGCCCAGGTTTTCAGGTCATCGGCCCCACCCATGAGGACATGCACGGAAACCTTGCTGTCACCCGGCTCCCCTGCCTGATTGAGGTTCGCCAGCCAGCGGCAGATTTCCCGGTGGGTCTGCTCCACCAGCACCCGCATCGGCAGGCACCAGATGAGACGACGCGGGGTATCGGCATCTTTCAGGGTGCGCCGCTTCCAGAGCCAGGCCAGGGTGACGGCAGCCGTCTTGCCCATGCCGGTGGGGATATTGAGCAGGTCGGGCCAATCCGATTCCGCCAGCTTGCTTTGATACGGATACGGTGAAATTCCACCGGAACTTTCCGGCATGGCGGTGGCTTGTTGAAAGAATCGCTCAAATTGCATGGGGTTCCCTCCTGGGGGCTCAGTTTGAGGCTTCAGCAACATCTGGAAAACCGAGGACGTTTTGTTGATTTTGTGCGCGGGGTGTCTCAAAACCTGAGCCTCCCCCCATCCATGAAAAAAATTTTTCCGAAAGGCTACCCCCAGTTTTTCATAGCCGGCCATGCCCCGCTGAGCCGGGGCAGCCCCTCCGGACAGCCATTGTCTGGAATCCGCTGATTTGCTGCGATTCAGTCATTCCGGGGTTGGCAGGGGTTCCGTGAGTCCCCTGGAGCCCGGCTCCGCCGGGCGATAGCCGCGTCCAATCCGGCTACGGTTGATCGCCCGGCGGAGCCGGGCTCCTACGGGGTTTCTGTTGGTGTGTCGGGGTTGGGGGGGGTGAGCCACACCAGGCTTGCCATGCGCCCGGTGACGCCCTCGCGCCGGTAGGAATAGAACCGTGATGCATCGGCATGGGTGCACAAGCCGCCGCCGTAGACCTGCGTGACGCCGATGGCGGCAAGTCGGATGCGGGCGAGTTCGTAGATATCCGCCAGCAGGCGGTCTCCCGCGCCCGGTGCGAAGGCGCGCGCGGCTTCGGCGTGTTGCGCCACGAAGGCCTGCCGCACTTCCGGCCCCACTTCGAACGCCGCCGGGCCGATGGCTGCGCCCAGCCAGGCCAGCACTTTGCCCGGCTGGACGCCCAGCGCCTCCACCGTCCGCTCCAGCACTCCCGCCGCCAGCCCGCGCCAGCCGGCGTGGGCGGCGGCGACGGCCTGGCCGCTGACGTCGCAAAACAGCACGGGCAGGCAGTCGGCGGTGAGCACGGCGCAGACCTGACCGGGGCGATGCGCCACGGCGGCGTCTGCATCCGGCGTGCCGGCGGCGGGGAACTGCGCCACTCCGGCGCCGTGCACCTGGTTCAGCCAGAGCGGTTCGGCGGGCAACGCGGCGCGCAGGATGCGCCGGTTTTCCGCCACCGCCGCAGGGTCGTCTCCGACATGGGAGGCGGGGTTGAGGCTGGCGTAGGGCGGCGGGCTGACGCCCCCGGTGCGCGTGGTCATGACGGCCCGAACTCGCGTCGGCGCGGGCCAGTCCGGGATGAGCCAGTCAGGGTGCACGGCCCTCTTCCAGGTTCGCCAGCAAGGCCGCGAAATCGGCGGGCGGGGGCGCTTCCCATTCCAGTGCGACGCCGGTGATCGGGTGTACCAGCCCCAGCCGGACGGCGTGCAGCGCCTGGCGATGGAATGCGGGCGTGTCGGCTCGGCTCCTGCCGGCGTAGACCGCATCCCCCACCAGCGGGTGGCCCAGGTGCGCCATGTGTACGCGAATCTGGTGTGTGCGCCCGGTGGCGAGGCGGCATTCGATCCAGACGCAGCCGGGGTAGGCCTTGAGTACGCGCCAGTGGGTGAGCGCGGGTTTGCCGCGCTCCACTACCGCCATCTTGGTGCGCTGGGTGGGGTGGCGTCCGATGGGGGCGTCCACCGTGCCTTCTGCGTGGTCGAACAGGCCGCGCGCCACCGCCCAGTAGACCCGTTTCACGCTGCGCGCCTGGAGGTCGCGCACCAGTTGGGTCTGGGCCTGGAGGGTCTTGGCGACCACCATGAGGCCGGAGGTGTCCTTGTCCAGACGGTGCACGATGCCGGCGCGCGCCAGCCCCGCCGCGCCGGGGACGTGGTGCAGCAGGGCGTTGAGCAGGGTGCCTTCCCAGTTGCCCGCGCCGGGGTGGGTGACCAGGCCGGCGGGTTTGTTAAGCACGAGGATGTCGTCGTCTTCGTACACGATGTCGAGGGCGATGGCCTCGGGGCGGAAGGCGGTCTCTTCGGGCAGGGGTTCCGGCTCCACCCGGACGCTCTCGCCGCCCCAGAGTTTGTGGCGGCGGCTGACGGCGGCGCCGTCCAGGGTGACCAGGCCTGCGTCGATCCAGCCGGCCAGGCGGCTGCGGGAATATTCGGCCATCAATTCCGCCAGACTCTGGTCCAGGCGGCGTCCGGCGTGATCGGGCGGAATGATGAAATGGCGGGCTTCGGGACGGGAATCAGGCATGGGGGCGGCGGGTATAATCCGCGCCTTCTTTTGGGGATCAAAGATGCGGCGAATTCTAGCTTTACTGTCATTGCTCGGCCTGCTGGCCGG
Source organism: Betaproteobacteria bacterium (assembly GCA_016219425.1). Taxonomy (GTDB): domain Bacteria; phylum Pseudomonadota; class Gammaproteobacteria; order Burkholderiales; family Thiobacillaceae; genus PFJX01. The sequence goes on along the minus strand of JACRNB010000002.1, from coordinate 113,411 downwards.
TTGCGGCCTGCTGCCGGACCAGATCGACGAGACCAAGGGCTGGTCGGCCTCCAAACTGTTCACCGAGGCCAAGGAAAAAATGGCCGATGCGGACTATGCCCGCGCCATTGAATTGTTCGAGAAGCTGGAGGCGCGTTACCCCTACGGCGCTTATGCCCAGCAGGCGCAACTGGAAGTGGCCTACGCCTATTACCTGGACAACGAGCCCGCCTCCGCCATCGCTGCCTGTGACCGCTTCATCAAGCTGCACCCCAATCACCCTCATGTGGATTACGTCTATTACCTCAAGGGCTTGGCCAATTTTGTGGAGAACCAGGACTTTCTCTCCCAGTTGAGCGAACAGGACATGAGCGAGCGCGACCCCAAGGCGGCCAAGGACGCCTTTGCCGCCTTCAAGGAGCTTTCCACCCGCTTCCCGGAAAGCAAGTACACGCCGGATGCGGTGGCGCGCATGGCCTATCTGGTCAACTCGCTGGCCAGTCATGAGGTCAAGGTGGCGAATTACTACTTCAAGCGCGGCGCCTATGTCGCTGCGGTGAACCGTTCCAAGCATGTGCTGGAGAACTACAAGACTTCTCCGTTTCAGGAGGGCGCGCTGGCCATCATGGTCAAGAGTTACGAGCGCATGGGCATGAACGACCTGCGCGATGACGCCCGGCGCGTACTGGACAAGAACTTTCCCAACAGCCCCTGGCTCACCGGCGACGGCCCCAAGAAAAACAAGTCCTGGTGGCAGTTCTGGTCCATCGACAGCCTCAACTGAGGCGTGGTTTCCCACGCACTGACCCAAGCTCCGGGCAGCGCCCAGTCCTGGCTTGAGGGGCTGAGCGAACGCTATTCGGAGGGCCAGATGAAGGTGCTGGCGGGGGCCGTCGAATGGCTGGCCCGCCATGCCGACGATGGCCGTGCGGACAGCAACGCTCCCCTCGTCACCCATGCCTTGGGCGCTGCGGCCATCCTGGCCGGCATGCGCTTCGACCCCGAGACCCTGGCCGCCGCGCTGCTGTGCGGGCTGCCGGACAAGGCGATCCGGCGCGATGTCCTGATTCCCCGCTTCGGCCCCACCCTGACCGCACTGGTGGAAGGGGCTGCCAAGCTGGCGCGCATGGATCGCCTGCTCTCGGAGATCAATCCCGAGGGGGATCAGAGCGAGGCGCTGCGCCAGATGCTTCTGGCCATGGCCAACGATATCCGCGTGGTCTTCATCAAGCTGGCGGAGCGCACCCAGGCCCTGCGCGAGGCGGCGCAGGCGGAGGATTCCCTGAAACGCCGGATCGCCGGGGAGGTGCGCGAGCTCTACGCCCCCCTCGCCAACCGTCTCGGCGCATGGCAGTTGAAGTGGGAGCTGGAAGACCTTTCCTGCCGCTACCTGGAGCCGGAGAACTACAGCCATATCGCCAAGAGCCTGTCGGAACGCCGTCTGGACCGGGAGTGGTATGTCGATCAGGTGGTGAAGCAACTCTCCCTGGCCCTGGAGGCGGACGGCATTCACGGCGCAGCCCTGACCGGACGCCCCAAACACATCGCCAGCATCCTGGCCAAGATGCGCAAGAAGCGGCTCTCCTTCGACGAGGTCTATGACGTGCGCGCAGTGCGTGTGCTGGTGACGGACATCAAGGATTGCTATCACGCCCTGGGCCTGGTCCATAGCTTGTGGCAGCCCATCCCCGGCCAGTTCGACGACTACATCTCGCGCCCCAAGGGCAACGGCTACAAGAGCCTGCATACCGCGGTGGAAGGCCCCGAGAGCAAGGCGCTGGAGGTGCAGATCCGCACCTTCGACATGCATCAGGAGGCGGAACTGGGCGTGGCCGCGCACTGGCGTTACAAGGAGGGCGGCGGCGGCGGCGAGCAGCAGGACAAGATCGCCTGGCTGCGGCAACTGCTGGACTGGAAACAGGAGCTGGCGGACAGCCACGAACTGGCCCAGCACTTCCGCAACGAACTGTTCCAGGACGAGGTCTTCGTGCTCACCCCGCAGGGCAAGGTGGTGCCCCTGAACAGCGGTGCAACGCCGCTCGACTTCGCCTATGCCGTGCATACCGAGTTGGGCCATCGCTGTCGCGGGGCCAAGGTGGATGGCGTCCTGGCGCCGCTCGATACCGCGCTCAAGACCGGCCAGCGCGTGGAGGTGCTGACGGTCAAACAGGGCGGACCCAGCCGTGACTGGCTCAACCCGCACCTGGGCGTGCTCAAGACCAGCCGCGCGCGCAACAAGGTGCGCCAGTGGTTCAAGCAGCAGGATCTGGATACCCACATCCAGGAAGGTCGCGCCCTGCTGGAACGGGCGCTGCACCGCCTCAATCTGGCCAACGTCAACCTGGAAAAACTCGCCGGGCGCATGAAATTTGCGCATCAGGAAGACCTGTTCGCCGCGCTGGGGCGCGGGGATATCGGGGTCGGGCAACTGGACCGGGTGCTTCAGGAGGAATTCGTGCCGCCGCCGGAAAAGCCGGTGGTCAATCCTTCCAAGCGCAAGGGCAACCCGTCCGGCGTGCTGGTGGAGGGAGAAGCCGGCCTGCTCACCCAGATGGCCGGCTGCTGCAAGCCCGCCCCGCCGGACCCCATCGTCGGCTACACCACCCAGGGCCACGGCGTCACCATCCATCGCGCCGATTGCCTCGTCATTGAGCAGTTGCCGCCGGAAAAACAGGGACGCCTGCTCCAGGCCTCCTGGGGCCGCGATGCGGATCAGATCTTCAGCGTGGATATCGAACTCGTCGCACGCGACCGCTCCGGCCTGCTCAAGGACATCACCGAGATCATGGCCCAGGAAAAGATCAACGCCATCCGCGTCAATACCCTGACCCAGCACGACACCGCGCGTATGGAATTCACCGTGGAAGTGCGGGATATTTCGCAGCTCATGCGTTTTCTCGCTCGCGCCGGCCATGTGCGCGGCATGGAAACCGCCCGGCGGAAGTAACAAGGCTGTCGAAGCCAAGTACTATCAGCCCATGCCGATAGTTAAATAAAGCGATGGAGCACGACATGAAACAGACCGCAGCACTTCTGATGACGCTGGCATTGACGACATCCGCCTGGGCCGCCGACGGCCTGCCCAGCACGGACAACCGGGTCGCCATCCCGGTAAGCGCCAAGGAAAGGGAGAACACCCTGTACGAAATGCGCACCCTGTTGCACGGGCTGTTCAATATCCATACCGCCCTGTCGCGCAACGACATGAAGGGCGTGGCCGTAGCGGCCCGCTCCATGAGCCCCCTGATCAGCCGCATCCCTCCCAGCGTGCGCGACCGCCTGCCCACGGAGTTCATGGAGATGGGCAATGCCCTCAAGGAAACCTGGGAAACCATCGCGCGGGATGCAGAGCAGAAGCAAAACGCACCCCACACCCAGGCGCAGTTGGCGGAAGTCATGGCCTATTGCTCCGGCTGCCACGACAGCTTCCAGTTCAAGGTGGTGTCCGGCAAGAGCCGGAACAAGCGTTAGGAACCCCGCGACAACAGCCAGTCGGCCAGGGCCAGGTCATCGGGAAAGGTGACCTTGAGATTGGTGCGGTCGCTCTCCACCAGTCGCGGCGACATCCCCAAAGCCTCCACCGCCGAGGCCTCGTCCGTCACCCCGGAACCCGCCCGCTCCAGGGCCGAACGCAGCACCCCGTAACGGAACATCTGCGGCGTCTGCGCGCCCCACAGCCGCTCGCGCGACACGGTTTCCTGAATACGCCCGCCCTCCCCTGCCCGCTTCAGGGTATCCGCCACCGGCGCGGCAAGGATGCCGCCCACCGGATCGGCGCTGAGTTCGTCCAGCAACTTGTCGAGCAGTGCGCGGGAAAGACAGGGGCGCGCCGCGTCGTGCACCAGCACCCAGTCCTCCGCCTCCGCATCCATGACGGACAACCCGTTCAGCACGCTGGCAGCCCGACTCGCCCCCCCCGCCCGCGCCACGCGCAGGCGACAGAAACCGCTCCAGTCATAGGCATCCCACCAGCCATCTTCTGGCGAGATCACGACCTGCACGGCGCTGATCGCAGGATGGGCGTCGAACGCCCGGATGGCATGCCAGAGCATGGGATGTCCCTGAAGTTCCAGGTACTGCTTGGGCTGGTCCGCGCCCATGCGGGCGCCAACGCCGGCGGCGGGGAGAAGGGCGAAATAGCGGGACATGGGCGTATCCGTGGGAAGTTGGGCCTCAAATAACCCGTCATACCCGCTTTCACGGGAACGACAAATCCGGGGTTTTGAGAGACGCCCGGAAGGCGAACCAATTCTAGTGGCGCAGCTAGAATCCCGCCCGCCCCCACTTTTCAGCAGCAAGCCATGGCCCAATACGTAATGTCCATGCTCCGCGTGAGCAAGATCGTTCCCCCCAAACGCCAGATCATCAAGGACATCTCCCTGTCCTTCTTTCCCGGCGCCAAGATCGGCCTGCTGGGCCTGAACGGCTCCGGCAAATCCACCGTGCTGCGCATCATGGCCAACGCCGACAAGGAATATGACGGCGAGGTGCAGCACCTGGCCGGCGTCTCCATCGGCTACCTGCCCCAGGAACCCCAGCTCGACCCGGCCAAGACCGTGCGCGAGGAGGTCGAAGCCGGCCTGGGCGAGGTGATGCAGGCGCGCCAGAAGCTGGAAGAGGTCTACGCCGCCTACGCCGAGCCGGATGCGGACTTCGACCAACTGGCGGAGGAACAGGCGCGCCTGGAGGCCATCATCGCCGCCTCCGGCAACGACGCCGAGACCCAGTTGGAGATCGCCGCCGACGCCCTGGGCCTGCCCGCCTGGGATGCGGTCATCCAGAACCTTTCCGGCGGCGAAAAGCGCCGCGTCGCCCTGTGCAAGCTGCTCCTGTCCAAGCCGGACATGCTGCTGCTGGACGAACCCACCAACCACCTGGACGCCGAGTCGGTGGAATGGCTGGAACAGTTCCTCACCCGCTTCCCCGGCACCGTGGTGGCGGTCACCCACGACCGCTACTTCCTCGACAACGCCGCCGAGTGGATTCTTGAACTCGACCGCGGCCACGGCATCCCCTGGAAGGGCAACTATTCCAGCTGGCTGGAACAGAAGGAGGCGCGCCTGGAGACCGAAAACAAGCAGGTGGACGCCCACATGAAGGCGATGAAGCAGGAACTGGAATGGGTGCGCCAGAACCCCAAGGCGCGCCAGGCCAAGACCAAGGCCCGCCTCGCCCGCTTCGAGGAGATGAACAGCTTTGAATACCAGAAGCGCAACGAGACCCAGGAGATCTTCATCCCGCCGGGTGAGCGGCTGGGCGACAAGGTGATCGAATTCAACGGCGTGTCCAAGGCCTTCGGCGAGCGCCTGCTGATCGACAACCTCAGCTTCTCGGTGCCCCCCGGCGCCATCGTCGGCATCATCGGCCCCAACGGCGCGGGCAAATCCACCCTGTTCCGCATGATCCAGGGCAAGGACCAGCCGGACGCCGGCGGCATCGACATCGGCCCCACCGTAAAGGTCTCCTCCGTGGACCAGAGCCGCGAAGGCCTGCCCGACGACAAGACCGTGTTCGACGCCGTGGCCGAAGGCGCGGACATCCTCACCGTGGGCCGCTTCGAGATGCCCAGCCGCGCCTACCTGGGCCGCTTCAACTTCAGGGGCGGCGACCAGGGCAAGCAGGTCGGCAACCTCTCCGGCGGCGAGCGGGGCCGCCTGCACCTGGCCAAGACCCTGATCCAGGGCGGCAACGTGCTGCTGCTGGACGAACCCTCCAACGACCTGGACGTGGAAACCCTGCGCGCCCTGGAAGATGCGCTGCTGGAATTCGCCGGCTGCATCCTGGTGATCAGCCACGACCGCTGGTTCCTGGACCGCATCGCCACCCACATCCTCGCCTGCGAAGGCAACTCCCACTGGGAATTCTTCGCCGGCAACTACCAGGAATACGAAGCGGACAAGAAGCGCCGACTGGGCGAGGAAGGGGCGAAGCCGAAGCGGATTCGGTACAAGCCGATCAGCCGGTAAGATTGGTGAAACGGGAGGGAACGCATGCCAACTATCAGCCAGTTCTTCGGGATCATCATCCAGATGTTCTGGCGCGAGCATGCGCCACCCCACTTTCATGCGATGTATGGCGAACATGAAGTCCAGATCGACATCCGAACCCTGGAAGTCATCAAGGGACGCCTGCCAAAACGCGCACAGGCGTTGGTACTGGAATGGGCGGCCCAACACCGACCCGAACTGATGGAGGACTGGAACCTATGTCAATCAAGACAACCACCCAAGACCATCGAACCACTGGAGTGACACCGGCTGCTCCCTGGCGGATCAATGCCGTCAATGTGCTGCCCGGCTATCGGCTGTCAGTTACCTGCAACGACGGCACGAGTGGCATTGTGGATATGTCACTGTTAGTCAACAGTGAACGGGCAGGCATGTATTCCGAACTCAAAGACGAGCAATTATTCAGTCGGGTATGCCTTGAACTAGGGGTGCTCACTTGGCCAAATGGCGCTGATTTAGACCCGGAATGGGTTCACGATGAAGTTGGTGAGAATAAAACGTGGTCTGTCCCCGTTTAATTTAAACAGGCGGGACTTGACACTTTCCGGTATCAGCCGTTTGTTTGTGGCGACCTATTCCACAAAAATGCGTGGCGGTTTCCTGCGTTTCCAGGCCCAGTATCTGCGCCGTATCCGCTTGCCCCAGTGGTGTGATGTGCCGGATGCCATGCGTGAGACGTTGCGCGATGCCGCCATCCGGCGTGATCTTGATGCCTGCAACCGGGCGGCATTTTCTTTGTACGGCCTGACCGCCGATGAACGCGCCGCGCTGAGCGGCAATGGGGGGGCGACAATCCACCGTGCCGGAATGCGAAGCCTGCAACGCTTGGCAATACAGCACCTCCCCCTTGAGAAAGGGATTCAAGTGCCCACAAAGGCTCGCTATCGCTCGCCAATCCCCCCTGCCCCCCTTTTGCAAAGGGGGGAACACACGCGTAACCGTATCCATGGGATACACCCCTCATTACCAGACGCAGTAAAAACAGGAGCCGTTGACAGGGATAATCGTGAATTCATCCAAGGACTCTAACCAATGATCCTCTCCCCCCTATCCGACGCTGACCGCTACACCGCACTCCACCCCTTGTTTGCGCGCGCCTTCGAGTTCTTGCGCACGACGGACTTGAACGCGCTCCAGATGGGCAAGCATCCCGTCCTGGGTGATGAAATCTTCATCATCGTGGACCATCGCACGGGGCGCTCCCGCGCCGAGGCGAAGCTGGAATGCCATCGGCGTTACATCGACATCCAACTGGTGCTGGAAGGGCTGGAGGAGATGGGCTGGAGGCCGGTGGCGGAGTGTTCGCAACCCGCCACGGAGTACGACGAGACGCGAGACCTGCGCTTTTTCGACGATGCGCCTTCCAATTGGCTGCGCACCCCCGCCGGATCGTTCTGCGTCTTCTTCCCGCAGGATGCCCATGCGCCGCTGGTCAGCGGGGACATGATCCGCAAGGTGGTGATGAAGATTCGGGCCTGAATGGGGTTGCGGCCCGGGCAACCTTTCTGGCTGTCGGCCTTGGCCGCTATGACGGTCGCACCCTGCGCCGCAGCAAATCCAGGCAAGCGCGGGTGGAGGCGGAATCCAGTGCGGTGTAGTCGTCCAGGGTCTTGAGGTCCGGATCGGCCCCGGCCTCCAGCAGCCGCCGCACCATCGCCGCCTTGCCGGCGGAGGCGCAGTAGATCAGGGCGCTGGCGCCGTTGACGTTCTGGTTGTCCAGCGGCGCACCGGCGGCGATAAGGTCCGCCACGCACGCCTCGCAGTCCGCAAAACAGGCGAACCAGAGAGCGCCGTTGCCGTCCGCATTGCGCGCCGCCACCTCGGCGCCGCGATGCAACAGAGCGCGCACCACATCCCTATCCCCCAGGCGCGCGGCGTGCATCAGGGGCGTCATGGCGTTGGCGATGGTCGCGGAGGGGGCGGAAAACCCCATCTGGACCAGCCAGGTCTTCAATTCAATGTCCGTCATGGGCAATCACTCGTAAGCGGGAAGGGTCAGCAGGCGGGCATCGTCCACCGCCATGCCGATGGCGTAGTGGTAGAGCACCTGCCAGCGCGTGTCGGTCAGGCCCAGCAGTTCATGCACCGCATCGTCAAAAAAGCAGCCGATGCCGGTGCCGCGCCACCCTGCGGCCTCCGCCTCCAGGGTGGCGCAGTGGCCCAGCATCCCCGCTTCCCAGTGCAGGTGACGGTAGGCGGCGGGGTTTTCGGCCAGAGGGCCGTCAAATTCGGCGATGAACATCAGGGTGAAGGCGCTCTGGGCGGCGATGTCCTGGTGGCAGGACACGCTGCGAGCGGTGCGTTCAGCGCGGGCGGAAACCAGGCGGTAGAGAGGCAGTTCCGGATCGGCGGGGGTCCACTCGAATTCCGCTCGCAGGGCCGGCCCCAGGCCGGTCAGTCCCGCCTCGGAGCGGGGCAGCAGGTAGAGGCCGGGCTCCAGACCCTCCACCCGATGCACCAGCAAGGCCGGATGCACACTGGGCGCGGCCTTCCACATGCGCCAGACCGGGGAATCTGCGCGGGGCAGCAGGCTGGCAAGCACGCGGCGAAACACGTCCAGGGGCAGGGTGGTGCGCCCATCAAAGGCCTGGGCGCTGCGACGCCGGAGGAGAACCTGGCTGGCGGGGAGAGTGGAATCGCCCTCTCTCTCCCCTCCCTCCAGGGAAGGGAAGTCAGCCGCTTCCTCCGGCAGAGGGCCGCGCGTGGCCGCCGCCACCGCCTCGATCACCGGCCACTCGTACATGGGCTTCGGGTCCAGCAGGCTGGGAAGGCCGCTCCATTCGTCCCACTCCAGGGGCGGCATCTCCATCCCCTCCCCCGCCTTCAGGGCGACCATGACTTCGGCCTCTTCCGCCTCCACCCCTGCGTAATCCTCGGCCCGATCCGCGCCCAGACAATGGGCCAGGGCCTCGTGGGAAAGGTCCACCAGACGCGCGCGCCAGCCGAACAGGGCGGCGGCGTGAGCCACGGCGGCGAGGACATGGCCCATGTCCAACTGACAGTAGCGAAAGGCCCGCTCGCCGTACTTCCAGGCCTCGCGCCAGGGGATGGAGGTGAACCCCAGCCATAGCCCCGGCTGATCCGAAGCCTCCAGTGCGCTGGCGCGCCATTCCACGGTGTGGTCACGGCACTGGTAGTGATACAGCCCGTCCGCCAGACCTTCCACCCAGTAGGCGACGATCCAGGTCTCCGTGGGATGCAGGTTGCCGGAGGATGGATGCGCCCGCAGCGCCCAGCGGTTGCCGCCGTATTCCTTCCAGGCGGTGATGGCCACGGACAGACGCAGAAAGGCGCTCAGGTTGTCCGTGTTGAACGGCTCCGGCGCGCGCGGGGCGGCCAGGGCGGACCAGGGAATATCCCGCTCCGGGGTGCGCCGCGGCAGGCTGTACCAACGCGTGCCCTTCCAGGTGCGGAAGGGGTCCGGCTGGGCGTCCCAATCCAGGCTGCCGGGGCCGTCTGCGTAGCGCTCGTGGCGGTGCTTGGTGCGCAGATGGTAGGCGCGGAGGACGGCGGCGGAGTCGAGAGTCATGCCCGCTTCTTACCACGCGCCTTCTGCATGTTCACACCGCCCCGTGGATGGCGCGCCTGGCGCCGTTGGCGCGGCTGCCGGCAACTTCCTGGGTCACGGTTTCGTACTTGGGGCGGTAATCCCGATAGGCCTGATAGACCGTGACCACCTTGCCGCCGCTGGACTGGCCCTTGAAATCGCCCTTCTCAAGGCGCAGTTCATCCACCAGCTCGTTCCATATCAGGCCGTCGGACAAAGGCAACAGCACGAACAGGATGCCGCCGGCCTCTACCTGCATGGGCTTGTCGATGTTGACCACATAGAGCAGTGCGCTCATGCCGGGGGTGCAGGCAGCGCCGTACTTCTCCACCAGGGGGGTGAGGTGGGCGATGTCATCCAGGGAGCCGGCCAGGAATTTCAGATGGGTCTCATCCGCCAGCAACACCGCCCCCACCAGGGTGGCGACGGGAGGTTTGCGCCGTCCCAGGTTGTCGGCGATCTCGCCCTCGATCAGGACCAGATCGCCGCGATAGGCCTGGAGGCCCGCCCCGGCGCCCTCCTTGAAGTTGCTGTTGTAGAGCAGGCCTTGGGTTTCGAAGGTATCGAGCAGCATGGAGAGTCCTCTGGGTGGATGAATAGCCGTGTTGAGCAAAGGACGGGCCAGTCCGGCGGATGAAGCCAAAGGCTTGGCGGGATGCGGGATTTTGGCGGGGGTGCAGGGCTTGGCCCCTGTCACAAAGGCGACACTGGGGCAGGGGCATGAGGGGTTTCAGCCATCAAGCGACAGCCGCCAGGCAGGCTCAGAAATCCCCCCTGCCCCCCTCTGGGAAAGGGGGGAACCCCGTTGGGTTTGCGCAGACGTCTGCACGAGCGCCTTCCCCCTTTCCCAAAGGGGGAGTGAGGGGGATTTAGCGGCGGTGGCTGGGCGACCCGGCTCAGAAATCCCCCCTGCCCCCCTTTGGGAAAGGGGGGGAAACCGGTGGGTTTGCGCGGACGTCTCCACGAGCGCCTTCCCCCTTTTCCAAAGGGGGAGTGAGGGGGATTTGGCGGCGGTGGCCAGGCGAGCCGGCTCAGAAATCCCCCCTGCCCCCCTTTGGGAAAGGGGGGAAAACCGGTGGGGTTGCGCGGACGTCTCCACGCGCGGCTTCCCCCTTTTCCAAGGAGAGGAAGGAAGCATCCGCCTACAGCCCGAACTCCACGGCGATCAATCTGAGCCAGGTCTCCAGGCGGTCATCGGAGAGCATCTTCTGGTTGTCCTGGTCCAGCACCAGCCCGACGAACTCCCCATCCCGCTCCGCCTTGGAGGCGATGAAGTCGTAGCCATCCGTAGGCCACGCGCCCACCACCCGCGCGCCGCGTGCAGTGACGAAGTCATGGAGCAGGCCCAGGGCGTCCACGAACTGCTCCGGGTACTTCTCCTGATCTCCCAGGCCATAGAGGGCCACGGTCTTGCCGGTGAAATCCACCCCCTGAAGCTGAGGCAGGAACTCCGCCCAACTGGGCTGCTGGCAATCCGCCTCCAGCCCCGGCAGGTCGCCCTCGCCTAGGGTGGGGGTGCCCAGGATCAGGTAGTCGTAGCCGGCCACCAGTTCCGGAGTGGCCTTGTTCACGTTCAGGGCCTCCGCCATGGTGGCGTCGTCGTAGCGCTTCTTGATCATCTTGGCGATGCGCCGGGTGTTGCCGGTGCTGCTGCCGAAAAACAGGCCGATGCGGGACATGGCGGTTCCTTTGCTGTGTGGAGACGCCTCTGTTCAGCAAGGATCGGGCCAAGCGCGTGGCGTCGGCCTTGATGGCCGACGCCACGCGGGATTACTTGTCCTTGACCTCTTCGAACTCCGCATCCACCACGTCGTCGTCCTTCTTGGCGCCGGGTTGGGCGCCGGGTTGACCTTCCGCCCCGCCCTGCTCCTTGGCGTACATCTGCTCGGCCAGTTTGTGGGACGCTTCGGCCAGAACCTGGGTCTTGGCTTCGATGTCGGCCTTGTCGCCGGCCTTGATGGCGGCTTCGCAGTCGGTGATGGCGGCTTCGATCTTGGTCTTTTCGTCCGCCGTGACCTTGTCGCCGTAGTCCTTCAGGGCCTTCTTGACCGAGTGGACCATGCTGTCGGCCTGGTTGCGGGCGGTGGCGAGTTCAAACGCCTTGTGGTCTTCGGCGGCGTTGGCTTCGGCGTCCTGCACCATCTTCTTGATCTCGTCCTCGCTCAAGCCCGAGTTGGCCTTGATGGTGATCTTGGCTTCCTTGCCGGTGCCCTTGTCCTTGGCGCTGACGTGCAGGATGCCGTTGGCGTCGATGTCGAAGGTGACCTCGATCTGGGGCATGCCGCGCGCGGCGGGCGGGATGTCGGTGAGGTTGAACTGGCCCAGGCTCTTGTTGCCGGAGGCCATCTCGCGCTCGCCTTGCAGCACGTGGATGGTGACGGCGGTCTGGTTGTCGTCGGCGGTGGAGAACACCTGGTTGGCGCGGGTGGGGATGGTGGTGTTCTTGGGGATGAGCTTGGTCATCACGCTGCCCAGGGTCTCGATGCCCAGGGACAAGGGGGTGACGTCCAGCAGCAGCACGTCCTTGACCTCGCCTTGCAGCACGCCGCCCTGGATCGCGGCGCCCACGGCCACGGCCTCGTCCGGGTTCACGTCCTTGCGCGGTTCCTTGCCGAAGAATTCCTTCACCAGCTCCTGCACCTTGGGCATGCGGGTCATGCCGCCCACCAGGATCACGTCGCCGATGACGGAAACCTTCACGCCGGCGTCCTTGATGGCGATCTTGCAGGGCTCGATGGTGCGCTGGATCAGTTCCTCGACCAGCGACTCGAACTTGGCGCGGGTGATCTTCAGCACCAGGTGCTTCGGGCCGGTGGCGTCGGCGGTGATGTAGGGCAGGTTGATCTCGGTCTGCGCAGCGGAAGACAGCTCGATCTTGGCCTTCTCGGCGGCCTCTTTCAGGCGTTGCAGGGCCAGCACGTCCTGCTTCAGGTTGACGCCCTGCTCCTTTTTGAACTCGTCGATGATGTAGTCGATCAGGCGCTGGTCGAAGTCTTCGCCGCCCAGGAAGGTGTCGCCGTTGGTGGAGAGCACTTCGAACTGGTGTTCGCCGTCGATCTCGGCGATCTCGATGATGGAGATGTCGAAGGTGCCGCCGCCCAGGTCATACACCGCGATCTTGCGGTCGCCTTCCTGCTTGTCCATGCCGAAGGCCAGGGCCGCGGCGGTGGGCTCGTTGATGATGCGCTTCACTTCCAGACCGGCGATGCGACCGGCGTCCTTGGTGGCCTGGCGCTGGCTGTCGTTGAAGTAGGCGGGCACGGTGATGACGGCCTCGGTGACTTCCTCGCCCAGATAGTCCTCGGCGGTCTTCTTCATCTTGCGCAGCACTTCGGCGGAGATCTGGGGCGGGGCCTTCTTGTCGCCGCGCACTTCCACCCAGGCGTCGCCGTTGTCGGCTTGCAGGATCTTGTAGGGCATCAGGTCGATGTCCTTCTGCACCTCCTTTTCCTGGAAGCGGCGACCGATCAGGCGCTTGATGGCGTACAGGGTGTTCTTGGGGTTGGTGACGGACTGGCGCTTGGCCGGCGCGCCGCACAGGATCTCGCCATCCTCGGCGTAAGCGACGATGGACGGGGTGGTGCGCGTGCCTTCCGCGTTTTCGATGACCTTGGTCTTGCCGCCTTCCATGATGGCGACGCAGGAGTTGGTGGTGCCCAGGTCGATGCCGATGATCTTGCCCATGATGCTGTTCCTCTGAAGTAAATGGCTTGCTTGCTTTATGGGATTGGGGAGTGGGGTTTCAAGGGGGGACTTTCTCCCCTCCCCCACCGGGGGAGGGGCCGGGGGTGAGGGAGCAACGTCTCCTGAGTGGAAGCGTCGCTCCCTCACCCCAGCCCTCTCCCGAGGGGAGAGGGGGCTATTTGGGTTTCACCACCATCACCAGGGCCGGACGGATCACCCGCTCGTTCAGCAGGTAGCCCTTTTGCAGCACCGTGGCCACGGTATTGGGTTCACCCTTGCCGTCCACCATGCCAATCGCTTGGTGACAATTTGGATCAAATTTGCTTCCCAACGGATTGATTTCATTCAGTGCGTTCTTGTCAAAAACGCTGGAAAGCTGTTTCAGGGTGAGTTCCACCCCGCTCTTCACGCTCTCCAGGGTGGCGGCATCGTTCACCGCCAGGGCCGCCTCCAGGCTGTCTTTCACCGCGAGCAGGTCGCCGGCGAATTTCTCCACCGCGAACTTGCGCGCCTTGTCGGCATCGTCGATGGCGCGGCGGCGCACGTTCTCGGTCTCGGCCTTGGCGCGCAGCCAGGCGTCGTGGTGTTCCTGGGCGTTGAGTTCGGCCTGGCGCAGCATGGCCTCCAGGCTGGGGGTGGTATCGGTGTTGCCGCCATTTGCGTCGGCGGTCGGAGCGGCTTCTTGCGCCGGCATCGCTTCGAGCATCGGTTCCTCAGACATCTGCTTTCCTCCGGGGGGTTCCCTGTAAAAACCTGACGGGTTGTGGGGACGGCAGAGGGAAATTCAAGTAGGTGCGAATTCATTCGCACAGCGCCAATGCCTTGTGCGAATTCATTCGCACCTGCGCTCCTTCGTCTTGTGCGAATGAATTCGCACCTACGTCTCATGTGAATGAATTCGCATCTGCGTCTCATGCGGATGAATTCGCACCTGCGGGTCTTCGCCCCAACATCGCGCCTTTCCCCTGCGCTGCCGCACCAGGGCAGTGCGGGGTCTCCGAAAAATGCGCCAGAACCCGCCATTTCACAGAGGTTTCAAGCTGGCATGAGGCCTGCTAGGCAGGGTTACACCTCATAACGAAAGCGCATCGTGGAACTGAACACCCAGGCGTATGCCGCCAACGACGCCTACGACGAGTTGATCGACGGGCAAGGCCGGCCCCGACCGGCGGCCAAGCGCCTGTTCGACACCCTGAACAGCCTGCCCAGCCACTCCCTGGAAGGCCGCCGCCAGGCGGTGGACGCGGCCATCATGGCCATGGGCATCACCTTCACCGTCTACAGCGACGGCGCCAACATCGACCGCGCCTGGCCCTTCGACCTCATCCCCCGGGTCATGCCGCGCAAGGAATGGGAACGCATCGAGGCGGGCCTGAAACAGCGCCTCACCGCCCTCAACCGCTTCATCGACGATCTCTACAACGCGCAACGCATCGTCAAGGACGGCGTCTTCCCCATCGCGGTGCTGGAAGGCTCGAAGAACTTCCGCGAGCAATGCCGCGGCGTCCAGCCCGCCTTCGGGGTCTGGGCCCATGTCTGCGGCACCGACCTGGTGCGCGACAAGGACGGCGTGATCTATGTGCTGGAAGACAACCTGCGCGTACCCAGCGGCGTCTCCTACATGCTGGAAAACCGCCAGATGATGAAGCGCATGTTCCCGGAGATGTTCCAGAGCAGTCACATCCTGCCAGTGGACGACTACCCCACCCGCCTGTACGAAACCCTGGCCGCCCTCTCCCCCCGCACCAGCGACCGCCCCGTGGTGGCGGTGCTCACCCCCGGCATCTACAACTCCGCCTACTTCGAGCACAGCTACCTGGCCCAGCAGATGGGCGCGTTTCTGGTGGAAGGCCCCGACCTGGTGGTGCGCGACGACGACTGCGTCTACATGAAGACCATCACCGGCCTGCGCCGGGTGGACGTGATCTATCGCCGCATCGACGACGACTTCCTCGACCCGGAGGCATTCCGGCCCGATTCCTGCCTGGGCGTGCCCGGCCTGCTGCGCGCCTGGCGCGCGGGCAAGGTAGGCATCGCCAACGCCCCCGGCGCCGGGGTGGCGGACGACAAGGTCGTGTACACCTTCGTGCCCAGGATCATTCGTTACTACCTGAATGAGGAACCCATCCTCCCCAACGTGCCCAGCTACCTGTGCATGGATGACGAGGATCGGGACTATGTGCTGGCGCACCTGGATGAACTGGTGGTGAAACCCGCCAACGAATCCGGCGGCTACGGCATGTTGATCGGCCCCCGCGCCACGCCGGAAGAACGCGCAAGCTTCGCCACCCTGATCCGGGAAAACCCGCGCAACTACATGGCCCAGCCCACCCTTTCCATCTCCACCGCCCCCACCATGGTGGACGGCAAGCTGGCCCCGAGGCACCTGGACCTGCGTCCCTTCGTGCTGCAATCCGACCGCCTCTACGCCACCACCGGCGGCCTCACCCGCGTCGCCCTGCGCGAAGGCTCCCTGGTGGTCAACTCCTCCCAGGGCGGCGGCAGCAAGGACACCTGGATCGTGGATACCGAAACGGAGGGCGCGTAATGCTTTCCCGCGTCGCCGAAAACCTCTACTGGATGACCCGCTACCTGGAGCGGGCCGAAAACACCGCCCGCCTCATCAACAGCACCACCCAGGTGCTGCTGGACCTGCCCCGCGGCGCCGCCTTCGGCTGGGACGTGCTGCTCAAGGTGGCCGGCCTGGACGGCGAGGCGCAAGAGCGCGGCATCGGCCTGGACGAGACCAGCCTCATGCGCTTTCTCATCCTGGACGAAGCCAACCCCAGTTCCATCCTGGCCAGCATCCACAGCGCGCGGGAGAACACCCGCACCTTCCGCGAAGTGCTGCCCATGGAGATCTGGGAGCGCATCAACCGCCTCTACCTCTACATCCGCGCCAACGCCGAACACGCCACCGAAGGCCGCAGCGCCCGCTACGAGGTGCTGAATCAGGTCATCGAACTGCGCCAGTCCATCATCGGCCTGCTCATGGGCTCCATGAGCCACGACATCGCCTACCAGTTCCTCAAACTGGGCCGCAACATCGAGCGCGCCGACATGACCACCCGCATCGTGGACGTGAACTCCGCCGTGCTGCTGCCAGGCGACCCGGTGATCGCCCAGCCGCTGATGGAGCGCCTATGGATGGGCACCCTCAACGCCCTCTCCGCCTACCAGATGTATCGCTGCCATGTCGGGGTGCATGTACGCAGCAAGGACGTGGTGAACTTCCTCATCAAAGACCCCCACTACCCCCGCACGGTCATCCACTGCCTCAACGAGATCGAAGGCTGTCTCTCGGTGCTGCCCAATCAGATGGAGGCCATGCGCGTCACCCGCCAGGCCTGGCGGCGGCTGGAGTCCATGAAGCTGGACGACCTGGCTCCGGTGGTGCTGCACGAATACCTGGACCAGGTGCAGACCGACCTGGGCGCCATCCACGGCGCCATCGCCCGGCAGTATTTCCACCTCTACCAGACGCCGCCGTCCATCCAGGCGGGCTCCGCAGGATGCGGCGGGCAAAGCGAACCGCATCAAACCGGCGGAGAAGGCTGACGCGGTGAAGCCCGCCCAGGCCGGCAAACGCCGCCGCCCTTCCTACAGCGCCTTATCCAGCCACTCCCGCACCAGCTTGACCGCCTCGGCCTCCTTGTCCTCATAGAAATGGGAGGTTCCGGCCACCATGCGTTGCACCGAGGCAGGGTGTTTCAAGGTCTTTTCGTGGGCGGGCAGCATCTTCAGCACCGGCTCGTGATCCCGTTCCGCATAGAGATCCAGCACCGGCACGGTAATGCCCTTGAAATCGTCAAACCCCATGGACAGCGCCGCCCAGGCCTGCACCGGCGAGGTCTTCTGGGCAAGGAAGTACGCGCGCGTCATGCGCCCGCCCAGGCTGTGGGAGACGATGGCGATCCTGGCGTGGCCCTTGCCCTGGAGCCAGGCGGCGGCCTTGGCGATGCGCTCGTTCCCCTCGGGAAAGGTTTTTACATAGTCGCCAGGCTTGGCGTTGGCGGCCTGCACCGGCATCTGGATGGAGAAGGTGGCGTAGCCCTGCTCCGCCAGCCGGGCGCGCATCACGCCGTTGATGCCCCAGTCCGGATGGACGCCCATGCCGTGCACCAGGATCACCGCCCCCCTGGCCTGGGCGGAACCGAGATAGAGCCCGAGAAACTTGTGGCCATTGGCCTGATCCAGCCAGACCGTGTCGCCATCGAGGATGGCGGGCAGGATCTCGTCAGCCCAGCGCTTTTCGCGCCCGTAGTCCGCCGCCAGGGCGAACTGGCAGGCCGCCAGCAAGGTCAGAAAAACGATGAATGTACGCATGATGGTCTCCTCGAACAGGGGCCGGATTGTGTCATCCGCGGCGGCGTTCACCTTGATTCGTTGCAGGCGCCTAAACGCCTCGCCGCAGGTCCAGGGTATAGGGGTATTCCCCCGGAATTTCCTCCGCCGGCGGGGCCATGGGACCGATGCGGGCGTCATCGCGGACGAAGCGGCTCAGGCTCTCCACCCAGGGGGGCGGGGTGTAACTGCCGGGGCTGTGGCCGTCCTGGCTGAAGCGGGTGTTGCGGCGAGCCTCCGCCTCGTTGGCGTTGACCGGGAAGCGCTCGAAGTTGCGTCCGCCCGGATGCATGACGTGGTAGGTGCAGCCCGCCACGGCGCGCTGGTTCCAGAGGTCGATCAAATCAAAGGTCAGGGGCGTGTGTACGCCGATGGCGGGATGCAGGGCCGAGGGCGGCTGCCAGGCCCGGTAACGCACCCCGGCGACGAACTCGCCATTCACCCCGGTGCTGTGCAGGGGCAGGCGGCGTCCGTTGCAGGCGACGGCATAACGGCCAGACGTAAGCCCCGTCACCTTGACCTGGAGCCGCTCCAGAGAGGAATCCACATAGCGCGCCGTGCCCTGGCTGCCGGCCTCTTCCCCCAGCACGGGCCAGGGTTCGATGGCGGCGCGCAGTTCCATCTCCATCGCACCCAGTTGCAGCGTGCCATGGCGCGGAAAACGGAATTCCAGAAACGGGGCGAACCAGTCCGCCTGGATCGGGCAGCCCGTCTGGTTCAGATCCCGCACCACCTCCTGCAAGTCCTCCCAAAGGAAGTGGGGCAGCATCCAGCGGTCATGCAACTCCGTGCCCCAGCGCACCAGATCATGGCGGTAGGGTCGAGCCCAGAAGCGGGCCGTGAGGGCGCGCAACAGCAGGTGCTGCACCAGACTCATGCGCGCATGGGGCGGCATCTCGAAGCCGCGAAACTCCACCAGCCCGAGGCGTCCGGCGGGGCTGTCCGGGGAATACAGCTTGTCGATGCAGAACTCGGCCCGGTGGGTGTTGCCGGTGAGGTCCGTGAGCAAGTGGCGAAACAGGCGGTCCACCAGCCAGGGCTGGGGCGTTTCTCCCGCCGGAACCTGGCTGCACGCAATCTCCAGTTCGTACAGGGCCTCGGGCCGACCTTCGTCGGCGCGGGGCGCTTGGCTGGTGGGGCCGACAAAAAGGCCGGAAAACAGGTAGGACAGGCCGGGATGGTGTTGCCAGTAGGTGAGGAAGCTGACCAGCAGGTCGGGCCGACGCAGGAAGGGGCTATCCGCCGGGACGGCGCCGCCCAGAGTGATGTGGTTGCCCCCGCCGGTGCCGCTGTGGCGGCCATCCAGCATGAATTTTTCCGTACCCAGACGGGTCAGGCGCGCCTCTTCGTACAGGGCGAGGGTGCTGGCGCAAAGCTGTTCCCAGGTGCGGGCGGGGTGGATGTTGACCTCGATCACGCCGGGGTCTGGCGTAACCAGGAGTTTTTCCAGCCGGGCGTCGCCGGGCGGGGCGTAGCCCTCCACCACCACCGGCATGGCGAGGGCTGCGGCGCTGTGCTCCACCGCTGCGATCAGGTCCAGGGCATGTTCCAACTGCTGCATGGGCGGCAAGAAGACATGCAGGCAGCCGCCCCGCGCCTCCACGCATACCGCCGTGCGGGGCGATTCCCTGGGGGGATGGGCGGCATCCGCCGGCCCCTGTTGCCGCACTTCCGGATGCGGCGAGGCGGATGGTTCGATCAGGCTGTAGCGCCGCGCCACCTCGCCGTGAAAGTCGGCCAGGGGCGGTTTGAACTCAAACGGGTCCGGTTCCGGGGCGTACTCCGGCCCGGCCACGAGAGAGGCCAGAGGCAGGCGCAGGCCCATGGGGGAATCCCCCGGCAGCAGATAAAGCCGCTGACGGCGGAAGAGCCAGGGGGCGGAACGCCAACGTCCGCCGCCGGATTCAGCCGCAGCACGGTCATCCCACTCCAGCGGCAGCGCATACCCCACCGGGGTATCCAGCCCGCGCGCGAGCTTGTCCGCCAGGGAACGGCGCTCCAGAGGGTCTTTCAAGTTGGCGCGGGCGGGGTCCGCGTCCAGGGGCAGTTCCGCCTCCTGCATCAGGTAATGCACCGCGTCCTCGTACCCCGGCTGGAGATGGCGCGGGGATACGCCCAGGGTGCGGGCCAGGGTCTCGCCGAACCGGCGGGCGTGGTCTTCCTGGTGGCCGTAGTCCCGGTGGGCGAGCGCCAGCAGGGCCTCATTGCGCCAGACCGGCGCGCCATCACGACGCCAGAACACGCCCAGCGCCCAGCGCGGCAGCGGTTCGCCGGGATACCACTTGCCCTGGGCCGTGTGCAGCAGCGCGCTGGAGGCGAAACGGGCCTTGAGGCGGCGCGCCAGGGCTTCGGCCCGCTCACGCTTGTGCGCCCCCAGCGCCTCGGTATTCCACTCCGGGGCGTCCATGGCGTCGATGGAGACAAAGGTGGGTTCGCCCCCCTGGGTCAGGCGCACATCCATGGCCGCCAGACGCTCGTCCACCAGGCCGCCCAGGGCCTGGATGTGCGCCCACTGCTCATCGCTGTAGGGTCGGGTGACGCGGGGGTCTTCACGGATGCGGGTGACCTCGTTGCTGAAGCTGAAGCTCACCTCGCACGGATCGGTAACGCCGTCGATGGGGGCGGCGCTGCCGGTGTCCGGGGTGCAGGCCAGGGGGATGTGGCCCTCGCCGGCGAACAGGCCGGAAGTGGGGTCCAGCCCGATCCACCCTGCACCGGGCACATACACCTCGGCCCAGGCGTGAAGATCGGTGAAATCCTTCTCCGGGCCGGAAGGGCCGTCCAGGGCCTTTTCATCCGCCGTGAGCTGCACCAGGTAGCCGGACACGAAGCGGGCCGCCAGTCCCAGGTGGCGCAGCACCTGCACCAGCAGCCAGGCGCTGTCGCGGCAGGAGCCCAGGGCGCGCTCCAGGGTCTCCTCGCAGCTCTGCACGCCCGGCTCCATGCGGATGGCGTAACCAATGCGGCGTTGCAGGTCCATGTTGAGGGCGACCAGAAAATCCACCGTATTGACGGGTTCCCGCGCCACGCCATCCAACAGGGTTTGCAGCAGCGGCCCGGCGGCTTCCGCCTCAAGATAGGGCGAGAGTTGCCGTTTCAGTGCAGGGGAGTAGTCGAAAGGCCAGGTCTGGGCGGCCTCTTCCACGAAGAAATCGAAGGGGTTGATCACCGTCATATCGGCGATCACTTCCACTTCCACGCTCAGTTCCCGCGTCTTCTCCGGAAACACGAAGCGAGCCAGAAAGTTGCCGTAGGGGTCTTGCTGCCCGTTGAGGAAGTGCTGCTCCGGCATCACCCGCAGGCTGTAGGCCAGGATGGGGGTGCGGGAATGGGCGGCGGGCCTCAGGCGGATGACATGGGGCCCCAGGTTGACCGGCTTGTCGAAGCGGTAATGCGTGGTGTGGCGCAGGGCGACGTGGATGGACATGCAGGCCTCGACAGTGGGGGACGGGCCGGGTGAGGCAAGGTTTGTGCCAGGGGGGCGTCCAGCCGGCAAGCCGGCGCCGCCAATGGGATTCAGGGGTTCAGGCTTAGCGAATCCTGCCCGCCCTCTTCCCACGGGAACGCGGGCAGGCTTTCCAGGGCCAGCATCAGGCCCTGGTTCCAGCGTTCGGACAGGAGGCGGGCGAAGGGATCGTCCTCGGTGTAATAGCAGCGGCGACCGCCGTCCAGCAGGTCGGCCCGGTACATGAGCATCTCCACCGGCGGTCCCACGGTGACATTGGAACGCACCGTGGAGTTCATCGACACCAGGGCCAGGCGCGCGGCCCGTTCCAGGTCCAGGGTGCGCTTCACTACCCGGTCCAGGATGGGCTTGCCGTACTTGATCTCGCCGATCTGAAGAAAAGGGTGATCCGGCGATTCGTGGATGTAATTGCCCTGGGGGTAGATCAGGAACATCTCATGCCGCCCGCCGGCAATCTGGCCGCCGAGGATGAAGGTGGCCTCGAAACTGGTGTTGGAGTGGTCCCGGCTGCTCTGGGTGCGTTGCGAATCGGTGCTGACGTAGCCCACATAATCCGCCGCTTCCTGCAAGGTGTTCACCGTCAGCAGACTGACCGGCGCGCCCGAGTTGGCGTCCAGGTTGATGCGCTTCACCACCGCCTGGGTGGTGGCCAGATTGCCCGCGGAGAGCAGGACGAAGGTCCGGTTTCCGTGCCAGGTGAACGCGTGCATCTTGGAATAGGTGCCGACATTGTCCATACCGGCATTGGTGCGGGAGTCGGAGCAAAAGACCAGGCCCTGATCGACATTGATGGCTACGCAATAGGTCACGGGAATCCTCCGGAAAGTCGGGAAATTCTAGCCGGGTTCCGGATGCATCACGCCGCCGAAACGCTTGTCGTGGTGCGGCGACTCCGGACAGTGCACAGCGCACGGAAACAGTGCGCGCACTCTGGCGCGCGGGGCGTGCGTCGCGCGGGCCGGCCCAAACGCCCTGGCATCGGGGCGCGCCATTTCCGCTTGGGCAGGAATCCGGCGAGGGGTGCGCGGGTTCAGTAAAAACAATCAGATAAGGGTTGCGGATGCCCGTCCGGGCGGGAATGTCGGGGTCTTGCTCCGAGCGCATCGACGCCATGGCACGAAGGTTGCTGGGCAAGACCCAGGCTTAATCGCCTGAGTGATCTTGGACAACGGCGTCCCACCCCTTCGGGGGTCGGACGCCGTTTTTTTTCGGCCTTAGGAATCAACCCATGGCAAAGATGAAACTGGTACTGGTGGGCAACGGCATGGCCGGCATGCGCACCCTGGAAGAGCTGCTGAAGGCGGCTCCCGAGATGTATGACATCACCGTGTTCGGCGACGAGCCGCACCCCAACTACAACCGCATCATGCTGTCCCCGGTGCTGGCGGGCGAGCAGACGGTGGAACAGATCATCCTCAACACCTGGGAGTGGTACGCAGACAACGGTATCACCCTGCACACCGGCAAGCGGGTGGTGAAGATTGACCGCAAGAATCGCTTCGTCGAGGCCGACGACGGCAGTCGCGCCGAGTACGACCGCCTGCTGATCGCCACGGGTTCGAAATCGTTCGTGCTGCCGGTTCCGGGGCACGACTTGCCTGGTGTGGTGGGTTTCCGCGACGTGGCCGACGTGGATACCATGATCGCCACGGCGGGTCGTTACAAGAATGCGGTGGTGATCGGCGGTGGCCTGCTAGGCCTCGAAGCCGCCAACGGTCTGAAGCATCGCGGCATGGACGTTACCGTGGTGCACCTGGGCGACTGGCTGCTGGAGCGCCAGCTCGACGAGCCTGCTGCGCGCCTGCTGCAACAGAGCCTGGAAGCCAAGGGGTTGAAGTTCCTGCTGAGGAAGCAGACGGCGGAACTGGAACGCGGCAAGTCGGGCAGAGTCTGCACGGTCAAGTTCAAGGACGGCGACGAGATCCCCGCCGACCTGGTGGTCATGGCCGTGGGCATCCGCCCCAACACCGTCCTGGCGGAATCCGCCGGGCTGTACTGCCAGCGCGGTCTGGTGGTGAACGACACCATGCAGACCTACGACCCGCGCATCTACGCCGTGGGCGAGTGCGTCAGCCATCGCGGCATCGCCTACGGTCTGGTGGCGCCGCTGTTCGAGCAGGCCAAGGTATGCGCCAACCACCTGGCGGAGCATGGCGTGGGCCGCTACCAGGGCTCCATGACCTCGACCAAGCTCAAGGTGACGGGCATCGACCTGTTCTCCGCCGGGGACTTCATGGGTGCGCCGGGCACCGAATCCCTGGTCTATTCCGACGCCGCCACCGGCGCCTACAAGAAACTGGTGCTCAAGGACAACAAGCTGGTGGGCGCCTGCATCTATGGCGACACGTTGGACGGGGCCTGGTATTTCGACCTGCTGCGGGAAGGCACGGACGTCTCCCAGTTCCGCAAGAGCATCCTGTTCGGCCAGCAACACCTGGGCGACTCGGGCCACGGCCCCGCCGAGCGGGTGGCCAGCCTGCCGGACACGGCAGAGGTGTGCGGCTGCAACGGCGTATGCAAGGGGACCATCGTCGCCGCCATCCGCGACTTGAAGCTGTTTACCCTGGACGAGGTGCGCGCCCATACCAAGGCCTCCGCCTCCTGCGGCTCCTGCACCGGCCTGGTGGAGGCGGTGCTGGCCCATACCGTGGGCGGCAACTACTCCGCCGCGCCCAGCAAGAAGCCCCTGTGCAAGTGCACCGACCACAGCCATGACGACGTGATCGCCGCGATCAAGGATCAGGGCCTGAAATCCATGGACGCCGTGTTCCGCTTCCTGGAGTGGACCACCCCGGACGGCTGCGCCACCTGCCGCCCGGCGCTCAACTACTACCTGCTGGCGCGCTGGCCGGCGGAATACCAGGACGATGCCCAGTCGCGCTACATCAACGAACGCGCCCACGGCAACATCCAGAAGGACGGCTCCTTCTCCGTGGTGCCGCGCATGTGGGGCGGCCTCACCAATCCCAAGGAATTGCGCGCCATCGCCGACGTGGCGGAGAAATACAAGGTGCCCGAGGTCAAGGTCACGGGCGGCCAGCGCATCGACCTGTTCGGCGTGAAGAAGACCGACCTGCCGGCGATGTGGAAAGACCTGTCGGATGCCGGTTTTGTCTCCGGCCACGCCTACGGCAAGGCCCTGCGCACGGTGAAGACCTGCGTCGGCTCGAAGTGGTGCCGCTTCGGCACGCAGGATTCCACCGGACTGGGGGTGAAGCTGGAGCAGCTCACCTGGGGTTCCTGGATGCCGCACAAGTACAAGCTCGCCGTCTCCGGCTGCCCGCGCAACTGCGCCGAGGCGACGATCAAGGACTTCGGCGTGGTGTGTGTGGATTCGGGGTACGAGCTGCATGTGGGCGGCAACGGCGGCATCAAGGTGCGCGTCACCGACCTGCTGACCAAGGTGGAAACCGAGGCGCAGGTCATGGAATACACCGGCGCCTTCGCCCAGCTCTACCGCGAAGAGGCGCATTACCTGGAACGCACCGCGCCCTGGGTGGAGCGGGTGGGCCTGGCTCACATCAAGGCCCGTGTGGTGGACGACGCCGCAGGCCGCGCCGAGTTGTTCGAGCGCTTCAAGGTCGGCCAGCGCTACGCCCAGATCGACCCCTGGAAGGAACGGGCGGAAGGCGTCGCGTCCCATGAGTTCACGCCGATACGGATCGCGGCCTGACTCCCCCCCCCGCCGGGGGAGGGGCCGGGGGTGAGGGAACCCGGTTTCGGTTCTCGCCACCGTTGCTCCCTCACCCCAACCCTCCCCCGGTGGGGGAGGGGGCTTGAATAGAGAAGGAATGGAAATGAACGACTGGATTGAAATCACCAAGTTCGAAGACATCCCCCGCCAGGGCGCGCGGGTGGTGGAACTGGCCCACGACGACGCCGTACATCGCATCGCCCTGTTCCGCACCGCAACCGACGGGATCTACGCCGTCAAGGACAAGTGCCCGCATCGCGGCGGCCCGCTGTCGGAGGGCATCGTCCACGGCGGCCTGGTCACCTGCCCGCTGCACGGCTTCAAGATCGACCTTGTCACCGGCGAGGCCGTGCTGCCGGACAAGGGCTGCGCCCGCACCTACGCCGTCAAGGTGGAGGGTGGGCAGGTATTTTTGAGGTTGGCGTGAGCCTCCGCCTTACGCACCACCTCACCCCCCTTTCCCAAAGGGGGGCAGGGGGGATTTCTACGGCCTCAGCTCTCGCCACCGCCGCAAATCCCCCCCAACCCCCCTTTGGGAAAGGGGGGAGTCAGGTCGCCGCCAAGGAAGGCACACCGCGCACAGCCCGCGCCGTCCCCTTTTGCAAAGGGGGAAGTCAGATGAGAGGTAACCATCATGCTGTTCGGACGTAGCAAGAAGAACCCCATCAAGATCGCCGACAAGGGCGTGGTGGAGTGGAAATACGCCGCCTGCGGCTACTGCTCCACCGGCTGCTCCATCGAAGTGGGTCTCAACGCGGAAGGCCATGCCGTCTCCTCCCGGGGCGTGGCGGATGCTGACGTGAACCGGGGCAAGCTGTGCCTCAAGGGCCTGTTCGAGCACGAACTGTTCAGCTCCGCCGGGCGCGGCCTCAAGCCCCTGATGCGCGAGCGCTGGCATGACGCCTGGCGCGATGCGACCTGGGACACCGCCCTCGACAAGCTCCACGACGAGATCCGCCGCATCCAGGCGAAGCACGGCCCGGACTCCTTCGCCATCATCTCCACCGGCCAGATGCTCACCGAGGAGTTCTATACCCTGGGCAAGCTCACCCGGGGCCTCATCGGCACCAACAACTACGACGGCAACACCACGCTGTGCATGTCGTCCGCCGTGTCCGGCTACAAGCGCAGCTTCGGCTCCGACGGCCCGCCCGGCTGCTACGAAGACTTCGAACACACCGGCTGCCTCATCGCCTGGGGCTCCAACCTGCCGGAACAGCACCCCATCATCTACTGGCGCATGAAAGAGGCGCAGGAGCGGACCGGCTTCCCGCTCATCGTGGTGGACCCGCGCGTCACCATGCTGGCCCAGAACGCCCACATCCACCTCGCCATCACGCCGGGCGCCGACGTGGTGCTGCAAAACGCCCTGATGCACGTCATCTTCAAGGAAGGCCTGCACGACCAGGCCTACATCGACGCCAACACCACCGGCGTCGAGGCCCTGCGCGCCGAAGTGGAAAAGTACGACCCGGTCACCGCCTCCAAGATCTGCGGCATTGATGAAGACACCATCCGCGTCGTCGCCCGCACGTTTGCAAAAGCGAAAGCGGCGATGCAGATCTGGACCATGGGCATCAACCAATCCACCCACGGCTCCGACGGCGTGGTGGGCATCAACAACCTGGCCCTCATCACCGGGAATATTGGAAAACCCGGCGGCACCTCGCTTTCCATCACCGGCCAGTGCAACGCCATGGGCACGCGCGAGTGGTCGTCCTGCTCCGGCCTGCCCAACTACCGGGTGTTGGAAAACCCGGAGCACCGCGCCGAGGTGGCCAAGTTCTGGAACGTGGACCCGGAGTTCTTCCCGAAGAAGCGCGGCATGTACCAGACCGACATCTACCAGGCCATGGAGGCGGGCCAGATCAAGGGCATGTGGCTGATCGCCACCAACCCCATGTCGTCCCTGCCCAACACCGCGCGCATCCGCAAGGCCATGGAACAACTGGAGTTCTGCTGCGTGCAGGACTGCTACCAGGACACCGAGAGCGCCCAGTACGCCCACGTCTACCTGCCCGCCGGCACCTGGGCGGAGAAGGAAGGCGTGATGACCAACACCGAACGCCGCATCAACCTCATCAACCCCATCGCCACGCCCCCCGGCGAGGCCAAGCCCGACCTCTGGGTGTTCAACCGGGTGGCGGAACGCTTCAACCGGGATGGCCGGGTGCACTTCCCGGAAAAGGCCGCCGACATCTTTCTGGAGATGGGCGAACTGTCCAAAGGCCGGCTGGCGGACATCTCCGGCATGAACCACGCCCTGCTGGAACAGAACCGGGGCGTGCAATGGCCCTACACCGCCGCCCAGGTGGAACGCGGCGAAGCGCCCCCCAAGGGCGGCAAGCGCCTCTACACCGTGGACGGCGCGTTCAGCTACCCGGATGGCCGCGCCAAGCTCATCCCCCTGCCCTTCATCGACAACAACGAAGTGCCGGATGAGTTGTTCCCCATCTGGCTCAACACCGGGCGGCTGATCGAGCACTGGCACGGGCGCACCAAGACCGGAAAGATCGGCAACAACAACAAGTTCAGCCCGATTCCCTTCATCGAGATCAACCCGGACCTGGCTTTGGACCTGGGCATCCAGCGCGGCGAGTACGTGCGTCTGGTATCCCGCCGCGGCGACGCCGTGGCCATGGCCCAGCCCACCCAGCGGGTGCCCAAGAACATGGTGTTCCTGCCCTTCCACTTCCACGACTGCGCCAACCGCCTGACCTTGGGCCTGCTCGACCCGCACTCGCGCCAGCCCGCCTACAAACAGTCAGCGGTGCGCATCGAGCGCATCGCGGACCAGGCCGCGGCGGCGAAATTGAGCATGGAAATGCGGAAGTTTTGAGTTGTTCTCCCCTCCCCTCCGGGGGAGGGGCCGGGGGTGAGGGAGCCACGTCTCCTCACCGGCAACGGCGAATCCAGCGCCGCTCCCTCACCCCAACCCTCTCCCGGTGGGAGAGGGGGCAAATCGAGAGGTATGGATATGTTTCAAGTACGCCCCAACGAACCCGACTACGCCCGCCTGCACGACCCGGTGAGCCAGACCGTCAACCGCTACGGCACGCCCATCGACACCGTGCCGGCGGGCCACACCCTGCGCGCCCAGGCCTTCGTCATCAACGGCGAGGCCTGCCCGTCGCAGAACCCCAACCGCTACAAACAGCACGGCTTCTTCTTCAACGCCGACAACTGCATCGCCTGCCACGCCTGCGAGGCGGCCTGTTCCGAGAAGAACGACAACCCGGCGCACATCGCCTTCCGTTCCGTGGGCTTCGTGGAAGGCGGCGTCTATCCCAACATGCAGCGCCTCAACATCTCCATGGCCTGCAACCACTGCGACGACCCGGTGTGTCTGAAAGGCTGCCCGACCCGCGCCTATACCAAGTTCGCGGAATACGGCGCGGTGCTGCAAGACCCGGACATCTGCTTCGGCTGCGGCTACTGCACCTGGGTCTGCCCCTACAACGCGCCGCAACTGGACCCGATCAAGGGCCAGGTGAGCAAATGCAATATGTGCGTGGATCGCCTGGAAGTCGGCCTCAAACCCGCCTGCGTCTCCGCTTGCCTGGGCAAGGCCCTGGACTTCGGCGTGGTGGAGAACATCCCCGAGGGCCGCAGCCAGGCCAAGACCGAGATCCCCGGCTTCCCCCGCACCGACATCACCCACCCCAACATCCGCTTCCAGCAGACCCGCAGCACCCAGCGCGACATGGTGCGGATGGACAGCACGCCGCTGAAGTACCACCGCGACGATGGCAGCGGGAAATTCACCCCGGTACTGGACCCCAAGTACGGCTTCAACCGCCAGTGGAACCTGAAGAAGCTGCTCACCTCGCACGAGAACGCCCACATCGCCTTCACCCTCTCGGTGCAAGCGGTGATGGGGGCCTTTCTGATGCTGCTGACCCTGGCCTCGGCCCTGAACACCCTGCCGGTGCTGCTGGCCCTGATGGCGCTCATGGGCTTCGGTCTGGCCAGACTCAACCTGCACCTGGGCAAGCCCCTGCGCTTCTATCGCGGCTTCAACAACTGGCGGCTGTCGCCGGTGAGCCGGGAGATCGCCGGGGTGTCCCTGTTCTTCGGCGGCCTGGGGGGCGTCACCTTCCTCACCCTGTTCCCCGGCTTTCCGCTGGCGGCCCTGCTGCAACCTGCCGCCGCAGCCGCCGCCCTGCTGGGCCTGGGATTCGGCGGTTTCTATATGTACAAGCTCTACCGCATCAAGGCGCGGCCCTTCTGGGACCACTGGCAGACGGGGGCCTCGTTCGTCGGCACGGGCCTGGGTCTGGGCGGCCTGCTGCTGGGGCTGCTGGGGCTGTTGGGTATGGCCCCTGGCGGCATGACGCCGGAGCTGGCCGCCACCCTGGGCGGTCTCATGGCGGCAGGCTTCACCCTGGAAGGCCTCGGCCTGCTGGCCCATGCCCGCGACCTGAAGGCCCGCGGCGACGAGGGGGCCGCCTCCCACTACGAGCAGACCACCCGCTACGGCCAGCCCTACCTGCTGCGCAACGGCCTGCTGGGTCTCTCCCTGATCCTGGCCGCGCTGCTGGCGCTGACCGGCGCGGCGGCCCTGTTCGCCCCCCTGACCCTCACCGCCCTCAGCGCCGCCATCCTGGGCCGCGCCCTGTTCTATGTGCTGGTGATCCCCACCACCCTGCCGGGGGCGTTCTTCTGGCGTAACAAGGGCTTTGTGGAACACGCCCGCGAGGTGGGTCTGGCGGACATGCCGCAACTGGGAGTCGTGCCGGACACACACTGAACGGAACGGCCCGGAACGCCGGAATCACCCTGTTTGGTTTGGCGCTTCTGTTTTCCTGGCCGCGCCTACAATCGGCCTCCAGTAACTTCGTACCAGAGGGCAGAACCATGAGCGCACAGCACCCCATAAGCGAACATCCGGTACGCATGTTCTTCATGCTGTTCATCCCCGTCGCCCTGCTCATCCTGGGCGGCGCCTGGTATGTAGGGCAAGAGCGCATCACGGATGAACTGGACCTGGTGCGCAGCAGCGAGATCGGCAACGTGGTGCAGGGCGTGCGCCGCCTGGACGGGGAACTGGAACGCCCGCTGCGCCACCTCAAGAAGCTGGCGGAATCCAACCCGCTGCGCTCCTCTCCCGCCAAGGAGGCCGCCGATTCCCTGGCCAACGCCTTCCGCACCCTCATCGCCTATTACCCCATGTACGACAAGCTGCGCTGGATCGGCGCCGACGGTATGGAGCAGGTGCGGGTCAACCAGGTGGAAGGCGTCGGCGTCCGGGTGGCGGAGGCCGCGCTTGAGAACCTCTCCGGCAGGTACTACGTGAGCGATGCGCTCAAGCTGAAACCCGGCGAAATCTACGTCTCCCGGCTGGACCTCAATATTGAACACGACAAGGTGGACGTCCCCCACAGGCCGATGCTGCGCGTGGCCGCGCCCCTGCATGCCCCGGAAGGCGGCGTGCGAGGCATGCTGATGCTCAATGTGAACGCGCAACGCCTGCTGGACGCCTTCACCGAGGCCTTCGGTGAGGCCAGGGAACACGCCATGCTGGTCAACACGGACGGTTTCTGGATCTCCAGCCCGACCCCGTCGGAGGCCTGGGGCTTCATGTTCGGACGCAAGGAAACCCTGCAAACACGGCACCCGGAGGCCTGGAAGGCGATCACGGCGATGCCCTCCGGACAGGTCGAACTGGCCGACGGCATGTGGACCTGGAGCACGATCTACCCTCTCAAGGTGGAAGACAGCCGCGGCGTGGTGGGCGTACCGGCGTGGCTGGCCATCTCGCGCCTGCCCGTCAGCCGCCTGCTGGAGATTCGCAGTCACACCTGGAGCACCGTGGGGACCATCGCCCTCACCCTGCTGGCCCTGTTCGGCGTTCTCGCCGCCTGGCTCTCGCGCAGCCTGATGGAGCGCACCCGCGCCATGGTGGAGGCGGCCCAGGCCCATGTCGAAGCCGAAGCGGCCCAGCACATGGCCGAGGCCAAGGAGCGCTTCCGCCTGGTGGTGCAGGCCAACGTCAACGGCCTGCTGGTGGTGGATGACGCCGGTCGCATCGTGCTCGTCAACCCGGCGCTGGAACGCATGTTTGGCTACGCGCCGGACGAGTTGATCGACCAGCCGCTGGAAGTGCTGATCCCCACCGACAACCATTCCCAGCATGTGGGCGAGCGCACGGCCTACATGCAGGCCCCGGTGGCCAAGCCCATGGGCGAAGGCCGCGAGCTTCACGGACGGCGCAAGGACGGCAGCATCTTCCCGGTGGAGGTCAGCCTCAGCCCCTTCACCGAAAAGGGCCGCCAGTATGTGGACGCCTTCGTGGCGGACCTTTCGGCGCGAAAACACTGAGTAACGATGCGGGACAGCCCAACCCTCAACATTTTGGTCATCAGCCAGTCGCGCCGACGCCTGGATGACCTCATGGAAGCCCTGGCCCAGGCCGCCCCGCAACATCGTTTGATCGGTCGCCTGGATCGGGCCATCGACCTGCCCGGCTGGGTGGAGGAGATCGGCCCGGACGCGGTGATCATGGACACCGACTCCCCCAGCCGCGACACCCTGGAACAAATCGTGGTGATGAGCGAAAAGACCCCGCGCCCCATCGTCATGTTCAGCCAGGATGATTCCCAGGAGGCCATGCGTTCCGCCGTCTCCGCCGGGGTGGCCTGCTATGTGGTGAACGGCCTGGAATCAGAACGCATCCAGCCCCTGCTGCAACTGGCGCAAGTGCGCTTCGAAACCTGGCAACTCCTGCGCGAGGACGCCCTGCGCGCGCGCCAGGAATTGCAGGACCACAAGGTGGTGGAACAGGCCAAACGCTACCTGATGAAGGTGGAAAAACTCTCCGAGGAAGCCGCCTACCAGGCCCTGCGCCGCGAGGCCATGACCCACCGGAAACGCATCGCCGACGTGGCGCGGGTGGTGATGGAGATGGCGAAGAAGTAGGGCTTACACGCCAACGCCGCCCCGGTGGACCTCTGGCCACGACGAACTGGCGCTCTCCAGCGACGAGATTTTCGCCATTGAGCAATCCCGATTGCGACACCCCATCGGCCAACTGGGCGTGGCTGACCGGACCAAGATCAGACCGGCTCTGGACAAGGTGATCGGGGGTTACTGATCCCCTTCATGACCACACGGGATGCAACAGCGATCGCTCAACTGACGAAGCAGCCTTCTGGCAGAAGGTCGGTCAGCGCTGATGGCCAGACCCACTTGGCAGAATGGCCAAAGAATGCCGGTAAGTTGACGCCACCAATAACAGTTAGGATTCACAGCCAGTCAGCGCGCATTCAATTTTGGATTCACTTGATGGATAGCAAAGAGAAGAAACAACTCAGCGAGTCCGATATCTGCGATCTGTTCATCACGCCTGCGATCAATAAAGCAGGTTGGAACCAGATGACACAAATCCGGCGCGAGGTAACGCTCACCCCTGGCCCGGTCGTCGTGCGTGGCAACATGTCCTCGCGCAACAAGAAGAAAAAGAAATTCGCCGATTACGTCCTGTCATGGGAGCCTGGCGTCCCCGTCGCCGTGGTTGAGGCCAAAGACAACAATCACACCGTCAGCCAGGGCATACAGCAGGCGCTTGGCTATGCGGAAATCCTCGACGTGCCCAGCGCCTTCAGCTCAAACGGCGATGCCTTTGCCTCCCATAACAAAGTCCCCGCCGCTGGCGAAAACATCGAGACAGAGTTTCCGCTCGCATCCTTCCCCTCCCCACAGGCGCTATGGAAGCGCTACAAGACCTATCGCGGCATCGAGGACGAAGCAGAAAAACTGGTCGTACAGCCATACCACCTGGACGTTTCGGGCAAGGAGCCGCGCTACTACCAGGTAGAAGCGATCAACCGCGCCGTCGAAGCGGTAGCTGGCGGCAAGAAACGGGTGCTGCTGGTCATGGCAACGGGCACCGGCAAGACCTACACGACGTTCCAGATCATCTGGCGCTTGTGGAAAGCGGGTGAGGTCAAGCGCATCCTGTTTCTGGCGGACCGGAACATCCTCGTCGACCAGACCCTCGTCAACGACTTCAAGCCCTTCGGTTCGGTCATGACGAAAATCAAGAACCGCAAGATCGACCCGGCCTACGAAATCCATCTCGGCCTGTATCAAGCCATCACCGGCCCGGACGAAGAAGACAAGATTTTCAAAAGCGTCTCGCGCGATTTCTTCGACATGATCGTCATCGACGAATGCCATCGCGGCAGTGCGGCGGACGATTCCGCCTGGCGCGAAATCCTCGAATACTTCGCCAATGCCGTTCAGCTCGGCCTTACCGCCACCCCCAAGGAAACCAAGTACGTCTCAAGCAGCACCTATTTTGGCGAGCCGGTTTACACCTACAGCCTCAAGCAGGGGATCGAAGACGGCTTTCTCGCGCCCTATAAGGTCGTGCGCATCGACATCGACAAGGACATCGAAGGCTGGACGCCGCCGCCCGGCGTGAAGGACGACCTGGGCAAGGAAATCGAGCAGCGGGAATACAACCAAAAAGACATGGATCGCATCCTGGTGCTCAACCAGCGCACCAAGCTGGTTGCCAGGCGCGTCATGAAATACCTCAATGCCACCGACCCGTTTTCCAAGACCATCGTTTTCTGCGAAGACATCGACCACGCCGAACGCATGCGCGTGGCGCTAGTGAATGCGGCAGGCCAGCTCGCGCTGGATAACCCGAAATACATCATGCGCATCACCGGCGACAGCGCCGAGGGCAAGGCCGAGCTGGATAACTTCATCGACCCGGAGAGCAAGTTCCCGGTCATCGCCACCACGTCGGAACTGCTGACCACCGGCGTCGATGCCAAGACCTGCAAGCTCATCGTGCTGGATAAGACCATCACCTCCATGACCAGCTTCAAGCAGATCATCGGGCGCGGCACCCGCATCGACGAGGAAAACAACAAGTGGTTCTTCACCATCATGGATTTCAAGAAGGCCACGGAACTGTTCCGTGACCCGGACTTCGATGGCGAAGCGGTGGTGATTTACGAACCCGGCAATGACGACGACCCCGTGCCACCCGATCCGGGCTACCCGAAGGAAGACGACCAACAACCCGGCGGCGTCGAAGAGCCGCGAAGCATTTACAAAGTCCGCGTCAGCGGGGTGGATGTAAATATCCTCTCCGAGCGCGTCGAATACCTCGGGCCGGACGGCTACCTGATCACCGAGTCCTACAAGGACTTCAGCCGCAAACAGATCCAGAACGAATTCGCCTCCCTGGACGACTTCCTCAACCGCTGGAACAGCGCAGCCAAGAAGCAGGCCCTCATCGACGAACTGGAAGAGCACGGCATCGTGCTGGATAACCTCGCCACGGAAATCGGCAAGGACTACGGCGACTTCGACCTGATCTGCCACATCGCCTGGGGCCAACCGCCGCTGACGAGAAAAGAACGCGCCAACAAGGTGAAGAAGCGCAACTACTTCACCAAGTACGGCGAAAAGGCCCGCGCCGTGCTTACCGCGCTGCTCGATAAATATGCCGACGAAGGCATCGCCACCCTGGAAAGCGCCAAGGTGCTGCGCCTCGATCCGTTCAAGACCATGGGCACGCCCGTGGAAATCATCAACACCATCTTTGGCGGCAAGACCCAGTTCGAAACCGCCATTCAGGAACTCGAATATGAGCTGTACAAGAGGGAAGAATCCGCATGAGTAACGTCAGCGGCGCCATCAAATCCATCCAGGACATCATGCGCAAGGATGTCGGCGTCGATGGCGACGCCCAGCGCATCAGCCAACTGGTCTGGATGTTTTTCCTGAAAATCTTCGATGACCGCGAAGCCGAACTGGAACTGCTGGAAGACGACTACAAATCCCCGCTGCCCAATCACTTGCGTTGGCGCGCATGGGCCGCCAACCCGGAAGGCATGACCGGCGAAGAACTGGCCGACTTCGTCAACGTGCAACTGTTCCCCTACCTGAAGGAACGGCTGCCCGCCACGGGCGCCCAGGGCAGGCGCGCCCAGGTGGTGCGCAGCGTGTTCGAAGACGCCTACAACTACATGAAGTCCGGCACGCTGATGCGCCAGGTCATCAACAAGATTTGCGAGATCGACTTCAACAACAGCGGCGACCGCCACACCTTCGGCAGCATCTACGAACAAATCCTGCGCGACCTGCAAAGCGCCGGCAACGCGGGCGAGTTCTACACCCCGCGCGCCGTCACCCGTTTCATCGTCAACCGAGTCGATCCCAAGCTGGAAGAAACCGTACTCGACCCCGCCTGCGGCACCGGCGGCTTCCTTACCTGCGCCATCGACCACAAGCGCGCGCAGTACGTCAAAACCCGCGAAGACGAAGAGGCGCTGGTCAACTCCATCCGGGGCTATGAGAAGAAGGCGCTGCCCCACATGCTGGCCGTCACCAACATGATCCTGCACGGCATCGACACCCCCACCCACATCCGGCACGACAACACCCTGAGCCGCCCCTACAAGGACTACGGCAACGCCGACCGCGTCAACGTCATCATCACCAACCCGCCCTTCGGCGGCATGGAAGAAGACGGCATCGAAAACAACTTCCCCGCCCACCTGCGCACCCGCGAAACGGCGGACCTGTTCATGGCCCTGGTCATCAAGCTGCTCAAGGATCAAGGCCGCGCCGCCGTGGTGCTGCCCGACGGCTTCCTGTTCGGCGAAGGCATGAAGACCCGCCTCAAGCAAATCCTGCTGGAAGAGTGCAACCTGCACACCCTCGTGCGCCTGCCCAACGGCGTGTTCGCGCCCTACACCGGCATCAAGACCAACCTGCTGTTCTTCACCAAGGGCCAGCCCACCGAGCACGTCTGGTACTACGAACACCCCTACCCGGAAGGCGTGAAGAGCTACAACAAGACCAAGCCCATGCGCTTCGAGGAATTTGAAACCGAGATCGCCTGGTGGGGCGACGAGGCGGACGGCTTTGCAGCGCGTGTGCAGACCGAACAGGCCTGGAAAGTGCCGGTCGCCGACATCGTCGCGCGCAACTACAACCTCGACATCAAGAACCCCCATGTCGGCGAACAGGTCAGCCACGATCCCGACGAACTGCTCGCCCAATACCGCCGGCTCATGGACGAAGTTGCCGAAACCCGCAATGCCCTCAAGCAGCAACTGATGGCGGCGCTGGGAGGGCAGCAGCCTTGAGCCAAGTCGTCATCTACCAGGCCGAGGACGGGCAAACCGGCCTTCAAGTGAATCTGGATCGGGAAACCGTCTGGCTTTCATTGGCGCAAATGGTCGAGCTTTTTGGCCGGGACAAATCCGTCATCTCGCGCCACTTGAAGAACGTCTTCACCGAAGGCGAATTGAGCCGTGAGCCAGTTGTTGCAAAATTTGCAACAACTGCCGCCGATGGCAAAACCTATCAGGTCGATTACTACAACCTCGACGTCATCATCTCCGTCGGCTACCGGGTCAAGTCGCAACAGGGCACGCGCTTCCGCCAATGGGCCACCGGCGTGCTGCGCGCCCACATCGTCCAGGGCTACACCCTCAACGAACAACGCCTGCGCGAAGAAGCCGCCAAACTGCGCGAAATGCGCCAGGCCGTGGACCTGCTCACCCGCACCCTGAGCCACCAGAACCTGGTCACCGACACCGGCAAGGACGTGCTCAAGGTCATCGACGACTACGCCTACGCCCTCGCTGTGCTCGACCGCTACGACCACGGCACGCTGGCCATCGAGGCCACCGGCGGACAGAGCACCCTGGCGTTCGGCTACGACCAGGCCAGCGCCATCGTCACCGCCATGAAAAGCGGCTTCGACGGCCTGTTCGGCATCGAAAAAGACCAGGGCTTCAAGAGCGCCCTGGGCGCCATCTACCAGACCTATGAGGGGCGGGAGCTCTACCCCAGCGCCGAAGAAAAGGCCGCCCACCTGCTCTACTTCGTCGTCAAGAACCACGCCTTCAGCGACGGCAACAAACGCATCGCCGCCGCCGTGTTCATCGCCTTCCTCGCCCGCGCCGGCATCCTCTACCGCCCCGACGGCGGCAAGCGCCTGGCCGACAACGCCCTGGTGGCCCTCACCCTGCTGATCGCCGAAAGCCGCCCCGAGGAAAAAGACACCCTGGTCAAGGTGACCGTGAACCTGATCAACCGGAGCAACGACTGATGGCGGCGGAGCATCCGCAGGCGCTGGACCGGGAGATGGCAACCCAACCCCGTCATTCCCGCGCAGGCGGGAATCCAGTCACCGACAACCTCGACGTGTGGACCTCGGCGCTGCTGACCAAATCCACCGCCGGGCGCGGCAGCAACGGGAGGCTGGAAGCCTATGGCATCAAGAGGCTGCGCGAGCTGATTCTGGAATTGGCGGTGCGGGGGAAGCTGCTACCACAGGGAGACAAGTGGGAACAAACGTGTCTAGGTGAACTCGGTGATTGGGCAGTCGGCAGTGGCTTTCCGAAGAATGCGCAGGGTAGTGAGGGGCTTGAAATTCTATTCGCAAAAGTCAGCGATATGAATTCGCCCGAGAACACTAAATTCATCGTCACAACAAATCACACCATCTCAGAAGCGACTGCAACCGAATTGCGCGTGAACATTCATGTGCCGGGAACGGTAATCTTCCCAAAGATCGGCGGCGCAATCGCGACAAACAAACGCAGAATTTTGACGCGACCAACAGCTATAGATAACAACTGTCTCGGTATTACCCCGAAAGATGGTGTAACCAGTGATTGGTTGTATTTGGTTTTATCAAGCATTGATTTTGCCAAATACCAAGCAGGCACATCTGTACCTGCATTGTCGCAAGGAACACTCGCAAAGATTTCTGTCTCATTGCCAGGGCAAGCGGAACAACACCGCATCGTCGCCAAAGTCGATGAACTCATGGCGCTGTGCGACCAACTGGAGCAACAGCAAACCGACAGCATCGCAGCCCACCAAACCCTGGTCGCTACCCTGCTCGGCACGCTCACCCGCGTCGAGTCGCAACAGGAATTCAGCGCAGCCTGGGCGCGCATCGCCAGCCACTTCGACACCCTGTTCACCACCGAAGCCAGCATCGGCCAACTCAAACAAACCCTCCTCCAACTTGCCGTCATGGGCAAACTCGTCCCACAAGACCCCAACGACGAACCGGTGGCAATATTGTTGGAGAGAGTCTCGGAAATAAAAGCAGGCTTAGCTAAAGAAGGAAAAATACAGAATCAAAAAGGCCTTTCCATAAAGGAGCAGCAATCAACTTCAAACCAGTTGCCTAGCAATTGGCGATTGGTATGCCTCGGCGACCTTGTCAGCGTGATGGATGCTGGATGGAGTCCTGCATGCCAGCCGGAGCCATCGCCAAATGACGAAGTGTGGGGTGTTCTTAAAACAACTGCAGTGCAGGTAATGCAATATTTACAAGAAGAAAACAAAGCCCTGCCACACAACAAAGAACAAAAACCACAATACGCAGTAAAAGCCGGAGATATATTAATTACAAGAGCTGGCCCAAAGAATCGAGTCGCGATTTCGTGTTTGGTAGAGACAACACGCCCGAAATTGATGATTTCTGACAAGATCATTCGGCTCCACCTTGTTGAGGCTGGAATTTATGAAAGGTACATATCGCTGTGTCTTAATGCAGGGGTAACGGCTGAGTATTTGGAGGCCTCAAAATCCGGTATGGCCGAGAGCCAAATGAATATATCGCAAGATAAATTACGACTTGCCCCAATACCGCTTTGCCCAATTAATGAACAACACCGCATCGTCGCCAAAGTCG
This sequence comes from Betaproteobacteria bacterium, assembly GCA_016219425.1. Taxonomy (GTDB): domain Bacteria; phylum Pseudomonadota; class Gammaproteobacteria; order Burkholderiales; family Thiobacillaceae; genus PFJX01. The sequence continues at coordinate 75,002 of JACRNB010000002.1, read as the reverse complement.
ACGAACTCATGGCCCTGTGCGACGCCCTCAAGGCGCGCCTCGCCGATGCCCAAACCACCCAGCTCCACCTCGCCGACGCCATCGTCGAACAGGCCGTCTGCTGAGTAGCAGGACATGACGCCGGCAGGATTAAAGGGTATCCGTACCGATTTGAAAGTGATCGCCATGACCCGCTCCCCATTCTGGCTGCTGCCATTTCTCCTCCTGGTGCTGAATTCGCTGGCTGCCGCCGCCGAACCCATGCTCCTCACCGCCTCCGCCCAGGGCAAGACCATGGATCAGGCGGTGGCGGCCCTGAATCGGGCCATCGTCAACAACAACTACACCTTCGTGCGCCAGCAGGCCATCGACAGCCGGTTGGTGCCCTACGCGCAAGAGGTGCGCTCGGTGCGCCTGGTGTACTTCTGCAACTTCGCCAAGATGGACCGGGCGTTGCGCCTGGACCCTCGCGCCAGCCAGATGCTGCCCTGCCGCGTCACCCTGGTGGAGACGCCGACGGGCGTGGACCTGATTGCGGTGAACCCGGCCTGGGCCTCCCAGAACCTGCCGGGTCTGCATGAGCCCTGCCGGGAATTGAAGCAGGACTACCTGGCCATCCTGGAAGAGGCCACGCTATGAACCTAGAAACCTCAGTTAACCGCTCCTTGGCCCTCGTGAGGTCGCATGAGGTCGGGCGTTTGCGCCTCCGGGGGGGACTCACCCGTTGGGTGGGGCCGCTACGCGCCCGATTGCACGGTTTTCGCGCCGCCTGGCCGCGTTGCTCCTCCTTGCGGGGCCGGCCCCGCCGCGTCGTCGCGCCTTGCCAGACGGCGCGAAAACCGCACACTCGGGCGCGTCCAACTGAGGTTTCTAGGTTGAAACAGCTGACCTGCCTGCTCGCCCTGGCCCTGAGCCTGAACGCCCAGGCCGAGCCTCTGAGCGTGAGCAAGGCGGTGGACATGCGTCAGGCTCTGGATGACCTGACCCTGGCCGCTGCCAACCATGAACTGGTGCTGGTGAAGATGCAGCCCATCGACACCGCCCTGGCCAAGCGGGGTTTCGAGAACCCGCATCTGCGCATCCTGTTCATCGGCAACGAGACCGCCGTGCGCTGGGCCGAGGCGGTGGAACCCCGCCTGCTCAATCTGCTGCCCCTGCGCCTGACCCTGCTCCAGCGCGAGGGCCGCATGATGGTGATGAGCGATGACTTCGAACTCTGGCTGCGGGAGTTTCCCGAGGGTCCGGCGCACCGGATGATCCAGGTCTGGCAGGCGGAACTGAAGGCCATGCTGGAAGACTTTCTGCGCCAGTAGAGGGCGCGAGCCTCAGCGTCCGCCCACACGCCAGTGGGTAGCGCCGGCATCCTTGCCGGCTCGTGCGCCCAGAAGATGCCGGCAGGGATGCCGGCGCTACACCCCGCGCCGCAAAATTGGTGCATCACGCCCTGCATCGGTGCGAACCGGATGCACCATTCCCCGCCACACTCCCCAAAATCGACCCTGACGCATCGCAACCACAGAAACACATCCCTTTAATAACAGTCAGTTAGAAAAAGACATGGCAGTTGGCACGGGCATTGCTGCACTTGTCTTGATTGGTGCATGCGCACCCTTTCCGTCACTACCGCGCACTGCAACCCGGACACCGGCGTCCGCCCCCTTGTGGGGCCGACGCCATTTTTTTTGCCTCAAAGCCCTGCCTTCATCCCACGAATCGGAACCCTCATCATGGACAAGAGTTTCTGGCAATCCGGCCACACCCCGACGCTGCTCTCGGCATTCCTGTATTTCGACATCGCCTTCATGACCTGGGTGCTCCTGGGGCCGCTGGCGGTGCAGATCGCCGCCGACCTGCACCTCAGCCCGGCGCAGAAGGGGCTGATGGTGGCCACGCCGGTGCTGGCCGGAGGGCTGCTGCGGGTGGTGATGGGCATCCTGGTGGACCATCTGAAACCCAAGAAGGCGGGGCTGATCGGCCAGATCATCGTCATCGGCGGCATGGCCTGGGCCTGGCTGGGCGGCATCCATGACTTCCGCGAGGCGCTGATGCTGGGCGTACTTCTGGGTTTTGCCGGAGCGGCCTTTGCCGTCGCCCTGCCCCTGGCCTCGCGCTGGTATCCGCCGCAACACCAGGGCACGGCGCTGGGTATCGCCGGCGCGGGCAACTCGGGCACGGTCATCGCCGCCCTGGTGGCGCCGGGGCTGGCCGTCGCCTTTGGCTGGGGCAATGTGTTCGGCATGGCCTTGATCCCCCTGGGACTGGCCTGCCTGGTGTATCTGGTCTTCGCCAAGGACGCGCCCGACTGCCCTCCGCCCAAATCGCTCTCCCAATATCTGAACGTGCTCAAGGACCGCGACGCCTGGTGGTTCATGTTCTTTTACTTCTGCACCTTCGGCGGCTTTGTCGGCCTGGCCTCCAGTCTCACCATCTATTTCAATGACCAATACGGCATGAAACCGGTGGAGGCGGGCTATTTCACCGCCGCCTGCGTGTTTGCCGGCTCCCTGGTGCGCCCCATCGGCGGTTACCTGGCCGACCGCATCGGCGGCATCCGCACCCTGCTCGCCATGTATGCCCTGGCCGCCCTGTTCATCACCATCGTCAGCTTCGGCGCCGACAGTCCCTGGCTGGCGCTGGGTCTGTTCATTCTCGGCATGGGCAGCCTGGGGGTGGGCAACGGCGCGGTGTTCCAACTGGTGCCGCAACGCTTCCGCAAGGAGATCGGCGTCATGACCGGCCTGGTTGGCATGGCCGGCGGCATCGGCGGCTTCTACCTCGCCTCCAGCCTGGGCTATCTCAAGGGGCAGACCGGCGATTACCAGATCGGCCTCTTGATCTTCGCGGGCCTGTGTCTGGTCGCCCTGGCAGGGCTGACCTCGGTAAAGACCCGCTGGCGCACCACCTGGGGCGCAGCCACCCTGGCCAAGGTATAAGCCCCGCCCATGAGCCTGCAACTCGCCTTCGGCCACGCCACCGACAAGGGGCCGCGCCCCGCCAACGAGGACTTCGGCGGCTTCGTCACGCCGGAGCCCGCCGTGGCGGCGGTCAAGGGCTACATCGCCGCGCTGGCCGATGGCGTCTCCGGCGGCTCCCACGGGCGCGAGGCGGCGGAGAGCACGGTGCGCAACCTGCTCTCGGATTACTACGCCACGCCCGAGACCTGGGAGATAGCCCATTCCCTGAGCCACATCCTGCAAAGCCTGAACCGCTGGCTCAACGGTCAGGCGGTATCGCGCCGCGCGCCGGGAGGCATGGCCTGCACCCTCTCCACCCTGGTGCTGCGCGGACGACGCTGGCACTTTGCCCATGTCGGCGATACCCGCATCTACCGCCTGCGCGGCGAGTCTCTGGAGTGCCTGACCCAGGATCACACCTGGGAGCAACCCGGCATGGAGCATGTGCTCAAACGCGCCGTGGGCCTGGATACCCATCTGACCCTGGACCACGCCGAGGGCGATCTGGCGGCGGGCGACGTGTTCGCCCTGGTATGCGACGGCGTCTGGGAACCCCTGGGGCTGGTGGAGATGCATCGTTTGCTCCAGTTGTATGACGCCCCCGAGGCGGCGGCGCGCGGCCTGGTGGCGGAGGCCCTGCGCCAGGGCGGCGGCGACAACGCCAGCGCCCTGGTGGTGCGGGTGGAGGCGCTGGGGCAGGAGGATGACGCCGGCAACTGGCTGGAACAGCGCCATCTGCCGCTGCCCGGCAGGCTCCGTCCCGGCGCGCATCTGGAAGGCTTCGTGATCGACGAGGTGCTGCACGATTCGCGCGAGACCCTGCTCTACCGCGCCCATGACGCCCAGAGCGGGCGCGCCTGCGTACTCAAGACCCTGCAACCCCGGCTGGAAGGCGACACCGAGCTGGCCGACCGTCTGCTCATGGAGGAATGGACGGCCAAGCGGGTGCAGTCCCATTACTTCGCCCAGATCCTGCCGCTGCCCGCGCGGGAGCATCTCTATTTCGCCATGGAGTGGCATGCCGGCCAGACCTTGCAGGCCTTGCTGGAGAACGGGCGGCATTTCGGCGCGCTGGAGGCGGTATCCCTGGGCATCCGCCTGCTCAAGGGGCTTTCGGCCCTGCACCGGCTGGATGTGGCTCACCGCGACATCAAGCCCGCCAACCTGCTCCTGGCGCCGGACGGCAAGCTGCGCATCCTTGACCTGGGGGTGGCGAGCTGTCCCGGCTGCCCGAAGGGCAAGGCGGACGAGATTCCGGGCACCCCCAGCTACATGGCCCCGGAACTGATCTCCGGCAGCGCCCAGGCCGATCAACAGACCGACCTGTACGCCGTCGGGGTGACGCTGTACCACCTGCTCACCCGCAAGTACCCCTACGGCGAGATCGAGGCCTTCCAGCGTCCCCGCTTCGGCGACCCGGTTCCGCCCACGCGGGTGCGCCCGGACATCCCCGGCTGGCTGGAGAACGCGCTGCTCAAGGCCTGCGCGCGGGAGCCGGGAGAGCGTTTCGAGACCGCCGAAGAATTTCTGCTGGCCCTGGAGCGGGGGGAGGCCAGCCGCCTCGCCCGGCCCCGCGCCACGCCCCTGGCCGCGCGCGACCCGTTGCGCTTCTGGCAGGGCGTGGCGGTAATTTCCATCGTGTTCAACCTGTTGCTGCTGTTCCTGCTGCTGGCGGGACGGTAAGCGCCCATTTCCAAGGAGTCGTCCCCATGCTGGTTCAAGACATCATGCGCAGCAATGTGCGTAGCGTTACCCCCGACACCCCGCTGCTGGAGGTCTCTTCCCTGATGTGCCTTTACCGCCTCTCGGGCCTGCCCGTGGCGAAAGACGGGAAATTGCTCGGGTTCATCGCCGAGAAGGATGTGCTGGGGCGCCTGCTGCCCACCCTGAGCGACTTCCGCGATGGCATGCACAGCGTGGACTACGCCGCCATGGAAGGCCAATACCGCGACGTGATCCATCTCAAGACCGCCGACCTCATGGCCACCCGCGTCATCACCGTGCGCCCCGACATGCAGATGATCCAGGCCGCCGCCATCATGGTGCGGCACAACTTCCGCCGCATCCCGGTGGCCATCGACGATCAGTTGGTGGGCATGGTCTCCATGGGCGACGTGCACAAGGCCCTGTTCCACGCCAATCTGGCGCAGCGCTGATCACGCTCGCGCAGCGCCGGCAGTTTCCCTGGTGTCGGGTTACGCTGCGCTAACCCGACCTACACCCTGCTTTTCCTGTAGGAGCCCGGCTGTGCCGGGCGATCAGACGTCCCACCTCCCCCGCACGTCACGCCCGATTCCAGGGCGCAATCTCCCCAGTCCGGTGCATTTTCCCAGGATACAAATGTCCTGAATCGGTGCGTCACGCCCAGCCGTGGCGCACCGGTTTCGCCCGCTCAAGGCGGCCCTCTCCTTTGACAAAAATCAATATTTCTTTTGATTCAATGAGTTGATTGACATTCATCAATCTGGCACGGCTGTTGCTGTAGGCCTAGCGACTGGTGCAAAGGCGCGCCAGCCGAGTCACTCCTTCGTAGATTCATCTTGGACAACGGCGTCCGCCCCCCTGGGGGCCGACGCCGTCTTTTTTTGGAGTTCACAAAATGCGTAACCCCGTGGATCAGCCCGCCGACAACCTCCTTGTCAGCCCCCTAGAAATCGACACCAGCAAGCGTGATTTCATGAAAAAGACCGCCACCCTCTCCGCCGCCGCCGCCCTCATGTCCCTGGTGCCCCCTGGTGTGCGCAGCGGCGCCTGGGCCGCCGGCTCCGACGCGCCCGAGAAGCTCGAAGTGAAGATCGGCTTCATCCCCCTGACGGACTGCGCCAGTGTGGCCATCGCCGCCGAGAAGGGCTTCGACAAGAAGTACGGCATCAAGATCATCCCCAGCAAGGAGGCCTCCTGGGCCGGCGTGCGCGACAAGCTTTCCAACGGCGAACTGGACGCGGCCCATGTGCTGTACGGCCTGATCTACGGCCTGCAACTGGGCGTGGGCGGTCCCAAGAAGGACATGGCGGTGCTGATGAATCTGAACAATAACGGCCAGGCCATCACCCTGAACAACCAGTTGAAGGCCAAGGGCGTCACCGATGGTCCCGGCCTGGCGAAGCTGGTGAAGGCGGAGCCCAAGGAATGGACCTTCGCCCAGACCTTCCCCACCGGCACCCACGCCATGTGGCTGTATTACTGGATGGGGACGTATGGCATCAACCCGTTCCAGGACGTGAAGGTGATCACCGTGCCGCCGCCCCAGATGGTAGCCAACATGCGCGTGGACAAGATGGACGGCTACTGCGTCGGCGAGCCCTGGAACGCCCGCGCCATCTACGACAAGATCGGCTTCACCGCCGCCACCAGCCAGGACATCTGGACCGACCACCCGGAAAAGGTGCTGGGAACCACCCTGGAATTCGTGCAGAAGTATCCCAACACCGCACGGGCTATGGTGGCCGCCATCCTGGACGCCTCCAAGTACATCGACGTCATGACCAACCGGCCCGAGGTGGGCAAGATCATCGCCGGCAAGTCCTATGTGAACACCGAGTACGACGTGATCGAGGACCGCATGCAAGGCAACTATGACAACGGCATCGGCAAGAAGTGGAAAGATGCCAACTACATGAAGTTCTTCAACGACGGCGCGGTGAACTTCCCCTACCTGTCCGACGGCATGTGGTTCCTGACCCAGCACAAGCGCTGGGGGCTGTTGAAGGACCACCCGGACTACCTGGGCGTGGCCAAAAAGGTGAACCAGATCGCCCTCTACAAGGAAGCCGCCGCCATGACCAAGACCCCCCTGCCGAAGTCGGAGATGCGTACCTCCAAGCTCATCGACGGCGTGGTGTGGGACGGCAAGAACCCGAAGGCCTACGCCGACGGGTTCAAGGTGAAGGCGTAACCCTCTCCCCTCCCCCCTCGGGGGAGGGGCCGGGGGTGAGGGAGCAACCGCTGCATAAACACCAGCGCCCCAATCACCGCCGCTCCCTCACCCCAGCCCTCCCCCGGAGGGGGAGGGAGCAAACCAGGAGTCCGCCATGAGCGCCGTGACCATCAACGAAGGCAGTTTGCGAGAAATCATGAATCACCCCGATACCCTGGCGGTGGCGCCGGAAGCGCCATCCAAGCCCCGCCCCACCCCCTTCTTCCAGACCGAGCGGGGCCAGGCCCTGCTGGAATCCACCGGCGCCTTCCTCAAGAACGCCCTGGCCCCGGTGCTGGGTCTGGCCCTGTTTGTCCTGCTCTGGCAGATCGTCTCCCTCAAGAGCGGCAACCTGCCGGGGCCTCTGAAGACCTGGGAATCCGCCCAGGCCCTGTTCGCCGACCCCTTCTATGACAAGGGCCCCAACGACAAGGGCATCGGCTGGAACATCCTGGCCTCGCTCTACCGCGTGGGCGCCGGCTTCGGTCTGGCGGCCCTGGTGGGCATTCCCCTGGGCTTCATGATCGGTCGCTTCAAGTTCCTGGCCGGCATGACCTCGCCCATCATCAGCCTGCTGCGCCCGGTCTCGCCCCTGGCCTGGCTGCCCATCGGCCTGTATGTATTCAAGGAGACCGAACCGGCCTCGCTCTGGGTGATCTTCATCTCCAGCATCTGGCCCATCATCCTCAACACCGCCGCCGGCGTGGCGCGGGTGCCGCAGGACTACCTCAACGTGGCGCGGGTGCTGTGCCTGTCGGAGTGGAAGATCTTCACCCGCATCCTGTTCCCCTCGGTGCTGCCCCACCTGATGACCGGCATCCGCCTGTCCATGGGCGTGGCCTGGCTGGTGATCGTGGCGGCGGAAATGCTTACCGGCGGCACCGGCCTGGGCTTCTGGGTGTGGGACGAGTGGAACAACCTCAACGTCGAACACATCCTCATCGCCATCTTCATCGTCGGCGTCGTCGGCCTGCTGCTGGAGCAGGGGCTGATGCTGGTGGCGAAGCGGTTCAATTACGAGTGACCCGTAGGTTGGGTTAGCCCGCAGGGCGTAACCCAACATGCCCAACAGCGTTGGGTTACGGCGCAAAGCGCCTAACCCAACCTACAGGAGATCAGACATGAACAGCTACCTGCAAATCGAGAACGCCAAGATGGTGTTCGACACCAAGAAGGGCAAATTCATCGCCCTCACCGACGTCAACCTGAACGTGAATCAGGGCGAATTCATCGCCTTGATCGGCCACTCCGGCTGCGGCAAGTCCACCCTGCTCAACCTGGTGGCGGGCCTCACCGACCCCACCTCCGGCGTGCTGCTGCTGGGCAACCGCGAGATCAAGGGGCCGGGGTCGGATCGCGCCGTGGTGTTCCAGAACCACTCCCTGCTGCCCTGGCTCACCTGCTACGGCAACGTGCATCTGGCGGTGGAAAAGGTGTTCGGGGCCAAGGAAAACAAGGCCCGCCTCAAGGAACGCACCCTGGCGGCCCTGGACCTGGTGGGCCTCAACCATGCCGTGCACAAGCTGCCGGGCGAGATCTCCGGCGGCATGAAGCAGCGCGTGGGCATCGCCCGCGCCCTGGCCATGGAACCCAAGGTGCTGCTGATGGACGAGCCCTTCGGCGCCCTGGACGCCCTCACCCGCGCCGGCTTGCAGGATGAGCTGATGCGCATCGTGCAGGAGACCCACGCCACCACCCTCATGGTCACGCACGACGTGGACGAGGCGGTGCTGCTGTCCGACCGCATCGTGATGATGACCAACGGCCCGGCGGCCACCATCGGCGAGATCCTGGAGGTGGACCTGCCGCGTCCGCGCAACCGCCTCAAGCTGGCGGAAGACCCCCACTATCACCACCTGCGCGGTCAGGTGCTGGAGTTCCTGTACCAGAAGCACCTGAAGAAGGCGGCCTGAGGCAGCGATCCGCCTCGCGCAGGAGGTTCAGGGCGGCCTCGAAATCGTAGGCCTCCACCTGCTGCTCCAGGCGTTTGAGCAGGAGCGGGTCCAGCCCCGTGGTCAGGGTGGGCAGCACCTCTTGCAGCACGTCCGCGCTTTGCAGGTCGTCCTGCGCCAGCAGGGCGTCAAGCCGGGCCATGGCGATGCGCAGGACGCTCAGGTCGAGGGCATCGTTGCGGCTCGTCGCCGCATCCGGTACGGCCCGCAGGATGGCGGCGTTGAAGGCCAGCAGGGCCGCCTCCAGGCGAGCGGAGAGTTCTTCCACGCGGGCGGAATCCTCGCCCCGCTTCACCGCGGCCTCCAGTTCCGCCGCCATGGCCTGGATCGCCAGGGCGCCCAGGGCGCCGGAAGCGCCCTTGATGGAGTGGGCCAGACGCCGGGCCTCTTCGTACTCGCCCTCGCGCCAGCGCGTGCGCAGCAGGGTCATGTCGTCCACGTGGTTCTCGGCAAACTTGCGCAGCAGGCGCAGGTAGCTGGGCATCTTGCCGCGCATGCTCTTCATGCCCGTCTTCACATCCAGCCCGGCGATGCTGTCCAGGGCGTTGCGCAAGGCTTCATCCTTGCGCCGTTCGACCCCGCCGCGCTCCGACTTCATGCGCACCACATGGGAGGTGTGGAGCCAGCGGGAGAGGGAGGCGAACAGCACGTCCGGGTCCACCGGCTTGGCCACATGGTCGTTCATGCCGGCGTCCATGCATTGCTGGCGATCTTCGTCAAAGGCGTTGGCGGTCATGGCCAGGACCGGGATGTCGGCATAGCCGGGCAGCTTGCGCAGGGCGCGGGTGGCGGCCAGCCCGTCCATCACCGGCATCTGCACGTCCATGAGGATGAGGTCGTAGGGGAATTGGCTCGCCTTGGCCACGGCCTCGGCCCCGTTGTCCGCCACGTCCACACGCAATCCGGCCTCGTGCAGCAGGTCCAGCGCCACTTCCTGGTTGATGGGGTTGTCCTCCACCAGCAACAGGCGCACGTCCCGGTACTGCTGGGAGAACGGGCCCGGCGATACGTTCGGGGCTGCGGCGGGGACGACGCCCAGGCGGGGACGACGCTCGAACACGCTCACCAGGGTGTCGTACAGGCTGGAAGGCGTCACCGGTTTGGCCAGGAAGGCCTCGAAACCGTAGTCGTCCACGTCGCTGCGCGAGATCCGATGGCCAAAGGCGGTCACCAGAAGATGCGCCGGCGGGTGGTGCAGCCCCAGGCGCTTGAGCCGCTTGGCGGTTTCCAGGCCATCCATGCCCGGCATGTGCCAATCCAGCAGGACCAGGTCATAAGGGGCCTCGGCCTGATCCGCTGCCAGCAGGAGGGACAGGGCGGCCTCGCCTCCGTCCACGGCGGTGACCTGGAGCCCCATCTCTTCCAGCATGTCGGCCAGGGCTTCGCGCGCCTCGGGCAAATCGTCGGCGATGAGGGTGCGCACCCCCTTGAGGTCGGCGCGCAGCACGCGCGCTCGCGCGCGGGTCTGGCTGGGGGCCAGGGTCAGTTCAAACCAGAAACGACTGCCCTGCCCAGGCTCGCTGGCGACGCCAATCTCGCCGCCCATCATGTCCACCAGACGCTTGCTGATGCGCAGGCCCAGCCCCGTGCCGCCGTATTTGCGCGTGGTGGAGGTGTCCGCCTGTTCAAAGGCCTGGAACATCCGGGCCATCTGTTCCGGGCTCATGCCGATGCCGGTGTCGCGCACCTCGAAGCGCAGGCGCACGTCCGTTTCCGCCGCCGACTCCAGCCGCTGCACCACCAGCGTGACCGCACCGGATACGGTGAACTTGATCGCGTTGCTGGCGAAGTTGAGCAGGATCTGGCCGATGCGCAGGGGGTCGCCCCGCAACATGGACGGGATCGCGGGGTCGATGTCGTTGACCAGTTCCAGCCCCTTGGCTTCGGCCCGGTCCATGGTCAGGTTGACCACGTTGACCATGACCTGATCCAGCTCGAAGTCGGTCTCTTCGATCACCATCTTGCCCGCCTCGATCTTGGACATGTCGAGGACGTCGTTGATGATGCCAAGCAGGTGCTGCGCGGCATCCGAGACCTTGTCCAACTGCTCCGCCTGCTTGGGGCTGGTCATGGAGCGGCGCAGCAGATGGGTGAGGCCGATGATGGCGTTCATGGGGGTGCGGATCTCGTGGCTCATGTTGGCCAGAAAGGCGCTCTTGGCCCGGTTGGCCATCTCGGCGGCGTCCCGTGCGGCCACCAGTTCCGCCGTGCGCTGGGCGATCTCGTCTTCCAGATGGGCGCGGTGCTGTTCCAGCTCCCGTTCCGCCCGCTTGCGATCCGTAATGTCCCGGTTCACGCCCCGGCGGCCCTGGTAGCCGCCCCGGTCGGAGATGGCTGCCTGGCACTGGTGCTCGATCCAGCGCACCTGGCCGTTGCGGCCAAAGATGCGGAACTGCATGGCGGTATGCGGGTGGATGTCCAGCCCCTGGCGCACCTCGTTCCAGTGCGCCTGCCATTCGGCGTAGTCCTCGGGGTGGACCAGCCGACCCATCTGTTCCGAGTCGTTCAGGAAGTCCTGCGGCTGGAATCCACTGATCGCCTCGCACCCCGGCGAGACGTACAGGTAGCGGCCATCCGGCCCCACCCAGTACTGCCAGTCGGGGGAGTAGTCGGCCAGGATGCGGTAGCGTTCTTCGCTCTCCCGCAGGGCCTGCTGCGCCTGGAAGCGTTCGATGGCGATGCGGGCGATGCGCCCGGCCATGCCAATCAGCTCCAGTTCGAAATCTCCGGGTTCGCCCGGCTCACGGCGGTAGACCGCAAACACGCCGATGCAGCGCCCATCCTGGTCCAGCAGGGGCTCCGACCAGCAGGCCGCGAGTTGCGCCCGCCGCGCAATGTCCACATACCGCGCCCAACACGGGTGGGTCGGGATGTCGGCCACGATCACCCGCTCGCGCCGGAACGCCGCCGTGCCGCAGGAACCGACGCCCTCCCCGATCGGCAATCCTTCCACCGCCTGGAGGTAGAAATCCGGCAGGCTGGGCGCGGCCAGGGTATGCAGGCGGTCTTCCGCGTCCAGGGTCAGCACGGAACACAGGGCGCCGCTCAACTCCCGTTCCACCCCCCGCGCCAGACGGTCCATCAGGACGTTCAGGTCTTGATCCTGGGCCAACCCCTCAAAGGCCAGGAAGCGCAGGCGGTTCATCTGGTCGTGCCGCTTGCGCTCGGTGATGTCCACGTCCATGCAGACGAAGATGGGTTCCCCGGCGCGCTCGCCGGGGATGGCGAAGATCGTCGCCTCCACCCAGCGGATCTCGCCCTGCCGGTTATGGGTGCGGTATTCCTCCGGCCCCACCCGTTCGTCGGTGGCGGCGATGCGTTGCAGTATTTCCAGAAAGGCGGCGGCCTCTTCCGGGGTGTGGATGAGCTGGTCCAGGGTCTTGCCCAGGGCTTCCTCCGCCGCGTAGCCGTACAGGGTCCGGGAGGCCTCGTTCCAGTAGATCACGCGCCCGCTGCGGTCGTACCACTGCACCGCCATCCTCGGGGCGTTGGAGAGGGTGGCGCGCAGCCGCTCTTCGGTGGCGCGCAGGTTTTCCAATTGGCGCGCGGCCTCTTCCCGCGCCTGCAAGCGCTCCATGGCCTGACCAAAGCGCATGGCCAGGTTGTCGAGCGCCGGGGCGAGTTCCGGCGGCAGGTCGCGTGATGGCCTGCCGGTCAGCCGGAGGCAGGCCTCGATCTGGCCGTTGACCAGAATGGGCACGAGCGCCTGAGTCTGGTGCAGGCGGGAGATGGCGGCATCCCGTGCCAGTTCGATGCCGGGCGGCGCCGAGTCCTGCCCCCGCTGGATGACCCGCTCAAACGTCTCTCCCGTCTGCCGCCGATAGAGACTGCCGCCGCTGAACTCCGGCAGCCCAAGCGCGGTATCCAGGATGGCCGCGAGCAGGGTGGCGCGATCCGGCGCCTTTGCCAGCACGCTGGCGAAGGCCTGTTGCAGTTCGTGCATCCGCTCTTCCCGCTTTTGCTGCGAGATGTCCACCTTGGTCCCCAGGCTGCGCAGGGGACGTCTCTGCGCATCCCGCTGCACCACGCTGCCGCGCGCGCGCACCCAGAGCCAGTCGTCCTCGGCGCGGGAAAAGCGGTAGTCCACCAGAAACGGCGCGCCTTCGCCGATGCTGGCGGCGACGGCGGCCTCCACGCGAGGAAGATCCTCGGGATGGATGCGCGCAAGCCATTCCGCCAAGCCGGAACCTGCGGGCGCCGGGAAGTCGCCGCCCAGGGTCTCGCGCAGGGCGGGACTGAAGCGGATGCGGTCGGCGGCATGGTCGTATTCCCACAGGCCGATGCCGATGGCGTCCAGCACCTGCGCCAGCATGGGATCGGAGAAAAAAGCGGCGGGGGACATACCTCAGGCCAGGCCCCGCGCCCGCATGGAGCGCAGCTTCTGGTCCAGGGATTCGTCCGTATCGGCGTAGCGGGCGAGGATGTCCCGAAACGCATCCAGACGGCTGAGAAAGGCGTCCGCCACATCCGGGTCGAAGTGCTGGCCGCGTCCTTTGCGGATCAGTTCCACCGCCTCATCAAAGGACATGGCGGGCTTGTAGATGCGCGGATTGGCAAGGGCGTCAAACACGTCCGCCAGGGCCATGAGCCGGGCCGGGATGGGGATGTGCTCCCCGGCCAGACCGTCGGGGTAGCCGCTGCCGTCCCATTTCTCGTGGTGCCACATGGCGATGTCCTTGGCCACCGCGAGGAAGGCCAGAGGGGTCTGCTCCAGGTCGCCCATGGAGGCGGACAGCGCATCCCGCCCCAGGCGGCAGTGGGCTTGCAGCTCCAGGTAGTCGGCATCGCTCAGTTCGCCGCGTATGGCCATGTCGATGGCGTCGCCGCCGATGGCGGCGTGGGTCTTCATGATCTGGAACTCGTCCCCGGTCAGCCGACCCGGCTTGAGCAGGATGTGGTCGGGTATGCCCACCTTGCCGATGTCGTGCAGGGGTGCGGCCTTGGCGACCAAGGTGGCCATGGGCTCCTGGAGAAAACCGGAGAACCGGGGGTGTGTGCGCAAATGCTCCACCAGCGCCTCGACATAGGCCTGGGTGCGGCGGATGTGCTGGCCGGTCTCCATGTCGCGGGCCTCGGCCAGACTGGCCAGTGCGCGGACGCTGACGTCCTGCATCAACTGGTTGTCACGCATGCGCCGGGCGATCTCGCTTTCCAGCCAGGCGTTCTCATGCTTGAGCCAGTCCCGCGCCTGCTTGATCTCCAGGTGCGCGCGCACCCGCGCCAGGACAATGGCGGGACGGATGGGTTTGGGGATGTAGTCCACAGCGCCCAGGGCGAGGCCGTGTTCCTCATCTTCATCGGCGTCCATGGCGGTGACGAAGATGACGGGAATGTCGCGGGTGGCGGCGTCGTTGCGTAATCGTGTGATGACGGCATATCCGTCCATCTCCGGCATCATCACGTCGAGCAGGATCAGGTCCGGCTGAGGCGCCGACCGGGCCACCGCCAGGGCGCGGACGCCCGAGTTGGCGACGCGCACCCGGTACGTCGGCTGGAGCAACCCGCCCAGCACGGTCAGATTTTCCGGCGTGTCATCGACGACAAGGATGGTCTTGCGTTCGTCTGTCATGGACGGGACTTGGCGAGCGTGGGTCGTGGTTCGATCTTATCGACATCCGCAACGCACCGCTGCAACGTAATCACTCGCCCCGGCGGGGTGAGCGGGTAGCCCGGATGCAGCGCAGCGGAATCCGGGGTTTTGGGAGGGGCGCACTTCCCCGGATTCCGGCCTGCGGCCTGCATCCGGGCTACGGACTGACTGCTGTGTCCTCGCCAAAATGCAATAGGCCCGCCGAAGCGGGCCTTTTCATGCGCGGAGGTGGATCAGCTACGTTCGTCCAGCCACTTGCCGATGGCGGGGGGTACGGTCTTCTGGGCCTTGCCGCTGACATAGATGCCGATGTGGCCGCCGGGGAAGGCCAGCTCGGTGTAGTCCTTGCTGCCCACCTTGCCGCGCAGGGCGCGGGAGGAGTCGGGCGGTACCAGATGGTCCTGTTCGGCGAAGACGTTGAGCACGGGCATGGTGACGTTCTTCAGCTTCACCTCGGTGTCGCCGATCACCAGGCCGCCGTTGAGCAGCTTGTTCTGCTGGTAGAAGTCCTTGATGAACTGGCGAAACGCTTCGCCGGCCTGGTCGGGGCTGTCGAAGATCCACTTTTCCATGCGCAGGAAGTTCTTCAGTGCCTCGGGGTCGTCCAGGGTGTCGAGCAGGCCCAGGTACTTCTGGCCCATGAGCTGGTAGGGCTTGAGGTTGAGGAAGGTCCAGTTGAGCATCTCGCCGGGGACGTTGCCCAGGGTGTCCACCACCAGATCCACGTCGATCTTCTGAACCCAGTGGGAGAGCATGTTGTCGGGCGTCTGGAAGTCCACCGGGGTGACCATGGTGACCAGGTTCTTGACCTTGTCCGGGTGCATGGAGGCGTAGCACAGGGAGAACGCGCCGCCCTGGCAGATGCCCAGCAGGTTGATCTTGTCCACGCGATGACGCTCGCAGATGACCTCCACGCAGCGGTCCAGGTAGCCGTTGAGGTAGTCGTCCAGGGTGAGGGTGCGGTCGGCGCGATCCGGGTAACCCCAATCCACCAGGTAGACGTCCTGGCCGGCATCCATCAGGGCCTTGACCGTGGAGCGGTTTTCCTGAAGGTCGGTCATGTAGGGCCGGTTCACCAGGGCGTAGACGATGAGCAGGGGCGTCTTGTTGGGCACGGCGCCCTTGTTCGGGTTCTCGAAGCGGAACAGGGTGAGCTTGTCTTCCCGGTACACGACGGTCTTGGGCGTGACGCCGCTGGAGATCTCGCCTACTTCCATCAGGTTTTTCATGCCGTGCGAGAGCTTCTGGCCGTAGGCCGAGAGTTCCTGCATGACGGCGTCGGGGCGCATGTCGAAGGGCAGCATGGTCTGGTCTCCTGATTACTTGGCGGCGGGTTTCTTGGTCGCTGCAGCGGGTTTCTTGGCGGCAGGGGCGGCGGGTTTCGGCGCCGCAGGTTTTGCGGCAACGGGTTTTGCGGCAGCCGGTTTCTCGGCCACGGCAGCCGGTTTCAGCATGGCCTGGCGCAACGCCTCGATCTGGGCCTGCATCGCCTTCATGTCCTTGCGCAGACGCAGGTTCTCGCGGCGAAGCTCCTGCTGGCGGCATTGCAGGGTGTTGATCTCGGCATGCGTGGGCATGTGCATGGCTTCCAGGGTCTGGTCCACCATGCGCGCCATCTGCTGCTTCAGGGCCAACAGGCTGTTGACCAGACGACCGTACAGGGTCTGGTATTCCTCGGTCATGACAAAGTCGGCGTAGGCGGCTTCGCTCATCTCCACCCACTGGTCGTACAGCTCGCGCAGGCTGGTGATGGGCTTGCCTTCCTTGGTGCGATCCTTCAGCGCCTGCTGAAAGTTTTGGGTGGTGGCCATGCCCAGTTTGCCGAAGGCGGTCTGATAGGCCTGGGTGGCGGCGGCGTAGTCCATCTGGCGTTGCGCCAGGATCTGGTACTGCTCCTGCGCCTCGCGGTGGTAGCCGACGGCGGGGATGGAGAGAAAGCGGTTGACCTGTTGCTGCATGCCGCCTTCGGGATGGAAGGCCTGGGTGAAGTCCCCCGGCATGGGCATGACGTTGGCGGCGAGACGCTGCCAGGTGTCCATGGGCAGATCCCAGAAGGTGGTCATGCCCTTGAACTGCTGGCCGGCCTCGGTGAAGGAGCGCGCCGCGCCGCCCTGCATCCATTCACCCCACATCTTCTGCATGCCGTCGAGCCAGCCATTGAGCGCAGCCTCGGGACCGTTCTGCTGCTGCGCACCATTCATGAAGCGCTCCACCAGCGAAAAATAGCCGCTGCTGACGTCCATCAGCTTGTCGAAAACCTCGCGCCCAACCGGCGGGGTCATGGGGGACATGGTCTTCCACCATTGGTTGAGACCGTCTGCAAGAGGATTCTTGGGCGCTTCCGGAGTTTTCATGCCGCGTTGCGCCATATCCGCCCAGGCGGTCCAGTAGTTCTGCTGGGAATTCAGCCAACCATCCATCCAGTTCGTGTCTGCCACGGTCCCCTCCTGGGTAATCAATCAACGGGCGCATGTTGTGCATCGCAACAAACCCTGTCAAGCTGATTTGGTGTGCACTGCACAATTCCGCTGATTAGAATGGTAACGGGGGAAGGTTCCGTTGGTTGGTTTTCACTCGAAGGAGACATGCATGTTCAACGATGTGGTCATCGTGGCGGCGGGGCGCACCGCACTCGGTACGTTCGGCGGCGCCCTCGCCGGCCTGCCTGCCAGCGAACTGGGTGCGCGAGTCATTCAAGGCCTGCTCGCACGTTCCGGGGTTTCCCCCGACAAGATCGACGAGGTCATCCTGGGCCAGGTGCTCCAGGCCGGCGCGGGCCAGAACCCGGCGCGTCAGGCGGTGCTGGCGGCGGGCCTGCCGCAGGAGGTTTCCGCCCTCACCATCAACAAGGTCTGCGGCAGCGGCCTCAAGGCCGTGCATCTGGCGGCGCAAGCGGTGCAGTGCGGCGATTCCGGCATCGTCATCGCCGGCGGTCAGGAGAACATGAGCGCCTCGCCGCATGTGCTGCCCAAGTCGCGCGACGGCCAGCGCATGGGCAACTGGGAACTGGTGGACACCATGATCAAGGACGGTCTCTGGTGCGCCTTCAATAACTGCCACATGGGCATCACCGCCGAAAACATCGCCGAGAAATACGGCTTCTCCCGCGCCGATCAGGACCAGTTCTCCGCCGCCAGCCAGCAGCGTTGCGAGGCGGCCCAAAACGCGGGCGCGTTCGACGAGGAGATCATCCCCGTCAGCATCCCGCAGCGTAAGGGCGACCCGGTGGTGTTCGCGCGCGACGAGTTTCCGCGCGCCGGGACCACTGCCGAATCGCTGGGCAAGTTGCGCGCCGCGTTCAAGAAGGAGGGCACGGTGACCGCCGGCAACGCCTCCGGCATCAACGACGGCGCCGCCGCCGTGATGGTGATGTCCGGCGCGCGCGCACGCGAACTGGGCCTGACCCCGCTGGCGCGCGTGGTGAGCTTCGGTTCCGCCGGGGTGGACCCGGCCATCATGGGCACGGGCCCCATCCCCGCCGTGAAGAAGTGTCTGGATCGCGCCGGCTGGAGCGTGGGCGACCTGGACCTGATCGAAGCCAACGAGGCGTTCGCAGCCCAGGCCATGTCGGTGAACCAGGAACTGGGCTTCGACCTCAGCAAGGTGAACGTGAGCGGCGGCGCCATCGCCCTCGGCCACCCCATCGGCGCTTCCGGCGCGCGCGTGCTGGTGACCCTGCTCTACGGCATGAAGCGCACCGGCGCAAACAAAGGCCTGGCCACGCTGTGCATCGGCGGCGGTCAGGGTGTGGCACTCGCAGTGGAAAGGATCTGAACCATGAACAGACTGAACGGAAAAACGGCCCTGGTCACCGGCGGCGTCGGCGGCATCGGCAGCGCCATCTGCAAAAAGCTGGCGGATGCCGGCTGCAAGGTGGTGGCGAACTACATCGACGAGGCCCATGCCCAGGAATGGAAGGCGAAGATGGCCGCCGAGGGCTATGACTTCGCCATTGTGAAATGCGACGTCTCCAGCTTCGACGACTGCAAGGCCATGGGCGAGAAGCTCAATGCCGAGTTCGGCGGCGTGGACATCGTGGTCAACAACGCCGGCATCACCAAGGACGGCACCTTCCGCAAGATGAGTCCGGACCAGTGGGGCGCGGTGCTGAACGTAAACCTGATGTCGGTGTTCAACGTCACCAAGCAGTTTGTGGACGGCATGATGAACAAGGGCTGGGGGCGCGTGATCAACATCTCCTCCATCAATGGCCAGAAGGGCCAGTTCGGCCAGACCAACTACGCCGCCGCCAAGGCCGGGATGCACGGTTTCACCATGTCGCTGGCGCAGGAAACCGCGAAGAAGGGCGTGACCGTGAACTCCATCTCGCCCGGCTACATCGGCACCGAAATGGTCATGGCCATCGCCGAGGACGTGCGCAATCAGATCGTGGCCCAGATCCCGATTGGCCGCCTGGGCAAGCCGGAAGAGATCGCCGCACTGGTCGCCTTCCTGGCCAGCGAAGACGCCGCTTTCATCACCGGCGCCAACATCGCGGCCAATGGCGGCCAGCACATGATGTAACCTTGCGGCAGTGCAATACGGCGGGTCGCCCGGCCCGCCACTTTCTCGGGGGAGAAAACGAATGTCCGACGAACGCCTGATCAAGAAATATCCCAACCGACGACTCTACGACACAGAGGAAAGCCGCTACATCACACTGGACGAGGTGCGGGAACTGGTCATGCGCAATGTCTCGTTTCGCGTCATCGACTCCCAGACCGAGACCGATCTCACTCGCGCCATCCTGCTCCAGATCATCATGGACCAGGAATCCGGCGGAAACCCCCTGTTCACCGCGCCCATGCTGGAGCGCTTCATCCGCTTCTACGGCGACGCCACCCAGGCCGCCTTCTCCAACTTTCTCGACCTCAGCCTGGATTTCTACCTCAAGCAGCAACGCATGCTGAGCGACCAGATGCAAGGCATGTGGAACGGCAATCCGATGGATTTCTGGATGAAGCTGGGCCAGCAGAACATGAGCTTCTGGAAGGACATGGAGGCGAATTTCCACGCCTCTCATGCCGCCGACAAGAAAGACGGCAAGGCGTAAACGCCTTCACGCTTCACCCCCGGTTATTCGTTTTGACTGTTGACAACCCCGGTTGGCCTCGGTATTGTGCACTGCATCATTTGTGCACTGCACAAATGCCCGGACCCTCAACTACCTGGAGATTGCCATGCAAAAAGACGTCATCGAGATGTTCGAACAATCCGCTGAAACCGCCATGGAAGCCGCCCGCAAGGTGGGCGACCTGAACATGCGCGCCTTCGACAAGCTGTTCCAGCAACAGGCTGATCTGGCCGCCTTCTACATGGACGCGACCACCCGTTCGATGGAACTGGTGACCAAGGCCAAGGGCTATCAGGATCTGATGGCGGGCCAGATGGCCCTGGTGCGTGAATGCGGCGAGCGCTGCATCAGCACCGTGCGTCAGACCGTCGCCTTCGCCAGCGAGACCGCCACCGAGTACACCACCCTGGCCCAGGACGGCATCAAGGTCGCTCAGGACCAGATGACCCAGGCCGCCGGCATGGCCATGAAGGCCGCCGCCTAAGCCGTTACCGTGCTCCTTCAACGCCCGTGAAGCCGCAAGGCCGAGCGGGCGTTTTTTATGGTTCCGCCGGAACGAATCTGAGGATGCGGTCCAGACGCAGCACCTGCTCCGGGCCGGATTCAACCCGGTAGTTCAGCCATTCCGCGCCATTGCGCGTCGCCACATCGGTGGGGAGCACGGTCAAATCCTGCTCGATCCCGGACTCGTCCACAAAACGCAAACGCAGCCGCTGCCGGCGCAAAACCGCAAACTCCAGACGCTCGTGGTCGATGCAGGCGATGGAGCGGTACTCGGACATCAGCGCACGCGCAGGGTTTCCCGCGCCCAGGGCTGCAAGGCCGCACCGACCTGGGTGCCGATACGCCGCGCCAGACGCTCCGCAATGCCCTCCTGGGGCGTGAAGTCCACGATGTCCTCGGCCTTGACCACCTCGCGCGCGACGTAATCCAGGCTGCCCAGGCCATCCGCCAGCCCCATTTCCACGCTGCGCGCGCCGTTCCAGACCAGGCCGCTGAACATCTCCGGGGTCTCCTTCAGGCGCTTGCCGCGGCCCTGGCGCACCATCTGGATGAACTGCTCATGCACCTCGCCCAGAATGCCGCGCATGTGGGCCTCCTGCCCCGGCGCGCTGGGGGAGAAGGGATCGAGGAAACCCTTGTTCTCTCCCGCCGTCAGCAGGCGACGTTCCACCCCCAGTTTCTTCATGCCCTCGGTAAAGCCGAATCCGTCCATGAGTACGCCGATGGAGCCCACCAACGAGGCCTTGTCCACGAAGATCTTGTCCGCCGCCGCGGCGATGTAATACCCGCCCGAGGCGCAGAGATCGTCCACCACGACATAGAGCGGAATCTTGGGGTGTTTGGCGCGCAGGCGGCGCATCTCGTCGTAGATCTGGCCCGACTGCACCGGGCTGCCGCCGGGGCTGTTGATGCGCATCACCACCGCCTGGGTGTGCTTGTCGTCGAACGCACTGCCGAGGGCGCTGATCATGGCGTCGGCGGTCACGCCGTCGATACCGCCAATCTCGCCGTTCAGCTCGATCAACGCGGTATGCGGCCCGGTGGAGGTGAATTCCTCGCCATCCATGCTGACCAGCCAGAACAACAGCACAAACAACCAGATGAAGGTGAGCGAGCGAAACAGCACCTTCCAGCGCCGCGCCCGGCGTTGTTCGTCCAGGTTGGCCTGAAGCAGGCGCTCCAGTACGGAGTTTTCGCGTTCGTCGTTCATGGAATCTCCATTGGTTTCAGGCATTTTCCCGCAGCCATTGCGCCAGTTCCGGGAAGCTCGTGCAGACCTTCAACGCGCCCAGAGCCGTCAGGTTCTCCGGTGGATGCGCGCCATAGCCCGCCGCCAGACTGGCGATGCCCGCATTGCGCGCCATCTCCAGGTCATGGGTGGTGTCGCCGATCATCAGCGCCTTCTCCGGCGCGATGGCGAGTTCATCCAGCAACTCCTCGACCATGGCCGGATGCGGTTTGGAAAAGGTCTCGTCGGCAGTGCGCGAGGCGTGAAACCACTCCCCCAGCCCGGTCTGCCCAAACACGCGATCCAGCCCCCGACGCGCCTTGCCCGTCGCCACCGCCATCAGATGGCCGCGCCCGTGCAATTCATGGATTAGGGCCTCCGCCCCCTCGAACAGGGTCAGGTGCTCGTCCTGGCTCAGGTAATGGCGGCGGTAGTGTTCCACCAGTTCCGGGTACTGCTCCGGCGCCAGCCCCGGCGCCACCCTCTCCAGCGCCTCGCGCAGCCCCAGACCGATGATGTGGCTGGCCTCCTCGCGGCTGGGGACGGGCAATTCCATGTCGCGGCAGGCGGCCTGGATGCAGCGTGAGATGAACCCGGCGGAGTCCATCAAGGTGCCGTCCCAGTCGAAGATGAGGAGGTCGAATTTCATGGCAGGAGCGTCGGTTGTGGCGCGCGATTGTCGCAGATCAGGCATGCAGCCATTCGACCAGATGCCAATGGCCGGGACGCAGATTCCACAGCGCGTACTCGCGTGCAGAGTGTGGGCACAGGCCTTCGCATTCATGGTCACGGATCGTCAGTTCGCCGCCCTGCCAGAGGTGCGCGAGCACCGCCTCCAGCGCTTGAGCGTGATTCAGGCGGAAAGGCCGCGACTGATCGGGTGCGCGTTCGGTGGAGGCTAGATCATGCCAACTGGCCCACTCCCGCCCCGCCAGGGCCGGCTCCAGTTCTGCCAGCCAGGCGGCGCGCTCGAAATCCTCCCCCTGCCCCACCAGGGTCTGGCCCAACAGGTTGCAAAACAGAAAGGCGGCGCCCGGCCAAGCCTGCGCCAGAGCGGCAAAGCCCCCAGGCCCGGCCAAGGGTGAAACGGCAAACTCGAAGGAAATCGAAGAAAAGCGCCACCCCAGGATGCGGCGCGCCAGAGGGTCCGGTTCAAGCACCGTAACCCGTTGAAAACGCTCCAGAAATTCTCGATTCAAGGCATACCCCCCGGAAGGCCCCGCCAGCACCAGATGGACAGCGCCAGGACGCCATGCCGTCAACCAGCGCCCCACCTGCTCATGGAATGGCCGCCACAGCGCATCGCGGTAACGCCATGCACGCAGGTGATAGGTCAGACCGCCGCTGGGATGGAACATGGCAAGGAGAGAAAACCGTCGCGTAGATGCGGTGAGCGTAACGAACCGCATCCGCCAAGGCCAGCGCCGGTGGTGCGGTTCGGGTGGGTGATGCAGGCCGCCCATCGCCCGGCGCAGCCGGGCTCCTACACTGTCCGCGCACGTCGCGGTAGCCCGTAGCCCGGATGCAGCGCAGCGGAATCCGGGAGACAGTTGCCATCGCCCCAAGACCCCTACGCTTGCCAGGCATGCTTCCTGGCGTGGGGATCAAATCGGAAATCTGCGCGCCGCGTGGACCACGTTCAAAACATGCAACGCATCCTTACCAACCTGCACGAAGACGATGTATGGGAGCTTGTACACCACAAGCTCCCTTGCGCCCGGCACACGTTCACTCGCGCGGATGCGCTCAGGAAAATCCCGCAGAGACTCCACCGCATCGAGGATGTGCCGTTCCACCACCAGGGCCGTATGCGGGCCGGCCTCGACTTCGTAGAACGCCAGGATGTCGGCCAGATCGTCCAGCGCCTCGCTGGTCCAGAGCAGACGCATGTTCAGGCGGTTCGAGGGGTTCTGGCGGCCCGGCGCGCCAGCACCCGTTCCTTCAGGGCCGCCAAGGCCTCGTCCTGCTCCAGCAACCGGGCCTCCCCCGACGCTACCCGCGCCTGGGTTCGGCTCACCTTGTCGAACAGCCAGCCGTCGTACCCCGGCTCCTTGTCCAGCAACAGTTCCGGCAACAGGGTTTCGGCGGCGTCCTCGATGGAGATCATCACTCCCACGGGGCGGTCGTTGCGGGTAATCACCACTGGCTCCCGCCGAGCGGCATCCAGAAACTCGCCAAAACGGTTCTTGGCGTCACGGGCGGACATGATCTTCATGGGGCGGCTCTTTAGGGGCGGGAAAGAGCCCATTGTAGCCACTACGTCTACAAATCAGCATGACCCGAATGCCGCGCAGCGGAACCCGGGCTACGGCTCTGGGATGGAACATGTCAGATCGTAGGATGCAGTGAGCGCAGCGAACCGCATCCGCCAAGGCCAGCGCCGGTGGTGCGGTTCGGGTGGGTGATGCAGGCCGCCCATCGCCCGGCGCAGCCGGGCTCCTACACGAACACTGTCCGCGCCACGTCGCGGTAGTGCTTGACGAAGCTGACGGTTAGCCCGGCCTTCACATAGTCGGGCAGGCGGTCGTAGTCCGGGCGGTTGGCGTGGGGGAGGATGAGTTCCGTGATGCCCACGCGTTTGGCGGCGATGACCTTTTCGCGGATGCCGCCTACCGCCAGCACCTGGCCGGTGAGCGTCAACTCGCCGGTCATCGCCAGGGGGCGTGCGATCTTTTCGTTCCTGGCCAGGGAGAGCAGCGCCGTGGCCATGGTGATGCCGGCGCTGGGGCCGTCCTTGGGGGTGGCGCCTTCCGGGACGTGCAGGTGGACGAAGGCCTCGTCGAAGAACTTGGCGTCGGCCTTGAAGGGCTTGAGGTGGCTGGAGATGTAGCTGTGGGCGATCTCGGCGGATTCCTTCATCACCTCGCCCAGCTTGCCGGTGAGTTTGAAGCCGCGGTTGAGGGTGTGGACCTTGGTCGCTTCGATGGTCAGCGTGGCGCCGCCCAGGGCGGTCCAGGCCAGGCCGGTGACAACGCCGATGCCGAAGTTGGGTTTTTCCGGCAGGTAGGGCGGGTCGGTGAGAAAGGTGTCCAGGTTGGCGGCATTGACGGCCAGCCGCTCCGCTTCCTTGCGCACGATCCTGACCGCCGACTTGCGGATGACCTTGCCCAGGTTCATCTCCAGTTGCCGCACTCCGGCCTCGCGCGCGTAGCCGTCGATGATCTTGCGCACGGCGGCCTCGCTGATGCTGACCTGGCCGCGCTTCAGCCCGGCCTTCTTGATCTGCTTGGGCCACAGGTGGTGCTTGGCGATGGCCACCTTTTCTTCCAGCAGATAGCCGGAGAGGCGGATCACCTCCATGCGGTCGAGCAGGGGGCTGGGGATGGTGTCGAGCTGGTTGGCGGTACAGATGAACAGGGTCTTGGAGAGGTCGAAGCGCACGTCCAGGTAGTGGTCGAGGAATTCCGCGTTCTGTTCCGGGTCCAGCACCTCCAGCAGGGCGCTGGCGGGGTCGCCCTGGTAGGAGGCGCCGATCTTGTCCACCTCGTCCAGCATGATGATGGGGTTGTGCGACTCCACCTCCTTGATGGCCTGGATGAACTTGCCCGGCATGGCGCCGATGTAGGTGCGGCGGTGGCCCTTGATCTCGGCCTCGTCGCGCATGCCGCCCACCGAGAAGCGGTAGAACTTGCGCCCCAGGGCGCGCGCCACCGACTTGCCGATGGAGGTCTTGCCCACGCCGGGCGGCCCCACCAGCAGCAGGATGGAGCCCGCCACCTCGCCCTTCAACGCGCCCACGGCGAGGAATTCGATGATGCGTTCCTTCACGTCATCCAGGCCGTCGTGGTCCTGGTCCAGGATCTTGCGGGCGCGGGTCAGGTCCAGCTTGTCCTTGGTGTAGCGGCCCCAGGGCAGGTTGGTGAGCCAGTCCAGGTAGTTGCGGGTGACGGTGTACTCGGGCGAGCCGTGCTCCAGGCCGGAGAGCTTGGTCATCTCCTCGTCGATCTTCTTGGCCGCGTGGGGCGGCAGCCTCAGTTTCTTGATGCGGCCCCGGTACAGATCCAGGTCGGCGGTGCGGTCGTCCTTGGCGATGCCCAGTTCCTTCTGGATGGTGCGCAACTGCTCGCGCAGGAAGAATTCCCGCTGCTGCTGGGTCATCTTCTCTTCCACCTTCTCGCTGATCTGGTTCTGGAGCTTGGCCACCTCCAGTTCCTTCTTGATCAGCACCAGCACCTTCTGCATGCGCTTGCGCAGGTTCAGCGCCTCCAGCACCTCCTGCAACTTCTCCTTGGGCGCGGTGGTGAGGCTGGCGGCAAAGTCCGTCAGCAGGGCCGGCTCGTTGGGCGAGAAACGGTTGAGAAAGAACTTCAGCTCTTCGGAATACAGCGGGTTGAGCGGCAGCAAGTCCTTGATGGTGTTGATGATGGCCAGGGCGTAGGCCTTGATCTCCTCGCCCGTGGTGCTGGCCTGGCGGGTCTCCGCGGTGTATTCGACGCGGGCGTAGTACGGGGTCTTGCCGGAGATCCATTCCGCCACGCGGAAGCGGGTGATGCCTTCGGCGATGAACTGGATCTTGCCGTCGGAACGCATGGGGTGATGCATGCGCACCAGGGTGCCGACGCCGTAGAAGTCCTCCGGACGGGCATCGTCGGAGGTGTCGCCGTGGACGCAGATCAGGCCCACCAGATGGTTGCCGACATCGCCGATCTTCTTCACCGTTTCCAGCCACGGCGCCTCGTTCATGATGAGCGGCAGGGTCTGGGCGGGAAAGAAGGGTTTTTCCGCCAGGGGCAGGATGTAGAGGGTGCCCGGCAGGGTCTGGGCGGGCAGGTTGGGAGTCGGCCCGTCATGCCCCTCCTCGCCGGGGCCGACGATCTCGCCTTCGAGGGGTTGGGTGTCTTCGGACATATCGGAGGGGGTAGGCTCGTTAGGTGGCGTCGCGGGGGGAATCGCCCGGCACAGCCGGGCTCCTAAAAGGTTCCTGCTTCAATGCCTAACCGTAGTTCAACCCCATCGCTTCGCGTACATCGCGCATGGTCTCGCGCGCCAGGTCGCGCGCCTTTTCGCAGCCGTCGGCGATCACGTTCTTCACCGTGTCCGGGTCTTCCGTGAGGGCGCGGGCGCGTTCCTGGATGGGGGCCAGTTCCTTCAGCACGGCGTCGATCACCGGCTGCTTGCATTCAATACAGCCAATACCCGCCGTGGTGCAGCCCTGGCGCACCCAGGCCTTCACGTCGTCGCCGGAATAGACCTCGTGCAACGGCCATACCGGGCAGCGATCCGGCTCGCCGGGGTCGGTGCGGCGACCGCGCGCCGGGTCCGTGGGCATGGTGCGAATCTTCTTCGTCACCGCCTCCGGGTCTTCGCGCAGGGAGATGGTGTTGTGATACGACTTGGACATCTTCTGCCCGTCCAGGCCGGGCATCTTGGAGGCGACGGTGAGCAGCGCCTCGGGCTCGGTGAGGATCATCTTGCCGCCGCCTTCCAGATAGCCGTAGAGGCGTTCCTTGTCGCCCAGGCTGAGGTTCTGGGTCTCGCCCAGCAGGGCCTTGGCGGACTCCAGCGCGCCTTCGTCGCCGGCCTGCTGGTAGCGCGTGCGCAGTTCGTTGTAGAGCTTGGCCTTCTTGCCGCCCAGCTTCTTCACCGCCGCTTCGGCCTTTTCCTCGTAGCCCGCCTCCTTGCCGTAGAGGTGGTTGAAGCGGCGCGCAATCTCGCGCGAGAACTCGATGTGCGGCACCTGGTCCTCGCCCACCGGCACCTGGTTGGCGCGGTAGATCAGGATGTCGGCGCTTTGCAGCAGGGGGTAGCCGAGGAAGCCGTAGGTGGAGAGGTCTTTCTCGCTCAACTTCTCCTGCTGGTCCTTGTAGGTGGGCACCCGTTCCAGCCAACCCAGGGGGGTCATCATCGACAGCAGCAGGTGCAGTTCCGCGTGCTCGATCACCTGCGACTGGATGAACAGCGTGGCCTTGGCCGGGTCCACCCCCGCCGCCAGCCAGTCGATCACCATCTGCCAGGTGGCTTCCTCGATGCCGCGCGGGTTGTCGTAGTGGGTGGTGAGCGCGTGCCAGTCCGCCACGAAGAACAGGCATTCGTACTCGTGCTGGAGCTTGATCCAGTTTTTCAGGACGCCGTGGTAGTGGCCTAAGTGCAGGCTGCCCGTGGGGCGCATGCCGGAGAGAACGCGGTCTGCATACATGAGTGTGGGAAGTTCAGAGGATGTTTAAGAGATGGAGCATGACCTGCTCCACGCCCTGGGACAGCGGGCCGATGATGACGCCCAGCAACCCGGTCGCCAACAGGCCCAGCAGGATGAACATGCCGTAGGGCTCGACCTTGGACAGTTGCCAGGCCTGACGATGCGGCAACAGGCTGACGGCGATGCGTCCGCCGTCCAGGGGCGGGATGGGGATGAGGTTGAGCACCGCAAGCACGGCGTTGATGCTGATGCCGGCCATGCCCATGAGCGCCAGCGGATGGGCGTAGGAATTGCCGGGCATGGACAGGGACAGCTTGATCATGCCGGCCCAGAACAGGGCCATGACCAGATTGGCCGCCGGCCCCGCCGCCGCCACCCAGAACATGTCCTGCTTGGGGCGCTTGAGGTTGCCGAAGTTGACCGGCACCGGCTTGGCCCAGCCGAACAGGATGCCGCCCAGGAGGATGGTGATGGCGGGGACGAGGAGCGTGCCCACCAAGTCGATGTGGCGTAGCGGATTGATGCTGATGCGCCCCTGCATCAGGGCGGTGCGGTCGCCGAACTTCAGAGCGGCATAGCCGTGCGCCGCCTCGTGCAGGGTGATGGCGAAGATCACCGGCAGGGCGTAGATCGCGATCTTCTGGATGAGAGTCAGTTCCATATCATCCTAGAAACCTCAGTTGGACGCGCCCGAGTGTGCGGTTTTCGGGTCGGCTGGCAAGGCGCGACGACGCGGCGGGGCCGGCCCCGCAAGGAGGAGCAACGCCGCCAGGCGGCGCGAAAACCGTGCAATCGGGCGCGTAGCGGCCCCACCCTATGGGTGAGCGTTCCCGGAGGCGCAAACGCCAGCATCCATGCGCCCTCACGAGGGCCAAGGAGCGGTCAACTGAGGTTTCTAGGATCATTCCAATCCCAACAACGCCACGTCGCCCAGACCGCGTCGCACGATCTCGGGCGACTTGCCCGAGAGGTCCACCACCGTGCTGGGTTCCAGACCGCAATGGCCGCCGTCGATGATGACGTCGAGCGCGTGGCACAGGCGCGCGTCGATCTCCCACGGGTCGGACAGCGGATAGTCGTCGCCCGGCAGGTGCAAGGTGGCGGAAAGCAGCGGCTCGCCCAGTTCTGCCAGCAGGGCATGGGCGATGGGATTGGCGGGGACGCGCAGGCCGATGGTGTTGCGCCGCGTCCAGAGCCGGCGCGGGGCCTCCTTGGTGGCCTCCAGGATGAAGGTGTAGGGGCCGGGGGTGCCGTGTTTCATCATGCGGTACTGCACGTTGTCCACCCGCGCGTAGCGCGCCACTTCCGAGAGGTCGCGGCACACCAGGGTGAGAAAGTGGCGGTCGTCGATCTGGCGAATGGCGCGCAGGCGTTCCACCGCCTTTTTGTCTTCGAGCTGGCAGCCCAGGGCATAGCTGGAGTCGGTGGGATACGCGATGACCCCGCCCTTGCGCAGGTGCTCCACCGCCTGCTTGATCTGGCGCGGCTGCGGATTTTCCGGGTGGATGGACAGGAACAGGCTCACCACGCGCTCCATACCGGTCGGCACTGCGACGGCAGGGGTTGCAGCCGCCCCAGTTCGCGTCCGCCCTCCCCCGGCGCATGAAAGTCGGAGCCGACCGAGGCGAGCAGGCCGAATTCCACCGACATGTCTGCGAAGTGCGCGATCTGGTCGCGCGTATGCGTGCCGCTCACCACCTCCAGCGCAGCGCCGCCCTGGTCGCGGAACTCGCTCACCAGCAGGCGCAGCTTTTCCTTGCCGAAGGCGTAGCGGCCAGGATGGGCCAGCACCGCCTGGCCGCCGGCGGCGCGTATCCAGGCCAGGCAATCGCCCAGACTGGCCCAGGCGTGGGACACATAGCCCGGCTTGCCCTTGACCAGGAACTTCTTGAACACGGTCTTTACGTTCTTCACCACGCCCTGCTGCACCAGGAAGCGGGCGAAGTGGGTGCGGCTGACGCACTCCGGGTGGGCGGCGTGGGCCATGGCTCCCTGAAAGGCCCCGGCAATGCCCGCGGCGGCAAGGGATTCGGCGATGCGCCGGGCGCGCTCCACCCGCCCCGCCCGGTTGCCGGCCAGCCCTTCCAGCAGCACGGCGCTGTCCGGGTCCACGCGCAGGCCGACGATATGCACGGTGGCGCCGTTCCAGGTGATGGACACCTCGACGCCGGGAACGAAGTCCATGCCGTGTCCGTGTGCACATGCCGCGGCCTCGGCCTGGCTGGAAAGGGTGTCATGGTCGGTGAGGGAAAGACAGTTCACGCCCTGCGCCGCCGCGCGGTCCACCAGTTCGGTGGGGGGCAGCATGCCGTCGGAGGCATTGGAATGACAGTGGAGGTCGTAAACAGGAGGGGATGCGGGCAAGGGGAACGGAATTCACATTGAGCAAGGGCGCGGAATCATAGCAAAATGCCCGCCGCCCCCTTTCGGGCATTGCACCGGACACCTCGCCTTGAAGCTCCTCTTCGACCTTTTCCCCATCATCCTGTTCTTCGCCGCCTACCAGTTCGGCGAATCCCACCCCGACAACGCGCGCGCCTTTCTCGATGTCCTCGGAGTTCACCTCTCCGGCACGGACAAGCCCGGCGTCTTCCTTGCCACCCTCGTCGCCATCTTCGCCACCTTCGCCCAGATCGCCTGGGTCTGGGTGAAGCACCGCAAGGTGGACACCATGCTCTGGGT
The DNA here is from genome assembly GCA_016219425.1 of Betaproteobacteria bacterium. GTDB lineage: Bacteria > Pseudomonadota > Gammaproteobacteria > Burkholderiales > Thiobacillaceae > PFJX01. The sequence continues at coordinate 44,987 of JACRNB010000002.1, read as the reverse complement.
ATCCCTGGGCCTCATCACCGTATTCGGCGGCCTCACCCTGTTCCTGCACGACGAGACCTTCATCAAGTGGAAACCCACGGTGCTGTACTGGATGTTCTCCCTCTCGCTCGGGCTTGCCCCCCTGCTGTTCGAGCGCAACCTGATCCGCCTCATGATGCAGCAACAGGTAAGCCTGCCGGACGCGGTGTGGGCGAAGCTGAACCTGGGCTGGGCCGCATTCTTCCTGTTCATGGGCTTCGCCAATCTGTATGTGGCCATGAACTACTCCACCGATGCCTGGGTCAACTTCAAAATGTTCGGCACCCTGGGCCTGATGGTGGCCTTCATCGTCGGCCAGACCCTGTATCTGTCGCGTCACATTGAGGAAGAGAAGTCATGAGCAGTTGGTATGCCATCGTCGGAACAGACGTTCCCGAAAGCCTGGAGAAGCGCCTGGGCGCGCGTCCGGCGCATCTGGCGCGACTGCATCAACTGCGCGATGAGGCTCGCCTGCTCGTGGCCGGCCCGTTTCCCGCCGTCGATAGCCCGGACCCCGGCCCCGCCGGCTTCACCGGCAGCCTGATCGTGGCGGAGTTCGCATCCCTGGAGCATGCGCAGGCATGGGCCGATGCCGACCCCTACATGGCCGCCGGGGTGTATGCCTCGGTGAGCGTGAAACCTTTCAGGAAAGTGCTGCCATGACGGCGCAGGCCTGCGATACCGTGGCGGAGATCAAGTCGCGGCTGGCGGCCCTGCATCCGGTTCACCTGGAAGTGCTGGATGACTCCGCCCGTCATGCCGGCCATGCCGGCGCGCGATCCGGCGGCGGCCACTATCAATTGCACATCGTCAGCGCTGTGTTTTCCGGACAGAATGCCCTGGCCCGACACCGTAGCATCCATGCCGCACTAGGCGATCTGATGCAGGGCCGCATCCACGCGATCAGCATCACAGCCCAGGCCCCTGGGGAACTTTGATAATCCGCACCCCCTTACAAGGAGAGAGACCCGCCATGACCCGCCACCTTCCCCTGCTTGCCGCACTCTTGACCGCCAGTTTCGGCGCCCTGGCCCAGGAAGCCGTCCCCCCTGCCGCCCCGCCCACTGGAAATGTGGCAGTAGTGAATGGCACGGTGATTCCGTCGGTCTACGCCAATTTCGTGCGTCAGGCCCGCATGAACCGCAACATGCCGGAAGAGTCGCTGACCAAGGAAGCCATCCGCGACACGCTGATCAATACCGAGATCCTGGCCCAGGAGGCGGTCAAGAAGGGGCTGGACAAGGCCCCCTCCTTCCTCGCCATGGTCGCCTTCCAGCGCATGGACCTGCTCTCCCAGGCCACGCTGGATGAATTCCTGCGCAGCAACCCCGTTCCGGAAAACATCCTCAAGGAACAGTACGAACGGGCCAAGGCCAACACCGGCGGTACGGAATACCACACCCGCCACATCCTGGTTGACGACGAAAAACTGGCGCTGTCTTTGCTGGAGAGCCTGAAAAAGAAGAAGGCCAAGTTCGAGGATCTGGCCAAGAAACACTCCAAGGATGCCACCGCCTCCAAGGGCGGCGACCTGGGCTGGAACATCCCTGCCAACTATGTGAAGGAATTTGCCGACGGCATGGTGACGCTGAAGAAGGGCGACCTGAGCCCCGCTCCGGTAAAGACCAATTTCGGCTGGCACATCCTCAAAATGGAAGACGTGCGCAAGATCTCCTTCCCCAGCTTCGACAAGCTCAAGGGCCGCATCGCCCGCGAGATTCAGCAACAGGCGCTGACCAAGTATGTGGATCAGCTCCGCGCCAGCGCCAAGGTGGAATAAGGCCCGAGTTTTCTTGACCCCTCGGGGGGCGAGCCGGGCGCTGCCCGGCCCTGGGGGCGCTCAGACGTCGCACACCCCGCCGGGGGTGGCGGCGCCCGCCTCGTCTCCGTAGTTCATGCAGGCGAGGTTTTTCAGCACCACACGAATCCGCGTCGCCATGTCGCCCATGGTCTGCTCGATGCCCTCCGGCGAGATCCCCGCCGCGCTGTCCCCCCGCCCCGCCGCCCAGTTCACCGACACCGCGATGGCGGCATAACAAAGCTCCGCCTCACGCGCCAGATAGGCCTCGGGCATGCCGGTCATGCCCACCATGTCGGCCCCGTCGCGCGCCAGCCGCTCCACCTCCGCCTTGGTCTCCAGACGCGGCCCCTGCGTGGCGGCATAGACGCCGCCGTCGAGCGGCGACTCGCCTGCATGGCCCAGCGCCTCCAGACAGCGCCCGCGCATCTCCGCGCAATAGGGCCAGGTGAAATCGAGGTGGGTGACGGGCTTGCCGTTGTATTCGGCCCAGGTGGTTTCGCGCCCGTGGGTGTAGTCGATGATCTGATCGGGCACGCAGATGCGACCCGGCGCAAGTTGCGGGTGGATGCCGCCCACGGTGGCCACCGACACCACATGGGTAACGCCATGGCGTTGCATGGCCCAGATGTTGGCGCGGTAGTTCACCAGATGCGGCGGGATGGTGTGGCCGTAGCCGTGACGCGCCAGAAACACCACGGAATGCCCGTCCAGGCTGCCGATGGTGAGCGGGCCGGAGGGCTCGCCGAAGGGGGTGCGCACCACTTGGCGATGCGTCACGGAGAGGCCGGGGAGTTTGGTCAGGCCGGAGCCGCCGATGATGCCGAGCATGTTTCAGTCTTCCTTCAATGCGTAGATGGCGGGCAGATTGCGCCAGAGCCCGTAAGCGTCCATGCCCATGCCGAAGACGTAACGGTTGGGCAGGGTGAGGCCGCAGAAGTCCGCCATCACAGGTTTGTCATGGTTCAGTTTCTTTTCCGCCAGGACGCCGATCTGGACCTCGCTCGCCCCCATCTCCAGCAGCTTGGCCTTGGCCGCCGCCAGGGTATGGCCCTCGTCGAGGATGTCGTCGAGCAGCAGCACACAACGTCCGGCGACTTCCTTTCTCGGCAGGGCGGACCATTCGATCTCGCCGCCGCGGGTGCCATCGCGGTAGCGCGTGGCGTGCAGGTAGTCGAATTCCAGCGGGAAGCCCAGGCGCGGCAACAGCTTGCCGGTGAACACCACCGCCCCGCCCATGACGCACAGAACGAGCGGAAAGCGATCCGCCAGGGCGTCGGTGATGCGGCTGGCGAGCCGGTCGAGCGTGAGTTCGATCTCGCTGGCGCCGTGGAGCAGTTCGGCGCGGTTGATGAGGGTCCAGGCTTGGTTGAGATCCATGTCAGTTCCGCACGACCGTTCCGAAGGAACTGACCTCCCCCTCGGGGGGAAACGAGCGTAGCGAGTAAGGGGGCTGTTTCATGTCAGCTCCCGCTCTTGCCCCGCTGCCGCCGCGCCTCGTACAGACACACGCCGGCGGAGACCGAGACGTTGAGGCTTTCCACCTGGCCGTACATGGGGATGCGCACCAGCACGTCGCAGTGCTCGCGCGTGAGGCGGCGCATGCCCGCCCCTTCCGCGCCCAGCACCAGGGCGACGGGGCCGCTGAAATCGGCGTCGGCCAGGGTCATGGTCGCCTCGTCGTCCGTGCCGACGATGAGGATGCCCTGGTCCTTCAGTTCGCGCAGGCTGCGCGCCAGATTGGTGACGGTGAAATAGGGCACGGCATCCGCCGCGCCGCTGGCGGCCTTCATGGCCACGGCGGAAAGCCCGGCGGAACGGTCCTTGGGGGCCACCACGGCATGCACGCCGAAGGCGTCGGCATTGCGCAGGCAGGCGCCCAGGTTGTGGGGGTCGGTGACGCCATCCAGCACCAGCAGCAGGGGCGGCTCGGCGCTCAGGGTCTCCAGCACTTCCTCCAGGTCTTTGGCGAGCTGGATCGGGTCGGCCATCGCCACCACGCCCTGGGATTTGCCCCGGGCCATCTCTTCGATGCGGGCGGCCTCGGCCAGCACCAGGCGCACGCCCTTGTCTTCCACCAGCTTCTGGAATTCCTTGGCGCGCTTGTCCTTGCGCGCCTGGTCCAGGTAGATGACGTGCAGGCTCTTGGGATGATTGCGCAGGCGCGAGGTGACGGCGTGGAAGCCGTGGATGATCTGGCGCTGGCTCACTTGCGCTTCCTCGGCTTGGCGGGTGCGGCCCCCTCTTCCGCCAGGGCGAAGTCGATGCGGGTGGTTTCCAGATCCACGCGCACGACCTTGATGCGCACCTTGTCACCCAGGCGATACCGCTTGCCGGTGCGCTCGCCCATCATCTGGTGCCGGGCGGCGTCGAAGTGGAAGTAGTCGGAGCCCAGTTCGGAGACGTGCACCAGACCTTCGATGAAGATGTCGTGCAGGGCCACGAACACGCCGAAGCTGACCACGGCGGAGATGACGCCTTCGTATTCCTCGTTGATCTTGTCCTGCATGAAGAAGCACTTGAGCCAGGCCACCACGTCGCGGGTGGCGTCGTCGGCGCGGCGTTCGGTCATGGAGCAGTGCATGCCGATGGCCGACCAATCACCAGGGGCGTAGGTCTCGCCGTCCAGGCAGGCCTTGATGGCGCGGTGCACCATCAAGTCCGGGTAGCGCCGGATGGGGGAGGTGAAGTGGGTGTAGGCCTCGTAGGCCAGACCGAAATGGCCCACGTTGTCCGGGCTGTACACCGCCTGGCGCAGGGAGCGCAGGAGCACGGTTTGCAGCAGTTGCTCATCCGGGCGCTGCTTGATCTTGGCCAGCAGGGCGGCGTAATCCTTGGCGTGGGGATCGTCGCCGCCGGTGAGGAAGAAGCCGAACTCGGACATGAACTCCTGCAGGGCCTTGAGCTTCTCCGGGGTGGGGCCTTCGTGGATGCGATACAGGGCCGGGTGTTTCTTCTTGGCCAGGAACTCGGAGGCGCACACGTTGGCCGCCAGCATGCATTCCTCGATCAGGCGGTGGGCGTCATTGCGGCTGGAGGGGACGATGCGTTCGATCTTGTCGTTGGCATCGAACAGCATCTTGGTCTCGATGGTCTCGAAGTCGATGGCGCCACGCGCCGAGCGCGCCTTGAGCAACACCTTGAACAGCTTGTGGAGGGCGTGCAGGTGGGGCATCAGATCCGCCCGGTCCTCGGGCGGCTGCGCCGCGCCGGAGAGCCAGTCCCACACCTGGTTGTAGGTGAGGCGCGCCTTGGAGTGCATCACCGCCGGGTAGAAGCGGTACTTCTTGATGCTGCCGGTGGAGGCGATCTCCATCTCGCACATCATGCACAGACGGTCCACATGGGGATTCAGGGAGCACAGGCCGTTGGAGAGTTCCTCCGGCAGCATGGGGATGACCCGACGCGGGAAGTACACCGAGTTGCCGCGCTCGTAGGCCTCCTTGTCCAGCGGCTTGCCCGGCTGCACGTAGTAGGACACGTCGGCAATGGCCACCCAGAGACGGAAACCGCGGCCCTCCGGCAGGCAGTACACGGCATCGTCAAAGTCGCGCGCGTCCTCGCCATCGATGGTGACCAGGGGCAGGTCGCGCACGTCCTCTCGGTTGCCGGTGATGTCCTTCTTCAGCACGCCCTTGGGCAGCTTCGCCGCCTGGGCCAGCACGTCCGCCGGAAACTCGTGCGGCAGGCTGTGCTTGCGCAGGGCGATCTCGATCTCCATGCCGGGGTCGGCATAGTTGCCCAGCACCTTCATCACCTTGCCCACCGGCGGGGCGTGCTTGGAGGGCTGCTCCACCAGCTCCACCATCACCACCTGACCGTTGGAAGCGCCCAGATCGGCATGGTCGGGAATCAGGACGTCCTGGCTGATGCGTTTGTTCTCCGCCACCACCCACTGGTAGCCGCGCTCGCGGTACAGGCGTCCGACCAGATGTGCGTTGGCGTGTGCGAGCACCTCCACCACCTTGCCTTCCTTGCGCCCGCGCCGGTCGACGCCGTGTTCGCGCACCATGACGCGGTCGCCGTGCAGTACGCCGCGCATCTCCTTCTCCGGCAGCGCCATATCGCCGGAACCATCGTCCGGGACGAAGAAACCGTAGCCGTCGGCGTGGCCCTCGACGCGCCCGGCCTTGACCTCGATCTTCTCGGGCAGGCACAGCGCGCCGCGCCGGTTGAACATGAGCTGACCGTCACGCTGCATGGCGCGCAGGCGGGCGCTGAAGGCGTCCATCTCGTCCGCCTCCATGCCAAGTTGGAAAGCGAAGTCTTCCGGGTCCACCGGACCTCCGGCCTCGGCCAGGAGTTGCAGGATGAATTCACGGCTGGGCTGCGCCTGGCCGTACTTGGCGCGTTCGCGTTCGAGATGGGGGTCTTGCCAGCGCAGGGCCTTGTTGCCCTTGCGACCGTGGGAGGATTTGCCGGGCTTGGCCGGCGCTTGTTCGGGAGTTTTTTTGCTGGGTTTCGTTGACATGGATAGGGTCGGATCGTTAGGATGCGCGCCTCCTGAATTGCCCAGGTGGCGGAATTGGTAGACGCACTAGGTTCAGGTCCTAGCGCTCGCAAGGGCGTGGAGGTTCGAGTCCTCTCCTGGGCACCAAATTGAAAAGCCGGCTGAACAGCCGGCTTTTTCTTTTGCGTCGCTGGACGGGCCGCATGGTAGCACGCGAGCGGGCCTATTCGGCCTCGGGCGGAGGCTCCACCCCCAGCGAAGCGACCAGATCGCGCGCCAGTTCCGGCAGCGGCGGCAGTTCCGCCAGGGCGCGCAGGCCCAGGTCGGAAAGAAACTGTTTGGTAGTGCCGAACAGCGCCGGACGCCCCGGCACCTCCTTGTGGCCCACCACCTCGATCCAGCCCCGCTCTTCCAGGTTTTTCACGATCTGCGTGCTCACCGCCACGCCGCGAATCTCCTCCACATCGCCGCGCGTCACCGGCTGGCGATAGGCGATCACCGCCAGGGTTTCCAGGGTGGCGCGGGAATAGCGCGGCGGTTTCTCCGGGTTGAGGCGGTCGAGGTAGGGCTGGAACTCGGGCCGGGTCTGGAAGCGCCAGCCCTCCGCCACCGCCGCCAACTCCACACCCCTGCCCTGCCACTCGCCGCGCAGGTCTTCCAGCAGACGGCGCAGCAGTTCGTTGTTGAGTTCCTGGTCGAACACCTTCTTCATGTCGTTCAGGGTCAAGGGGGCGGCGCTGGCCAGCAGCACGGCCTCCAGCACGCGCTTGATCTCGTCGGTGTTAAGCGGGTTGTTCATCGTCTTTCAGCACGGCAAGTTGGGCATGGATGGGTGCGAAAGGCTCGTTCTGGACGATGTCCACCATGCGCTCGCGCACCAGTTCGAGCAGGGCGAGGAAGGTCACCACCAGTTCCGAGCGCCCCGCCTCGCGGTTGAACAAGTCTTCGAACAGGGTGCGGCCCCGCTCCTGCAAGGCCTTGAGCAGGCGGGTCATGTGCTCCCGCACCGAGAGTTCCTGACGTCCGATGCGGTGGTGTTTGTGCAGACGCGCGCGCTTGAGGATGGCGTTCCACGCCTCGATCAGGTCCGCCTCATTCACCTGCGGCAGGCGGCGCAGGGCCAGTTGCGGCACATGGATGCTCACCGGCAGGAAGTCGCGCCCCAGCAGCGGTTGTTCGTCCAGACCGCGCGCGGCCAGCTTGATCTGTTCGTACTCCAGCAGGCGACGCACCAGTTCCGCGCGGGGGTCGTGCTCCTCGCCCTCCTCCGCCTTCTCGAACCGGGGCAGCAGCATGCGCGACTTGATCTCGATCAGCATGGCGGCCATCACCAGGTATTCCGCCGCCAGTTCCAGCCGCCCGCGCCGCATGACCTCGACGTAACGGATGTACTGACGGGTGAGATCCGTCATGTTGATGTCGAGCACGTTGAGGTTGTTGCGCCGGATCAGCCACAGCAGCAGGTCGAGCGGTCCTTCGAAGGCCTCCAGGATCACCTCCAGGGCGTCCGGCGGGATGTAGAGGTCGTGCGGCAGATCGGTCCACAACTCGCCCTGCACCTTGGCCAGGTGGCGGACTTCCTGCTCCGCCGCTTCGGCAATGTCCTGGACTTCGCTCACGCCACACTCCCGGCACAGGAAGGGGGCGGCGAGAACGGGGCGTCATGCAGATGGGCGGCGGCAGGCATGGCGAAAGTGTACACGCCGGCCTGAACGGCCCCCGGCATGGGCGAAGCGGCTAAACGACGGCGGCGCCCATTAAATCCCGGTGATCAGCAGGTCGAGCGCGGCAATGATTTCATGGCGTTGCGAGGAAAGATCCGCCACTGCTGCACCCAGAGATTTCCTGGGCACGCCGGCCAGTTGCGGCGTCATCATTGCGTAGGATTTGCCTTCTATCTCAACCATCGGCGTAAGAGTCTTGAGGGTCTTTCCCTGCATGGCTGCTGCCGGGTAAAGCGGAACCACCACTCGGGTTCCCAAATCTTCAATAAGGTCGTTCTGCACGTTGAGCAGGTAGGGAATGGCCGTCTTCGTTGCGGGGTTGACGTTCTGGTAGGCGGTGAACTGGGCCATCAGAAACTCCGTAGCCCGTCACTGAATACGCCGTGGCTTTCAACGTGCTCGTTGTAGGCATCCATGGCGGCCTTGTTTTCGGTCAGCCATTGTTCCCGTTGCTTTCTTTTCAGGGCCTCAGCCAAGGCCGATTCCAGTGTGGCGGAGAGGTTTATGTCCAGTTCCCTGGCCTTGCTGAGCAGGTCCGAATTCACGCTCAGGTTGGCCGGCTTTTTTGGGGCATGGGGGTTGTAAGCGGGCAGCACGGGGTCTCCAATGGGTCAGTCATGCGCACAGTTTATACGCATAAATACATGAGACAGGCATGTATATGACACACACTATCTACCCGGATTGAAGAGCAACCCTCTTCCGGAGATGGGGTCGCCACATGGGTGTTGAACTCGCTCTAAACTGCCGCAGCCCGTCCATCCCCCTTTTCCTTCACCCCCTCTCGCCCATGCTCCCTGACGCCCCCCTCTCCGAAGCAGAAATCAATGAACTGGAGGCCTTCCTCCTCTCCGACGCCTCCCCGGCGGAGTGCATGGACATCTCCATGCTGGACGGTTACCTCACCGCCATCATCATCGGCCCCGGCGCCATCGCTGCGAGCGAGTGGATGCCCGGGGTCTGGGGCGAGAAGGCGGGCGACGCCCTCAAGTTCAAGAACCCGGCCCAGGCCAAGCGCATCCAGAGTCTGGTTCTGCGCTTCCACAACGACCGCGTGCACAGCCTGGCGGAAGAGGAAGAGGCGTTCGAGCCGTTGATCTATCAGGACGAGGTGGAGGGCGAGACCGCGCCCGTCATCGACGAATGGTGCATCGGCTTCATCACCGGCATGCAACTGGACCCGGAAGGCTGGACCCCGCTGCTGGAAGAAGAAGATGACATCTCCGCCCTGTTGACCCCCATCGCCCTGTACGGCACGGAAAGTGGTCAGGAGGAACTGGCAGCGGAGCCGGAGTTACGCACCCAACTCCATGAGCATTTCGATGTTCTGGGCGAGTGCGTGATCGGTCTGCGCGACTACTGGCTGCCCGTGCGCAAGGCCGCGTCCACCTATCGCCGCGCGGAGGCCAAGGTCAACCGCAACGCCCCCTGCCCCTGCGGCAGCGGCAAGAAGTACAAAAACTGCTGCGGTGGCCAGGAAGCGTTGCGCTGAGGGGACAGGCTGCATGGCTTGGTAGATTGCAGCGATGCGGCAGGCGCAGCGAACCGCATCCAACTCCAAGCAGCCCGGCTTATACCTTGTAATTTCAAACAACAAATTTGACAATGCAAGGTATGAATCGTCATACCCTCCCCCTCGTTCAGGAACTTCTCGGTCTCTTCCCCTGCGTCGCCATCGTCGGCGTCCGGCAGTGCGGAAAGACCACGCTCCTGAAGCAACTGCCGGGGGAATGGCGCCTCCACGACCTGGAAAAAATGGCGGACATGGAGGCCATCGCACGCGACCCGGACCTGTTCTTCCGACTCCACCCAGACCGGGTGGCCATCGACGAATGTCAGTTGCAGCCGCGTCTGTTCCCCGCCTTGCGGGTCGCAATCGACAGCGACCGCCAGCGGCCCGGTCGCTATGTCATCACCGGCTCCAGCTCCCCTGACCTGCTCGCCGCAGTATCGGAAAGTCTGGCTGGGCGAGTCGCCATCGTGGAACTCTCGCCGCTGGGACTGGCCGAGGCCCATGGCCTTCCGCCCTCGGGATTTTTTCAATACCTGGCCGGGCGTGCGTCGGCGCATGACTACCTGGACCTGCCCGTCCGACTCGCCCCCACCCCCATCCATGACTACTGGCTGCGCGGCGGCTACCCCGAACCCTGGCTCAAAAACCAGCCCCGCTTCGCCAGGCTCTGGATGCAGAACTACCTGCAAACCTACCTGGATCGCGACCTGCCCCGCCTGTTTCCCGGTCTGGACCGGGAAAAATTCCGCCTGTTCGCCAACATGCTGGCGCACGTCTCGGGCAGCATCATCAACTACTCCGAAGTCGCGCGCAGCCTGGGCGTATCCCAGCCCACCACGCGGGACTACTTCCGCATCGCCGACGGCACCTTCCTCTGGCGTCACCTGCCTGCTTATGACAAGGATGCCGTCAAGCGGGTGGTGAAACACCCCAAGGGCCACCTGCGGGACAGCGGCCTGCTGCATCACCTGCTACGCCTCCAGGACATGGACCAATTGCGCGCCCATCCCGGCATGGGCGCCTCCTGGGAAGGTCTAGCCACCGAGACCGTATTGCGCGGCCTCGACGCCCAGGGCACGGACTATCAGGCCTACCACTACCGCACCAGCGCCGGAGCCGAGGTGGACTTGGTACTGGAAGGCGAATTCGGCCTGATCCCCATCGAGGTCAAATACACGCAACATGTGGACAGTCGCGGCTTGCGGGCCATCCGTGACTTCGTGAACGAACGGGGCTGCCCCTATGGCATCGTCCTCAACAACGATGAGAAGCCGAGGATGCTGGACGAAAAGGTGGTGGGAGTACCAGCGGGGTGTTTGTGAGCAGGGGTTGCGCCCCCCCTACGCCGCCGCCCGCTCCCGTCCTTCCCTGCCGCTCTTCAACACCACGTCATAGGCCGTGGCGGTCTCGCCGAAGGCGGTCAGGGCCTGGAGCAGTTCGTCCGCCAGACGCACGCGCCAGGCCTGGCCCAGGGTGATGTCGCAACTGGCCGCCGCGTTGCGGTAGGCCATGCGCACGGCGCAGCCCTTGCCGTCCGGGGTGCGGTAGGGGGCCAGCGCTTCCATCAGGCGATGGGCATCGGCGCCGGCGCGCAGTTTCAGGTTGAGGCCGGTGGCGTAGCGGGTGCGCGCGCCTTCCAGGCTCATGATCTCGTCGGCGCTGACGCGCATGCTGCCGGAATAGTCATCGTGGCTGGCCTTGCCCACCACCAGCAGGAGGGCGTCTTCCTTGATCAGGGCGCGGTGGGCGTCGTAGCTCTCGTTGAACACGGAGACATCCACGCGCGCCTCGCCGTCGTCCAGGGTGATGAAGGCCATCTTGCCGCGCCGGGTCATCTGGGTGCGCACCGCGCCCACCACGCCGGCCATGATCTGTTGCCCCGGCGCGGGGCGCACGTCCTTGAGCCCCTTGCTGACCAGGCCCTTGAGACCGGGACGGTCGGCCTCGAAGGGGTGGCCGGAGAGGTAGAAGCCGAGGGCGGCCTTTTCCTGGGCGAGTTGCTCGCGCAACCGCCATTCCGGCGCTTTGACCAGATCCGGCGGGGTGGCGGCCACCTCGTCGCCGAACAGGGAATTCTGCGCGGCGTTGGCCTGCTGCTTTTCCGCCCATTCCATGGCCAGCCCCACGCTCATCAGGGTGGCGTTGCGGTTGTCGTGCAGGGCGTCGAAGGCCCCGGCGCGCACCAGGGCCTCGATCACGCGGCGGTTGACCAGGCGTCGGTCCACCCGGCGGCAGAAGTCGAACAGGCTGGTGTAGGGGCCGTCCTTTTCGCGGCTGGCGAGCAGGTTGACGATGGCGCCCTCCCCCGTGCCCTTGATCGCGCCCAGGCCGTAGCGCACGTTCTTGCGGTCCACCGGGAAGAAGCGGAACAGGGACTGGTTGATGTCCGGCGGCAGGATGGTGAGGCGGTTCTTGATCGCGTCGTCGATGAAGATCTGCACGCTGTCCGTGTCGTTCATGTCGGCGGACAGGGTGGCGGCCATGAAGGCGGCGGTGTGGTGGGCCTTGAGCCAGGCGGTCTGGTACGACACCACGGCGTAGGCGGCGGTGTGCGACTTGTTGAAGCCGTATTCGGCGAACTTCTCCATCAGGTCGAAGAGGCGCATGGCGAGGGCCGCGCCGTAGCCTTTTTCTTCCGCGCCCTTGCTGAAGATCTCGCGGTGCTTGGCCATCTCTTCGGCCTTCTTCTTGCCCATGGCGCGGCGCAGCAGGTCGGCCCCGCCCAGGGTGTAGCCGCCGATGATCTGGGAGATCTGCATCACCTGTTCCTGGTAGACGATGACGCCGTAGGTGGGCTCCAGGCACTCCTTGAGGTCCGGGTGGAAGTAGTCGATGGACTGCTTGCCCTTCTTGCGCAGGATGAAGTCATCCACCATGCCGGAGCCGAGCGGGCCGGGACGGTAGAGGGCGAGCACGGCGATGATGTCTTCGAAACGATCCGGCTCCAGCTTGGCCAGGAGCTTCTTCATGCCCTCCGATTCCACCTGGAAGATGGCCGTGGTGTTGGCCTTTTTCAGGATCTCGTAGGCCGCCGGGTCGTTGAACGGCAGGGTTTCCAGATTGACATCCCAGGCCGGGTCCAACTGGCGCACGTACTTCACCGCCAAGTCGATGATGGTGAGGTTGCGCAGGCCCAGGAAGTCGAACTTCACCAGGCCCGCCTTCTCCACATCATCCTTGTCGAACTGGGACACCACCGAATCGGAACCCTCGGCGTTGTACAGGGGGCAGAAATCCGTGAGCTTGCCCGGCGCGATGAGCACGCCGCCCGCGTGCATGCCCACGTTGCGGGTGATGCCCTCCAGCTTGCGCGCCAGATTGATCAGCTCCGACACCTCTTCTTCCGCCTCATAGCGGGCCTTGAGTTCCGGCACCTGCTCCAGGGCCTCGTCCAGGGTGACGTTCTTGCCCGGCGCGGACGGGATCATCTTGGAGAGCTGATCGCAAAAGTTGTAGGACAGATCCAGCACCCGACCCACGTCGCGGATCACCGCCCGCGCCGCCATGGCGCCGAAGGTGGCGATCTGGCTCACCGCATCCGCGCCGTATTTCTCGCGCACATACTCGATCACGCGCCAGCGGTTGTCCTGGCAGAAGTCGATGTCGAAGTCGGGCATGGACACCCGCTCCGGGTTGAGGAAGCGCTCGAACAGCAGGGCGTAGCGCAGCGGGTCCAGGTCGGTGATGCCGATGGAATAGGCCACCAGGGAACCGGCGCCGGAACCCCGTCCCGGCCCCACCGGCACGCCGTTGTGTTTCCCCCAGTTGATGAAGTCCGCCACGATCAGGAAGTAGCCCGGGAAACCCATCTGGATGATGGTGTTCAACTCCAGCTCCAGGCGCGCGCCGTATTCCGTCTGGCGCGCCTCCCTCTCGGCGGGGTCCGGGTAGAGCACCGCCATGCGCCCCGCCAGGCCCTCGCGCGCGCGCAGGCGCAGGTAATCATCCAGGGGCAGGCCGCCGGGGGTGGGAAAGTCCGGCAGGCGGCTCTTGCCCAGCACCAGGGTCAGATTGCAGCGGCGCGCAATCTCCACCGAGTTCTCCAGGGCCTCGGGCAGGTCGGCAAACAGGGCCGCCATCTCCTCCTGGGTCTTGAAGTAGTCGTCCTCGGTGTAGGTCTTGGGGCGGCGCTTGTCGGCCAGGGTGTAGCCCTCGGCGATGCACACGCGCGCCTCGTGGGCGGTGTAATCCTCGCGCTTCAGGAAGGCCACCGGATGGGTCGCCACCACCGGCAGGCCCAGTTCCTCCGCCAGGGCGGCGGCGTAGGCGGTGTGGCGCTCGCATTCCGGACGACCGTCGCGCTGCACTTCCAGGTAGTAGCGGCCCGGAAAACGGGTGGCCCAGGCCTGCGCAAGAGTTCGCGCAGAGTCTGAAGATTCATTTATAAGTGATTGACCTACATCACCAAGATGCGCGCCTGATAGCGCGATCAGACCCGCTGATGCCGGGCCGTCGAACCACTCCGGGCGCAGGATCGCGCGTCCGCGGTTCATGTTGCCGCGGTAGGCGCGAGAGAGCAGTTCGCACAAATTGCGCCAACCGGTGGCGTCCTGCACCAGCAACAGCAGACGGGTCGGCTTGTCGGTGGATTCCGCCGGGGCCACCCAGACATCGCACCCGGCGATGGGTTTGACCCCCTTCTTGCGCGCGGCGGAATAGAACTTGATGAGACCGAACACGTTACCCAGGTCGGTCAGCGCCACCGCCGGCATGGCATCCGCCTTGGCGGCCTCGACCGGGTCGCAGCGGTGCTTGTCCCCCGCATCCAGGCGCAGCAGGCTGTCCTGGATGGAGTATTCGCTATGGGTGCGGAGGTGGACGAAACGGGGGGAGGCGGAGGCGGATACGTCGGGCATGGGGCATTCTAACCGTGACGCGAGAGGGGGCTGCGCCAGGCGTCTACCCCTGCCGGAACGGGTTCACCACCCGCACCCCGCCATAATCCTGCCCGTCGTTCATGTCCTCGGAATACAGGATGGCAGCGCCGGACAACTTCGCCGCCGCCACCACGGCGGCATCCCAGTACGAGAGTCCGTAACGCTCTTTCAGAGTCAACGCCGCGCGCAGCAAAGCCGCGTCATTGACGACAACGGGACGTAACAGCAACTGCTCCACCGCCTTGACTGCCGCCATGTGATCCATGGCCGGGGCGGGGGCGCGCGTCACGTTGACATAAAACTCCTGCAATACCTGAATCGAAACACCCCAGTCCGTTCCGGCCAGTATCTCCCTCGCGACCGCCTTCTTTTCCGCCTCCTCGGGGGCGGTGGAGATGGCGTACAGCAGGATGCTGGTATCAACCAGCGCGGCGGGCATGGGCCTCCTCACGGCTCAAGCGCCCTCCCGCCCGATTGGGCGCCGCCTGATCCAGGGCGGCAAACAAGGCCGCGCTCTGCTCCATCGGACTGCCAGGCGCTTGCGCCAAACGTCGCAAGTACTCCCGCACCAGGGCGCTGACCGTCGTGTCCCGCTCGGCAGCAGCCACACGCGCCAGACGATAGGTGTCCTCATCCACGGACAAGGTGATGTTTTTCATGTGATCACTCCACGGTTGCACAGTTACACATTCTCACAGTATCACAGCCCAGCGCGCCGGAGCGCTGCGCCGGCGGATTAGCGCTCTGTGGCAGCGGTCGCCAACGTCAACCCGCCCAGGAAACCTTCCAGTTCGGCGGCCAGCGGCGCTTCCAGTACCAGCGGGGTCTTGGTCAGCGGGTGCAGCAGTTCCAGCCGCGCCGCATGCAGGAACATGCGCGACAGGCCGTTCCGCCTCAGCGTCCGGTTGGTCTCGGCGTCGCCATATTTGCCATCCCCCGCAATCGGATGCTTGAGCGCCGCCAGATGCACCCGAATCTGGTGCGTGCGCCCGGTCTTCAACTCCGCCTCCAGCAGGGAAAGGCCTTCATAACGCTGGATCAGACGAAAGATGGTGTGGGCGCTCTGGCCGTTGTCATCCACCGCCACGCGCCGCTCCCCCGCCTCGTCCAGATAACGTTGCAGGGGCAGCTTCACGTTGCGCACGGCGTCGCGCCAACGCCCCAGGGCCAGGGCCAGGTAGAACTTGTGGGTCTCCCCGTCACGCAGCATGCGGTGCAATTCCACCAAGGCCGAGCGCTTGAGCGCCAGGACCAGGACGCCGGAGGTTTCCTTGTCCAACCGATGCGCCAGTTCCAGAAAACGGGCGTCGGGCAGTTCCGCCCGCAATTGCTCGATCACCCCCAGGCTGACGCCGCTGCCGCCATGCACCGCCTGGCCGGCGGGTTTGTCGATCACCAGCAGGGCATCGTCGCGGTAGATGACCCGGTCGAGCAGGGAATGCGTGATGGGGGAATGGGGAACGGGGGCCTTTTCCGCAACGCGAACAGGGGGAATGCGGATCTCGTCGCCTTCCGCCAGCTTGTATTCCGGCTTGGCGCGCCTGCCGGAGACCCTCACCTCGCCCTCGCGCAACATGCGGTAGATGCGGCTCTTGGGCACCCCCTTGAGCCGCCGGAACAGGAAGTTATCCAAGCGCTGACCGGCCTGTTCGGCGCCAATTAATTCTTTAGTTACAACAGGTTTGCCGTCAGATTGCATTCGCTTATACTCAGCCCGCCCAAAAAGTGTGCAAAGTGGCGTTGAAGACCCTGCCCCGCACCGATTTGGACGCCGGTTGTCTCTGCTCACCGGCAGACGGGTTGCCCGCCCGGTGTTCCCCACCACGCGCCTTGATTCACGCTCTGCGTCCATCGGCGCTCTTGCTGAACCCCTGAGGCCCGCACACCCGATCAAAGTAGCCGATGGTAACGCACGATTTGCGCGACCGCCCCCCGGATAACCGCCTGTACGCCCGAGATCCCGGCGTCTGGCTGACAGATAAACCCTGACCATGCACCAGCCGTTCAGCGACAAGACCGAACCCGCCGCCTGACCCCCTGCTCGCATTACGCCGCCATACCCACATCAAGGCGGCGCGGTTTTATCCCCCCGGGGCGCGAGAGCGCTGGGGTACAACATGAAACGTATGCTGTTCAACGCGACACAAGCGGAGGAGCTCCGTGTCGCCATTGTCGATGGTCAGAAACTGATTGATCTCGACATCGAATCCGCCAACAAGGAACAACGCAAAGGCAATATCTACAAGGCCGTCATCACCCGCGTTGAACCCTCCCTCGAAGCCTGCTTCGTCAACTACGGCGCCGAACGCCACGGCTTCCTCCCCTTCAAGGAAATCTCCCGCGCCGCCATCGGCGGCGGCGATGTGGGCCGCGGCAAGATCCAGGACCACCTGCGCGAAGGCATGGAACTCATCGTCCAGGTAGAAAAGGACGAACGCGGCAACAAGGGCGCGGCGCTGACCAACTTCATCAGCCTGGCCGGACGCTACCTGGTGCTGATGCCCAACAACCCGCGCGGCGGCGGCGTCTCCCGCCGCATCGAGGGCGAAGAGCGCAACGAACTGCGCGACGCCCTGGCGCAACTGGAAGTGCCTGCCGGCATGAGCCTGATCGGTCGCACCGCCGGCATCGGTCGCAGCGTGGAAGAGCTTCAGTGGGACTTGAACTACCTGCTGCAACTCTGGACCGCCATCGACGGCGCGGCCAAGGGCCAGAACGGCGCTTACCTGATCTACGCCGAATCCAGCCTGGTCATCCGCGCCATCCGCGACTACTTCACCCCGGACATCGGCGAACTCCTGATCGACGAACCCGCCATCTGCGAACAGGCCAAGCAGTTCATGGCCCACGTCATGCCCGGCAACGTCGCCAAGGTGAAGCTCTACACCGACCCGGTGCCCCTGTTCTCGCGCTTCCAGATCGAACACCAGATCGAAAGCGCCTACTCGCGCATGGTCACCCTGCCCTCCGGCGGCGCCATCGTCATCGACCACACCGAAGCCCTGGTCTCCATCGACGTCAACTCCGCCCAGGCCACCAAGGGCGGCGACATCGAACAGACCGCGGTCAACACCAACCTGGAAGCCGCCGAAGAAGTGGCGCGCCAGTTGCGCCTGCGCGACCTGGGCGGTCTGATCGTCATCGACTTCATCGACATGGAGTCGCAGAAGAACCAGCGCGAGGTGGAAGACCGCCTGCGCGACTCCCTGCACTACGACCGCGCCCGCGTGCAGACCGGCAAGATCTCCCGCTTCGGCCTGCTCGAACTCTCGCGCCAGCGCCTGCAACCCAGCCTGGGCGAGACCAGCTACATCACCTGCCCGCGTTGCGCCGGCACCGGCCATGTGCGCAGCACCGAATCCTTCGCCCTGCACCTCTTGCGCATGCTGCAGGAAGAGGCGATGAAGGAGAACACCGGCGCCATCCACCTCCAGATCCCCGTGGACGTCGCCACCTTCCTGCTCAACGAAAAGCGTCACGACATCCTCTCCATCGAGGCGCGTCACCGGGTCGAGCTCATGTTGATCCCCAACATGCACATCGAAACCCCGCACTACACCCTCACCCGCCTGCGCCACGACCAGCTCAACCAGTCCGAGACCCTGGCCCCCAGCTACAAGATGGTGGAAAAACCGGCGGAAGAGGACGCACAGACCAAGGCCGGCAACGGCGCCAAGGCCGAGCGCGCCCAGCCCGTGGTGCAGGGCATCACCCCCTCCCAGCCCGCGCCCGCACCCACCGCAGCCCCCGCCCCGGCTGCCGGAGAAGACAAACCCGGTCTGCTGGGACGCATCGTCGGCTGGTTCACCGGCGGCAAGAAGGACGCCCCTGCCGCAGAAGCCAAGCCCGCCGCCAAGAGCGAACCGCGCCGCGAACGGGAACCGCGTCGTGGCCGTGACTCGCGCGGCGAACGCGGGGAGCGTGACTCCCGTGGAGAACGTGGCGAGCGTGGCGACAAGCGCGAACGCGGCGAAGGACGAGGAGAGCGCAACGAGCGCAGCGGCGGCGATCGTTCCGAACCCCGCCGCAATCGCAATGAGCGCCCCGAGCGTCCCGAGCAGGCGGAACGGCCCCAGCGCGCAGAACGCCAGGAAGCCCGCGAACCGAAGCCGGAGCGTGAACCTCGTCCGGAACGCGAGCCCCGCGCAGACCGTGGCGAGCGCCAGGAACGCCAGCGTGGCCGGGGCCCCGCGCCTGACGCCCCGCGTGCAGAAGAAGCGCCGGTAGCCGCCCAGGCTCAAGCCCAGGTGGAGAACGATGGCGAAGGCTCTGGCGAGGACAAGGAAAACCGCCGTCGTGGTCGTCGTGGCGGACGTGGTCGGCGCGGTGAAGGCCGTCCGGAAAGCGCCGCCGCCATGGCGGAGCAAACGGTCAATGATCTGGTCACAGAATCCGCGGACCGTGACGAAGGCCCCGTAGTGGCGCAGACGGCCCTGGCTGAACCGGCCCGTCAAACGACCGCGGTCGAGGTTCCCCAACCGGAACCCCTCATCATCAAACTGGCGGAACCGGACCTGAGATCCACCGGGCTGCAAATGGTGGAAACCCAGGCGGTGGAAGCCCAGGCGTCCAAGCCCGCAGCCCCGGCTGAAGGTGAACCCGCACCCCAGGAATCCGCCCGTCGCCGTCGCCCCCGTGGTCCGAGCCCATCCGCTGCCGAGGCCGAGCCTTTGATGATGGTGGAAACCCAGAGCAAGCCGGATGCCGCCGCAGGATCGGCATCGGAAACCCCGGCGGAATGGGGCCCCCCCTCCAACCCGCGCCGCCGCGCGCGTCCCGCAGTAGCGGAAACCCCGGCGGAACCCCTGGTCCTGGTGGAAACCAAGCCCAGCGCCCAGGATCAGCACGCACCGTCCTGAACCGGAAACGCGCCCCTGAATAAAGCCGACCTTGGTCGGCTTTATTTTTGCGGCCCGGAGCATCCCTAAGTACTTTTCCGGGATGTGCGTACTGCGCCGCAGCAATATATAGTCCAACGACAACGCCTTCCCGGATGGAGCCCCCCATGAGCGACCCGAAAGCCACCCTGAAACAACGCGCCCTCGACTACCACGAGTTCCCCAAGCCGGGAAAGATCTCAGTCGAATCCTCCAAGCCCTGCACCACCCAGACCGACCTCTCCCTGGCCTACACCCCCGGCGTCGCCGCCCCCGTGCGCGCCATCGCGGAAGACCCCGCCAACGCCTACCGTTTCACCAACAAGGGCAACCTGGTCGCGGTCATCACCGACGGCACCGCCATCCTCGGCCTGGGCAACCTGGGACCGCTGGCCAGCAAGCCGGTGATGGAAGGCAAGGGCATCCTGTTCAAGCGCTTCGCCGGCATCGACGTGTTCGACATCGAAGTCGCCGCACCCAGCGTGGAGAGCTTCATCGAAACCGTGGTGAACATCTCCCCCACCTTTGGCGGCATCAACCTGGAAGACATCGCCGCGCCCCACTGCTTCGAGATCGAAACGGCGCTCAAGGCGCGTCTCGACATCCCCGTGTTCCACGACGACCAGCACGGCACCGCCGTGGTCATGTGCGCCGGCCTCATCAACGCCGCCGAAGTGCAGGGCAAGCGCCTGGACCAGCTCAAGCTGGTCTGCCTGGGCGCCGGCGCAGCCGGTCTGGCCTGCATGCGCCTGCTGGTCACCATGGGCGGCAAGAAAGAGAACATGACCCTGGTGGACAGCAAAGGCGTGATCCACTCGGGCCGCACCGACCTCAACGCGCACAAACAGGAATTTGCCAAGGCCACCGACCTGCGCACCCTGGCCGACGCCATGGTCGGCGCGGACGTGTTCATCGGCGTCTCCGGACCCAACCTGGTGAGTCAGGACATGGTGAAAAGCATGGCCGCCAAGCCCATCCTGTTCGCCATGGCCAACCCGGACCCGGAGATCACCCCGGACCAGGTCCACGCCTGCCGCGACGACGCCCTCATGGCCACGGGCCGCTCCGACTACCCGAACCAGGTCAACAACGTGCTGGGCTTCCCCTACATCTTCAAGGGCACGTTCGACGCCCGCGCCAAGGCCATCACCCAACCCATGATGATCGCCGCCGCCCGCGCCCTGGCCGCCCTCGCGCGCGAACCCGTGCCGGAGGAAGTGCTCCAGGCCTACAACCTGGACAAGCTGGAATTCGGGCGCGAGTACATCCTGCCCAAGCCCTTCGACCCTCGTCTGATCGAAATCATCCCCCCCGCCGTCGCCGCAGCGGCGTGGCAGGGGCTGGAGATCACCTCGGCGGACGCCTGAAACGGTAGCGCCGGCATCCTTGCCGGCTCCCAGGGGGCGTGCGCACAAGAGCCGGCAAGGATGCCGGCGCTACATCCGGCATACCGCGCGCCCCGCCTCAGAAAATCTTCGCGCCCAGATCGTCCAGCAGCGCGTCCGTATTCACCTCCGGCACTTCGAACTGCACGTCGTCGAGGGAGACATCAAACGGTTGCCCGTCGCGGTAATGGATCGGGAATCGCACCCCCAGGCGCAGGTCCGACCCCAGTTCCAGGGCGGCGAATTCATAGGTATCGCCGTACACCTCAAACCCCGCCACGGTCACGGCGACATACCCGGACACATCGAACTTGAACTTGGGCTCGGCGTGGAGATAGCCCTCGGCGTCGATGGCCAGACCGCTGGCGGGCGTCCAGTCGATATGCACCCCCGCCTCCGCCGCCCCGGCGATGCCCGCCATGCCGCCCAGTTCCAGGCCACCGGTGGCGCTGGCCCCGGTGATGCCCAGGCCCACCCCCGCCCGCGCCGCCAGGCGCAACCCCGCATCCGCCGGAATATTGAGATGGGCGTCGCCGGTGATGCGGGTCTTGGATTCATCCTCCGGCTCGTAGTGGTCCACGCCGATGCGCAACTGGTCCAACTGCCCCGGACCGATCCCGGCGATGGCCTTCAGATTGCCCCCCACCTCCGCCACGATGCCCGGCACGATGGGGATCTGGGTGGCGAGCGAGAACAAGGATTTATCCAACTCCTTGCGCGGGAAGATCGTCAGCGCGCTGGGCAGGCCAATCTCCCCCGACACCACCACCTTGCCGTCGGGCCGGAACTGCATCCCCGCCGTACCCTGGAGCCAGGGCGCGAAGGTGATGCTGGCGGAACCGCCGCCATAGACGATGAGCGGCGCATCCGGCGCGGGCGCTCCTGTGGGCTGCCCGGCGTCGTCCAGACTGCGGTTGGTCACGCCCACATTGGCCGTCCCCTTGAGCATGCCCCGGCCATATTCGCCGCTCGCCTCGGCGCTGAAGGCGCCATCGTCGTAGCTCACGCGCAGTTCCGAATTGATGCCGGGAATGGCCGGCTGCGCCGTGCCGGCTGCGCTCACCTTCCACAGGTCATCCACCTTCTTCACGGTCACATCCACGCTGCCGGAGCGGATGGCCGGATTGGCCGCCAATTGCAGATTGCCGCCGATGACCAGCCCCTCCGCCTCCGAATGCGCCACCGTCAGCCCCGCCTGCTGCACGCCGGGAATGCTGGGCTGCACCTCACCGCTGGCGGAAAAGGCCCCTTCCTGAAACTGCACGGCAAGGTTGGCGGACTGGATACCCCGGACCTTGCCGGGGGTGTCGATGCCAATCTCGCCGCCGCCGCCGAACTGGCCGTCGCGGTAGTGGATCTGGATCGAAGCGCGGTCGAACAAGCCAGGGTCAAAGTTGAATTCGCCCGTAGCGGAAAAACCGCTGTTCTGGCTGACCTCAACCGCCAGCGCACCGGTTCCAACCTTGTCCATTCCCAGCCCTACCTGCCCGGACCCGCCAAACCCTTCCTGCGTGCTGTAGAACAAGGCCACCGAACCGTCCTGCACGGCAATGCCCGGAATCGGCAGGCTGAGCTGGCTGGCGGCGTACTCCATTGAAAACCGCAGGTCATCGCCATCCAGGACGACCTGGATGGGATGTCCGGCAAACAGGGGGATGCTGGGCGTGAGCTGACCCTCGGCGTACAGACGGCCATCGCGAATCTCCACCTGCGGCAAGCTCACCGGGCTCAGGTGCGAAAAATCGGTATTCAAGGCCGGAATCGCCCCAGGGCTGGCGCAATACGGACCAACCGTCACCAACGGTATCTGCACAGCCTCGCCCGCCCTGAAGTTCTCGGGCAGATTCCAGGTCGCCAGCATGAAACCGGCGGGATCGCCCGCGTTGCCGGCCTCCACTGCCGCGGCAAGCTGAAACTCGCTGATCCTGACCCCGGCCATGGCCTTGCGCAGGCGTTCGTTCTTGGGCTGAAACTGGAGCGCATCGTAGTTGTAGCGGGCAACTTCGATTCCGCCTGCGCCGGAGGCCAGGACAAATTCCCCCGGCTTGCCCTGCAGGCGCGCCGCCGGAGCGGGTTGCGCGTCCTCAAGCGGTGCGCCTTCGTCGATTTCCGTCCGCGTCCACCAATCCGCATCGTCCCCCGCCTGACCCGCGCCGCGATTGATGGTGGTGAAGGTGATGCTATGGGTGTCCAGCCATTGCTTGACCCGCGCCTGTCGCGTCTTGGCGGCCAGGGCGCTGAACGCCGGG
Source organism: Betaproteobacteria bacterium (assembly GCA_016219425.1). Classification (GTDB taxonomy): domain Bacteria; phylum Pseudomonadota; class Gammaproteobacteria; order Burkholderiales; family Thiobacillaceae; genus PFJX01. The sequence goes on along the minus strand of JACRNB010000002.1, from coordinate 22,096 downwards.
TCGCTCGCCGCCAGATAGGCCTCCACCTTGGCATAGACGCCGCCCTTGATCGTGGAACCGGAACTGGCGTTGGGCGTCCCCTTCAGTAATTCCAGGTTGCCGATGACATTGCCGGCATCACCGGTCGTATCCCCGAAGACCTGCAACTCCACCATATGGTCAACCTGAAACTTCTCCCCGCGCGTCGTCAGCGGCGTGCCCCTGCGGTCCCAGTCCGGAATCAGCAGGCGCGCATGTAGCGACTTCCACGGCGTGGAATAGACCTGTGCGCCGATCTTGAAATTGACGGGTGCGCTAGGCGCCGCCGGCCTGACAAAGGCCGGATCCTCGGCCTTGAGCTTCTGCTCGATGACCGCCTCGGTCAGGCTGATTCCGTTATTCCAGACCGTGGTCTGCGCCTGGCTGGTGTTGCGTGCATACCCTGCGGCGCGGCGCGCGCCCGCACCGGTATACAAGGGAAGATGGCGGTACTTGATGGGCGGGATTTCCAGCACGGACACGTTATTCAGAGCCGTATCGGCGGCGGAACCGCTGGCGGGCATCGGGCTCGGCGCCGGGTCAACCAGACGCGACAAACGCCGCACTCCTCCCCCCTGCTGCACCACATGCGTCAGCTCATGCGCCAGCAGTTCCCGCCCCGCATCCGTGCCGGGCGCGTACTCGCCCGGCGCGAAGAACACGTCGCTGCCCACGGTGAAGGCGCGGGCCTGCATTTCCGTGTTGAGGTCCGCCGCCTCCTTGTCGGTATGGATGCGCACGGCGGAAAAATCATGGCCGATGCGCCCCTGCATCTCGTTCAACACCGTCTCCGGCAAGGGTGCGCCCGCGCCGCGTTTCGCCTCGATGCGCGCCTCGGCGCTGGCCGGGACTTCCCGCCCCGCCATGCCTTCCGCTGGTTTTCCCCCCCTTTGCAAAAGGGGGGCAGGGGGGATTTCTGGGGCATCCGCCGAAGCGGCCCGGCTCAAATCCCCTTCACTCCCCCTTCTGCAAAGGGGGAAGACGCCCTCGCCAGCGCCTGCGGGAGGCGCGGCCTTCTTCTGAATCTCCTGCGCCGCCGGAACCGCCTTGGGCGCGAGCGATTCCTCCCGTTTCTGCGGCGTGACGCCCGGCTCCAGGCTGGCGCGCTGCACCTCCGCGGGCGTCTTCGCCGCCCGCGCCACCTGGGCGGCCACCTGGTCCGCCTCGCGCTCGTGGGCGTCGCCCGGCCTGCTCACCGCCAATTTGGCCTGGGCGAAGGCGGGGACGCGCGCCACGGCAGGGCGGCGCGCGGCCTTCTTCTCCTCCTGCTTCGGCGTCGGAGCGCCCTTGGACGCGGATTTCGTGGACGCGCTCGCCATGGTCAGCCTCCTATCTTCCTGAGCTGCGGCGGCAACTCGCGCCCCAGCTTGCGGTACTCCTCGCCCAGCGCCGCCACCAGCAGGCTGGCCTCCAGCGGGCCGTGCAACGGTCCCCGCGCGGCGGCGTTGAGCACGGCGTTGCGGATGTGCCCGCCCGCCAGATCGCTATAGGCGGCGAGAGGCCGCACCGCCTCCTCGCCGGGGCTGCGCTCGCCCAGGTGCGCCGCCCACAGAAGCAGACGCTCCTCGCCGCCGGGCAGGGGGAACTCCAGGATGGCGTCCAGCCGGCGCGTGAACGCCGGGTCGATGCGGCTGCGGCTGTTGCTGGTGAGGACAACGATGCCGGGGTGGCTCTCGATGCGCGTAAGCAGAAAGTTGGTGAGCATGTTGGCGTAACGCTCGCCCGTCTCACCGCCGTCCGAACGCCGCCCGAACAGGGCATCGGCCTCGTCCAGCAGCAGGATCACGTCGTTGGCGGCGGCCTCGTCCAGCACCAGGCCCAGGTTCTTCTCCGACTCGCCCACATACTTGTTCATCACCGCCGACAGGTCCACGCGGTACAGCGGCGCGGACAGGCGCGTGGCCAGGTGAGAGGCGGCCAGACTCTTGCCCGTACCGCTCTCGCCCGTGAACAGCGCGCGCACGCCGGGGCTGGCGGTGGCGTGCAAGGTCACGCCCAAACCCTCGGCCAGATGTTCGCGGCGCAGGCAACGCATCACCAGATCGTCAAACTGGGCCTTCAACGTCCCCGGCAACACCAGGGCCTGCGCGTCCACCCGGCGATGCACCGGCTGCGCCAGCAGACGCAGACGATCCGCCCCGTGCAGGCCGCGCGCGTGGGCGACGTGATCCGCCGACAGCGGCTCCCCCAGCCGGCGCGCATCCAGCAAGGCGCGTTCCGCCAGGGTCTGGATGGCGGGACCGTCCAGTTGCGCCAGTTCCGCCTCCGCCGGCAGGGAGACGTCGCCCAGCACCCCCTGCCAGACGGCGCGGCGCTCCGCCCGGTCCAGAGCGGGCAGGTCGATCTCCACCAGACCGGGGCACTCCACCGCCCCCTCCCGCCCCAGGGCCAGGGCCACGGGGAGGGCGAGATCGCCGTGCCGGGCCAGACGAAACTGCTCGCCCGGCCCCAGACGCGGCGTCAGCACCGGCAACCAGCCCGCATAACGGCAGGCGGTGGCCAGGGCCGGCTGGCCCTCCCACTGCTCCAGGGGAACCTCCACCGCCAGCAGCCCCAGGGCTTCGCCCAACTGGGCGGCGGCCAGACGCGCCGCCCCGCGCGCACCCCGGAACGCCACGGCCTGGGCCGCTCCACCGCGCAGCAACAACGCCAATTGGGGAAACTGCGCCCGCAGGGCCGCCGGCAGCAGCGCCGCAGCGCCGGCATCCAGCACGGTGCAGCCCGGCCAGGGGGTCTGCGTCCCGCACAACACCCCCCACAGGCGCGGCGGCATGGTCAGGGTATGCAGGGCCAGGGGCATGCCGCCCTCCCCTTCCACCCGCCACAGGCCGGCGTGGGCCAGGGCGTGATCCGCCAGTTGCAGGGGCGTGACCTGCGCCCCGAACAACTCGGCGCACAGGTCCATGCACAGATGAACGCCGGGCCGGGGCTGCCGGGCCGGGGCTTGCAGTTCCGCCAGGGCCAGCGCCAGGGTCGGGTCCGCCTCCACCTCGCCCGCCAGCGCCAGCAGGAAGCACTCATGCAGTTGCAACTGGAAGTCGCGCAGCAGCCGCCCGAGGGGTCCGCCCAGCGCGGCGGCGCGGGACGCCAGGCTGCGACAGGCGGCATCCCAGCCGAAGGCGCCCAGGGCCTGCTCCAGGCCGGGCGCATCGCCCAGCAGGGCGGTTACGGCGGCGGGCTCGGGCAGGCGGCGCGCGGCAAAGCGGGCCAGACCGGAGCGCACCAGGGCGCGGGCAAGTTCCTGCGCCGGGGGCGCGATGGCGGGTTGGGAGAGATCGGTCATGGCCGGCGCGCGTCAGAACAGGACATGCCCTTCTCCCGCACTCGCCGCCTCCACCTTGGCGACGGTTTCGGTCAGTTTTTGCTCGCGTTCCTCCGGCGCGGCGCTCAGGAACGCGGCCACCACACGGTTGCGGCCCTGGCCTTCCCGCGCCAGCTTCACCGGCTCCGCCTTGGCCACGCTGTCGCCCGCCGCCTTGTCCGGCTCGTCGTTGTCCATCTCCAGCTTGCGGAACTCCTTGCGCGTCTCGATCAGGGCGCGCACCGCCTCCGCCTGATGCTGCTGGAAGGCGAAGTCCTGGCTCTTCAACTGCATGCGACCGCCGAAGTAGAAGCCGATGATGACGCTGACCAGCGCCCAATACCCATTGGGAATGGCCCCCAGAGCGGTGGCGATCTGGGCGAAGTGGGCCGGGTTCACATAGGCCACCACGAAGATGAAGATGACGATGGTGACGATGAAAGGCCGGATCAGGCGGTTGAAGGCGTCCGCCAGGGAATCCGCCCAGGTGCGGTTCTGGCGCTCGTTGAACTCGGCCTGATAGGCCTGGAGCAGGGCCATCTGTTCCTCGGCGGAACGCTGGGCGTCCTTTTCGACATTGGTGGTGAACACGCCGGCCACCTTCTCCACGGCGCTGGCGCCCACGCTGATGATTTCAGGAATGGCGGAGGTAAAGGGGTTGGGAATGGGCATGGGATTCTCCTAGGCGGCTTGCGGCAGGAAGGAGTTGGCGCGGGCGAGCCAACCTTTGATGAAGGTCTTTTGCGAGGGGTCGTGGTCAACGATGGCGAGATAGAACATGCGCCGTTCCTCCACCAGGGCGGCCACCATCCATTCCCCCATCATCTCGTAACAGGCGTCCGCCACCGCCTTGGTCTTGGGGCCCATCTGCCCGTCTGACGCCAGCGGCCCCAGCCCCGCTTCATTGCACACCTGCTGCACGAACTGGATGGCGCGGCGCGGGCCGTGGTTCACGGCGCAATCGAACACAAACGGCTGGATCGCCTGCGGCAGCTTGTCGATGCGCGGCTGACGGTAGTAACGCAGTTCATAGATGTCGCGCGCGGTGCCGATGTCCAGGTTCTTCACCTCGTCCACGCTGACGGCGCGTTCCAGGAACTTGGACAGGGTGGCCTGGGTGATGCCGAACTTGGTCGGCCCGCCCCGGTCGGCCGGATTGTTGACGTAGCCGCCCTCCTTCTTGAGGACATCCGTGAGCATGGCGTTGAGGTCTACAGGCATGGCGGGGAATCTCCTTCATTCGTTGATGTGAAAGCAACCCGTAGCGCCGGCATCCTTGCCGGCTCCTTCGGGCGAACCGGAAAGAGCCGGCAAGGATGCCGGCGCTACAAAAAACGCCAGCTCCGGTACGACGCCGTAGTGGTAACTCACCACCCGCCCCAGCCAGGGCAGCCAGCCGGGGTTGACGTCCAGGCCGGCCAGACGGATCTCCAGGCGCGCATCCTGCATGCGGAAAAACACGTCCACATGGCTGGCGGTGGCGACGACCAGGGCGGGAATGGCGGCGATCTCCGCGCCGGGGCCGCCGTGCAGGAGCGTCCGCCAATCGGGCTCCTGGGGCAGCGGCGCGAGGTCCGCCAACGCCTCGGGGGCGGCCCGATCCAGCGCCTGGGCGAAAAAACGCGCCAGGGGCGGGTCCGGCTCCAACTCCAGGACGCGGCCCAGGCGGTAGAGGGCATGCCAGCCGGAACAGGGGGCCTCGGGCGCGGCGCGGGCGAGCACGTTGAGCAGCAAAAACCAGCCGCCCAGGGCGGTGATGAAGCGGGTTTCTTCCGCCGGAACGGCGACAGGACCGGACTCCTGCACCGGTTGCGGGCTGGCTTCGCCTGTCACCTCTTTGCCGCACGCGGCAAGGCAGGGGACGGAGGGAACACCAGAGGGAACATGAAGCGGGGAGCCGGCCAACAGGCTCTCGTCATTCCGGCGGAAGCCGGAATCCAGGTTGTTGACTGCACTGGGTTCCCGCGTTTGCGGGAACGACGGAATGGATTCGTGCAACGCATTCCCGGCGGCGTCAGGGGCCGTTGCGCCCGCAAGGATCAGCGCATGAGCCCCCAGCACGCACCGCTCCAGTTCATGCGCGGCGGCCAGGGTCTGCGGCGCATGCCGCCAGAGTGCGGTGACCACCGCCAGGCGCAGGCGCGGCGATGCCGGAGCAAGGGGCGCGGGCAATACCGCCACCGCCTCCGCCAACCCGGCGGGAAGGGGCGACCGCCGCGCGCCAGGGGATGCAACGGGCATGGCATCCGACCTGGCCGTCGCCTCCGGCGCACCGGGAACCAGGGGCCAGCCGGTGGCTGCCTCCAGCAGCGCCAGCGCCTGCGCCGCTTCTGGGTCCGTCAGCGTCTGCCAGAAACGTCGCCACACCGGGGTCTCGCGCGCCAGCCGCGCGGCGGCGGCGGGCCAGGCGAGCGGCAGTTCCTGCAACAGCGCGAGCAGCGCAACGCCCAGGGTGCGCGCCGCCAGGCGCTGGCCGCCCTGCCAGAACCAGCGCGCTTGCGCCCTGCCCTGCGCCAGATCGCCCAGCAGGCAGGCCATGCGCTCGGCGGGGCGAGCGAAGCGCACCGCCTCTGCCGCGTCCGCCGCCGGGCTCCAGCCATCCACCGCCCCCGCCGCCAGGGCGCGGGCCTGGCGCACCGCCTCCGCGCCGATCTCGCCGGGGCGGGCGCGCACATGCAGACGGCGCAGGAATACCACCTCGTCCTGCCGCGTGATGTCCCAGTCCGCCTGTTCCAGCTCCATCCGCGCGGCAGTCTCCAGCCCCGCCGGGGCCTGGAGACGCAGGCGGCGAATGCGGGCCTGGGGGGCGACGGTCATCCGCGCCGCACCGTTGTCCGGGCGCTGACCTGGAAGGCGGTGGAGACCTCCGCCGTGGCGTCCAGCACCTGGGTGATGATCGCCACCGCGCCCTGCTCGTCGCTGTCTTCCACCCGCAACGCGCCCACCACGCGCTGGTCCGGGCTCATCAGGGTGAGCAGTGCGCCGGGCGCAGCCTCGCGGTTGAGCTTCACCCGCATCCGGTCGCCGATGCGGAAGCGCCCTGGGATGGAGGCGACGCTGCCGCGCAACGTCTGGTCCGGGTCGTCCCCCGCTGCGTGGAGCAGGCAGGCGCGCAGGAAATTGACCAGCACGCTCAGGGAAGCGCCATCCGCCTCTTGGTGCAACTGGCGGAACCACCAGCCGATCAGCTCCACCAGGGTGCGCACACCGTTGAAATCCGCCGTTTCGGCCTGGGCCAGGCCGGGCCAGCGGTTGGGCGTGCGCACGATGGGCAGGTCGGCCTCCGCCATCTCGGCCCACTGCGCGCGCAGGCCTGGCGAAATTGCGCGCAGGCGCTGCACCAGACAGGCGGCGGCATTGCCAAGCTGCTGGTGCAGGGTCTGCACGGGCTGGCGCAGCTTGTGCGGCGGGCCGGTCATGAGGTCGTCCAGGGAGAGCAGGTCGCGCGCCTGGCGCTGCACCTCGCTGAGCGCGCCGGCGGCGGAAAAGCCCCGTTTCGACAGATCGCGCGTCAGCCCCTGATTCTGTTGATGCAGCGGCCCCAGGCGTTGCGCCAGGGCGGAGCCGCCCGGAGTCGTCCGCTTTCCGGCAAGGCGTTCGCGGCGCTGACCAACCAGGGCCTGCACCCGTTCGCGCCCCGGCAGCAGCGCCGCCTGATCGCGCAGGGCGGACCAGTCGCCCACCGGGATGTCGTACACGGCTTCGAGAAAGGGCAACAGGTCTTCCGGCAGTTCCGTGGTCTCGCTGGCGCAGCCGGGGACGAGGTCATCGGCGTCGGTAAAGCGCAGGTCGAGCGGGTCGGGCAGGGTCGGACTCAAGGGGGTCTCGCGCACCCGCACATGGAACAGGCCCTTGTGCCCTTCCAGGATGCGTTTGCGCTCGGCCCATCGCTGCTCCACCGCCGCCCAGTGCTCGGCCAGCAGGCGCTGGGCCAGGGCGTGGTCGTCGAAGGCCTCGATGCGAGCGCGGTCCAGGTCTTTCAGCTTTTTCTGCGCCTGGGCGATCTCGTCCTCCAGCTTCTCCAGGTCCGCCTCCGCCTGCGCCAGTTCGGCCTGACGCTCGCGGCGCAACCCGGAAATGCCGTGACGCAGTTTTTCCACCACGCGAATGTCCGACACCATGGCCCGGCTCAGCCCGAACAGTGCGGATTGATCGTTCTGGAGAACTTCCGGGGCAAGCGCCTTGCCTGCGTCATCCGTCTTCGCTTTTCCCGGCGCAGGCACGGTGATCGCGCCCGGCCAGGTGAAGAGGTTTGCGGGATAGAAATCCTTCAGGCTCTTCCTGGCGTTTGCGAGCTTGTCGCCACTCGGGTAGTGCTGCGTCAGGTAGGCATCCACCTGTTCGCGCAGGTTGCCCGCGGTCTTCTCGCCGGTCTCCTTGCGCAAGGCCTCCAGGCCCTGGCTGGCCAGCAGGTAGTGGTCGTTGACCTTGTCCACCTGCTCCAGCGTGGCGCTCTTGGTCGCCACCGGGGTGTCGTAGAGGCGGTCAACCGGCGGCGTGGCGGCAGCGGCGCTGGTGGCGCTGCCGCCTCCCAGTTTTCCCAGCATGGCCAGCGTGGCGGGGTTGATCCCGGCGTTGAACAGGCTAAAGGCGCTGACCGCTTCGGTTGCGCTGCTGGCGCGCACCGCCGTGAGGCCCGTGCGGGTGGAACTTTTGTCGTCTGCCATGGCGTCTGCTCCTGCCTCTACTTGCCGGGTGTGGGGGTAATCGGCTTGAACTGCATCGACTTCGACCAGCGCATCAGATTCATGCCGCTGCCGTCGCCCGGCACGCCGCCGGCCAGGGTGCTGAACGAGACGGAGATGGAATCCAGGTGCTGGCGTTGCAGGGTGAGGTGGTCATTCACCGCATCGAGCAGGCTGAAGTTGTCCTCCAGTTCCGCCTTGAGCTTCTCAATCTCCGCCATCTTGTCGGCGCGGAGCTTCAGCAGGCCGTCCACGTTGGAGGTGATCGCGGACACGGTTTCCGCCGCTTCCGCCAACAGCGCCTTGCGTTCCATATAGGGATGCGGCAGGTCTTCCCCGGTCTTGAGCGCGGCCTGGCGGAGCGCGATCAAGGCCCGCATCGTCGCCTTGGGCTTCATGCCGCCAAGCAGGGCCGACTCCTTCTCCGGCGCCACCAGCAGAGGCGGCGCCTGCTTCAGGGCATCGGCGTCGAGCCCCTGGCACAGCGCCAGCCACTGCTTCTTCCAGGCGCCGTAGGCGTCGATGGCGGCGGCGGAACGCTGCGTCAGTTCCGCTTCCAGCGCCTTGTCCGTCTGCGGCAGGTTCATCAGGTCGGGCCGGTAGTCCGGGTCGTCCACCGCCAGCAGCAGGCGCAGGTGGTCGCCCACGCCGTCGGCAATGCGGATCGCGCCGCGCGCCAGTTCCTGTTCCAGCACCGCAGCCACGGTGTCGGAGGGGACCGGGATGAGGTCGATCTCCAGGCCCTGGGGGTCGAACGCCAGGGCGGGCTTCTCGCCGGCGGGGTCGATCAGGAGGTCGCTGGGCAGGGGAGCGGCGGCGGGCAGGTAGTCCAGGCCCAGCTTGTCCGCCAGGGGCAGTTTGGCGTTCTTGCGGCGCGGGTCGCTTGCGGACAGGCGGGCGTAGTCCGCCATGGCCTTGCGGGTGTGGGCGAGAAAGGCGCGGTACGGCGCGTGGGGCTGGGCCTCGAAGCGTCCCGCCACGGTGTCGAACCAGAGCGGCAGCCCTTTTTCCGCCCGCACCAGCCCGAGCGGGACGGCCCCGGTCTTGCGGTTGAACGGGGAGTGGCTCAGAAACCGCACGCTCAGGCGGTTGGCGGCGCGCTGGGCGGGCAGGTCGGCCAGCACCTTGCCGGTGGCGATGAATTGCAGCCCCAGCATGGCGACCGTCTCCAGGCGGCGGTCGCGCAGCGGGTCGGCCTCGGTGCGGGCGCAGGCGGCCTGGCGGCTGTCCCCGTCCACCTTTTCCACCCCCCGGTTCAGCGTCAGGAAGAAGTAGCCGTCTGGCAGGGGCGCGCCGCCCTGCCCTTTCATGACGGAACTGGTGAGGTCGCTCCAGGCGGTTTCCAGTGCGTAATGCAGCGCCACCGGGAGACCGTCCGCACCCAGGGCTAGGCCGGGCCGGACCCGGATCAGAAAATCCTTGGTGCAGGGTTCGACCTGCACCGTCAGGCCCTGGACGACGCCGGGGTGCAACTGCCCCAGCAGGGGCGCCAGACGCGCATCGGCGTAGTCCTGCAACAGGTCGAACTCGCGCTCGCCCAGATGCCTGCCGGGGAAGAGGTTGAGCCGTTGAGGGGCCTGCTTCTCGGGCTCGATGACGTGGAGATGGATGGGGGCGTTCATGGCCTCTCCTTACTGGGGGCGGATCTTGGTGAGGTCGAGGTTGAGCTTGGCAATGGTCGTCTCGTGATCCGTGACCGTTTTCTTCGCGGTATCTCGTTCGCTGGTGAGCTTGGTGATGGAGGCTGTGGACGTGCGCTGGAGGGAGGTTAGCGAGGTCTTGGTAGTGGCCAGTTCCGCCCTGACCTGGGTGAGGCTGGCCTTGTCCGTGTCGCTGGCCGCCTTCAGGTCCGTCAACGATTTGGCCGCCAAGCCCAGGTCGGCGTTGAGCTTCACCAGGCTGGCCTTGTCCGTCTCGCTCGTAGCCCTCAGGTCCGTCAGCGATTTGGTCGCTGCACCCAGGTCGGTGTTGAGTTTCACCAGGCTGGCCTTGTCTGCGTCGCTCCTGATCTGGAGATCAGCCAGCGACTTCTTTGCCGTATCCCGCTCCAGGGCGAGCGCGTCGATCTGTTTCTGGAGCGTGGCGCTCACCGCAGCGCCGGTTGCGGCGGACTGGAGGGCGGTAATGGTCTTGCGCGCCGCGACCAGTTCCAGGTCGAGGCCGGCGCTTTTCGAGCCGGCTGCGTCCCGATCCGCCTCGGCCTTCGTCACAGCCGCCTTGGCGGTGTTCAGATCCTGGGTCAGACCAGTGACTTTTGCGTTTGCCGCAGTCAGGTCCGAGGCCGATTTGGTGGCCGCCGCCTTGGCATCGTTCAGCGCCTTGTTGGCGGTGGCGAGATCCTGGGTCAGGGCGGCGATCCTGGTCATGGCGCCTTCCAGTTCCATGCCGACAGAGCCGCCAGCGGTCTGAAGCTGGCTCACCTGCAGGCGGGCGTTATCCAGTTCCTTTTGAAGACCGGCGGAGCGGCCCTTCTCTACCGTCAGGGAGGTCGCAGAGACAGAGGCCGCCGCTTGCAGGCCAGCCACCTGCACCTTGGCCTGTTCCAGTTGCTGCGTCAGCGTTTCCGCCTTGGCATTGGCGGCGGAAAGCGCCGCATCGCCGCCCAGGCCCAGCGCCTCCAGCTCATCAACGCGCTTGATCGCCTGGTCCAGTTCCTTCTTCAGCTTGGCGGGTATATCCGGACGGTCCTTCAGGGGGTCCGGCAGGGCGAATCCGCTCGCCAGCACCACGGCGCTGACATTGGTCTCCGCGGCGCGGGGCGGGCGCCGCACATAAAAGACATCCCCTTCCTCCGCCGTGTCCCAGATGGATTTCCAGAGCGTGGCGTCCGTGTCGAGGGCATGGCCGGCGGGGATCGTGGCGCGCAGGCGCAAAGCCAGGCCGTCGATGTGCAGCAGGCTGTTGAGTCCGTCCGCAGACGACTTCACGCCGCCTTTCATCAGGGCGCGCCCGCGCCAGGCGTAGTCCTCATCGGAGACGGCCACCAAGATCATGATGTCGGCGTCCGCATCCCGCTTCAGGTCCATGGGGGCGAGGCGCATGGATTCTTCCAGCAGCGCAGGCAGATCGTCGCGCCGCACCGGGGCGATGCTGACCTCATACCCCCGCGGGAAGAAGGTCTGCGCACCGCGCTCCGGGTCCGCCGCCGACTTGGGCAGACGCCCCACGGGGGGCAGCACATGGAAGTACTGGTCGGCGGCAAAACCGCCGGACAGACCGCCTTCGTTGCGCAGTTCCAGCACCTCGGCCAGCAGTTCCTGGTAATGGGCCGCCAGATCCCGTTGCAGGCCGCCGGGCTGCCCCGCCGGGCGTAACGGACGCCGCACCAGACCGCGATCCAGCCACAGCGGCTGGCCGTTCTGCACCGCCAGCAGCCCCAGGGCCACCGCCTCTTCCGACAACTCCGGGCGCGGTGCGCCGTTCATGAACGCGCTCACCAGCCCGGCGCGAGCGGCCAGGGCGTCCCCGGTGTTGAGCGGCGTGGCGAGAGGAACCAGCACCAGTTCCACCCCCTCGGCAAAGCTGTTGAACTGAAACTGCCGCTTGCTTTCCAGGTCCGCCGGGTAGGCCTCGGCGGCGTCGGACCCCACCTCGGCGTAGTGCAGCGCCACCAGGTACAGCCCGCGGTTGAAGCGCCGCTGCGCGCCGGCATTGAGCGAGGCGATGAGGGCGCTGTTGCCCAGGTTCACCTCCAGGCTGCGGTCGGCCAGTTGCAGCACCCGGCCCGAGGGCGCGATGGCCATGCCGGGACTGACGCTCAGGGTGGAGTGGTTCAGCGTGACCTCCAGCCCGCGCGCAATGCCGGAACCGAGAATCTGGCCGATCTCCAGGGCGCGTTCGTCCAGGTAGATCTGGTCGCGGATCAGGTCCGAGGCCTTGAGCAGGCGGCCATCAAAGTAGTTGGTGCGCGACAGGCGCGGGTCGATGCTCGAAATGCGCTGGCCCTTGGCGTTTTGATCCCCGGAGGCGAAAGGCTGGAAGGTGATGTTGGCGGGCATGGAGGACTCCTTATTGGTTCGTAAGGCGCACTGGCGACATTCCCGCGCGGACGGAAATGCCTGGGGGGTGGGGCAAGGCGGGCTGCGCTCGCCACCCCCTCTCCCTAACCCTCCCCCTCCAGGGGGGAGGGGACGCGCCCAGGTCAGCGTTGGCGCGGGTTTTCTCCCCTCCCCCTTGAGGGGGGAGGGGCTGGGGGAGAGGGTGAGGCGAGCGCAGCTCGCCCCACCCAAACGTCCAATCTTTCATGCTCATTCCCCCAGGTTCCGGGCAATCTGATTCGGGCTGAACAGAAACTCCCGCGCCAGGTTGTCCACCTCGATGCGGCGCGGGTTGAGGATGAGTTTTCGGTCTTGCGCCAGACGGATGCGCACCCGCGCCAGCAACGTGCGGGCGTGGAGGGCGGCGGTTTCCTCCAACTCACCCAGGTCGCGCACGGCAAGGTCGTCCTCCCCCAGGGCGAACAACATGCGCGCGCCCATCTCCAGGCGTTTGCGCGCCGCGCCCGTCGCGCCGTCCAGGCGTTTCTGCTCGATGGGGCCGAGGCGTTTTCCGGCGATGGTCGCCAGTTCCGGCACGGCGGCGTGGGCCGGGAAGGGATGCTCCTGGCTGGAATTCACGGGCCGTTCCGGCAACAGTTCCAGGGCTACGCAGTCCTTCACGCGGCTGGGCTTCACCGGGTCCGTCCCGGCGTTGACCGAAGCGGCCAGCACCGGCTGGTACCCGCTGGCGCACTCCTGGTAACGCATGGTGACCTTGAGCCAAAGCGCATTGGCGGCCTCCTCGTAGCCGTCGCGGATCAGGGTCTCCCAGGCGTTTTCATCCTGATGCTGGGTGGTGAGCCAGGCGGAGAGGTCCACGCAGTAGGGCTCCGTCACCGTCACCTCGCGCCCCAACCCGTCCAGCCCGACGCCGGGCGCAACGAACAGGCGCACCACGGCGGGCGTGTCCTCGTCGGCAGGTTCCTGCTCGGCCCGCGCATGCACGCGCAACCCGCACACCGTACCGCTGCCGTGCAGCCAGTACTGGTGCCGGTTGAGCCGGCGCCGGTGATAGTCCTGCTCGGCGCGGGTGGCCTCCAGGCCCAGCAACATGCCGGGCTGGTAAGACACACGGGCCAGCGCTTCCTGGAACTGGCTGTCGGGGATCAGGCTGTCATCCTCGGGCTGATTCATTCGGGTTCTCCTCTGAATTCCGGTTTAACCGGGGTCATCCATTTGGCAAGGTACAACATCGCTGGAACTTCGCAGGAGCCCGGCTGCGCCGGGCGATAAGCCGGCCCGCTCTGGCCGCAGGTTGCTATCGCCCGGCACAGCCGGGCTCCTACAGGCAGGGGTGTCCGCCTCTTCACAACGGCTCCATGCCGTTCCGCGTGAAACCTGACAGGCTTCATACCCTCCCCTCCCCCCGCCCCGGCGCGGCATGTTCCGGCGCCAGGGCAGTGGGGTTGATCAGCAGATCGCCGCGTCCCAGGCGGGTGCGGTTGAGGGTTACGCGGCGGAAGCCGGGTTCGCGCTGGAGGTAGGTGTCGATGCCCAGCAGCGGTGACAGGCCGAGCACGAAGGGATGTTCGGTCTCGCGGATCACCCATTGGCAATGGGCGGGAATCTGCTCCGGCAATACCTGTTCGATGGCGCGGCGCTGCGCTCGGGCGGGGCCGTGCAGGACGACGGTGATGCGGCGCGCGTAGCGGTCGAACAGGTCGGCCACGGCGCGGCGGTCCTGCTGGCTCTGGGCCAGTTCCGGCGCGAACAGGGCGAGGAATTCGCGCGCATCGTCATCCGTGAGGATGAGGCTGTCGCCGACGATGCTGTTGCCGGACTGAGCCGTGCCCAGAGTGAGAGGGTGGGCGTCGTCGCTCAGGTCGATGCCCAGCACCGTGCCCAGGGTGCGGCGCAGGCGGAAGTTTTCCACCGGCACGACCTGGCCCCGGCTCACGCCGCCGTCGGTGGCGATGTCCAGGGCCAGGCACAGGCCGGAATGGAGGCCGCGATGGCGCTGCATCAGGCCCAGATACTTGAGCCAGGTGCGCCGCCGCGCCTCGGGCCAGTGGGCGGGCAGCCTGCCGCCCAGGCTCGCGGCCAGCGCGTCCAGGCGTTGCACTGGCATGGATTCCGGGTACAGCAGGGTCTCGCTGGCGGCGATGCGGTCTTCGATGGGGGTGAGCAGGCTTTCCAGGGTGGCGAGCAGGCGTTCGCGCAGGTCGGCGGCGTTGGCGGCCTCGGGCGCGGCGGGGGTGATCTCCGCGGGGCGCTCCTGCTGGTGGAAGTGTTGCGGCAGGTAGGCCTCCTGCCAGGAAAAGCGTGGGTACCAGGCGCGCAGGGCGTGCAGGGCCGGGGTGGCGCGCCCGTCCCCGGACAGGCGCAGGCGCAGTTGCAGGTAGCGGCCCCGGATCTGGCGCACACGGCCATTGGCGCGCTGAAGGAGGATTTCGTGCGGCATCGGGACGGGTGCGCCGGTAGGCGTCCCGCAGACGCCGCCCTCTCCCGCCGGGGATGGAAGTGGCAAGGGTTCCGGCTGCTCTTCCCAGGGCAGGGCTTGCAGGGCGTCGAAGTCGTCCGCCGCGCGGCAGGCGATGGTGAGGGCGCAGCCGGGGGGGATGCGGACGGTGAGGTTGAGCTTGTGCCAGCAGGTGTCGGGCTGGCCGGCATCCAGACCCTCGCTCAGGACGGCCTCGCCCGCCTGCACGAAGCGGGCCTGGGCCAGGGGGTGGAGGGCGCGGGCGCGGTCACGGGCCAAATAGCGCACCTGGCCATCCAGCCCGCCCACGAAGCGCGGCGAGGCAAGCGAGAGCATGGGCCAGCGTTCTTCCACCCGCAGCGCCGCCGGGGCGTCGCCGTCGTGCAGGAGGGCGACGGCGCAGTCGCAGCGGGAGTCCTGTTCCGCAGCGGCGTCCAGGGGGGCGAGCAGGAACAGGCGGCTGCCGTTGCCGGCGAGGTCCGTGGCGAAGGGCAGCGCGGCATCGACCGGGTAGGTCTGCATCACCGCGTCGGCGCGCTCGCTGCGGCTGCGGCACAGGATGGACTGGCCCGTCGCTCCCTGGCGGGCGAGCAGGTAGACGTATTCCGCGTCCGTGGCGAGGCCGAGGACGCCGTCCAGGCCGGACAGCGCGGTGCGCCACAGCAGGCGCGGCGGGTCCGGGTTGGCCTGGGCGGGTTCAAAGCGATCCGGCTGCGCGTTGTATTCCTGGGGCAGCGGACGGCCCCGGCACAGGGCGAGATCCGCATCGCCCGTCACCCAGACATGCTGGTCCGCATCCACCGCCAGACGCACCGGAGCGAAGGGCAACGGCAGTTGCACCTGCCAGCGCTGGCGCAGGTGCACCAGGGTGAGGCCGTGCCGATCCGCACCGTTGCTCCAGGCCAGGGCCGCGAGACCGTCGCCGCCCAGGGCGAGTTCGATGAACACCGCGCCGGGGGGCGGGTCCACCGGGTCCAGGCTGAGTTCATTGGCGGACTTGGCGCGGGTGACGCCTTCCGGCGCGCTGGCCAGCACCGGCTGCCAGTCGGTCTCGGCGCAAGGCCAGCGCAGGGCGTATTCAAAACGCAGGCCATCCGGAGAAAGGCGTCCGTACTGGCCGTGGCCGTCCTGCACCAGCGGACGCGCGGCAGCCCAGGCGGCCAGGGCTTCGGCGGCAGGCAACGCAGGCAGGCGCGGGGTGTCACGACGGGCCAGGGCAAAGGCGTCCAGGCGGGCGTCCCAGCCGCAGTCGGTGGATTCCCCAGCGAAATCCTCCGCCGAGTTGAGAAGCAGGAAACGTGCGCCGTTGCTGTCCATATTCAGTTCCTATCCTCCGCGGCAGAACAGCGGGGTCTCATCCTTTGGGAAAGGGGGAGTGAGGGGGATTTGGCGGCGGTGGCTAGGCAGGCCGGCTCAGAAATCCCCCCTGCCCCCCTTTGGGAAAGGGGGGGAAACCGGTGGGGTTGCGCAGACGCCTCCACGCGCGCCTTCCCCCTTTTCCAAAGGGGGAATGAGGGGGATTTGGCGGCGGTGGCTGGGCGGGCCGGCTCAGAAATCCCCCCTGCCCCCCTTTGGGAAAGGGGGGGAAACCGGCGGGGTTGCGCTGACGTTTCCACGCGCGCCTTCCCCCTTTTCCAAAGGGGGAGTGAGGGGGATTTGGCGACGGTGGCCAGGCGGGCCGGCTCAGGAATCCCCCCTGCCCCCCTTTGGGAAAGGGGGGAAAACCGGCGGGGTTGCGCGGACGTTTCCACGCGTGGCTTCCCCCTTTGCCAAAGAGGGGTGAGGTGCTGGGTGGCTGTTGGTTTTTGCATGGTGGGCCTCAGCATTTGTCCGGGATCACGGGCACCGGCACGGCGGTGGCCGTTCCTGCTGCCGCCGGGCCGGTGTTGGCGGCGCTGTCCGGGGCGTAGCCGCTGGGGCCGGCGGGGGCGCCCTCGCCGGACTCCAGGGTCATGGCCATGAGTTCCGGTAACTGGTAGTCGGCCAGGGGCAGGGATTGCGCCTCGCTCAGTTCCAGCCACGCGCCGCTGGGCAGGTCTTGATAGAACAGGCGGGTCTGGTTCACCGCTTCCACCCCTGCCACGCGCGCGGCCTGGGTGGCGAGTTCGTTGATCTCCACTGCGCGGCCCAGGGGCCAGCCCTTGCCCGCGGAACCGCCCGGCGCGAGGGACCAGAGGTAGTTGAGCAACGCCGCCTGGACCGCTGCGAACACCTGCTGTTCCTGGTCCGGGTCGGTCGCTTCCAGGGAGATCGCGACGGAAATCGGCTGGAACTGGGGGCTCAAGACGTACAACTCCGTGCCCAGGGGGATGCGCGCGGCGAGGTAGTCGTACACGTCCCGCAGCAGCCCGGCGCTGGGGCGGGGCGCCGCGCCCAGGGCGGGGGCGGCGCCCGGCAGGACGAACACGCTGACCACGCCGGGAACCTTGCGCCGCACCGTGGCGAGGCTGACGCCGGGGAGGAAGCCGGGCACGGCATCGGCCCGCGCTACGGGGTTGATCGGGTTGTCGCGCGCCAGCAGGGCGTAGTCGTCGCGCGTGACGGCGCGGTCGCGGTGGGTGAGGAAGGCGGGGATGCGCTGTTCCGCCTGAGCCACGGTCTCGGCGTCCACGCCGCCCTGGGTGGGCCATTCGTGGCGCAGCTTGAGGCCGCTGCCGCCGCCGTGCAGTTCCTTGATGCCCTTGGCGGGGAGGTTGGTGGCGCTGCCGCCGCCGTGCCGGTAGACCAGGGCGCGGATGCCGGCGCGGGCGGGGGGACGTTTGCCGCACTGGCCGTCGCCAAACTGGATCAGGCCGGCGGCGGCGTCCAGGCGATAGACGCGGCTCTCGGCGGCGCTGGCGGCGAAGTGCTCGACCGGGGTCCAGTCGATCCAGACGCCGCCCACTTCACCGCCCTCCTCCACCTGGAGGCTAAGGCTGGCGGCGTCCACGTCGGGATGCGACAAGGCCAGCACCTGGTCGGGGCGGCCCGTGCCCCGGCCCAGCATCTGGTTCTGCACGATGCCCTGCCCCGTCACTTCCACCGCGTTGACGCCGAGCCAGCCCAGTTTCAGGTCCGCCTCGCGCGGGCAGGAGAGGCGCAACCAGAACAGGAGCTGCCCTTGCGCCAGGTCCGCGGGCGCTTCCGGCGGGGCCTCGCCATAGCCGGCGAAGCGGGGGTCGGCGGCGGCGGGGGCCTGGAGGAAGTCTGCGGAGCGGGGCAGGCGCAGGCGCGCTACCCCGGCGCGGCGCGCGCCGTCGGAACTGTCGCTCACCCATTCCAGCGGCAGCCATTTGAGGTCGCCGCCGGCGGGCTGCCAGGCCAGTTCCCAGAGCAGGCGGCGCGGCGCGGAGGTGTGGGTCGGATCGCCGTCCGCCTCGTCCAGCGGGGCCAGACCCAGGTTGAGGGTGATGCCGGCGAGGACGGCGCGCAGCGCGTCGGCCTCGGCGATGAGCGATTTGGGGCAGCACAGGGCGAGGTAGAGGCGGCGGTCCAGGGCCGCACCCAGGTCGATGGGGTCGCGCCCGGCGGTGAGGCTTAGCGGCGTGAAGCTGGCGGGCTCCACGCCGTATTGCTCGCGCAGTTGCTCCTTGCTCACGCCCAGCCCGGCGAGCAGGTCGTCCGCGAGGGGGGATTTGATGAGCAGGCGCAGTTCCAAAGGCGTGGGCTGCACCTCGCCTTCGCTGCTGAAGGTGGTCTCGCCCGCGCCCTTGAGGGCGCTTTCGGCCTTCACCAGCGCGGGTAGCGCGGCCTTGGCTTCGGCGTCGATGCAGACCACGCCGCGCGCGGGCCGGGCCGGGCGCAGGGGGAGCTGGAGCAGGTTGAGAAAGGCGCGGCGTTGGCGTTCGGGGATCTGATTGGCGCGGTAGAGGATGGTCTCGGTAAGCCAGGCGAATACGTCCACCAGGGCATGCACCGGGTCGCCGGGGGAGGTCTGGGCCAGTTCCGGCAGGTTGCGCGCGAGTCGGGCCTGGGCCTCTTTCACCAGATCGTCGAAGCGGCGGTCATCGAGGTTGGGTAAGGGCAGGGGCATGGGGGAGTCCTAGCGCGGTTCAGTCATGGGGAGGCGACGGTGGTCAGGCGCCTTTCCTCTTTGGGAAAGGGGGGGGAAACCGTTGGGGTTGCGCAGACGTTTCCACGCGCGCCTTCCCCCTTTTCCAAAGGGGGAGTGAGGGGGATTTAGCGACGGTGGCCGGGCGGGCCGGCTCAGAAATCCCCCCTGCCCCCCTTTGGGAAAGGGGGGAACACCGGTGGGGCTGCGCTTCCCCCTTTTCCAAAGGGGGAGTGAGGGGGATTTGGCGACGGTGGCTAAGCGAGCCGGCTCAGAAATCCCCCCTGCCCCCCTTTGGGAAAGGGGGGGAAACCGTTGGGTCCGCGCAGACGCTTCCACGCGCGCCTTCCCCCTTTTCCAAAGGGGGAGTGAGGGGGATTTGGCGACGGTGGCTGGGTGGGCCGGCTCAGAAATCCCCCCTGCCCCCCTTTGGGAAAGGGGGGGAAACCGTTGGGGTTGCGCGGACGTTTCCACGCGTGGCTTCTCCCTTTTCAAAAGGGGGGAAAAACCGGGGCGGGTCCGAAGGGTCATGGCGCGCTCCCCCCCAGGCTGAGAGAGAAATCCAGCCGCTCGCGGCTGCCGTCCAGGCGGATGCGGTAGCGGATGGAGAGGGTGACCTGGGAGAGGTGGCGCGGGTCGTCCAGCACGCTCACCTCTTCCACGTTCACGCGCGGTTCCCAGCGTTCCAGGGCGCGGCGGGCGGCGTCGGCGATGAGGCTGCGGGTGGTTTCGTTGTTGGGGTAGTGGATGAAGTTGCGCAGGCCGGCGCCAAACTCGGCGCGCATGATCCGCTCGCCCGGGTTGGTGAGCAGGATGTTCAACATGCATTCGCGCAGGCTCTTGTTGCCGGCGGTCCAGTTCAGGCGTCCGTGGGCGTCCACGCCGTCCAGCAGGGGCAGACTGAGCAGGCTGGGTGTTTTCATGATCCGCCTCCGGTCTTGCCCAGGGCGCGCAGGCACAGGCGGGGAATGGCGAGGAAGGCGAAGGGCAGCCAGCGGAACAGGAAGTTCAGCAGGTTGAGGACGATCATCAGCAGGATCATGGCGCAGAGGGTGATGATGGGCAGGCTGAAACTGAAGCCGAAACAGGCCCCCGCCGGGTTGCCGGGACCGCCCTCTTCCACGTCCATCTTGAACTTGAGCCGACGCAGCTTGTCGGCCAGGGCCTTGGGGGCGTGGAAGGTGATGCCGCGCGGGCCGCCGCGCTTGAGGTCGGCCAGGTCCGGCAGGGCGACGAGGATGGGCCGCTGCGCCTGGGGCTCCAGCGGCGAGGCGACGCGGAAGGGCTGGCTGGCCGGTCCCCAAAGGGTGCGTTCGCAGCCCCCTTCGGTGCGGTAGCGCAGGAAGACGCGCACATGGAACACGTCGTCCTGCTCCTGCCCGAAGCGGGGGATGGCGATGCCGTGGTCGTTGGCGGCGACGGCGCTACGGGCGCGCAGGATCAGCAGTTCACGCAGGAAGCCGGCCTGGAGTTCGGTGAGGGCGAGGCTCCATTCCATGCGGTCGAGCTCGGCCTCGGACTCCGGTTCATCTGCGCCGTCGTGCGCGGGCAGGGGCCAGTCGTCCAGGTTCTGCTCTTCGCGTTCGATGCGGGAAAGCCATTCCATAAGGGGCTCGGCGCGGCGCTCCAGGTAGGCGAGCAGGGTGCAGGCCGGTTTCGCCTCCGCGTCGAGGAAGGAGATCAGGCCCAGCAGGGTGCGCAGGGCTTCGTTGTCGGGGTTGGCGGCGTCCTGCGCGCGGTAGCGGTTGAGCAGCGCGTCCAGCAACTGGCGCAGGGGCTCCGAGGCCAGGCCGTCCTGCACCATCTGGCCGTGCTCCGGCGCCCAGTCCGCCTCGCCCTGGCTCCCCACGGGCCAGGCGTATTCGGCGGCGTAGTCGGGCTCTTCCGCCGGGGCGCTGGCCGGGCCGTCCACGCGCACCGCGCCGCCCAGGGGGACGTAGCCCCAGAGCAAGGTGTGGGTGCGGGCGAAGCCGCCGGCGTGACTCACGCGCAGATGCAGCGGGTGCATGGGGCCGGTCTCCTCGCCGCTGTAGGCGGGCTCCGGGAAGCGTTCCGCCACCAGCTTGCGCTGGCGCAGGCGGCGGTATTCGTCCGGTTCGTAGTCCGGTACGGCCCCTCCCTGCCAGCCCTGGGGCACGCTTTCCCGCACCATCCAGCGCATGGCCCCTGTAGCGCCCGCGCCGCGCCGCACCACCAACCCGGCGGAAACCACCCGCGCCGGGTCCAGCGCGGGCAGACCGGGGGCGTCGCAGCTCACCTCGCAGCAGGCGAGGTAGAAGGCGCGGTGCATGGGCAGGCGCAGCGTGGGGTGGTCCGGGTAGGCGAAGCGGTCTTCGTCGCGCCAGGTGCTGTCGGCGTTGCGCGTGAGGCGGCCTGCCTGAGCGTCTTGCAGGAAGCGGGGGACGAACTGCTCGTCCAGGTAGCGGTGCAGGGTGACGCCATCCGCCGGGTCGGCGAACCAGGGGGCGTGCAGGGTGGGGGCGTGGCCGCAGCGGGTCACCATACGTTCCCCGCGCCTGGTGTGTAGCTGCTGCTGACCACGCTGTTGGCGACGAGGCTGTCGCACTGCACCACGCCGGAGAATTTGCTCATGGGGGCGTCCACCTGAACCATGCTGGCGGAGACGCTGACCTGACTGGCTTCCACCTTGACCTGGGCGGAACTGGTGATGGTGATGCCGGAGGCGGTCATCTCGATGCGCTCGCCGCCCTTCTCCAGGGTGATCGCGCCGCCGCCCTGGTCGTCGATGGTGAGGCGGTAGCCGGCGGGGGTTTCGATCTGCGCCCTGGGCGATTGGTCGTCCAGCAACACCTTGACGCCCGCGGGGGTCTGCAACAGGTAACGCTCCTGCGCCGGAGCGGCGTCTTCCGGCGCGCTGCCGGTCCCGCTCCACAACGCGCCCAGCACCACCGGGGTTTCGGGGCGGACGAAGGCGAGGATCACCTGCTCGTCCTTGCGCGGCAGGCAGGCGAGGCCATAGCCCTGCCCGGCGCTCTGGGCCATGACGGCGGCCCACAACTCCAGGCCGGTGCTGTGCAGGCGCACCCGGACACGGCCACGGGTCTCCGGGTCGTCGTTATCCAGCACCTGCGCCAGGTGGAGGTCATGCAGGGCGCCCAGGCTGTGAGGGGTCATGTCACGCGCTCCGTCTTGAGCGCCACGGCGAGCCCCCGCGGCTTCCCGCTTTGGAAAAGGGGGGGAAACCGGTGGGGTTGCGCGGACGCTTCCACGCGCGCCTTCCCCCTTTTCCAAAGGGGGAGTGAGGGGGATTTAGCGACGGTGGCAGGGCGGACCGGCCCAGAAATCCCCCCTGCCCCCCTTTGGGAAAGGGGGGGAAACCGGTGGGGTTGCGCGGACGCCTCCACGCGCGCCTTCCCCCTTTTCCAAAGGGGGAGTGAGGGGGATTTGACGGCGGTGGCCAGGCGGACCGGCTCAGAAATCCCCCCTGCCCCCCTTTGGGAAAGGGGGGGAAACCGTTGGGGTTGCGCAGACGTTTCCACGCGTGGCTTCCCCCTTTTCCAAAGGGGGAGTGAGGGGGATTTAGCGACGGTGGCTGGGCGAACCGGCGCAGAAATCCCCCCTGCCCCCCTTTGGGAAAGGGGGGGA
>JACRNB010000005.1 GCA_016219425.1 Betaproteobacteria bacterium | reverse complement strand
GTTCGTGACGGCCCTGGCGCAGAGGTCGTAGGAGCCCGGCTGCGCCGGGCGATAAGCCAGCTCGCCCTGGCCACGCGGGTTCGCCGGGCGCAGCCGGGCTCCTACAGGGGGCGCTCCATCACCGTTCGTGACGGCCCCAGCGCAGGGGTCGTAGGAGCCCGGCTGCGCCGGGCGATAAGCCGGCTCGCCCCGGCCACACGGGTTCGCCCGGCGTAGCCGGGCTCCTACAGGGGGCGCTCCATCACCGTTCGTGACGGCCCTGGCGCAGAGGTCGTAGGAGCCCGGCTGCGCCGGGCGATAAGCCGGCTCGCCCCGGCCACGCGGGTTCGCCCGGCACAGCCGGGCTCCTACAGGGGGCGCTCTGTCACCGTCGCTCCCAGGCGTCCCTGGGCCAGGGTGATGTCGATCCGCTCGCCCTCCCGCACCGTCTGGCTGGAGCGCACGATGTTCCCCCGACCATCCCGCACCAGGCTGTAGCCGCGTTGCAAGACCTCGCCGGGGTCGAGATGGCGCAGGGCCTGGGTGAGGCCGTTGAGACGTTGGGCGCGGGTCTGGTGTTCGCGCCGCCAGGCCAGGCCCAGGCGGGCGGCCAGCCCTTGCTGACGCTGGCGCAGGTCGCGCTGGCCGGTCGCCATGATCTGGCTGAGGCGGCGCGCCAGATGGCCAAGATGCTGCCGATGCGCGTTCAGCCGCTGGCGCGGATGCACCAGACGATGCCACAGCAGGTCGAGCCGCTGCGCCAGGCCGTCCAGCCGACGTTGCGCGGACAGCCGCAACTGCCGCGTCTCGCGCGCCAGGTGCAAACGCCATTCGGCGCGATCCGGCGCAACCGCCTCGGCGGCGGCAGTGGGGGTGGGGGCGCGCAGGTCGGCGACAAAGTCACAAATGCTGAAATCGGTCTCGTGGCCGACGCCGCTCACCACGGGGATGGGGCAGCGCTGCACCGCCCGCGCGACCGCCTCGTCGTTGAACGCCCACAGGTCTTCCAGGCTGCCGCCGCCGCGCACCACCAGGAGCACGTCGCATTCGCCGCGGCTGCCGGCCTGGTCGATGGCCTCGACGATGCGCGGCGGCGCGGCCTCGCCCTGCACCGGGCAGGGGTAGAGCACGACGCGGGCGGCGGGCCAGCGCCGTTTCAGGGTGGTGAGCACGTCGCGCAGGGCGGCGGCCTTGGGCGAGGTGACCACGCCGATGCTGACGGGGAAGCGGGGCAGAGCGCGCTTGCGGGCGGGGTCGAACAGACCTTCCGCCTCCAGCCGTGCCTTGAGGCGCAGAAAGCGTTCGTACAGGTCGCCCTGGCCGGCGCGGCGCACGGCTTCCACCACCAGTTGGTATTCACCGCGCGCTTCGTACAGGGTGGCCTGGGCGCGCACCTCGATACGGTCGCCGTCGCGCGGGGTCCAGTCCACGAACTGGTTGCGCCCCCGGAACATGGCGCAGCGCACCCCGGCCTGGGCGTCCTTGAGGGTGAAGTACCAGTGGCCGGAAGCGGCGCGGGTGAAGTTGGAGATCTCGCCCGCGACCCAGCACAGGGGCAGGCCCTTTTCCAGCGCGAAACGCGCCTGGCGGTTGAGCTCGGAAACGCTGATGACGGGGGCGGCGGAAGGGGGAGTCGGAAGCATGGTGGGCCGCAGTTTAGGGGCTTTCAGGGCCGCTGAAGGAGGCTTTGCCGGTTCAGTTATATCCACAGCCGCAATGAAATCTTCAAGAAGTTGCGCTATCTCACTGATGCGATTGAGAGTTTTTGTAACCCATTGATTTATATGGACGACCCAATTTGCTCAATCCTTGAGCCCTGAGAAGAACCCCAGGCAGGAAGCCCTCTGGGGCCGGTTGCCCACCTGTTGTACACACACTTATCCACAGGGATTGGGGACTTCTCAACAGGCTGATTTTGTCAATAGGCCGGAGCAGATTTTTTGCCCCGGAGGTCATGCCGGGGGGCATGCGAAAATTTCCCGACCCTCCGCATCCGCTTGCCGTGTCCACCACTTCCGTCCCCTACCAGCCCGACTGCGAACCCCTGGCCGCCCGTCTGGCCGCCCTGCCCTGGTCCCTGTGGCTGGACAGCGGCCACCCGCTGGCGGCGGGAGGACGCTACGACATCCTTCTGGCCTTCCCTGCGGTCACGCTGGAGGGACGGGGCGGGACCACGCGGGTGACGCGGGCGGCGGGCGGGGAGGAGATCGAAACGGGAGACCCCTTTGCCCTGCTGCGGCGGGAACTGGCGGCCCTGGGCCGGTGGTCCGGACCTGCGCCCTTTGTCGGCGGTGCGGCGGGATATTTCGGGTACGACCTGGGGGTGCGCCAACAGGGATTGCCGTCCCATCCTCGCGCCGACGCCTTGCCGGAGCTGGCGCTGGGGCTGTACCCCGGCGCTCTGGTGATGGATCACGCCACCGGGCGGGGCTGGATCAGCGTCCGCCCGGATGCGGCGGGACAGGCCTGGCGCGAACGCATGCTGGCGGCGCTGCACGCGTTCCCCGCATCCCCGCGCGGGTTTGTTCGCGGGTTTGTTCTTGAGTCCGCCCTGGTCGCCGACCCAACGCCGGAGGCCTATGCCCAGGCCTTCCAGCGGGTGCAGGACTACATCCGCGCCGGGGATTGCTATCAGGTGAATCTGGCGCAGCGCCTCGTCGCCCCTTGTTCCGGCTCGCCCTGGCCCCTGTACTGCGCCTTGCGGCGGCGCAATCCGGCCCCGTTCGCGGCCTGGATGAACCTGCCCTGCGGCCAGGTGCTGAGTTCCTCGCCGGAACGCTTTCTCGCCCTGCGCGATGGACTGGCGGAGACCCGCCCGATCAAGGGCACCCGTCCGCGCCGGGCCGACCCGGCGCAGGACGCGCGCGAGGTGGCGGAACTCTCCGCCAGCCCCAAGGACCGCGCTGAGAACCTGATGATCGTGGACCTGCTGCGCAACGACCTGGGGCGGGTATGCCGTCCCGGCAGCATCCGCGTGCCGGACCTGTTCCGGGTGGAGCACTACGCCACCGTGCACCATCTGGTGAGCACCGTCATCGGCGAACTGGGGCCGGGACGGGATGCGCTTGACCTGCTGGCGGCGGCGTTTCCCGGCGGTTCCATCACCGGGGCGCCCAAGCGCCGCGCCATGGAGATCATTGCGGAACTGGAGCCGCGCGCGCGCGGGGTGTACTGCGGCAGCCTCGGCTACCTCGGCGCGGATGGGGCTATGGACCTCAACATCGCCATCCGCACCCTGACGGTGGCGGCGGGCGAGGTGAGTTTCTGGGCCGGCGGCGGTCTGGTGGCGGACTCCCGCTGCGAGGCGGAATTCCGCGAGTGCCAGGACAAGGCGCGCGCGTTGCGGGAAGCCCTGGAGGGGTTTTTGCGCGCGTAACCTGGGGCGGACGCAAATGCTGCGTCCGCACATTTTGTCCTGCCCAAAAGCCCCGACCCCGCAATAACCTGACCTTATGCACAAATACAAAAAATTAACTGTGCTTGGCGGGGACGGGGGAATACCCTACCGCGGCTTCGGCTTTATCCCATCACCATCCAGATCCCGTAAGGGATTGATTCAACAAGAGGTTTTCCATGCGACTGATTCTTCTCGGCGGCCCCGGCGCGGGCAAAGGCACCCAGGCCAACTACATCAAGGAACGCTATGGCATTCCGCAAATCTCCACCGGCGACATGCTGCGCGCACACGTCAAAGCCGGCACCGAGCTGGGCGTGGCCGCCAAGAAGATCATGGATGCGGGTGGTCTGGTGTCTGACGACATCATCATCGGCATGGTCAAGGAGCGTCTGACCCAGGATGACTGCAAGAACGGTTACCTGTTCGACGGCTTCCCCCGCACCATCCCCCAGGCCGAGGCCATGAAGGCCGCCGGCGTGCCGCTGGATGGCGTGGTCGAGATCGACGTGCCCGATGCCGAGATCGTCAAGCGCATGTCCGGTCGCCGCGTACACGTCGCCTCCGGTCGCACCTATCACGTCGTGTTCAACCCGCCCAAGGTCGACATGAAGGATGACGTCACCGGCGAAGACCTGATCCAGCGCGATGACGACAAGGAAGAGACCGTGAAGAAGCGTCTGGACATCTACCACGCCCAGACCGAGCCCCTGGTGAACTACTACGGCGACTGGGGCAAGAGCGGCGAAGCCGGCGCTCCCCAGTACTTCAAGATCGCCGGCGTGGGTTCCGTGGACGGCATCCGTGACGCCTGTTTCGCCGCCCTGGATTCGGTCAAGAAGTAAGCGGTAACGATGAGCGATTTCCCGGACTTCTCCGCCTCCGACCTCAAGCTGGTGCAAGCCACCATCAAGGAGCGTTTTGGCCGCGAGGCGGAGATCCACGAGGTAGAGACCGAGGTTCGTCTCAACCCCGGCGACCGGGAACTCGCCGCCTGCCCGGCCCTGTACTGGAAGGTGGACGACTGCGCCTTTGTCGTCTCCCGCACCGGCCACGCCGCCTACCGGGCCATGTTCTATTACTCCGTGAAGGATCGCTTTGCGACCGGCAAGGAGGAATACGACAACCTGGGGGACTGCGTCATCAGCCTGCTCAAGGTGCAGGAAGAACAAGACGCCAAGCGCCGGGCCGAGGCCGACGCCCGGTAAGCATTGTTGAAAAGCGCGGGCGTCCGCGCTTTTTGTTTTTTGTTTTCGTCATTCCCGCGCAAGCGGGAATCCAGGAAGCGCCGGGAATCCGGTTTCACCTTCTGGATTCCCGCTTGCGCGGGAATGACCGCTGATTAAGGAGCTCAAGCATGGCCAAGAAAAAGAATGCGTTCTACGCCCAGTCCGGCGGCGTCACCGCCGTCATCAACGCCTCCGCCTGCGGCGTGATCGAGACCGCCCGCAAGCACAGCGACGTCATCGGCAAGGTTTACGCCGGTCGCAACGGCATCATCGGCGCCCTCACCGAAGAGCTGATCGACACCAGCAAGGAAAGCGATGAGGCCATCGCCGCCCTGCGCTCCACCCCCTCCGGCGCGTTCGGCTCCTGCCGCTTCAAGCTGAAGAGCCTGGAAGCCAACAAGCGTGAATACGAGCGCCTGATCGAGGTCTTCAAGGCCCACAACATCGGCTACTTCTTCTACAACGGCGGCGGCGACTCCGCCGACACCTGCTACAAGGTCTCTCAGCTTTCCGAGGCCATGGGCTACCCCATCCAGGCCATCCACGTGCCCAAGACCGTGGACAACGACCTGCCCATCACCGACTGCTGCCCCGGCTTCGGCTCCGTCGCCAAGTACATCGCCGTGTCCACCCTGGAAGCGTCTTATGACGTGCGTTCCATGGCCAAGACCTCCACCAAGATCTTCGTGGTGGAAGTGATGGGCCGTCACGCCGGCTGGATCGCCGCCGCCGGCGGTCTGGTGGCCGACCAGGGCATCCCCGTGGTGATCCTGTTCCCGGAAATCGAGTTCGATCAGAAGAAGTTCCTCGCCGCCGTGAAGGCCAAGGTGGAAGAGCACGGCTTCTGCACCATCGTCGTGTCTGAAGGCTGCCACTACCCGGACGGCAAGTTCCTGGCCGAACAGGGCACCCGCGACGCCTTCGGTCACGCCCAACTGGGCGGCGCCGCCCCCGTGGTGGCGAACATGATCAAGGAAGCCCACGGCTACAAGTTCCACTGGGCCGTGGCCGACTACCTGCAACGCGCCGCGCGCCACATCGCCTCCAAGACCGACGTGAAGCAGGCCTACGAACTGGGCAAGGCCGCTGTCGAGCTGGCCGTGAAGGGCAAGAACTCGGTGATGCCCACCATCGTTCGCCTGTCCGACGTCCCCTACAAGTACAAGATCGGCCACGCCGAGCTGAAGGATGTCGCCAACGTGGAGAAGTTCATGCCGCGCGACTTCATCAGCAAGGACGGCTACGGCATCACCAACAAGTGCCGCAACTACCTCGCCGGCCTGATCCAGGGCGAGGACTACCCGAAGTATGAAAACGGCCTGCCCAAGTACGTCACCATGAAGAACGCGGTGGTGGCGAAGAAGCTGCCGGAGTTCAAGCTTTAATCGGATGACCCTGGACCGCGCCCGCCAACTGCTCAAGGTGCAAGCCGATTTCGGCGGCTTCTACAACGCCAACTCGGCCAAGCTGATCCTCTCCGAGGTGAGCAAGGAACACGGGCAGGCGGCAGTGGACGGACTGATTCGGGATCTGGGGTTGGAGGCGATCTTCGGATTCACCCCCGGAACCCGCTTCGAAGGCGGGCTGGCATTAGGCAGGAACATGTAGGAGCCCGGCTGTGCCGGGCGATGGTTTCAAAATCGAGACCTGGCATAAGCCAGGCAAAAACGGAAGTCCCGCAGATGGGGGAGTCTGTGCGGTGCGACGTTTTACTCACAATGTTTTGGCGCTCTTCAAGGAGATAGTGCAATGAATGATGGTCTGATGTTCGCCCTCGTGGCGGCGGTACTGGCCCTGGTGTACGGGGCCATGTCCATTAAGTGGATTGTTGGCCTGCCCACCGGCAATGATCGAATGCGGGAAATCGCCGCCGCTGTCCAGGAAGGCGCCCAGGCCTACCTGAACCGGCAATACACCACCATCGGCATCGTTGGCGCCATTCTGCTGGTCGCCATCTTCGCCGCCCTCGGTTGGCAGACCGCTGTCGGCTTCGCCCTCGGCGCCGTCCTGTCCGGCCTCACCGGCTACATCGGCATGAACGTCTCGGTGCGCGCCAACATCCGCACCGCCGAGGCCGCCAATCAGGGCCTCAACGCCGCCCTCAACGTCGCCTTCAAGGGCGGCGCCATCACCGGCCTGCTGGTGGTGGGTCTGGGTCTGCTGGGCGTGGCCGGCTACTACGCCGTCCTCACCCTGGTGATGGGCGAATCCACCTCCCAGGCCACCCACGCTCTCGTGGGTCTGGCCTTCGGCGGCTCGCTGATCTCCATCTTCGCCCGACTCGGCGGCGGCATCTTCACCAAGGGCGCGGACGTCGGCGCTGACCTGGTGGGCAAGGTCGAAGCCGGCATCCCCGAGGATGACCCGCGCAACCCCGCCGTGATCGCCGACAACGTGGGCGACAACGTGGGCGACTGCGCCGGCATGGCCGCCGACCTGTTCGAAACCTACGCCGTGACCATCATCGCCACCATGCTGCTGGGCGGCCTGCTGATCACCGGCTCCCCGGAAGCGGTGATCTACCCGCTGGTCCTGGGCGGCTTCGCCATCATCGCCTCCATCGTCGGCACCTACTTCGTCAAGGCGCGTGAAGGCGGCAAGATCATGAACGCCCTGTACCGCGGCCTGATCGTCTCCGGCGGTCTGGCTGCCGTGGCCTTCTACCCCATCACCATGAAGATGATGGGCGAAGGCGTCATGATCGACGGCCACCTGGTCACCTCGATGAACCTGTACCTCGCCACCCTCATCGGCCTCGGTCTGACCGCCGCCATGGTGTGGATCACCGAGTACTACACCGCCACCGAGTTCCATCCGGTGCGCCACATCGCGGAAGCCTCCACCACCGGCCACGGCACCAACGTGATCGCCGGTCTGGGCGTCTCCATGAAGTCCACCGCCGCCCCCGTGCTGGCCGTGTGCGCCGCCATCTGGGGCGCCTATGACCTGGCCGGTCTGTACGGCATCGCCATCGCCGCCACCTCCATGCTCTCCATGGCCGGCATCATCGTCGCGCTGGACGCCTACGGCCCCATCACCGACAACGCCGGCGGTATCGCGGAAATGGCCGGCCTGCCGGACAACATCCGCAACATCACCGACCCCCTGGACGCCGTGGGCAACACCACCAAGGCCGTCACCAAGGGCTACGCCATCGGTTCCGCCGGTCTGGCCGCCCTGGTGCTGTTCGCCGACTACACCCACGCCCTGACCGCCGGCGGTGCGACCCTGACCTTCGATGTTCGACCTGTCCGACCACATGGTCATCATCGGCCTGTTCATCGGCGGCCTGGTGCCCTACCTGTTCGCCGCGATGGGCATGGAAGCGGTGGGGCGCGCGGCGGGCAGCGTGGTGGTGGAGGTGCGCCGCCAGTTCAAGGAAATCCCCGGCATCATGGAAGGCACCGGCAAGCCGGAATACGGCACCTGCGTGGACATGCTGACCAAGGCCGCCATCAAGGAAATGATCGTTCCCTCCCTGCTGCCGGTCGCGGTCCCCGTGATCGTCGGCCTCACCCTGGGCGCGCAAGCCCTGGGCGGCGTGCTGGTGGGCACCATCATCACCGGCATCTTCGTCGCCATCTCCATGACCACCGGCGGCGGCGCCTGGGACAACGCCAAGAAGTACATCGAAGAAGGCAACTTCGGCGGCAAGGGCTCTGAAGCCCACAAGGCCGCCGTGACCGGCGACACCGTCGGCGATCCCTACAAGGACACCGCCGGCCCCGCCGTGAACCCGCTGATCAAGATCATCAACATCGTGGCCCTGCTGATCGTGCCGCTGATCGTGTGAGCTTGAGCTTCACCTGTAATGCGAACGGGCCGGTTTTCCGGCCCGTTTTGCTTTTGGGAATGACCCCGTGGAAGGGGCATGCCTCTCAAGCTGGGGTTCAGCCTGCGATGTATCGCCAAGACCTTCCGCTGGAGAACAACCCTCAATCCTGACCGCCGCCAGTCCCGTGCGTTTGTCCAACAGACGCAGCGCCCACCTGGCGGTCCAGAGTAGATGGAAGTCTTCGCCATCGTTCCGAGCACGTACGGGCTGAGTCATTGGCGCTTCACTCCCACCGACACTTCTTTGTTGCTCCTTGTCGTGACACGCAGACCGGCCTTAATTCACAAGAGCCGCACCCTTGCTTCGCGCCCCGCCCGTTTCTTCAACCTTGCATCGAACGTCACAAATGCCTCTGTCTCCCGCCCCGAAGCCAGGTGCAGGGCGTCGGCGAAATCCATCCCTGATTCAAAGCGTTGCAGCGCTTCCATGACAGATGGGCCGTCTTCCAGCGTCACCTGGGGCAGGCCGATGAGCTTGTGAAAGGCGGCCAGGATGACGACCGATGGCTGCCCATAGCTGTAGCGCAGCACCCATTCCGTCTCCAACAGTACAGTCTTGGGGATGAGGATGTGTTCTTCGCTGAACAGGGCGACCGCGCGCTGGGTTTGCTCCGGGTCGTCACCAGTGAGCAGGCGCACGAGGACATTGGTATCGACCGCGATCATTTTTCGGACTGGATGGCGGCAGCGATGGCCTCATCCATTTCTTCCACGGTCCTGGCCGGGCCTTGGTAGGCAATGCAGCCGATGACATCTTCCAGCCGTGTGGTGTGCTGTGGCTTGACCGGTCGTAGCAATACGCCATCCCCTCTGTCTTCGATGGTGAATTCAACGCCTGGCTCCCACCGGTGCGCCATTCGGACGGTCTTGGGAAGGATGACCTGTCCCTTGCTCGACATTCGCGTTGTTTCCATTTCAACTCCAAGGTAAGACGACGGTAAGACATGCTAGCAGCAGCTCCCACCATGTCGAGCATTCAAAGGTCATATACATCGTGGCCCTGCTGATCGTGCCGCTGATCGTGTGAGCTTGAGCTTCACCTGTAATGCGAACGGGCCGGTTTTCCGGCCCGTTTTGTTTTCTCCCCTCCCCCGCCGGGGGAGGGGCCGGGGGTGAGGGAGCAACGTAGGCGCGCGCCGAATCCGACCTGGGCGTCAAATCGCCCGGCAAAGCCGGGCTCCTACCGTGATGCGCTTCATAATCGGGGTGGCGTCGGAGCATTTCCGTTCGCCGGAACCAATCCCCTTCGCCCGGCGTCCACCCACCCGGCCCGAGCGATTCCTTCGAGCCCTTTTACCCACACAGGAGATTTCCCATGAAACGTTTTGCTTTGATCGCCCTGCTCTCCCTGGCCAGTTTCGGCGTCCTGGCCGCTGATGCCCATGTCCACACTCCCGCCACACCGGCCACCGCGCCCGTCGCCGCAGCCGCACCTGCCGCTCCCGCAGCCATGGACAACCTGGGCGGCCCCGGCAAGCCGTGCAAGAACCGCGAAGGCATGGGAATGGGGATGGGCATG
The DNA here is from genome assembly GCA_016219425.1 of Betaproteobacteria bacterium. Lineage (GTDB taxonomy): Bacteria > Pseudomonadota > Gammaproteobacteria > Burkholderiales > Thiobacillaceae > PFJX01. The sequence continues at coordinate 156,264 of JACRNB010000005.1, read as the reverse complement.
GGGATGATGGGCATGCCAGGCATGAAGGGCGGCGAAGGCAGCCCCTGCGCGATGGGCAGTTGCAAGCACCACACGGAAATGACCGAACGCGTGCGCCAGTTGGAGAAGCGCGTGGACGCCCTGCAACTGGCCATCGAGATGATGGCGCGGAAGTAACCGCCCCGCTCGGCGCGGGCTACAGCTCGCGCCAGACGTAGCGCACCGAGTCGTCGTCCGGGTGTTCCTCGACCTTGAACCCCAGGCCTTCCACCAGGTGCAGCATCTTGCGGTTGATCTTGAGCACCTCGCCTTCCATCACCCGCAAGCCCTTGTTCCGCGCCACGTCCATGACCATTTCCATGAGCTTGTGGGCGATGCCCAACTTCTGCCACTCGTCCCCCACCACCAGGGCGAATTCGCAGGAGTGGCCGTCCGGGTTGGCGGCGTAGCGGGCCACGCCCAGTTCCACCTCCTTGCCGTCCACCGTGGTCACCGCCAGCAGCGCCATCTCGCGGTCGTAGTCGATCTGGGTGAAGCGCACCAGCATGCTGGGGGAGAGTTCCTTCACCGAATCCATGTAGCGGAAATATTTGGTCTCCGCCGACAGGTTGCGCACGAATTCCTGGGTCATGTCCGCGTCTTCCGGGCGGATCGGGCGTAGCACCACGTCCATGCCGTTGGGCAACTGCCAGTGGGTGACCAGTTCCGTCGGATAGGGGTGGATGGCCATGTGGCCGTAGCGGTCGGCGCGGGGGGCCAGGGGGCGGATGATGATGCGCGCGTCCGCCGCCAGGGCGCCGGTCTCATCCACCAGCAGCGGGTTGATGTCCAGTTCGCTGATCCAGGGCAGCTCGCACACCATCTCGGAGACCCGCAGCAGCACCCGTTCCAGGGCGTTCATGTCGGCGGCGGGGCGGTTGCGGAACTCGCCCAGCAGCTTGGCGACCCGGGTGCGCTGGATCAGATCCTGGGCCAGCAGCCGGTTCAGGGGCGGCAGCGAGACGGCGCGATCCTGATATGCCTCCACGTCCACGCCGCCGGAGCCGAAGGCGATCACCGGCCCCAGCACCGGGTCCGTCACCACGCCCACCAGCACCTCGCGCGAGTTGTCGCGCGAGATCATGGGTTCGATCACGACGCCGTCGAGGGTGACGTCGGGACGGTGCTTCTTCACCTCCGCCAACATGCCCATGTAGGCCGCGCGCACCGCCTGGCCGTTGGACAGCCCCAGGCGCACGCCGCCTACGTCGGACTTGTGCGAAATGGCCTGCGAGTTGACCTTCATGGCCACGGGGAAGCCCAGTTGCTGCGACATCAGCATGGCCTCGGTGGGGTCGCGCGCGATCAGGGTGCGCGCCACCGGGATCTGGAACGCCGCCAGCAGGGCCTTGGATTCCACCTCGGTCAGGGTGGTGCGCCCCTGGGACAGGGCGCTTTCAATGATCAGGCGCGCGCCTTCCACGTCGGGGGTCATGTCTTCCGACAGGGGGTCCGGGGTCTGCATCAGCAGGCGCTGGTTTTCGTAGAAGTCGGCCAGGAAGGAGAACACCTCCACCGCCGGCTCCGGGGTGTTGAAGTAGGGAATGCCCGCCTCCTTGAACAGGCGGCGGCCTTCCGTCACCTGGCTCTCGCCCATCCAGCAGGCCAGCACCGGCTTGCTGGAACGCTTGGCCACCTCCACCACGGCGGCGGCGGCCTCGGCGGGACGAGTCATGGCCTGGGGCGTGAGCATGGCCAGTACGCCATCCACCTGCGGGTCTTCCAGACAGGCGTCGAGCGCGGCGCGATAACGGTCTGCACCCGCGTCGCCGATGATGTCCACCGGGTTGCCGTGGGACCAGGTGACGGGCAGGGCGGCATTGAGCTTTGCCACCGTATCCGGCAGGAGTTGGGCCAGTTGTACGCCCATGTCCACAGCCAGATCGGTGGCCATGACGCCGGGTCCGCCGCCGTTGGTGACGATGGCGAGCCGGTTTCCGCGCGGCTTGATGTGGGTGGAAAGGGCGCGCACGCAGGAGAACAGTTGCAGGATGGTCTTCACCCGCACCACGCCGGCGCGCCGCACCAGGGCGTCGAACACGGCGTCGGAGCCCACCAGCGCGCCGGTGTGGGAGGCCACCGCCTTGGAGCCGGCCTCGTGCCGACCCACCTTGACCATCACCACGGGCTTCACCCGCGATACGGCGCGCAGGGCGCTCATGAAGCGGCGCGCATCGCGGATGCCTTCCACATAGAGCAGGATGCCCTTGGTGGCGGTGTCATAGGCCAGGTAATCGAGGATCTCGCCGAAATCCAGGTCCGCCGAAGCGCCGGTGGAGATGACGCTGGAAAAGCCGATGCCGTTGGATTCGGCCCAGTCCAGCATGGCGGTGCACAACGCGCCGGATTGCGACACCAGGGCCAGGTCGCCGGGCAGGGCGCAGCCATGGGCGAAGGTGGCGTTGAGGCCGATGGCGGGACGCTGGATGCCCAGACAGTTGGGGCCGATGAAGCGGATGCCGTGCTTGTGCGCCGTGGCGACCAACCCTTTCTCCAGGGCCGCGCCTTCGGCCCCCACCTCGCGGAAACCGGCGGACAGCACCACCGCGTTGCGCACACCGCGCTTGCCGCATTCGTCCAGGATGCGGCTGACGCTGGGCGCGGGGGTGGCGATGATGGCCAGGTCCGGCGCCTCCGGCAGGTCGGCGGCCTGGGCGTAACACGCCTGCCCCAGCAGGGTCTCGTGCTTGGGGTTGAGCGGGTATACCTTGCCGGTAAAACCGGACTGGAGCAGGTTGCGATAGATCACCCCGGCCACGGAATCTTCCCGCTCGCTGGCGCCGAACACGGCGACGGAACGGGGGTTGAGCAGGGGGTGCAGGTAGTGGTGCGACATGGCGGGTTCCTGTTGCGGCGAGTGGGTGCGCGGGGGCGGATGTTCGGGGTTGATTCAGCTCATTTCCTTATCGGCCCTCGCCACCCTAGTCTTTAAACCTGGAAAACGCAGTTGACGGATAAATTCATGACGATCCAACGTCGCAATTTGTCCGTAGGTGCGAATTCATTCGCACAGAAGTCATTCGCACAGAAGTCATTGATTGTGCGAATGAATTCGCACCTACGAGCATTTCAACTGCGATTTCCAGTTTGCATACACTGCAAGGGTACGTTCCCGACGGTTACCGCGCCATGAAGGCCCTCATATAGTCAGCATTAATTTATTGCGCCGCACAAAACCCATGCATACCGCCTACATCTCTCACCCCTTCTGCGCGAAACACGACGTCGGCCACTGGCATCCGGAAAGTCCGGCCCGGCTCTCCGCCATTGAAGACCGTCTGCACGCCGCGCATCTGTTCGACTATCTGACGCATCACGCCGCCCCCATGGCGCACCACGTCCACCTGAAGCGGGTGCATAGCTCGGAGCACATCGACCGCATCGAGGCCACGGCCCCTTACGAGGGCATTGCCCATATCGACGGCGACACCGCGATGAACGCCCACACCCTGGACGCCGCCTACCACGCCGCCGGCGGTGCGGTGATGGCGGTGGACCGGGTGGTGCATGGCGAGGTGGAGAACGCCTTCGTCGCCTGCCGCCCGCCCGGCCACCACGCCACGCGCAACCAGGCCATGGGCTTCTGCTTCTTCAACAATGTCGCCGTGGCGGCGGCCCACGCCCTGGAGCAGCACGGGCTGAAGCGGGTCGCCATCGTCGATTTCGACGTGCACCACGGCAACGGCACCGAGGACATCTTCCACGACGACCCGCGCGTGATGCTCTGCTCCACCTTCCAGCACCCGTTCTACCCCTACAGCGGCGCCGACAGCGGCAACGACCACATCATCAACGTGCCGCTCGCGGCGGGGACCACGGGCAAGCGCTACCGCGAGATCTTTGAGGCCCAGGTGACGCCCCGGCTGGAGGCCTTCCGCCCCGAAATGCTGTTCATCTCCGCCGGTTTTGACGCCCACCGCGAGGACGACATGGGCCAGATCGGCCTGGTGGAAGCGGATTACGAGTGGATCACGCAGCAGGTCATGGATATGGCCGCTCGCCACGCCGGGAACCGCATCGTCTCGGTGCTGGAAGGGGGCTACGACCTCAGCTCCCTGGGGCGCAGCGTGGCCGTGCACATCCGTACCCTGGCCGGCTTATGACCGCCGCGCCATAAGTATTGCCAATGCCCCAAACCCCAGGCGCGGCGCAGAATGACCGCGTGATTGAAGGATCCGTCCCAGCGTCGGCGCAGCCGGCCTGACGCAGCACCAGAAGGGGGCGCACGGCATGGGATGCGAACAAACGGAGCCCCTCGACGTGATGCCTGCGCCCTTCCACCTCTCCCCTTACAACCACCTGCTTCTCCCGGTTGTGGCGGCCTGGGCGCTGGTGGTGACCGCTTCCCTGCTGTGGAACATCCGCCAGGTGGATCATTCCATCGAAACCCTGGCCCTGGCCGAGGCGCGCTTCCATTTCGAAAAGGATGTGCTGTACCGGCGCTGGGCCTCCAGCCACGGCGGCGTGTATGTGCCCGTGAGTGAGAAAACCCCGCCCAACCCCTACCTGAGCCACGTTGCGGAACGGGACGTCGTGACGCCCTCCGGACGCCGCCTGACCCTGATCAACCCGGCCTACATGACGCGCCAGGTGAACGAACTGGCCAGCGACGACGGCGTCATCGGCCACATCACCAGCCTCAAGCCCCTGCGCCCGGAAAACCGGGCGGATGCCTGGGAGACTCGCGCCTTGCACGCGTTCGAGAACGGTGCGCACGAATACGGCAGCCTGGAAGACCTGCGCGGACAGCCCTACTTCCGCTACATGCGTCCGTTCCGCACCGAGTCGGCATGCCTCAAATGCCACGCCGAACAAGGCTACAAGGAGGGCGACATCCGGGGCGGCGTGAGCATGTCCCTGCCCTATTCCCGCTACGCCAACCACTTCTCCCTGCAACGGCGCAATCTGCTGCTGGGCCACGGACTGATCGGCCTGCTGGGTCTGGTCGGCATGGGCTTCGGCGCGCGGCGTCTGGTCCGCATCAAGGCCGCCCTGGTGCGCAGCGAGGCGGAAACGGAACGCCTTACCGTGCGCAAATCCCTGCTCTCCTCTCTGGGCGAGGGGGTGTACGACATCGACAACGCAGGACGCTGCACCTTCATCAATCCGGCGGCCCTGACCATGCTGGGCTACCAGGAGCACGAGGTGGTCGGCCAGGATCCCCACCGCCTGTTCCATCGCCGCAATGCGGACGGCAGCCCGCATCCCGCCAGCGAGTGCATGGTGTTCCAGACCCGCCAGGATGGCGTGCGACGTGAAGTGCAGGACACCTTCTTGCGCAAGAACGGCCTCGCCTTCCCGGTTCGTCTGACCGTCACCCCGGTGCACCGGAACGGAGAGATCGTGGGCGCCGTGGTGGCATTTCAGGACATTTCGGAGCGTCTGGCCATGGAACAGGAGCTGATGCGTCTGGCCACCACGGACCCCCTCACCGGGGCGGCCAATCGGCGGCGTTTCCTGGAACAGATGGAGATCGAGTTGGCCCGCGTGCACCGCCATCACGATTCCGCAGCCCTGCTGATGATGGATCTGGACCACTTCAAGCAGGTGAACGACGCCCATGGTCACGCCTCCGGGGACATCGTGCTGCGCCATTTCACCAGTCTGGCCAAACCCTTGCTGCGGCGCACCGACCTGTTCGGGCGGCTGGGCGGCGAGGAGTTCGCCATTCTTCTGAGCGGCGCAGACCTCCGTGGCGCCGCCGAGTTTGCGGAACGCTTCCGCAGCGTGGTGGCCGCCACCCCCGCCCAGGTGGAAGACGGCGAGATCCCCTACACCGTGAGCATCGGCGTCACCGTATTCCAGGCTGCCGACGGCGGCGCCGACTGCATCCTGGCGCGGGCCGACGCGGCCCTGTACCGGGCCAAACAGGCGGGACGCAACACCGTGGCCCTGGTCGAGGCGACATGACGGACGGGTTGCGGGTATAAACGCATTCAATAGAGGGGCTCTCCTCCTCCTCCCCGCACCACACCCCCAGATCGGATATGTCCAGCAGTCCCGACACCCCCGCGCGCGACCCCGCACCCTCCCGCATGTCCCCTGACCTGGCCCTGTGCCTGTTGCAGGCCGCCTTTGAGCAGAACCCCCAGATGGCCGTGGTGCTGGATGGCAAGGGCAAGGTTCTGCACGCCAACCAGGCCGTGCAATCCCTGGTCGGCCCGCTGGGCGACACCCCCTACTGGCAGACCCCGATCTGGCAACCCGATCACGCCGAAGAACTGCGCGAAGCGGTACTCGCCGCGGCGGAAGGCCAGTTGGGCGCATTCGAGGCGACCCATGTACGTCCGGAAGGCGGGGTGCTGTACATGGCCTACACCGCCACCCCCCTGCGGGTGGGCGACGCCCATCTGGTGATGCTGCTGGGCCATGACGTCACCCGCCGCACGCGGGAGGAGTCGGACATGCGCCAGAGGGAGCAGGCCCTGGAGATGGTGGCCTCCGCGTCCCTGGAACTGCTGCGGGAACCGGATCTGGACGCCACCCTGAACAGCGTGCTGTCCGAACTGGGGCGTGAGACCGGGGCCGACCGCGTCTACATCTACGAAAACCGCCGCGCCATGCGCGACCAGCCCCTCACTGCTTCCCTGGCCTACGAGTGGGTGCGCCCCGGCGTGGACGCCCTGCTGGGACGCGAAGAACTGCAACGGCTGGACCTGGGCAAACGCCTTCCCCGCTGGGAATACAACCTGGCGGCGGGACTCTCCGTGCGGGGCCGCATCAGCGCCTTCCCGTTGGAAGAGCGGCAACTGCTGGAGCCCCTGGGCATCCGTTCCATGCTGCTGGCCCCGATCCGCCTGTCCGACGAGTTCTGGGGCTTCCTGGGCTTCGACGCCGTGCATCAGGCGCGGGAATGGAGCGCGGCAGAGGAAAACGTGCTGCGCCTGGTGGCCGCCAGCCTGGGCGCAGCCATCGTGCGCCGCCGCGCCGTGGAGGAACTGCGCCTCTCCGCCGTGGTGTTCGAGAACACGCGAGACGGCATCTTCATCGCCGACACCCACTCCGGTCTGCTCGCGGTGAACCCCGCGTTTGAAGAGATCACCGGCTATGTCGAGGCGGAGGTGCAGGGACGCCCCTACCACTTCCTCCATACCTCCCGCCCGGAGCAGGACACGCAGGAGGTCATCGACCGCACCGTGCGGGAACAGGGTCACTGGCAGGGCGAGGTATGGAGCCGGCGCAAGGACGGCGGCCTGTTCCCGCAACGCCTCTCTCTCAGCACCGTGCGCAACGAATGGGGCGAAACCACCCAGTTGGTGGGCCTGATCAGCGACATCAGCCAGATCAAGGAGGCGGAGGCCCACCTGCAACATCTGGCGCACTACGACGCCCTCACCGATCTGCCCAACCGCCTGCTGGCGCAGTCGCGCCTGGAACACGCGCTGGAGAAGGCGCAGCGGCACAAGGGGCACGTCGCCGTGCTGTTCATCGACCTGGACCGCTTCAAGCAGGTCAACGACACCTACGGCCATCAGGCCGGCGACGAGTTGCTGGTAGCTGTGGCCAAGCGCCTGGGCTCGCGTCTGCGCGAGGAAGACACGCTGGCGCGCCTGGGCGGCGACGAATTCCTGTTCCTGCTGGAAAGCGTGCGCAGCCCCAAGGATGCGGCCAAGGTCTCCAGTGCGCTGATCCAGTTGCTGCTGAAGCCCTTCTCCCTGAAAACGGCGGGCGGTGCATCCGTAAGCATCGGCGCCAGTATCGGCATCAGCCTGTTCCCCACCGACGGGACCGATTCCATCAGCCTCACCAAGGCCGCCGATGCAGCCATGTATCAGGCCAAGCAGGCGGGGCGGAACACCTTCCGTTTCAGCGATGCCGCGCTCAATGCCGAGTACGCCCCCGCGATCCTGCCCAGCCCGTAATCCGGGGCGTGCAGCCCTGCCGCCGCGCACGCGCCCCGTATAATTCGCCCCCCTTTCCGCCGGTTGTGGCCATGAATCCGCTGGTTCTGTTCGTCCTCTCGCTCGCCCTGTTTTTCCCCGCTGCGCCGACCCTGGCCGAAACGCCGCCCGCACCCCAGATCGAGGCGCGCGCCTGGCTGATGGTGGATGCCCTGTCCGGCCTGCCCCTGGCCGAAAAGGACGCCGACAGCCGGGTGGAACCCGCCTCCCTGACCAAGCTGATGACCGCCTATCTGGCCTTCGCCGCGGTGCGCGACGGCGCGTTGCGCCTGGATCAGCCGCTGCCGGTCTCGGACAAGGCCTGGAAGGCCGAGGGCTCGCGCATGTTCCTGGACCCGCGCAAGCCCGCCGCGGTGGGCGACCTGTTCAAGGGCATGATCGTGCAATCCGGCAACGACGCCTGCATCGTCCTGGCCGAAGGCATCGCCGGCAGCGAGGAGAAGTTCGTCGCGCGCATGAACGCGGAGGCGAAACGCCTGGGCATGACCGGCACCCATTTCATGAACGCCACCGGCCTGCCCGACCCGCAGCACTACACCACCGCGCGCGACCTCTCACGCCTGGCCCTGGCCCTGATCCGCGAGTTTCCCGAGCACTACAAGCTCTATTCGCTCAAGGAGTTCGCCTACAACGGCATCACCCAGCCCAACCGCAACCGCCTGCTGTTCATGGACCCGAGCGTGGACGGGGTGAAGACCGGGCACACCGAGAGCGCCGGGTACTGCCTCATCGCCTCTTCCAAGCGCGACAGCCGCCGCCTGCTCTCCGTAGTGCTGGGCACGGGTTCCGACGCCGCGCGCGCGCTGGAAAGCCAGAAGCTGCTCAACTACGGCTTCCAGTTCTTCGAGACCGTGCGCCTGTACAGCGCCAATCAGGTCGTATCCAGCCTGCGCGTCTACAAGGGCAAGTCGGGCGAACTCAAGGCCGGTTTCCTGTACGACTTCCATGTCACCGTGCCGCGCGGCACGGCGGCCAAGCTCCAGGCCCAGCTCATCACCCAGCAACCCATGCTGGCGCCCGTGCGCAAGGGCCAGCGCATCGGCACGCTGCGCCTCAGCAGCGACGGCAAGGCGCTGGGCGACTACCACCTCACCGCCCTGGAAGGGGTGGAAACGGCGGGCATCCTCGGGCGCGGGTGGGACAGCCTGCTGCTGATGTTCAAGTAACGGGCATGACCACGGTCTATCTCAACGGGCAGTACCTGCCGCTGGAGCAGGCCTCGATCTCGGTGCTGGACCGCGGCTTCCTGTTCGGCGACGGGGTGTACGAGGTGATCCCGGTGTATGACCGCCGCCCGTTCCGCATGGCCGACCACCTGCGCCGCCTGCAACACAGCCTGGACGGCATCCGCCTCGCCAATCCGCACAGCGCGGCGGAATGGGCGGCGCTGGCGGAGGGCATCGTCGCCCGTTGCGAATGGAACGATGTCGGCGTCTATCTCCAGATCACGCGCGGCCCCGGCCCCAGGGACCATGTATTTCCAGCCCAGGCGCACCCCACCGTGTTCCTCATGCCGCTGCAACTGTCCGCACCCGCCGCGCCTCTGGTGGAACACGGCGTCGCCGCCATCACCGCCCAGGACAACCGCTGGCTGCGCTGCGACCTCAAGGCCACCTCGCTGCTCGCCAACGTGCTGCTGCGCCAGCAATCGGTGGACGCCGGCTGCGCCGAGACCGTGCTGCTGCGCGACGGCTGGCTCATGGAAGGCTCCGCCAGCAGCGTCTTCGTGGTGCGGGACGGGGTGATCCTGGCGCCGCCGGAATCCAATCTGATCCTGCCTGGCGTCACCTACGAGGTGGTGCTGGAGATCGCGCGCGCCGAAGGGCTGCCCCACGCCGTGCGCCCCGTCGCCGAAGCGGAATTGCGCGACGCGGAGGAGGTCTGGATCACCTCCTCGACCAAGGAGGTCATGGCCGTGACCACGCTGGACGGCCAGCCGGTGGGCGATGGCCGCCCCGGCCCGGTGTTCCGGCGCGTGCTCGCCGCCTATCAGGCCTACAAACACACGGTCATGCGCGGGCAGGCGGCATGAGCGAGAGCCTGCTGGTATTTCCCTGCGCATTCCCGATCAAGGTGATGGGGGTGAACAGCGACGTCTTCACCCAGGAGATCGTGGAGATCGTGCGGATTCACGCCCCGGACTTCGCAGCGGAGTCGGTGCAGATGCGCGCCTCGGCGGGCGGCAACTACCTCGCCGTCACCTGCACCATCCGCGCCGACTCAAGATCGCAACTGGATGACCTGTACCGGGCGCTGAGCGCCCATCCGGGCGTGAAGGTGGTGCTGTAGGAGCCCGGCTGCGCCGGGCGATGACACGGGTTTAGACGTTGAACAGGAAGTTCAGCACGTCGCCGTCCTTGACCACGTACTCCTTGCCTTCCGCCCGCATCTTGCCCGCCTCCTTGGCCCCGGCCTCGCCCTTGCAGGCGATGAAGTCGTCGAAGGCGATGGTCTGGGCGCGGATGAAGCCGCGTTCGAAGTCGGTGTGGATCACGCCCGCAGCCTGGGGCGCGGTATCGCCCTTGTGGATGGTCCAGGCGCGCACTTCCTTTACCCCGGCGGTGAAATAGGTCTGTAGGCCCAGGAGGTCGTAGGCGGCGCGAATCAGGCGGTTGAGGCCGGGTTCGTGCAGGCCCATGGATTCCAGAAACTCCAGCTTGTCGGCCTCGTCCAGAACGGAAATTTCCGCCTCGATGGCGGCGCACACCGCCACCACCGGGGCATGTTCGGCGTCGGCGATGGCATGCAGGCGATCCAGGTGGGGGTTGTTCTCGAAGCCATCCTCGGCCACGTTGGCCACATACATGGCGGGCTTGATGGTCATCAGGCACAGCGGCGCGAGCATGGCCTTTTCGTCGTCGGAGAGCTTCAGGCTGCGCGCCGGCTTGGCCTCGTTCAGATGCGGCAGCATCCGCTCGTACAGGGCCACCAGCTTGATGCCTTCCTTGTCGCCGGCGCGGGCCTTCTTGCTGTCACGGTGATGGGCCTTTTCCACCGTAGCCAGGTCCGCCAGGGCCAGTTCCGTGAGGATCACCTCGATATCGGAGACGGGGTCTACACGACCGGCCACGTGCACCACGTTCTCGTCCTCGAAACAGCGCACCACGTTGACGATGGCGTCGGTCTCACGAATGTTGGCGAGGAACTGGTTGCCCAGCCCTTCGCCCTTGGACGCGCCCGCCACCAGACCGGCGATGTCCACGAACTCGACGATGGCCGGGACCATGCGCTGGGGTTTCACGATCTCGGCCAGTTGCGCCATGCGCGGGTCCGGCACTTCCACCACGCCCACGTTGGGCTCGATGGTGCAGAAGGGGTAGTTCTCGGCGGCAATGCCGGCCTTGGTCAAGGCGTTGAACAGGGTGGATTTGCCGACGTTGGGCAGGCCGACGATGCCGCATTTCAGGGACATGGATCTCTCTCTGGCAGAGGGGGGTCAACGAAGGCCGGAGGCCTGCGACCCGCGCATCTCGCTAACCATGGAGTATTTGGGGTGACGGATGGGACTCGAACCCACAACAGCCAGAATCACAATCTGGGACTCTACCAATTGAGCTACCGCCACCACTGAGACATCAACGACTGCAACAACACTTCAAGAAACTGGCCTGCCCGACAGGGATCGAACCTGTAACCCCCAGCTTAGAAGGCTGGTGCTCTATCCAATTGAGCTACGGGCAGAGACCCCGCGGGCATCCGGGGTGGGCAACCCGGTGGCTATGTAAGGATGGTCGGGGTGAGAGGATTCGAACCTCCGACATCCTGCTCCCAAAGCAGGCGCGCTACCGGGCTGCGCTACACCCCGAAGGCGCGCCACTATACGCACCGACCCTGGAAATTGCAACGCAGAATTGGCCCGGTCGCCGCTAAAATACTGGGGTTACGCAACTACCCGCCTGTGCCATGACTGCGCGCCTCCTCGACGGAAAATCCATTGCCGACGCCCTCATTGAAGACATCCGCGAGCGGGTGGCCCAGCGGGCGGCCCAGGGGCTGCGCCCGCCCGGACTGGCCGTGATCCTGCTTGGCGGCGATCCGGCCTCTTCCATCTATGTGCGCAACAAGCGCCGGGGCTGCGAGCGCGCCGGGGTGCTGTCCATCTCGCACGATCTGCCCGCCGCCACCTCGCAGGCGGATCTGCTGACCCTGATCGAGAACCTGAACGCCGACCCGAGTGTGGACGGCATCCTGGTGCAGGCCCCCCTGCCCGAGCACATCAGCGATGAAGCCGTGATCGAGGCCATCCGGGCGGACAAGGACGTGGATGGATTCCACCCCTACAACATCGGTCGCCTGGCGGTGCGGGCGCCGTTGCTGCGTTCCTGCACCCCCTACGGGGTGATGCGCCTGCTGGCGGAAACCGGCGAGAGCCTGCGCGGCAAGCATGCGGTGGTGGTGGGCGCTTCCAACCATGTCGGGCGCCCCATGGCGCTGGAACTCCTGCTGGCCGGTTGCACCGTGACCGTGTGCCATTCCGCCACCCGCGACCTGCCGGGTCTGGTGGCGCAGGGCGATATCGTGGTGGCGGCGGTAGGCCGTCCCGAGATGGTGCAGGGCGCCTGGATCAAGCCCGGCGCCATCGTCATCGACATCGGCATCAACCGGCTGCCGGATGGTCGCCTGGCGGGGGACGTGGAGTTCGACGCCGCCCGCCAGCGCGCCGCCTGGATCACCCCGGTGCCGGGCGGCGTCGGCCCCATGACCGTGGCCACCCTGCTCCAGAACACACTGGAAGCGGCTTCACTCCACCCCTGATTGACGCGTTATTCCCCGATCAGGGCGCGCACATGCGCCAGATGGGTATCCCCCAGGTCGGGCAACACCGCCAGAGCGCCGCTGAAATCGTGGTCACGGGTGTAGTCGTTGACGGTGACCACGGTGCGCAGGCCCGCGCCCAGGGAGGCGCGAATGCCGTTTTCGGAATCCTCGAAGGCGAGGCACTCTTCCGGCTTCAGACCCAGTTGCTGCATGGCCCAGACGTAGATATCCGGCGCGGGCTTCTTGGCCGGGACGATGTCGCCCGCGGCGATGACCTGGAACCAGTCCGCCCCGTCCGCCGCCAGGCTGTGGCGCAGCAGGGCGGTGACGTTTTCCGGCGTGGTGGTGGTCGCCACCCCCAGGATCAACCCGGCGGCGCGGGCCTCTTCCAGCATGCGCCGGACGCCGGGGCGCAGGGGGATGCCGCCCTCCGCCAGCAGGCGGGTGTAGTGCCGGGTCTTGGCCTTGTGCAGTTCCGCCACCAGGGCGTCGAAATCCGCGGGCTTCACATAGTCGGGACGGAAGCGTTCGACGTAGTACTTCATGCGCTCCTTGCCGCCGGTGACCGCCAGGAGCTGACCATAGAGTGCAACGTCCCAGTCCCAGTCCAGCCCGACCTCCCGGAAGGCGGCGTTGAAGGCGGGGCGATGGCCGTCGCGCTCGGTATCGGCCAGGGTGCCATCCACGTCGAAGAGCAGTGCCTTGAGCATGTTCAAATCCTTTAAATAGCGATTAATCAAATATTTAGGCGCGGTTACAATGCGCGCCCCTGCCACCTGCCGGACGCCGCCGTGACCGTTACCGCCCAGCGTAATCCCGAATTCGATGCCCTGTTTGACGGCATGTTGTTCAGCCTGATGTCCTGGCAACAACTCACCGAGTTCTGGGCCCGGATCAATCCGTCCGCCGGCTGGTATCTCTACGCCGTGGGCGAGGCCCGCCCGGAACTTCCGGCGGACGCCGCCCATGTCAGCGCCTTCATCGCCGAGATCGACACCCTGCTGCACAAGGAACATCACGAGGAGTACTGCGGCATCGTCTACGCCGACGACCTTCAGGCCCCGCGCATCGTCAAGATCTACGACCCCAACCACCTGGGGACATCCTGCGGTTCCGGCAAGCACAAAATTTTGCCGGGCTGGGTGATGTGCGTGGCGGCCCCGTCCGACCTGGCCCCGGCCCATGTGGTGCCGCAGAACCGCAAGCGCTGGTGGCAGGGCTTCATGGACCTGATCGGGGCGCACTGACGGCGCGCTGCATCTTCCACCCAATGAAAAAGCGGCCCGCAGGCCGCTTTTTCATTTCACCGCCATCGCTCAGACCGTCGGCGCTTCCGGGGCAGGAGCCGGCGCACGGGCCGGGGCCTCGATCAGCGCCTTCATGGACAGGCGCATACGACCCTTGTCATCGGTCTCCAGCACCTTGACCTTGACGGCCTGGCCTTCCTTGAGGTGGTCGGCCACGGTGTTGACACGTTCGTGGGCGATCTGGGAGATGTGCAGCAGGCCATCCTTGCCCGGCAGCACGTTGACGATGGCGCCGAAGTCGAGAATCTTGAGCACGGTGCCGTCGTAGGTGCGACCCACTTCGACCTCGGCGGTGATGTCTTCGATGCGCTTCTTGGCGAGTTCACCGGCCTCGGTGCTGGTGCAGGCGATCTTGACGGTGCCGTCGTCGTCGATGTCGATCTGGGTGCCGGTCTCTTCGGTGAGGGCGCGGATGGTGGCGCCGCCCTTGCCGATGATGTCGCGGATCTTCTCGGGGTTGATCTTGATGGTGATGATGCGCGGCGCGTACTGGCTCATCTCGTGGGGCGCGGCCTCGGCCTGCTCCATGATGTCCAGGATGTGCAGACGAGCTTCACGCGCCTGGGTCAGGGCCACCTGCATGATGTCCTTGGTGATGCCCTGAATCTTGATGTCCATTTGCAGGGCGTTGACGCCGTTGCGGGTGCCGGCCACCTTGAAGTCCATGTCGCCCAGGTGATCTTCATCGCCCAGGATGTCGGTCAGCACGGCGAAGCGGTTGCCTTCCTTGATCAGACCCATGGCGATGCCTGCCACATGGGCCTTCATCGGCACGCCGGCGTCCATCAGCGCCAGGGAGCCGCCACACACGGAGGCCATGGAGGAGGAGCCGTTGGATTCGGTGATCTCGGACACCACGCGCAGGGTGTAGCCGAACTCTTCCTTGCTCGGCAGGGAACCCAGCAGGGCGCGCTTGGCGAGACGGCCATGGCCGATCTCGCGGCGCTTGGGCGAACCCACGCGGCCCGTTTCGCCGGTGGCGAAGGGGGGCATGTTGTAGTGCAGCATGAAGCGGTCGCGGTGCTCGCCGGTGAGCGCTTCGATGGTCTGCTCGTCACGCCCGGTGCCCAGGGTGGCGACCACCATGGCCTGGGTCTCGCCGCGCGTGAACAGGGCGGAACCGTGGGTGCGGGGCAGTACGCCGGTGCGGATGGTGATGGGGCGCACGGTGCGGGTGTCGCGTCCGTCGATGCGGGGCTCGCCGGACAGGATGCGGCTGCGCACCACCTTGGCTTCCAGGGCGTGGAACAGGTCTTTCACCACGTTGGCGGCGGTGGTGTCCATGTCGGCGGTGATCAACTCGGCGTACACACGGTTGCGAATCTCATCCACCGTATGGGTGCGGGCCTGCTTCTGCTTGATGGAGTAGGCCATGGACAGGGCCTCGGCGCAGAGACCTTCCATTTTCTGCACCAGGGCGGCGTCGGTCTCGGGGGCCTTCCAGTCGATGGGATCCTTGCCGGCTTCGTCGGCCAGGTCATTGATGGCGTCGATGGCGGTGCGCATGGCGTCATGGCCGAACACCACGGCGCCCAGCATCACGTCTTCGGGCAATTCCTGCGCCTCGGATTCCACCATCAGCACGGCGGTTTCGGTGCCGGCGACCACCAGATCCAGCTTGGATTCCTTGAGCTGGGACTGGGTCGGGTTGAGCACATACTGACCATCCACATAGCCCACGCGGGCGGCGCCGATGGGGCCGTTGAAGGGCAGACCGGACAGTGCCATGGCGGCGGAGGCGCCAAGCATGGCGGGGATATCGGAATCCACTTCCGGGTTGGAGGACATCACCGTGGCGATGACCTGCACTTCATTGAAGAAGCTGTCGGGGAAGAGCGGGCGGATGGGACGGTCGATCAGGCGGGAGGTGAGCGTCTCCTTCTCGGTCGGCTTGCCCTCGCGCTTGAAGTAGCCGCCGGGGATGCGGCCCGCGGCGTAGGTCTTCTCCATGTAATCAACGGTCAGCGGAAAGAAATCCTGGCCGGGCTTCACTTCGTTCTTGGCTACCACGGTGACCAGCACCACGGTGTCGTCCATGTTCACCACAACCGCGCCGGTGGCCTGACGGGCGATCTCGCCCGTTTCGAGGGTGACGGTATGAGCGCCGTACTGGAATGTCTTCTTGACCGGATTCACGCTGTTCTCTTCCTATCGACTTGATTGTTATTGCTTACTTGCGCAGGCCCAGGGTCTGAATCAACTGGGTGTAACGATCCGCACTCTTGCCCTTGAGGTAGTCCAGCAGACGACGACGACGCGACACCATCTTGAGCAGACCGCGGCGGGAATGGTGATCCTTGGCGTTGACCTTGAAGTGACCGGTGAGGTCGTTGATGCGGGCGGTGAGCAGGGCAACCTGCACTTCGGGGGAGCCGGTATCGGCAGCGGCGCGCTGATGCGTTTGGACGATCTGCGCTTTTTGAGCGGTGGTGATGGCCATGGGAAGTACTCCGACGAAAAACGCGCATTCTACTCGCCCGAGTTCAAATTTCTCAAGCAATTCAATGACTACCAAGGGCATCCGCGCGCCGTCTTGCGGCGGCGATTTCCAGGCCGGAAACCGCCCGGACGCCCCCCTGTCAACGAACCGCGATCAATTCCGGGTCGTGCGCATGTTCAAGCAGGATGCGCCGCACCCGATCCTGCCAAAGCTGCGCGAAGACCGCGCGTTCGGCGGGCTCGGCGACGCCGCCCACCATGCGCGCCATCAAGGCGGGCATCTCCGGGGCCGGCGCCACCCGTTCCGGGCGGTAGTCCAGCAACGCCGAAGCGGACGTATCCAGACGCGAAAACCTCGCCTCCGCAGGCAGTTCCACCCCGTAAACGAGCAGGTTGCGGCGCGAGAAGCGCCCGCCCAGGCCCTTGAAGCCGCCCTCGCCCGCCGCGCCGGTGACGAGCGACAGGACCGCCCCCACCACCCCGGACGTCCCCGCATCCATCGGCGCGCGCAACTCGACGCGAATCGCGCCCCGCTCCGGCGTTTCCGCCCCATACAGCGCCCTGAGCCCGTGCAGGGCAAGGAGCCACGCACCGGCCACGGTGGGGCAGGAATGCCCCGCCAGCTTCACCGCATCCGCATAGTGATAGTGGATCAGCCCGTCCGCCGCCGCGCCCAACGCCTCGGCCAGGGGGTCGCGCAGGGTGATGACGGGCGCTTCTTGAAAAAAGGAGGGAAAGGTCATGGCGGGCTCGAATGGATCGGAGGCCCGATTGAAAGGGCGGAGACGGACTTTGCGCCTTGATCTTGGGCAGTGATGAGAGGCGCCCAATGGAGGGGCTTGGCAAAGGGGTATCCACCACTTCGGCGACGAACTGAACGCCAACAAAATAAAGACCAAATAAACGACTAAAATAAAGACCAGTTTAAATACATCAGGAAGCCCCCCCATGGAACTGCTCTACACCAACGCCTCAGTCAGCATCAGCGAACTCAAAAAGAACCCCACCGCCGTCATCGATGAGGCGGACGGTTTCCCCGTGGCTGTGCTCAACCACAACAAACCCGCCGCCTACCTGGTACCCGCCGCCGCTTTCGAGGCCATGATGGAACGACTCGACGACATCGAACTCGCCAAACTGATCAAAGAGCGCGAGAACGAACCCACCGTCAAAGTAGAGCCTAATGACCTATAGCCTCGAATTCCGGGACAGCGCCTGGAAGGAGTGGCAGAAGCTCGATCGCCCCTTGCGCGAGCAATTCAAGGCCAGGCTGCTGGATCGACTGGAAAACCCCCGAGTCGAATCCGCCCGACTTTCCGGCATGTCCGACTGCTACAAGATCAAGCTGCGCGCCGCCGGTTATCGGCTGGTCTATCAGGTCTTCGATGAGCGGGTCACGGTCATCGTCGTAGCCGTGGGCAAGCGGGAAGACAGCGCCGTGTACCGCAAGGCCAAGGGGCGGCTGTAGTGAGCGCCATTCCGGAACCTTTTCCGTTTAGCACTCTCCCAGACCGAGTGCTAAAATTTGACTGACTGAATTACTGGGTTAACGGAGAGCCTCCATGACCACTCAAGCGTTGAGTTTCCCCATCCCGAGCACCCTCGGGAGCATCGAAAACTACATGCAGGCGGTGAATCGCTTCCCGCTGCTGACGGCGGAACAGGAACACGACCTCGCCGTGCGTCTGCGCGACCATGACGACGTCGAAGCGGCGCGCCAACTGGTGCTTTCCCATCTGCGTCTGGTGGTCGCCATCGCGCGCGGCTACCTGGGTTACGGCCTGCCCCATGCCGACCTGATCCAGGAAGGCAACGTGGGCCTGATGAAGGCGGTGAAACGCTACGACCCGGAACGCGGCGTACGCCTGGTGTCCTTCGCGGTGCACTGGATCAAGGCCGAGATCCACGAATTCATCCTGCGCAACTGGCGGCTGGTGAAGGTCGCCACCACCAAGGCGCAGCGCAAGCTCTTCTTCAACCTGCGCAGCATGAAGGCCAGCAGTTCCAGCCTGACCTCCAGCGAAGTGAACGAGGTAGCCAAGGTTCTCAACGTCAATCCCAGCGACGTGCGCGAGATGGAGACCCGGCTGTACAGCCAGGATGTCGCCCTGGACCCGCAAGCGGAGGACGACGACGAAGCCTTCACCCCCATCGCCTATCTGGCCGCCCCCAACGCCGAACCGACCGAGCACATCGCCCGCGCGGAACGGGAGTGGATGGCCACCGAAGGCCTGCAACAGGCCCTGGAAAAGCTCGACCCGCGCAGCCGCCACATCATCGAATCGCGCTGGCTGGCGGATGACGACGCCGCCACCCTGCACGAACTGGCCGCGGTGTACGGCATTTCCGCCGAACGGGTGCGTCAGGTGGAAGCGAAGGCGCTGGAGAAACTGCGCGCGGCCATGGGCGGCAAGCCGATCCGTCGCTGACCGGCCTCAGGAAGTACCATGCGGCGCTCCCAGCCCTGACTCGACTGCCATGCGTGCACTGATCCTCGCCCTGCTGCTCCTGCCCGCCCACGCCATTCAGGCCGGCAATCTGTTTGAAGAGGGCAACCCTGGCGGGCGCAAACAGTTCGAGCCTTATTTCGACGACGAAACCACGCCCTGGCAGGAGATTCAGGCCAATCTCCCGGCGTACCCGCAGCCGGCAAATCTGGTCCGCATCGAGATCGGCCCCACGGCAAGGCATGAAGTTTTTGTCGATGCCAAATCCCTCTCCAGCGATGCCGACGGGGTGGTCCGCTACTCTCTGCTCGTCAAAAGCGCCGCCGGCGCCGAAACCGTGAGCTACGAAGGCATGCGTTGCGAAAACGCCGAGCGCAAGATCTACGCGTTCGGACGCCCCAGCGGCGAATGGGCCAGGAACCGCCGCGCCGCCTGGGGGCAGATCCCGGTCAGGGCCGCCAACAACCCGCACGGCATCCTGTTCTTCCACTACTTCTGCTCCGTCAACAGCAAGCGCGACACCCTGGAACTGCAACGCATCCTCCGTTCCGGCGGGCTGTACCAGTAGTCGCCGGCGCCCCGTAGCCACCCCCATTGGAGGTATGGCTGCGCGCTCTCCCTCCCCCCTACAATCCGCCCCGCTTCAGGTGCCCCGGCCTAGATCGCCGGGGTGAAACGGGAACGAGGTGCGGGCGTTTGACACAAGCCCCCAATGCCTCGGCTGCCCCCGCAACGGTAAGCGCCCCACGGTTTTTCTCACGGCCACTGTCCTCCGGGATGGGAAGGCGGAAAACCTCATGCGCGAGCCCGGAGACCGGCCTGATGAGTCACGCGGGCCTCGGGTGGAGGCTTGAGGCGGATGCGCTCGTTGCAACCTCCCATTGGTCCCTTCTTCGGCCCGCGTTTTGAGTCATCCCGGCGGGGTCGCCGGGAACCGAGAAGGTAATTCCGTCATGCAACGCAGCCCCCTGGCCATCGCCCTGGCCCTCTGTTTCACCCCCCTCGCAAGCCACGCCCAAAGCGACACCCAACGCGACGCCCTCCCCTTGCAGGAGATCGTCGTCACCGCCACGCGCACCGCGCGCACGGCGGACGCCAGCCTCGCCGCCGTCAGCGTCGTCACCCGGCGCGACATCGAGCGGCTCCAGGCGACCTCCGTGCCTGAACTCCTGGCCGGCCTGCCCGGCATCACCTTCAGCCGCAACGGCGGCGCGGGCAAGAGCGCCTCCCTCTTCCTGCGCGGGGCGGAATCCGACCATGTGGTCGTCCTGCTGGACGGCGTCAAACTCGGCTCCGCCACCACCGGCCAGACCGCTTTCCAGGATCTGCCGGTGGACCTGATCGAGCGCATCGAAATCGTGCGCGGGCCGCTCTCCAGCCTGTACGGCTCCGAAGCCATTGGCGGCGTGATTCAGATCTTCACGAAAAGGGGACGCGGCGAAGCGCAGCCCGACGTCAGCGTCAGCGCGGGCCGCTACGGCACGCGCCAGGGCCGGGCCGCGCTCAGCGGCGGCGGTGAGGACTATGGCTACAGCGTGGCCGCCGCCTACTTTCATGACGATGGCTTCTCCGCCCAGAACGGCACGGAAACGGATCGGGACGGCGCCCGCAACGCCTCCATCAACCTGCGCGGCCAACGCCGCCTGGGTGCGGACACCGAAATCGAGGCGCACCTGATGCACGCCAACGCCGCCACGCACTACGACGGCAGCTTCCAGAACGAATCCGAATCCCTACAGCAAGCGCTGGGCGTCACCCTCAAACACCGCTTCAGCGACCTCTGGAACACCCGCCTGTCCCTCGGCCAGAGCCGGGACGAGTCCGACAGCTTCCTCAACGGCGTCCTGACCGGGCGCTACGACACCCGCCGCGGCACGCTCTCCTGGCAGAACGACCTGAACCTGGGCGAACGCCGCACCCTCACCCTGGGGGCCGACCATCAGGACGACCGGGTGGACAGCACCACGGCCTACACCGTCAGCCAGCGCGACAACACCGGCCTTTACGCCCAACTCCAGGCCGCAGCGGGCGCGCACGACCTTCGCCTGTCCCTGCGCCACGACCAGAACAGCCAGTTCGGCGGCCACCTCACCGGCAACGCCGCCTGGGGCATGCGTCTGGCGGACGGCCTCGCCGCCCGCCTGGGCTACGGCACGGCCTTCAAGGCCCCCACCTTCAACGAACTGTACTTCCCCGGTTTCGGCAACCCCGCGCTCCTGCCGGAAAAATCCAGCAGCCTGGAAGCGGGCCTTTCCGGACGCCACCCCCTGGGCGTCTGGTCCGCCACGGTATTCGACAGCCGCATCAGCGACCTCATCAGCTTCGACGGGACCACCAACCCCAGCAACGCCACCGCACGCATCCTCGGCCTGGAGGCGGAAACCCGCCTGATTCTGGGCAACTGGGAGGTGAAGGCCCAAGCCACCCTGCAAGACCCGGAAAACCGCTCCAACACCGCCAACCAGGGCAAAAAACTCAGCCGCCGCGCCAGCGAAAGCCTGCGCATCGACCTGGACCGCGACTACGGCCCCTGGCGCGTCGGCGCCACCCTGCGCGGCGAAGGCAAGCGCTATGACAACCTCGCCAACACCACCCGGCTACCGGGCTACGGCCTGATCGACCTGCGCACCGAAACCCGCCTGGCGAAGGACTGGACCCTGGCCGGCAAGATCGAAAACCTGTTCGACAAGCGCTACTACACCGTGGCCGGCTACAACCAGCCTGGCGCGGGGCTGTACCTCACCTTGCGCTGGCAGCCGAAAAAATGAACGACCACGCCGAACGCCATGCCGCGCGCATGGCGCGCAAAAAGGCGGTGATCGACGCCGCCATTGCGCGGGCGGAAGAAGAACGGGGCGTCCTCCTGGTGCTCACCGGCAACGGCAAGGGCAAATCCACCTCCGCCTTCGGCATGGTCGCCCGCGCCCTGGGCCACGGCATGCAGGTCGCCGTGGCCCAATTCATCAAAAGCCGCACCGATACCGGAGAAGAAGCGCTGCTCGCCCGCCAGCCCGGCATCCAATGGCGCGTTCTGGGCGCAGGCTTTACCTGGGAGACGCAAAACCTGGAGCGCGACCGCGCCACCGCGCAACAGGGCTGGATGGAGGCCCGGCGCTGGCTGACCGACCCCGCCATCCATCTCGTCGTCCTCGACGAACTCACCTACCTGCTCAAATACGGCTGGCTGGACCCGGCCCAGGTGCTGGCCGATCTGGCCGCGCGTCCGCCCGGGCAGCACGTCGTCATCACGGGCCGCGCCTGCCCGCAGGCCGTGCAGGACGCCGCCGACACCGTGAGCGAGATCGCCGATGTGAAACATGCCTGGCGCGCAGGCGTAAAGGCGCAAAAAGGGGTGGACCTGTGAGCCGTTCGATCCGACCCGACACGTCTCCCTCATCATTCCCGCGCAGACAGAAGAATCGCCAGGCCGTAGCCCGGATGCAGGCCGCAGGCCGGAATCCGGGGAGAAGACGCCCACCTGAAGCCCCGGATTCCGCTGCGCTGCATCCGGGCTACGGCCTGCATCCGGGCTACCCGCTGTGCGCCTGATCCCCGCCTGTCCCGCCCTCCTCATCGCCGCGCCCGCCTCCGGTCAGGGCAAAACCAGCGTCACCGCCGCCCTGGCGCGGAAGCACCGCAACGCGGGGCGACGGGTGCGCGTGTTCAAGACCGGGCCGGACTTTCTCGACCCCATGATCCTGGCCCGCGCCAGCGGCCAGCCCGTATACCAGCTCGACCTCTACATGGGCGGCGAAGCCCACTGCCGCCAGCTCCTGCACAACGCCGCACGGGAGGCCGACCTGATCCTGATCGAAGGCGTCATGGGCCTGTTCGACGGCGCCCCCTCCAGCGCCGACCTGGCCGCGCTATTCCATCTTCCCGTGCTCGCCGTCATCGACGGCTCCGCCATGGCCCAGACCTTTGGCGCACTGGCGCACGGGCTGTCCACCTGGCGACCCGATGTCCGCGTCACCGGCATCCTGGCCAACCGCGTCGGCAGCCCCGCCCACGCCGGGATGCTGCGCGACGCCCTGCCGCCCGGCCTCGTCTGGCATGGCGCGCTCCCCCGCGACCCTGCCCACGCCCTGCCGGAACGCCACCTGGGCCTGGTGCAGGGCGACGAAATCACGGACCTGGAAGCCCGCCTCGACGCCCTCGCCGCCGCCCTGCCCGACCAAGCCCTGCACCTGCCCGAACCCGTCGCCTTCCCCGTTGACGCGGACGGACCCCCTCCCCTGTCGCCGTTATTGCACGGCCAACGCATCGCCATCGCCCGCGACGCCGCCTTCTCCTTCCTCTACCCGGCCAACCTCGACCTGCTCGCCGCCCTGGGCGCGAAGCTCACCTTCTTCTCCCCCCTGGCGGGCGACGCCCTGCCCGACTGCGACGCCCTCTGGCTGCCCGGCGGCTACCCGGAACTGCACCTGCAAGCCTTGACCGCCAACACCGCCTTGACCGCCGCACTCCGCAAACACCACACGGCGGGCAAACCCATCCTGGCCGAATGCGGCGGCATGTTGTTTCTGGCCGAAACCCTGACCGACGCGCAAGGCCGCACCGCCCCCATGGCCGGCCTGCTCCCCGCCCGCGCCGTCATGCAACCACGCCTGACCGCCCTCGGCCTGCAAGAAATCCCGCTGCCCGAAGGCGTACTGCGCGGCCACACCTTCCACCACTCCCGCCTGGAAACCGACCTCTCCCCCCTGGTTCGGGCAAGCCACCCCAACGGCGGCGCGGGCGAGGCCGTGTACCGCCTGGCCCGGCTCACCGCCAGCTACGTCCACTTCTACTTCCCCTCCCACCCGGAGGCGGCGGCAAAGCTGTTCCTGTCATGAACCCGCCCCGCGTTCACCTCGTCCTCGCCCTTCTGGCCCTCACCGCCCTGGCCAGCATCGGGCTGGCCCTGGCGGCAGGCAGCCTGGCCCTCACCCCGGCCCAGACCGCCGCCGTCCTCCTGGGCCAGGGCGAAGACATCCACCGCGAAGTCATCCTCCACCTGCGCCTGCCCCGCGCCCTGGCCGCCTTCGCCTGCGGCGGCCTCCTGGCCCTGGCGGGGGCGCTGATGCAGATCCTCCTGCGCAACCCCCTGGCCGACCCCTATGTGCTCGGCGTCTCCGGCGGCGCGGCGGTGGGGGCGCTGGCGGCCATGCTGCTGGGCGTGACCCTCAATCTCGGCATCCAGGCCAGCGCCTTCCTGGGCGCCCTCAGCGCCATGGCCCTGGTCTTCGGCCTGTCCCGAGGCGACGGCGGCTGGACCCGCACCCGCCTCCTGCTCACCGGCGTCATCGTCGCCGCCGGGTGCGGCGCCCTGGTCACCCTCCTGCTCTCCATCGCCCCGGACCACCAGTTGCGCGGCATGTTGTTCTGGCTCATGGGCGACGCCGCCCAGGCGGGCGACCCCCTGCCCGCCCTCCTCACCCTGGGCGCGGGGCTCGCCCTCGCCCTGGCCTTCGCGCGCGACCTCAACCTGCTGGCGCGCGGCGTGACCTTCGCCGCCACCCTGGGGGCGAACGTCGGCTTCCTCACCCCCCTCATCCACCTCACCGCCTCCCTGCTCACCGCCATCGCCGTCACCAGCATCGGCAATGTCGGCTTCGTCGGCCTGGTGGTGCCGCATCTCACGCGGCTGGCCCTGGGCAATGACCAGCGTCTGCTCCTGCCCGCCGCCGTCCTGGCCGGCGGCGCCCTGCTCACCCTGGCCGACACCCTGGCGCGCACCGTCATCGCCCCCCAGCAACTCCCCGTCGGAGCTATCACCGCCCTGATCGGCGTCCCCGCCTTCCTGATCCTGCTGGCCCGCGCCCCGCGCCGGGAAGGACTGTGAACGCGCCGCTGCTCTCGCTTGAGAACCTGCACGTCGCCATCGGCGGTCGCGACGTGGTACGCGACCTGCACCTGGATCTCCACCCCGGCGAACGCCTGGTGGTGCTGGGGCAAAACGGCGTCGGCAAGAGCACCCTGCTGCACGTCCTGGCGGGCCTGATGCCGCCGCAAGCGGGAGAAATCCTTCTGGACGCACGCCCCTACGCCGCTCTCTCAAGTCGTTCGCCGGGCCGCCCCAAGAACGACTTGGCCCCCACGGGGGGCGGCTCGGGGGTTCGAGCCCGGGGCACACTCTCCCCCCGCGCCGCCGCCCGCCTGCGCGGCCTGCTCACCCAGCATCCCGGCGACGCCTTCGCCAGCTCCGTGCTGGAAACCGTGCTGTGCGGACGTCACCCCCACCTCGCCCGCTTCGCCTGGGAAGGCGACGAAGATCGCCGCATCGCCCAGGAGGCGCTCGCCCAGGTCGGGCTGGCGGACTACGCCGGACGCGAACTGCAAAACCTCTCCGGCGGCGAACGCCAGCGCGTCGCCCTGGCCGTGCTGCTGGCCCAGTCCCCCCGGCTCTACCTGCTGGACGAACCCCTGACCCACCTGGATCTCCACCACCAGATCGCCCTGCTGGACTTGATGAGCCGCCAGGCGCGAGAGGCCGCCACGATCACCGTGCTGCACGACGTCAACCTCGCCGCCCGCCACGCCGACCGGGCCTTGCTGCTGTTCGGCGACGGCGCATTCGAACTCGGCCCCGCCGCCCTGATGTTTACCGCCGAGCGGCTCTCACGCCTCTACGGCCACCCCCTGCGCGCCCTGCGCGACGACGAGGCGACGTGGTTTGTGCCGGAGATGGGAAACGGAGAAGCGCAGTGAACCGCATGTACGCGAGCGCCGAAGCGGACGTCATGCGCGGGCATGACGATCTCTACGGTCGCCGCCCCCGCACCGTCTCCAACTGCCCGCACAACTGCTCCGCCCCGTCCAGCAGGCGCGGCGTGGGCCGCTGCAACAGGTCGGAAGGCACGAAGAACAGATTGCCCCGCGCCACCGCCTTCATGCGCGACCACGGCTTCCAGCGCTCCAGCCCCACCGGCGCATCCCGGCCCATGCCGCTGGCCACGATGGCCTCCGGATTGGCCGCGAGGATCGCCTCCACGCTCACCGCCGGCGCCTTGCCCGGCAGGGCGGCGAACACGTTCTCGCCGCCGCACAGGCGGATCACCTCGCTGATGATCTGCCCGCCGCCCACCGTCAGGAGCGGCTGATGCCACACCTGATAGAACAAGGGCACGGCGGGCCGCGCCGCATGACGCCCCCGCAAGGCCGCCAGACGCTGCCGAAAGCGCGCCGCCGCCTTCTCGGCCTCGGGTTCGCTCCCCGCCAGCCGACCCAGTTTCTCGATGCCGTTCGCGATGTCCTCCAGCCGATCCGGCTGGGTCAGGTACACCGGCACGCCCAGCGCGCGCAGCTTCTCCACCACCACCGGCGGATTGCCGCTCACCCAGGCCACCACCAGGTCCGGCTTCAGGGCCAGCACCGCCTCCAGGTCCGGGCGGGAATAGCCGCCCACGCGGGGCAGGGCGAGGGCCGCCTCGGGAAAATCGCTGTAGTCCACCGCCCCCACGAGCCGCGCCCCCGCCCCGGCGGCGTACAGGTTCTCCGTGGCATGGGGCGCCAGACTGACGATGCGACGCGCGGGCTGGGACAAACGCACCTCCGCCCCGCTATCGTCCCGCACCGTCACTTCCGCCTGGACAGCCGACCCGAACAGGCACGACAGCGCAAAAATCCAGCCCCAGCGCACCATGTTTTTTCCCCACGGAATGAAAGGCGCGGATTGTAGGCGTCTGTCCTTCCACCCACTGCAAGGAGTCACCCCATGAAAAAGTCCGCCGTCTTCTCCTGGTTCCCCGCCCTGCTGGCCCGCCTGACCGGCCAGCCCCGCCCCGCCCCCCGCATCCAGTCCGACCCGGACGGCCCGCGCACCCTGCTGCGCTTTCCGCACTGACGGTCATGACCGCCCACGCCTACAGCGAGGCGGAAACCGCCGCCCTCTGGCGCACCCTGCGCGAGCGGCGCGACATGCGCCACTTCCTGCCCGACCCGCTGCCGGAAGGCGCGCTGGAACGGCTGGTGACGGCGGCCCACCTCGCCCCCTCGGTAGGCTTCATGCAGCCCTGGCGCTTCCTGCGGATCACCGATTCCACCCTGCGCGCCGAACTCCACCGCGGCGTGGAGGCGGAGCGGCTCGCCACGGCGGCGGCCCTGCCTGCGCGCAACGCGGATTTCCTGCAAGTCAAGATCGAAGGCATCCGCGAATGCGCCGAACTCCTGGTGGCGGTGCTCATGCCGGAACGGGAAAAGCACCTCATCGGTCGCCGCACCCTGCCGGAGATGGACGTGGCCTCTCTGGGCTGCGCCATCCAGAACATGTGGCTGGCGGCCCGGGCGGAAGGCATCGGCCTGGGCTGGGTCTCGTTCTTCGACCCGGAGGCCGTGGCCGCCCTGCTCCACCTGCCCCCCGACGCCAAGCCGCTGGCCATCCTGTGCATCGGCCAGGTGGAAGCCTTCTACCCCCGCCCCATGTTTGAGGACGCCGGCTGGGGCAAACGCCTGCCGCTCGCCGGCATCCTGTTTGAAAACCGCTGGCCGGAAGGCGTCGGCGGCACCCCAACGGCCTACGAATAACCCCGTGATGACCCTGTTCATGCTCATGACCGCCGCCGTCCTGCTCGACTGGCGACTGGGCGAACCGCGCCGCCGCCACCCGCTGGTGGGGTTCGGACGGCTGGCGACGGGGCTGGAAGCCAGGCTGTACCGCCCCAGCCGTCTGCGCGGCATGCTGGCCTGGGCGCTGGCCGTGCTGCCGCTCACCGGACTGGCCTGGGCGCTGGAGCGCCACACCGGTCCAGTCCTGGGCGGGATGTTTTCAGTCTGGGCGCTCTACTTCGCCCTGGGCCACAAAAGCCTGCACGACCACCTGCGCCCCGTGGCAACCGCCCTGGCCGCCGGGGATGACGCCGCCGCGCGGGAATACGTCTCGCGCGTGGTCAGCCGCGACTCCGCCGCCCTGGACATTGCCGCCTCGGGTGTGGAAACCGCCCTGGAAAACGGCAACGACGGCGTGTTCGGCGCGCTGTTCTGGTTTGCCGTGGCGGGCGCGCCGGGAGCGGTGCTCTACCGGTTGGCCAATACGCTGGACGCCATGTGGGGGTACAAAAACCCGCGCTATCTGGCCTTCGGCTGGGCCGCGGCGCGCCTGGATGACGCACTCAACTACGTCCCGGCAAGGCTCACGGCGCTGACCTACGCCCTGCTGGGCAAATCTCGTCTGGCGCTGGCCTGCTGGCGTAAACAGGCTCCCGTCTGGGACAGCCCCAACGCCGGGCCGGTGATGGCCGCGGGCGCAGGCGCGCTGGGCCTGCAACTGGGCGGCCCGGCGCGCTACGCGGGCGAATGGCACGACCGCCCCGTGCTGGGCCAGGGCAGTCGTGCGGCGGGCGCGGACATCGAACGCGCCCTGACGCTGGTGCGGCGCGGCGTGGCGTTGTGGCTGGGGGTGATCGGCCTGATTGCAGCGGCTCACCATGCTTGAACACGGCGGCAAGCTGCTCCAGGCGGCGCGAGAGCACGGCATTCCCCTGGCGGACTGGCTGGATCTGTCCACCGGCGTCAACCCCGCCGGCTGGCCCGTGCCGGAAATCCCCCCCGAAGTCTGGCAACGCCTGCCGGAGGACGAGGACGGTCTCATTGACGCGGCCTGCACCGGTTACGGCGCGCGGCATGTGCTGGCCGTGGCCGGATCGCAGGCCGCCATTCAGGCTCTGCCCCGCCTGTTTGCACCGGGACGGGTCGGGGTGGCGCACCCCGGTTACGCGGAGCACGCCCAGGCCTGGCGCGCGGCGGGACATGAGGTGCTGGCCGTGGACCCGGCGCAGCCCGATCCGGCGGGGCTGGACGTACTTGTACTTATCCACCCCAACAACCCCACCGGCCAGACCTACGACCCCGCCCGCCTGCTGGACTGGCATGCCCGACTGGCGGCGCACGGCGGCGCGCTCATCGTGGATGAGGCCTTCATGGATTGCACCCCGGAACACAGCCTGGCCGCCCACGCGCATCGGCCCGGCCTGGTGGTGCTGCGTTCCCTGGGCAAGTTCTACGGGCTGGCCGGGGCGAGGGTCGGCTTCGTGTTGGCGGCGCCGACGCTGCTGGCGCGCCTGGAGGCCCTGCTCGGCCCCTGGACGGTGAACGGCCCGGCGCGCCGCCTCGCCCGACTGGCGTTGCAGGATCGCGCCTGGGCGCAAGCCGCACGCCCGCGCCTGCTCGCCGCCGGCGCACGTCTGGCCGGGCTGCTCACCCGTCATGGCCTCGCACCCGCAGGCGGCACGGCGCTATTTCAGTGGACGCTGACCCCGCGCGCGGCAGAACTGCACGCCGCCCTGGCGCGACAGGGCATCCTCGTCCGGCGCTTCGACGCGCCCGCAAGCCTGCGCTTCGGGCTGCCGAACGCCGATGCGGACTGGACGCGGCTGGAGGGCACGATGAAAAGCATCACCTCCCACGCCGCCAGCGCGCCGTCTCCAGATGCCGGCACACCCTCTCCGCCCCGTCCAGCAGGCGGGGAGTAGGGCGTTGCAGGAGATCCGGATGCACCTGGAACAGGTTCTCGCGCAGCACCGCGCGCAGGCGCGGCCAGGCGCGCCAGCCGTCCAGGCCAACCGGCGTCTCCTTACCCATGCCGCTGGCGAGGATGACCTCCGGGTCAGCGGCCAACACCGCCTCCACGCTCACCGTGGGGGCCTTGCTGGCGAGGCCGGCGAACACGTTCTCGCCGCCGCACAGGCGGATCACGTCGCTGATGATCTGGCTGCCGCCCACCGTGAGCAGGGGCTGATGCCAGGCCTGGTAGAACACCGTCACCACCGGCTTGCCGGCGTACTGCCGGCGCAGGTCCGCGAGCCGCCCGCGCACGTTTTCCGCCGCCCGCTCCGCCACCGCCTCGGCGCCCGCCAGCCGCCCCAGCTTCTCGATGTTCGCCGGGATGTCCGCCAGCCGCCCCGGCTCGGTCAAAAACACGGGAATGCCCAGGGATTGCAGCTTGTTCAGCACGGCGGGCGGGTTGCCGCTCTGCCAACCCACCACCAGGTCCGGCTTGAGCGCAACGATGGCCTCCAGGTCCGGGCGGTCGTAGCCGCCCACGTTGGGCAGCTTGCGCACCGCCTCGGGAAAATCGCTGTAACTCACCGCCCCCACCAAGCGCTCCCCCGCCCCGGCGGCGTAGAGGTTTTCGGTGACGTGGGGGGCCAGGCTGACGATGCGCCGGGCCGGCTTGGCCAGACGCACCTTGACCCCGGCGTCGTCGCGCACCGTCACCTCGGCGTGGGCGTTGTAGCAGGCACAGGTCAAGGCGAGGAATGCAAAGAAGGAATGGGGGGGCATAGGGGTCTTAGCCAAGAGAAAGAGGTAACAACGGCCCTACCACTGCCGCGCCTGATGAAACACCCGCAGCACGGTGAGGCGATCCGCCTCGGGCAGGTACACCACGGTGTAGGGCGTGCCCGAGACCACCAGTTCGCGCGTGCCATGGAGACGGCCCGCACGGCCCAGCATGGGATGCGCCTGCAACAGCGCCACGCGCTCACGAATGGCCTGGGCGATGCGCGCGGCGGCGGGCGGATTGTCCTGGGCGATGTAGGCGCGCAAGGCGATCAGGTCGCGCACCGCCGCTTCATGCCACCTGATTTGCGCGCTCATTTGCGTACCGGCGGCGCAGCGCCCTCTTCCGCCGCGCCCCAGCTCGCCAGCCAGGCGTCCACCGCCTCGCCGCTGGCGAAGCAGGCGTCGCCCCGGCGCATCGACTCCAGGGTGGACTGGATCGCCTCGATCTGCCAGGACTCGTGCTCCACATACTGCGTCACCGCCTGCGCCATGAGCCAGGCGCGGGAGCGCTCGGTCGCCCGCGTCAGGGCGTCGATTCGGGCGATCACGTCGTCTTCGAGTCGGATGGATACGGTCTGGGTCATGGCAAGCCCCTGTAGTCAGGAATAGATAAATGTTTACACCCGATTCTACGCGTACGAACACCCCCACCCTCATGGTCCAGGGCTGCACCTCGGACGCGGGCAAGAGCGCGCTGGTGACGGCCCTGGGCCGCTGGCTGCATCGGCGCGGGGTGCGCGTTGCGCCGTTCAAGCCGCAGAACATGGCGCTCAACAGCGCGGTAACGGCAGACGGCGGCGAGATCGGGCGGGCGCAGGCGGTGCAGGCGCAAGCCTGTGGTCTGGCGCCGCACTCCGACATGAACCCGGTGCTGCTCAAGCCCAACTCCGACACCGGCTGCCAGGTCATCCTGCAGGGGCGGGCGCTTACCAATATGGAGGCGCAGGCCTACCACGACTACAAACCCAGGGCGCGGGCGGCGGTGCTGGAGTCCTATGCGCGTCTGGCCGGGCAGTACGAGGCCATCGTGGTGGAGGGCGCAGGCAGCCCGGCGGAGATCAACCTGCGCGAGGGCGACATCGCCAACATGGGCTTCGCCGAGGCGGTGGATTGCCCGGTGATCCTGGTGGCGGACATCGACCGCGGCGGCGTGTTCGCCCATATCGTCGGCACCCTGGCGCTGCTATCCGAGAGCGAACGGGCGCGGGTAAAGGGCTTCGTCATCAACCGTTTTCGCGGCGATCTGGCCCTGTTGCAACCGGGGCTGGACTGGCTGGAGCGGGAGACCGGCAAGCCGGTGCTGGGGGTGCTGCCCTATCTGCACGGGCTAAACCTGGAGGCGGAGGATGCCTTGCCCCCTCCCCCGGGGGGGGAGGGGAGGCGTTTTCGTGTCCTCGTCCCGGTCCTGCCGCGCATTTCCAACCACACCGACTTCGACCCGCTGCGCCTGCATCCCGACGTGGATTTCCGCTTCGTCGGCCTGGACGCCGCGCCGCCGCCCTGCGATCTCATCCTTCTGCCCGGTTCCAAATCGGTGCGCGCCGACCTGGCCGCGCTGCGCCAATCCGGCTGGGAGGCGCATCTGCAACGTCACCTGCGTTACGGCGGCAAGGTGCTGGGCGTGTGCGGCGGTTTTCAGATGCTGGGGCGCGCGCTGCACGATCCGCTCGGCATCGAAGGCGCGCCCGGTTCCAGCCCCGGCCTGGGTTGGCTGGAGCTGGAGACCACGCTGGCGGCGGAAAAACAGTTGCGCAACGTGAGCGGCCATCTGGCCCTGGGCGATGCCCCCGTCCGCGGTTACGAGATCCACGCCGGCGTCACCTCCGGCGCGGCGCTGGAGCGCCCCCTGGTCTGGCTCGATGGCCGCCCGGACGGTGCGCTCACCCCCGACATCGCCGGAACCTATCTGCACGGCCTGTTCGACACCCCCGCCGGCGCCAACGCCGTGCTGGCCTGGGCGGGCCTCAGCGGCGCCCGCGCGCCGGACATCTCCCAATTACGCGAATCAGCCATCGACCGCCTTGCGGATGCCGTGGAAAATCATCTGGATATCCACCACCTGCTGGAACTGCTGAAATGAAGTTCGAAACCTTCCAGGCGGGCGTCTGGCAGCCGCGCTACGAGTACAAGAGCTTCGAGCCGGTTCCGGTCAACCACGAATGGACCTGGGAAGACCCAACCATCAATGCCTTGCTGGAACAGGCCAACCGGGCGTTGGGGGAGTTGAACGCGTTTTCCCTGATCGTGCCGGATATCGACCTGTTCATCGAAATGCACGTCGTCAAGGAGGCGCAGACCTCCAGCCGCATCGAAGGAACCCAGACCGGCATCGACGAGGCCCTGATGGGCGAGGAGCAGATTCGCCCAGAGAAGCGCGATGACTGGCGCGAGGTGCGCAACTACATCGACGCAGTCAATACCGCCATCGACGAACTGGAACGGTTGCCGCTCTCCAGTCGGCTGTTGCGCCAGACCCACGCCATCCTGATGCGCGGCGTGCGCGGCGAGCACAAACAGCCGGGCGAATTTCGCAACAGCCAGAACTGGATCGGCGGCTCCAGCCTGCTGGATGCGGCGTTCATCCCGCCGCATCCGGACAACGTGCCGGAACTGATGAGCGATCTGGAACGGTTCTGGCACAACCAGGCGGTGACCGTGCCGCATCTGGTCCGGGTGGCGATCAGCCATTACCAGTTCGAGACCATCCACCCGTTTCTCGACGGCAATGGCCGCATCGGTCGCCTGATGATCCCGCTCTATCTGGTGGGACACGGCCTGCTCGCCAAGCCTTCGCTGTATCTGTCGGATTTTTTCGAACGCAACCGGGCGAGCTATTACGACGCCCTCATGAGGGTGCGGGTGAGCCATGACCTCATCCACTGGGTCCGTTTCTTTCTCGCCGGGGTGGCCGAGACGGCGACCAAGGGGCGCGAGGTATTCCGGCAGATCCTGACCTTGCGCCAGGAAGTGGAACAGGCGGTGCTGACCCTGGGCAAGCGCGCACCCAATGCGCGCCTGGCCCTGAATCTGCTGTATCGCCGCCCGGTGGTCACGGCGGCGGACCTGGTACGCGGCCTGGACATCAGCCACCCGACAGCAAACGCACTGCTGCGCGACCTGACCCGACTGGGCATCCTGCGGGAATTGACCGGCGCGGAACGACACCGGCAATTTGGCTTCGAACGTTACCTCCAACTGTTTCTAATGTAATGAAAACGCAATTCCCTTACATTGAGAACAAGACAAGGAAAGGCAACCAGACCTGAGCCTCCCCTGGACCAGCGTCTCGGAATAGATAACACGCATGTTTTTTTCATCATGACCCCCTCCCGCCCCGCCTCCATCTTCACCGTCCCCGACATGGTGCGATGGTTCACCCCCCGCACCATCGAGAAGGCCCGGAACTACGGCAAACAGGTGCGCAGCCTGATGGTCAGGGACCATCGCATCAGCGCCCAGGTGCAGGGCACGGCGCGCGAGCCGTATTGGGTGGAAATCGAGTTCTTCGAGGAAGACGGACGGCTGGAGATCGACGCCTCCTGCTCCTGCCCGGTGGGGGCGCAGTGCAAGCACTGCGTCGCCGTGCTGGTGGCCAGCGTCGCGCAGCGCGGGCAGGCGGCGCAGGGCGCTCCGGCGCGCAGCATCAACCCCGAGGTGCTGGAATGGGCCGAGCGCACGCTCAAGGAACTCAAGCCCGCCCCGGCGAAGAAACCCAGGCCCGCGCCGCAATCCACCATCCAGTACGTCCTGCTCACCGGCAACCCCAGCCTGCAAGGCCGTCTGGCGCTGCTCAAGGGGCGCATCGACGACGCCGGGCGGGCCAGCGTGGCGCACTGGAACAACATCGAGCGCGCCCTGGTGCAGCCGCCCCAGTTTGTGGACGAGGCGGACCTGGACATCTTCCGTTTCCTGCGCCGCATCGCGGGCAAGGGCGAGTACTGGAACGATCTGCCCCTGCACGACGCCCCCGCCGCCCAGGCCCTGGCGCGCATCGTCGCCACCGGGCGCACCTGGCTGGCGGAGGTGGGCAATACCCCCTATCAGCCCAAATTCTGGCGCTTCACCGCCTTGCAGGACGGCGGTGCGCGCCCGGCGCGGCTGGAGTGGCGCGCGCTGGACGCGGGCTACATCCACGCCGCGCTCACCTGCGACCCGCCCGCCGGCCTCACACTGGGGACCGAGCCGCCCTGGTATGTGGACGCCGCCAACGGCCAGGCCGGGCCGCTCGATTGCGGCGGGCGCGACGCGGTGCTGCGCCGCCTGATCAGCCTGCCGCCGCTGTCCGAGGCGGACATCCCGGTGGTGGCGAATCTGATGGCCGAGATTGCGCCGGACCTGCCGCCGCCGGACCAGGAAGAAGCGCCGCCGCTGGTTGAACTGGCCGGCCCGCCGAGGCCGGTGCTGGACCTCAACACCCTGCGCACCTGGGGCATGAACCCGCATCGCGGCTATCCCGCCGTGGCCTACGGCGAGGCGTTCTACGACTACGCCACGGTGCGTTTCTGGTACGGCGACGCGCGTCAGGCCGAGGTCACCCTGGGCGACGAGCTGCACTACCTCACGCTACCCGACGGGCGCGCCGCGCACATCCAGCGCGACGAGCCGGAAGAGAAGGCGCGCATGGCGGAACTGGCGGGTCTGGGCTTCGCCCCCACCGCGCGCCGCATCTTCTATGGCGAGCCTCCATCCGGCATGTTGGGCCTGGAGAGCGAGGCGGCGTGGGTGCGCTTCTTCGCCGATCTGGCGCCGCGCCTGAAAGATTTGGGCTGGGTCATCGCCGTGCCGGAGGGTTTCCGTCACTACGTCCTGGAGGCCGATGCCTGGGACGCCGAACTGGAGGAACAGGACGGCGGCTGGTTCAGCCTGAGCATGGGCATCGTGGTCGAAGGCCAGCGCCTGCCGCTCGCGCCGCTGCTGCATGACTTGTTCCAGCGTGAAGCGCGCTGGCTCGATCTGGGCCGGCTGAAACAGATCGCCGACGATGCGCCGGTGATCCTCAACACCCCGGACGGCAAGCGCGTGCGCGTCCCCGCCGGGCGCATCAAGCCGCTCGCCGCCACCTTGATCGACCTGTTCGACGCCCCGCCCGCAAGCGGCGAACTGCGTATCTCCGCGCTCGACGCGCCGCGTCTGGCCGAATTCGCCGACACCGCGCGCTGGCAGTTCAAGGGCGCGGACGCCGTCGCCCGTCTGGCGCAGCGCCTGAAGCAGAGCCAGGGGGTGCAGGCCATTCCCGCCCCGCCCGGCTTCGCCCTGGAACTGCGCCCATACCAACAGGAAGGCCTGGCCTGGCTGCAATACCTGCGCGCGCACGAACTGGGCGGCATCCTTGCCGACGACATGGGCCTGGGCAAGACCGCGCAGGCCCTGGCGCACCTGCTCACGGAAAAGCAGGCCGGGCGCCTGGACCGGCCCGCGCTGGTGGTGCTGCCCACCTCGCTCATCTTCAACTGGAAGCGCGAAGCGGAACGCTGCGCCCCGGCCCTCTCCGTGCTCAGCCTGCACGGCAAGGACCGCTTCGACGCCTTCGCGCAGATCCCGCAGCACGACATCTGCCTCACCACCTACCCGCTGCTGTGGCGCGACGAGGAGGAACTGGCCAAATACGAATACGCCAGCCTGATCCTGGACGAGGCGCAGACGGTGAAGAACGTGCAGGCGCGCGCGGCGGCGGTGGTGCGCAAGCTCAAGGCGCGGCATCGCCTGTGCCTCACCGGCACGCCGCTGGAAAACCACCTGGGCGAGCTGTGGGCGCAGTTCGACTTTCTCCTGCCCGGTTTTCTGGGCGACAGCAAACAGTTCACCAAGACCTGGCGCAGCCCGATAGAAAAACGCGGCGACCAGCTCCGGCGCGACCTCCTGGCGCGCCGCATCGCCCCCTTCATCCTGCGGCGCAAGAAGCAGGACGTGGCCAAGGAACTGCCCGAGAAGACCGTGATCGTGCGCACGGTGGAACTGGAAGGCGGCCAGCGCGACCTGTACGAGACCGTGCGCGTGGCGATGGACGCGCGCGTGCGCGACGAGATCGCGAGCAAGGGCTTCAGCCGCAGCCAGATCGTCATCCTCGACGCCCTGTTGAAGCTGCGCCAGGTGTGCTGTGACCCGCGCCTGCTGAAGACCGTGCGCGCCGCAGAGAAGGTGAAGGAGCGCGCCAAGCTCGACCTGCTCATGGACATGCTGCCGGAACTGGTGGAAGAAGGCCGGCGCGTGCTGGTGTTCTCGCAGTTCACCAGCATGCTCGACCTGATCGCCGCCGCGCTGGATAAGGCCGGCATCGCCTACGTCACCCTCACCGGCCAGACCACGGCGCGCGAGCAGGTGATCGGCGAGTTTCAGGAAGGCGACGTGCCGGTGTTCCTCATCAGCCTCAAGGCGGGCGGCGTCGGCCTCAACCTCACGGCGGCGGACACGGTGATCCACTACGACCCCTGGTGGAACCCGGCGGTGGAAAACCAGGCCACCGACCGCGCCCACCGCATCGGCCAGAAGAACAAGGTGTTCGTCTACAAGCTGGTGGTGGCGGGCAGCATCGAAGAACGCATCGTCGCCCTGCAGGAACGCAAGGCGGCCCTGGCCGAAGGCGTGCTCTGCGAAGACGCCGGCGCGCTCGCCAAGTTCGGCGAAGACGACCTGCGCGCGTTGCTCGCGCCGCTGCCGGAGAAATGATGCCCGCCACCCCTCCCTGTAGGAGCCCGGCTGCGCCGGGCGATAGCGTACGGAATCCGGCCCGCGCCCCCGGATCGCCCGGCACAGCCGGGCTCCTACCAATGCGCACCCTGATCCTCGGCGGCGCACGTTCCGGCAAGAGCCGCCACGCCCAGGCGCTCGCCGCCGCCAGCGGCCTGCCGGTCACCTTCATCGCCACCGGCCAGGCGCGCGACCCCGAAATGGCGGCGCGCATCGCCCGCCACCAGGCCGAACGCCCCGCCGCCTGGCGCACGCGGGAAGAACCTCTCCACCTCGCCGCCGCCCTGGATGCCGCGCCGGGCTGCGTCCTCATCGACTGCCTCACGCTCTGGCTGCTCAACCTGCTGGAGGCGGGCGAGACGGTGTTCGAACGTGAGCGCGCACTC
Organism: Betaproteobacteria bacterium; assembly: GCA_016219425.1. Classification (GTDB taxonomy): domain Bacteria; phylum Pseudomonadota; class Gammaproteobacteria; order Burkholderiales; family Thiobacillaceae; genus PFJX01. The sequence goes on along the minus strand of JACRNB010000005.1, from coordinate 119,062 downwards.
CTGCTGGACGCCCTGCCCCGGCATCCGGGCCGCGTCATCCTGGTGGCCAACGAGGTCGGTCTGGGGGTCATCCCCCTGGGCGAACTCACGCGCCGCTACGTCGATGAAGCGGGCCATCTCAACCAGGCCGTCGCCCGCATCGCGGACGAGGTGACGTTCATCGCCGCCGGTCTGCCCCTCGCCCTCAAACCCCGCCCGGAATCGACATGAACTGGACCCACGCCCCCGCCGCCGCCCTCGACCAGACTGCCCGTCAGGCCGCCCTGGCGCGCCAGAGCACCCTGACCAAGCCGCCCGGCAGCCTGGGGCGGCTGGAAGAGGTCGCCGTCGCGCTGGCGGCGATGCAGGGACGCGAACGGCCCGCCCTCGCCCGCCCCTGGATCACCGTCTTTGCCGGCGACCACGGCGTGGTGGCGGAAGGCGTGGCCGCCTTTCCGCAGGTGGTGACGCAACAGATGCTGGCCAACTTCGTCGCCGGCGGCGCAGCCATCGCCGTGCTGGCGCGCGAGAACGGCGCGACCCTGGAGGTGGTGGACGCGGGCACCCTGGCCGCCGCCCCCCTGCCCGGCGTGGTGTGGGACCAGGCCGGCGCGGGCACGGCCAATTTCACGCAGGGGCCGGCCATGACGCCGGGGCAACTGGAACACGCCCTGAGCGCGGGACGGCGCGCCGTGGAACGCGCGCGCGCGGCGGGGACGGACATTTTCATTGGCGGCGAGATGGGCATCGGCAACACCACCGCCGCCGCCGCCCTGGGCTGCGCCCTGCTCGGCCTGCCCGGCGCGGCCCTGGCCGGCCCCGGCACGGGGCTGACCGCTGAAGGCGTGGCGCACAAGGCGGCGGTGATCGACCGCGGGCTCGCGCTGCATGGTTTTCTCCCTCCCCCGCCGGGGGAGGGCCGGGGTGAGGGAGCAACCTTCGCTCACGCCGCCGCGGTTCCCTCATCCCCAGCCCTTCTCCCGGAGGGAGAAGGGAGCCGGGCGTTGGACGCCACACCTGCGGCGCGCCAGGCGGCGGTGATCGACCAGGGACCGACGCGCCACGGTTTTCTCCCTCCCCCCCCGGGGGAGGGCCGGGGTGAGGGAGCAAGCTTCGCTCACGCCACCGCGGCTCCCTCATCCCCAGCCCTTCTCCCGGAGGGAGAAGGGAGCAGGGCGTTGCGCTGCCTGGGCGGTTTCGAGATCGCCGCGTTGGCGGGCGCTTACATCGCCTGCGCCCAGGCCGGGCTGCCCGCCCTGGTGGACGGCTTCATCACCACCGCTGCCGCGCTCGCGGCCTGCCGCATCCACCCCGGCGTGCGCGACTGGCTGCTGTTCTCCCACGCCGGGTCCGAGCCGGGACATGCGCGCCTGCTGGCGGCGCTGGAGGCGAAGCCCCTGCTGCAACTCGACCTGCGCCTGGGTGAAGGCAGCGGCGCCGCCGTCGCCCTGCCCCTGTTGCGCCTGGCCTGCGCCCTGCACAAGGGCATGGCCACCTTCGCCGAGGCCAATATCAGCAATGCCCCCTGAACCCACCCTGGTGACCGTGCTGCGCCACGGCCAGACGGCGGGCCGCGCCCATGTGTTCCGGGGCGCACAGGATGATCCGCTGTCGGACGCGGGCCGCGCCGCCATGGCAGCGGCGCTGACGCGGCTGGATGCGCCGCCATGCGACCGGATTGCCGCTTCGCCCCGGACCCGTTGCCGCGAGGCTGCCGCGCACCATGCCCAAACGCGCGGCGTACCGCTGACGCTGCTGGAAGGGTTCCGCGAAATGGCGTTCGGCGCCTGGGAAGGGCTTACCCCGGACGAGGCCGCCCTGCGCGACCCGGAGCTATACGCCCGCTTCCGCGACCATGCCTGCGCCGCGCCAGGGGGCGAATCGCTCGCGGGCCTGCGCGCGCGCGTTGCAACCGCATGGCAGGACTGGCTGGCGGATGCCGACGGCGGTCATCGCCTGCTCGTCACCCATGCTGGGGTGATGCGCGCCCTGCTCATGGACCTGATCGGCCTGCCGGAAGGCCACGTCTGGCGCATCGCCCTGCCGGAATGCGGCCACTTCCGCATCTCCCATCTGGCGGGCCATGCCCCCGTGCTGCTGCACCTGAACGCATGCGCAGCCTGATCCTCGCCCTCCAGTTCCTGACCCGGCTGCCGACGCCGCCGCTCAAGGACTTTCGCGCCGAAGAGCAGGCCGGGTGCGTGGTCTGGTTTCCCCTGGTCGGCCTGCTCGTCGGCGCGCTCGTCGCCGCGGCAATGGCGCTGGGCGCGCAGATCGACCCCTGGCTGGGCGCGCTGTTGGGGCTGGCGGTCTGGGTGGGGGTGACGGGGGCGCTGCACCTGGACGGCCTGGCCGACCTGGCCGATGCCCTGGGGGCGGCCCACCGCGACCGGGAACGCCTTCTGGCCGTGCTGGCCGACCCGCACCTGGGCGTGTTCGGGGCCGTAGCCTTGTTCATGCAACTTCTCGCCAAGCTGGTGCTGCTCATGCTGCTGGCGCGCGCGGGGGCGTTCTGGGCCGTGCCGCTGATCGCGGCCTGGGGACGTTGGGGGGTGCTGATCTGGACCCGTCTGCCTTCGATCAAACCGGGCCTGGGTGAACGCTTCGGCTGGCGCGCCGCCGCCCCGGTCACGCTACTGTGGGGCGCGCTGCTGGGCCTGACCAGCGCCGCACTCGCACCGGCGCTGCTGATCGCCCCGCTCGCAGCGACGGGCTGGTTCATATACCTGCGCCGGAAACTGGGAGGCATGACCGGCGATGCCCTCGGCGCAGGGGTGGAATGGAATGAAACCCTGCTGCTGGCGGCGCTGGCGTTCGGGATGCGCTAACAATGCAAACCTGGCCATAGGGCTTTCACCTATGGGGGCCTCGAAAAATCCAACCAGCGCTGCGCGGCTTTTGAGCGTAGCGCCCCCCCTGCAACGCCGGATTGGGCCTCACGGTGAGGAACCGTGAATCGTCACAGATGGACTGGAGAAGCTGAGAGCTTGATGCCGAGGGCATGAAGTAGCTTGAGCATCGTGTCGTAGCGTGGCTTGGCGCCGGGCGTAAGCGCCTTGTATAGGCTCTCGCGACCGAGGCCGGCATCTTTTGCAAGTTGCGCCATACCGCGGGCGCGAGCCACATCACGCACTGCGGTTAGGAATACATCGGGATTAGGATCTTCCAGCGCAGCGGTTATGTATTCCGCGATGGTTTCTTCATCATCAAGGTAATCGGCAGCGTCGAAGGGGGCGAATTTGGCCATGGCGTCACTCCTTTTCCAAAGCCCGCGCCATATCAATGGCGCGCTTAATGTCACGCTTCTGTGAGGACTTGTCGCCACCCAACAGAAGCAGATAGATCACCTCGCCGCGACGGGTGAAATAGACCCGATAACCGGGGCCGAAATGAATGCGCATTTCTGAGACCCCTGCGCCCACGGGCTCGCAGTCGCCGAAGTTGCCATGCTCGGCTGACCGGATACGGTGAACGATGCGACCACGGCCCATCTTGTCTTTCAATGCTGCGAGCCAAGAGTCGAATTCATCGGAGCGGTGAAAGGTGTTCATGGTGTCAATGGTATCCGGTCGGATACGCGCATACAAACACGGCAAGCGGCGCGGGCGCTTTTCCCGAGCCGGGGACTCTGCTAACGAACCACTGATTTATGCCCGCGCGCTTCCTTGCGCAGGCGTTTGTGTTCGTACATGCGGGAGTCGGCGGCGCACAGCAGCTCGTCCATGCGCTCGCCGTCTGCGGGGAAGATGGCGCAGCCGATGCTGCACCCCGTCTTCAATTCCAGGTCGCCTATCCGTACCGGCTGCGCCATGGCCTCGGCGAGATGGCGATACAGGGTATCGCGCTGTTCCACCCCTTCCAGACCCAGCATGACCAGGGCGAATTCGTCCCCGCCCAGACGCGCCACGGTGTCGGTGATGCGCACCAGGCCTTTCAGGCGCACCGCGACCTCCTCCAGCAATTTGTCGCCCGCCGCGTGGCCGTACAGGTCGTTGACCGGCTTGAAGTCATCCAGATCCAGGTACAGCACCCCCACCTTGAGGTTTTCCTCCCGCGCATGGGCCATGGCCTCGTACAGGCGCTGGTAGAACAGGGATCGATTCGCCAACCCGGTGAGCGGGTCGTGCGTGGCCTGATGATGCAGTTGTTCGCCCGCCTCCCGCAGGGCGGACATGTGTTCGAAGATCTGGCCCATCTGCCGACGCAGCAGGCGGCGCGTGAGTCCGCCCACGGCAGCGGCCAGGAGTAGCGCCACGGCCCCCGCCGCAAGGTGCAAACGGATCGCCGTTCCCGTGGCGGCCTGGGTTTCCAGCAGCGATTGCTTGATCTTGTCGCGCTCGTAGTGGCGCAAGCGCTCCACCGTCTCGGTGAATTGCATGTTGAGCGGACGCAACTCCACGGCGATCAGGTCCAGCGCCTGTCCGGCATGGTCGCGCGCCGCCAGGTCGCTGATTTCATCGTGCAGGGCGGTGATCTTCACCACCAGCAGATCCTGCTGCGCCAGGTTCACCTTTTCGAACGAATCCAGGGTCATGGCCTTGAGGTCGTTGCGCGCCTGACCTACCCGGAAACCCCATTTGGTGAATTGCTGGAAATTCTCGTCCCGCTCGAACGGGTCTTTGGCGATGGCCTGGTAGCCCAGGGCGCTGTGGCGGTTGTGGGCCGCCTCTTGCAGGTCGGTGGCCAACTGGATCTTGCGATTGCGCACATCGACGATCTCGCCCATGCGCGTTTCCAGGTTGTGGATGCTCCAGACCGCGTGTCCGATCAGCGCCGCCATGATCAGGAGGAGCAAGGCGAATCCCGCGCCCAGCATCGTGGACAACGATTTCGAACCCTCCTGAGAGAAGCTCTGTATGGACACTGCACGCTCCGACGTATTCCTTGGGACAAGCCCTTATCGGACAAAAGACTCTTGATCTTTAACGAAATTGTCAACCATGCCCCGAATCCGGGGGCCGATAATTTGCCCCCTGCCAGGAGCCGCCATGTCCGCCTTTTACGCCGTCATCCCCGCCCGCTACGCCTCTACCCGCCTGCCCGCCAAACCCCTGGCCGATATCGCCGGCAAGCCCATGGTGGTGCGGGTGCTGGAGCGCGCGGCGGCCTCGGGGGCGGCGCAGGTATGGGCCGCCACGGACCATGCCGAGGTGGCGGCGGCGGTGGAGGCGCATGGCCATCGCGCCGTCATGACCTCGCCCGACTGCGCCTCCGGCACCGACCGTCTGGCCGAGGTGGCGGGCAGGCTGGGCTGGGCGGACGATGCGGTGGTGGTGAACGTGCAGGGGGACGAGCCTCTGATCGACCCCGCCCTGATCCGCGCCACGGCCCAGGCCCTGTACGACCATCCGGACGCCGCCATGGCTACCCTGTGCCACCCCATCCACGATCCGGCGGAGGTCTTCAACCCCAACGTGGTCAAGGTGGTGATGGACCGAAACGGCTACGCCCTCACCTTCTCGCGCGCGCCCATCCCCTGGGCGCGCGATGCGTGGGCTTTACTCCCCTCCCCCGCCGGGGGAGGGGCCGGGGGTGAGGGAGCGACGATTCCATCCGGTTTGACCTTCCACCGCCATATCGGCCTTTACGCTTACCGCGTCGGTTTTCTCAAGGCCTACCCCGGCCTGGAACGTCCGCCGCTGGAGGCGTTTGAATCGCTGGAACAGTTGCGCGCCCTCTGGCACGGCCACCGCATCATCGTGCTCACCATCCCGCAGCCCCTGCCGCCGGGGGTGGATACGGCGGAAGACCTGGAGAGGGTGCGGGCGCTGTATCGGGACTGAGGAGCGGTTACGGCTCGCGCAGCAGTTGGTCGATGGCCTTGAGGTCGGCCTCGCCCACGCTGCCGGCGGCGGCCTTGAGTTGCAGACCGGAGATCAGGGTCTGGTAGCGCGCTGCGGCGAGGTCGCGTTTGGTGCTGAAGACCTGCTGCTGGGCGTTGAGCACGTCCACACGGGTGCGCACCCCGACTTCCAGGCCGAGTTTGGTGGATTTGAGCTGCGCCTCGCTGGAAATCAGGGCCTGGTCCAGCGCCTTGATGCGGGCGTCGCCGGAGAGCACGCCCAGGAAACCCTGGCGCGCGTCGAGCACAGCCTGGCGGCGGGCGTGGTCGAGGTCGAAACGGGCCTTTTCCTGGTTGGCGATGGCCTCTTTCACGCGGGAATCCACCACGCCGCCCTGATACGGGGTCCAGGCCAGTTCCACGCCGATGAGGGCGCTGCGACTGTCCACCCCCTTGATGGTGCTCTGGGCCTGATCGCGGTTGTCGCTGTAGCTGGCGCCCAGACTCAGGGTGGGCTTGTTGCCGGCGCGCTGCACCTGCACCTGCCGCCGGGACACCTCCAGCGCAGACTGGGCCAGGCTGACGCTGAGACTGCCGGCTTCGGCCTGGCGCACCCAGGCGTTCATGTCGTTGGGCTGGGGCAGGGGCGCCTGGATCGCGTCCGCCAGCAGGGCGAGGCGCGGCGTTTCCTGGTTGATGATCTTTTCCAAAGCGCGGCGCTTCACGTCCAGATCGTTGCGCGCGGCAATCTCCTGCGCCTCGGTCAGGTCGTAGCGGGCCTGGGCCTCGTGGGCGTCGGTAATGGTGGCGTTGCCCACTTCGAAACTCTTTTTTGCCAGGGCGAGTTGTTCGCCGATGGCCTGCTTCTGGGCGTTGGCGGTCTCCAGGGCGTCCTGGGCCTGGAGCGTTTCGAAGTAGGCCTTGGCCACGCGCAGCAGCAACTCCTGTTCCGCCAGCTTGAGCTGTTGCTCCGCCAGGGCGACCTGAAGCTTGCCGATCTCCACGTTCTCGATGTTCTGCTGGTTGTAGAGGGACTGGCTGAGGGAGAGTGTGAAGCCGTGGGGCTGGTAGTTGAGCGTGGTGGCGGCGCCGCTGATTTCGGTGCGGCTGTTGGCGAGGCGGGCGTTGCCGCTGACCTGTACGGTGGGGCGCTGCGCGGCCTGGGCCTGGGGCAGCTTTTCCAGCCCGGCCTTGTAGGTCTCGCGCGCGGCGGCGTACTGGGCGTCCTGCTCCAGGGCCTGCTGGTAGAGGCCGCCCAGGTTGGCGCCCCAGGCGGGGGGCAGGGCGAGAAGCAGGGCGGCGGTGAGCAGGGTGGGACGGAGGGGCATGGTCAAAGGCTCAGTAGGTGGGCATGGCGGGGTCGGCCTCTTTGGCCCAGGCATCCACGCCGCCGGCGAGGTTGATCACGTTGGCAAAGCCGTTGTTTTCGAGGAAGCGCGCGGTATGAAAGCTGCGCACGCCGTGGTGACAGATGACCACGATCTCGCGCTCCGGCTCCAGTTCGCTCAGGCGCGCGGCGATCTCGCGCATGGGCAGGAGCCGGGAACCTGCGATGCGGCAGCGCTCGAATTCCCATTCTTCGCGCACGTCCAGCAGGAGGGGCCGGGGGCGTTGCGGATCATCCAGCCAGGCCTTGAGTTCCGCAGGGCGTAGTTGCTGCATCAGAACTCGAACCGCTCCGGCACGGGGGCGTTTTCCAGGGCCTTGATGCGGGTTTCGAACAGGCTGTCCATGCGGAAGCCGCCGCCGACATTGGTGTAGAGGCGCGCCGACATGATGACGCCCTCCCCCACCACGGCGAACAGGCGGCCATTGGGGTTGAGGCGCTGGAGCAGTTGTTCCGGTGCCAGGGCCAGGCTGCCGGTGACGACGATGACGTCAAAGGCGCCGTCCTGGTCCCAATCGCGCGCGGCGTCGCCCTGGCGGGTCTGCACGTTGCCGAGACCGTGGGCCTTGAAGCGGCGTTCCGCTTCTTCCTTGAGGTCGACGTGGAGTTCCACCGTCACCACCATCAGGGCCTGGGCCGCCAGCAGGGCGGTGAGGTAGCCGCTGCCCGTGCCCACTTCCAGCACCCGTTCGTTGGGCTGGATCTGGACGGCCTGGAGGGCGCGCGCCTCGATCTTGGGCGCCCACATGGACTCGCCGTGGCCAAGCGGGATCTCCATATCGACAAAGGCGAGGGATTGGTACACGGCAGGGACGTAGTCCTCCCGCTTGATCTGGAACAGCAGGTCCAGCACCTTGAGATCGAGCACCTCCCAGGGGCGGATCTGCTGTTCCACCATGTTGAATCGGGTTTGTTCGTAATCCATGACAACTCCGGCGATTTCAATGACTTGGAGGGGGCGGATTGTAACCCGCGCCCGCCGGCCCTCTGACCCGGAACCACGCCGCGTACAGGGCCGGCAGGAACAGCAGGGTGAGCACGGTGGCGATGGCCAGACCGCCCATGATGGCCACCGCCATGGGGCCCCAGAACACGCTGCGAGACAGTGGGATCATGGCCAGGATGGCGGCCAGAGCGGTGAGCAGGATGGGGCGGAAGCGCCGCACCGTGGCGCCGATGATGGCGTCAAAGGCGGCGATTCCTTCCTTGATATCGCGCTCGATCTGGTCCACCAGGATCACCGAGTTGCGCATGATCATGCCGAACAGGGCGATCACCCCCAGTTGCGCGACGAAGCCGAAGGGGGCGTTCAGCAGCAGCAGCGAGGCGGTGACGCCGATCATCCCCAGAGGCGCGGTAAGCACGACCAGCACCGTGCGCTGGAAGCTCTGCAACTGGATCATCAACAAGGTGACCATGACGATGAGGGCGGCGGGGAAGACGGCGCGGATGGAGCCCTCCGCATGGCTCGATTTCTCCGCCGTGCCGCCTAGTTCGATGTGGTAGCCGGGCGGCAGTTTGGCGCGGATGGGGTCCAGCTTCGGGTTGATCTCGGCGCTCAGGGTGGGGGCCTGCATGCCCGGCTTCACGTCGCTGCGCACGGTGATGGCGGGCAGGCGATCGCGCCGCCAGATCAGCCCTTCCGCCAGTTCCGGGGTGATCTTCACCAGTTGCGACAAAGGCACGAAACGACCATCCCGCAGGTGCACCTGCAAGTCCGCCAGGGCGGAGAGGCGGTCCCGGTCGCGCGCCTCGGCGCGGCCCACCACGTCAATCAACTGGTCACCCTCCCGGTATTGGGTCACGGCCAGACCGTTGAGCAGGGTGCTCAGAGAGAGCGACAACTCCTGGGAACTCACCCCCAGGGCGCGGGCCTTGTCCTGGTCCACCTCCAGGCGCACCTGTTTGATGCGCTCGTTCCAGTCCAGCACCGGCTCCTTGGCGTGGGGGTGGGCGCGCAGCACGGCCAGCACTTCGTTGGCATAGGCCCGCACCTTCTCCGGGTCTTCGCCGCTGACCCGGAACTGGATGGGGAAGCCCACCGGCGGGCCGTTCTCCAGCCGCAGCACGCGCCCGTGCAGGCCGCTGAACTCCGCCGTCAGCCGGGCCTCCAGACGCGCCTTCACCACCTCCCGCTCGGCAATGCCGGTGGTCATGAGCACGAACTGGGCGAAGTTCTCGCTGGGCAGCACCTGGTCCAGGGGCAGGAAGAAACGGGCGCTGCCGCTGCCCACATAGGCCACGAAGTGGCTCAACCCCGACTTCACCTGCGGGTCGTTCAGGAGGATGGCCTCCAGGCGCTTCACCTCCGCCTCGGTGGCCTTGAGGGAGCTGCCCTCGGGCAGGCGCAGGTCCACCAGCAGTTCGGGTCGGTTGGTGGTGGGGAAGAACTGCTTTTCGACGCCGTGCTTGAAGGCGACGATGGCCAGCACGAAGGCGCCCAGGGTGAGGCCGATGACGGTCCAGCGCCGGTTCACGCACCAGGTCACCACGGCCCGGAAGCGACGGTAGAAGGGGGCGTCGTAGGGGTCGCCGCCGTGTTTGGCGGCGATGGCCATGAGCTTTTCCCGATTCAGCAGCTTCGCCCCCAGCAGAGGCGTGAACAGCACCGCCACCACCCAGGAGGTGAGCAGCGCGATGCCCACCACGGCGAAGATGGAGAAGGTGTATTCCCCCGCCGCGCTCTTGGCGAAGCCCACGGGCAGAAAGCCGGCGGCGGTGATGAGGGTGCCGGTGAGCATGGGGAAGGCAGTAGAGGTGTATGCGAACGTGGCCGCATTTACCTTCTCCCAGCCTTGTTCCATCTTCACCACCATCATCTCCACCGCGATGATGGCGTCGTCCACCAGCAACCCCAGGGCAATGATGAGCGCGCCCAGGGAGATGCGTTGCAGGTCGATGCCGGCGGGCTTCATGAACAAGAAGGTGAGCGCCAGCACCAGGGGGATGGACAAGGCCACCACCAGCCCGGTGCGCCAGCCCAGGAACAAAAAGCTCACCGCCAGGACGATGGCGACGGCCTCCAGCAGGCTGCTCATGAACTCCTTGGTGGCCCGTTGCACCACCTCCGGCTGGTTCGCCACCTGATGCAGTTCCAGCCCCACCGGCAGTTCGGCGCGCATCCGCGCTGTGGCTTCGGCCAGGCCCCGGCCCAGATCCAGCACATTGCCGCCCCGTTTCATCGAAACGGCGATACCGATGCCCTCCTGACCCTGCCAGCGGAAGCGGGGCTGGGGCGGATCGGCATAGCCGCGCCAGACCCTGGCCACGTCCCCCAACTTGAACAGCCGCTCGCCGGCGCGGATGCCGATGGCGCGGATGGCCTCTACCGAGTCGAAGCTGCCGGTGACCTCAATGCGCACCCGGTCAGCGCCCGTCTCCACATAGCCGGAGGGGGTCATGGCGTTCTGGGCCGCCAGGGTCTGCTGGATCAGGCGCGGGTCCAGGCCCAGGCTGGCCAGCTTGGCGGCGGACATCTCGACCCAGATGCGCTCGTCCTGCACCCCCAGCAGGTCCACCTTGGCCACGCCGGGGACGTGGTGCAGGGTGAGCGCCATGCGATCCGCCTGACGCCGCAGTTCCGCCAGGGGGTAGCCGGTTCCCGTAAGGGCGTAGATGTTGCCGAAGGTGTCGCCGAACTCGTCGTTGGGGAACGGCCCCTGCACCCCGGCGGGCAGGGTGTGGCGGATGTCGTTGAGCTTCTTGCGCACCTGGTACCACATCTCCGGCACCACCTTGGGCGGGGTGGAATCAATGACCTCCACGAACACCATGGATTCGCCGGGTTTCGAGTAGCTGCGCAGATAGTCGAGATACGGCAGTTCCTGGAGCTTTTTTTCGATGCGGTCGGTCAGTTGCTGCTCCACCTCGGTGGCGGAAGCGCCGGGCCAGAAGGAACGAATCACCATGGTCTTGACGGTGAAATCCGGGTCTTCGGAACGCCCCAGGTTGAAGTAAGCGAGCACCCCGGCGATGGACAGCACCACCATGAGGTAGGCCATGAGGCTGCCATGGCGCAAAGACCAGGCGGAGAGGTTGAAGCCGCTCATGGTTTAGCTCCCCTCCCCCGCCGGGGGAGGGGCGGGGGGGTGAGGGAGCAACGCCCGCCCGACCCACTCCGCCAATTCACCGCGGCATCGCCCTCGCCGTCCCAGGTAGCGATGACGGAGCAACGCCCGCCCGGCCCACACCGCTCATTCACCGCCGCTCCCTCACCCCGGCCCTCTCCCGGAGGGAGAGGGGGAAAGGCGGCGGCGGTCATGGCCGCCTCCCGTCCGCCACCCGCACCGTCTCGCCTTCCATCAGCTTGTAGGCCCCGGCGGCGACGATGCGTTCGCCTTCGCTCACACCCGCGCTCACCGCCGCGCCGTCCTCGCGCCAGGCCGACACCTGCACCGGGCGCAGATGCACCCGGCCATCGGCGGCGATGACCCACACCGCCGCCTGCTTGTCCTTCTGGAATACGGCCCCGGATGGCAGCAGGGTGGTTTTGCCCTCCGGCTTGCCGCCCTGGAACAGCACCCGCGCGGTCTGGCCCAGACGCACCTGGGCATCGGCATTGGTAATGGCGACCCGCGCCGCATAGGTGCGGGTGATGGCGTCCGCCTGGGGTGCAACCTCCCGCACCCGTCCCTGGTACGCCTTGTCCGGCAACGCCCACAGGGTCACCCGGGCCGCAACGCCTGGGGCCGCCTCCGCCACCCGGTTCTCCGGCAGGGCGATCACCACCTCCCGTTCCCCGCCCTGGGCCACCCGCAGCACCGGCTGGCCCGCCGCCACCACCTGGCCCGCCTCCGCCAACACGGCGGCCACCACGCCGGGCCGGTCGCTGGACAGGTCGGCATAGGTGGTCTGGTTGCGGGCGATGACGCCCTGGGCGCCGGCGGCGCGAAGCTTTTCCTCGGCGGCCTTGAGTGCGGTCTCCTTGGCCTCCAGGGCGGCCTGGCTGACGAACTTCTGGGTATGCAGGCCGCGATAGCGCTCCAACTCGGCGCGGGCGAAGCGCACTTCCGCCTCCGCCGCCGCCTGCTGGGCCTCGGCCCCGCGCTGGGATTGGCTCAAATCGCCGGCATCCAGCCGCGCCAGCACCTGCCCGGCGGCAACGCGGTCGCCCACCTCCACGCGCCGTTCCACCAGCTTGCCGCCAACCCGGAAGCCCAGGGCCGCCTCGTGCCGGGCGCGCACCTCGCCGGAATACTCGGATACGGTGGCGCCCGCCCCGGCCCGGACCTCAAAGGCGAGGACGACGCGGGGCTGGGGCGACGGCGGGGCGGGTTTGTCTCCACAGGCGGCCAGCAACGGCAAAAGACTCAGCGCTATATACGGTTTCATGACGGACGTCGGCAGAGGTGGTGCGACGCATCATAAACCCCGCCGCGGACTACACCCGGAAGCGCCCCGCCAGGGTTTGCAGTTCACTCGCCAGCGCCTCCAGGTCATGCGCGGCGGCGGCGGTCTGGGCCACGCTGGCGCTGTTCGACTCGGCGCCCTGGGCGATGCGCTCCACCTTCTGGGCGATGTCCCGCGCCGCCACGGACTGCTCGCGCAGGGCCAGGGTGATGTCGTCCACCGCCTGCAATACCTGCTCTCCGCTGCCGCGGATGCTGATGACCGAATCCCCCGCGCGCTGCGCCAGGGTGACGCCTTCGTTGACCCGCCCCACGCCCGCCTCCATTTCCTGCGCCGCGCGCTGGGTGCCCTGCTGGATCTTGCCGATCATCTCCGTGATCTCCTGCGTGGATTTGCCGGTGCGCTCGGCCAGCTTGCGCACCTCGTCCGCCACCACGGCAAAGCCGCGCCCCTGTTCCCCCGCGCGGGCGGCCTCGATGGCGGCGTTGAGGGCAAGCAGGTTGGTCTGGTCGGCGATGTCGCGAATCACCTTGACGATGCCGGAGATCTGGCCGGAGAAGCCCTCCAGCTCGCGGATGGTGACGGCGGTGGCGTTCACCGCGTCGGCGATGCGCCGCATCTCGCCCGCCGCCTCGTGAATGATGCGTCCGCCCTCTTCCGACTGCCCGCTGGACTGGGCGGTGATGCCGCGTGCGTCCCGCGCGTGTTCCTCCACCTGATCCACGGAGACGGAAAGCTGTTCCACCGAGGCCGCCATGCTGGATGCCGCCTCGGACTGGTTTTCGCTGGCCTGGGCGCTGCGCCGGGCGGCGTCCGTGAGATCGCCCGCCGAACGGTTGAGCCGCTCCACCTTGCCGTGCAGGGCGCCGATGAGGTCGCGCAGGCTGGCGCGCATGCCGCCAAGCTGTTCCATCATCCGGCCCAGTTCATCCCGCCCGTGAATGCGCGCCTCGCGCGTCAGATCGCCGGAGGCGATGGCCTCCACGAAGGCGCCGGCCTCGCGCAGGGAGGTGGTGATGCGCCGGATGGTGAGCCAGGTGATCCCCAGCACGCCCGCCACGCCAATCAGCACCAGTACGCCAAACAGGATGCGGTTCAGGTCGAAGCGCCGCTCCGCGGCCAGGTATTCCTCCTTGGCCGCGCGTTCCTGCAGGCGCATCAGGGCCTCCAGGGCCTCGGCGGCGGCCATGCGTTGCTCGCGTCCGGCCTTCAGGAAGGCGGCCACCGTGTCAGGACGGTAGTCGCCCCGCTCCAGGGCGGCCACCGCTTGCAACATCGGCGCGACCCATGCCTTGCGCTTTTCGATGAAATCCGTCGCCAGGCGCGTCTCTTCATCGTTCAGGCGGCGCTCCATGTACTTCTTCCAGACGTCATCAATCCTCTGCTTGCTGGCGTGAACCGCGTTGGTGTGCAGGCTGAGGGGGTGGTCATGCACGCCATGCAGGGCGCCGGAGGGGTCGTGCTGAAATCCGCTCAGGACATGCGCGTAGTTGGCGTCGATGAGCTGCTGGATGAGGCTGAGGTGGTGCAGGGATACGGCGCGGTCTTCATACACGGCCTTGAGGGAATCCCGCGCCATCTGCAAGCCGGCCCAGCCGGAAAGGATGGAAATGAAGAACAGCGCCCCAGCCAGGAACGACACCAGCCACAGGCGCGCAGTGATCGTGAAGTTGTCGAACATGATGACCCCCAGGAGTGAGAAAAACATGACCAGGCAAGACAAGCCGGCCTGGCTGTTTCGTATATCAGCAAATTCTTATCGACACGTTACGGGCTTTCTTTAGTTCGTCAGGGCGCAGGCGGATGGCGAAGGAATTGGGAGCTGACCATGGTCCTGGGTTTGGGGCTAAACCCTGCCGCCGCCGCGCTTGTAATGCCCCCCCGTTTGGGCTAGTTTCCGGCCCCACGTAGGGGTGCCGTCGGCAGCGCGCAGGACGGCTGAGATCACACCCTTGGAACCTGTCCGGGTCATGCCGGCGTAGGGAAGCGTAGCGGCCAACGGCCCCGCTCCCTGTCTTGTTTGGAGCGCTCCATGAATGCAAATCCCCAGAAGTTGGGCACCTTCCTCGCCGCCACCGCCCAGGTGGACGAGGCCGCCATCCAGCCCCTGCCCAATTCGCGCAAGATCCATGTGCAGGGCTCCCGCCCCGACATCCAGGTTCCGATGCGCGAGATCAGTCAGGCCGACACCTCGGACGGCATGGGGGGGGAGAAGAATCCGCCCATCTATGTCTATGACTGCTCCGGCCCCTACACCGACCCGGCGGCGCGCATCGACATCCGCCAGGGCCTGCCCGCCCTGCGCCAGACCTGGATCGAGGAGCGCGGCGATACCGAGGTGCTGGCCGGTCTGTCTTCTGAATACGGTCGTCAGCGCGCCAACATCGCCGACCTCTCCCGCCTGCGCTTCCCTGGCCTGCACCGCCAGCCGCGTCGCGCCAGGGCGGGGATGAATGTTTCGCAGATGCACTACGCCCGCCAAGGCCTCATCACCCCGGAGATGGAATACGTCGCCATCCGCGAAAACCTGCGCCGGAACGAGTACCTGGAAAGCCTGCGCGCCTCCGGCCCCCAGGGCGAAAAACTGGCCCGGCTCATGGGCCGCCAGCACCCCGGCCAGAACTTCGGCGCCGCCATCCCGAACGAAATCACCCCCGAATTCGTGCGCGCCGAGATCGCGCGGGGCCGCGCCATCCTCCCCTGCAATGTGAACCACCCGGAGGCCGAGCCCATGATCATCGGGCGCAACTTCCTGGTGAAGATCAACGCCAACATCGGCAACTCCGCTCTGGGTTCCTCCATCAACGAGGAAGTGGACAAGATGACCTGGTCCATCCGCTGGGGCGGCGACACGGTGATGGACCTCTCCACCGGCAAGAACATCCACGAGACGCGCGAGTGGATCATCCGCAACAGCCCGGTGCCCATCGGCACCGTGCCCATCTACCAGGCCCTGGAAAAGGTGGATGGCCGCGCCGAGGAACTCACCTGGGAGATGTTCCGCGACACCCTGATCGAGCAGGCGGAACAGGGGGTGGACTACTTCACCATCCACGCCGGGGTGCTGCTGCGCTATGTGCCCATGACCGCCGGGCGCATGACCGGCATCGTCAGCCGGGGCGGCTCGATCATGGCCAAGTGGTGTCTGGCGCATCACAAGGAGAGCTTCCTCTACACCCGCTTCGAGGAAATCTGCGAAATCATGAAGGCCTATGACGTGGCCTTCAGCCTGGGCGACGGCCTGCGCCCCGGCTCCATCTACGACGCCAACGACGAGGCCCAACTGGGCGAACTCAAGACCCTGGGCGAACTCACCCAGGTGGCCTGGAAGCACGATGTGCAGGTGATGATCGAAGGCCCCGGCCATGTGCCCATGCACCTCATCAAGGAGAACATGGAGAAGGAGCTGGAGTGGTGCGACGAGGCCCCCTTCTACACGCTAGGGCCGCTCACCACCGACATCGCCCCCGGCTACGACCACATCACCAGCGCCATCGGCGCGGCCCAGATCGGCTGGTACGGCACCGCCATGCTCTGCTACGTCACCCCCAAGGAGCACCTGGGCCTGCCGGACAAGAATGATGTGAAGGAAGGCATCATCACCTACAAGCTCGCCGCCCACGCCGCCGATCTGGCCAAGGGCCACCCCGGTGCCCAGATCCGCGACAACGCCCTAAGCAAGGCGCGCTTCGAATTCCGCTGGGCCGACCAGTTCAACCTGGGCCTGGACCCGGACAAAGCGCGCGAATTCCACGACGAGACCCTGCCGAAAGACTCCGCCAAGGTCGCCCACTTCTGCTCCATGTGCGGGCCGCACTTCTGCTCCATGAAGATCACCCAGGACGTGCGGGATTTCGCGGCGAAACAGGGCATCAGTGAGAACGAGGCGCTGGAGAAGGGGATGGAAACGAAGTCGGTGGAGTTCGTGCAGCAGGGGGCGGAGGTTTATCACAAGGTTTGACAGACACGCCCGCCAGCACGGCCCGGTTGCCCACAGGCAGCCGGGCCGTTTGTACTTGCGCGCGAGTTCAGACCACGGCAGCCTCTTCCGCTTCAGATTGGCGCGTATCGGTCTGTAGGGTTTCCCCACTCGCCTTGGGGTGGAATTCCTGCCCTGTCGGCCCCAAGCTCTTCCCCATCCGTCCACTGTCCGCGCCTGAAGTGCGGCCTCGCCGATGCCGATTACTTCCCTCCCCTTCGACCACACCTACGCCCGCGAGCTGCCCGGTTTCTACGCGCCGTGCCAGCCCGCATCTGTGCGCGCGCCGCTGCTGCTGTTCTTCAACCACAGCCTGTCCGAGGAATTACGGCTGGGCCTTGCCGGCCAGGATGACGCCGCCCTGGCGGCCCTGTTTTCCGGCAACGCCCTGCCCGCTGGCGCGCAGCCCATCGCCCAGGCCTATTCGGGACACCAGTTCGGGCATTTCTCGCCCCAGTTGGGGGATGGTCGGGCGCTACTGATCGGGGAGGTGATCGACCGCCACGGCCTGCGCCGCGACATCGCGTTGAAGGGCTCGGGGCGCACGCCCTTTTCCCGCAATGGCGACGGCAAGGCGGCGGTGGGGCCGATGCTGCGGGAGGTGTTGATGGGCGAGGCCATGCACGCCCTGGACATTCCCACCACTCGCGCCCTGGCGGTGGTGGCCACCGGCGAGGCGGTGTTCCGCGAGCGCACGCTGCCCGGCGCGGTCCTGACCCGGGTGGCCGCCAGCCATCTGCGGGTGGGCACGTTTCAGTACATCTCTGCCCATGGTTCCCTGGAGCAGGTGCGGCAACTGGCGGATTACGCCATCGCCCGCCATGAGCCGGAATGCCAGGAGGCCGCGAACCGCTACCTGGGCTTTCTCCGCGCCGTGGCGGAGCGGCAGGCCGCGCTCATCGCACGGTGGATGCATGTGGGTTTCATCCATGGCGTGATGAACACCGACAACATGGGCATCCCCGGCGAGACCATCGACTACGGCCCCTGCGCCTTCATGGAGGCCTACGACCCCGGCGCGGTGTTCAGTTCCATCGACGAGATGGGTCGCTACGCCTACCAGGCGCAGCCGCGCATCGCCCGCTGGAATCTGGCCCGTCTGGCCGAGACCCTGTTGCCCCTGTTGGCCGAGGCTGAGGGCCAGGCCATCGAGCTGGCCACAGAGGTCATCGACGCCTTCCCGGCGCGCTACCAGCACCACTGGCTGGCCGGGTTGCGCGCCAAGCTGGGGCTGTCCGGCCCAGGGGACGACGATGCCGCCCTGGGGGAAAGCTGGCTGGACCTGCTGCACGCCCAGCAGGTGGATTTCACCCTGGCCTGGCGGCGGCTGGCGGATGCGGCGGAGGGGAATGAAGCCCCTCTGCGCGCCCTGTTCGCCGGCCAGCCGGGGCTGGAGCGCTGGCTGCAACGCTGGCGCGAGCGCTGCGCCGCTGAACCTGCCGTGCAGGATCGCGCTGCGCGCATGCGCCGGACGAACCCCTGGCTGATCCCGCGCAACCATCGCGTGGAAGAGGCCCTGGCCGCCGCTTCGGACGAGGGCGACCTGACGCTCTTCGAGCAATTGCTGCACGCCCTGCGGCAGCCCTTTGACGAAGACCCGGCCCTGGCCCGTTACGCCGAGCCCGCATCGGGCGCATTCATGGCGGAATTCCGCACCTTCTGCGGCACCTGATGACCGACGCCATTCGTAGCAAACTTTGGTACGAAACTTGGGCGTTTTGGGGCTTTGTTATAGTTGGCCCGGCCCCATCCGACCCCAGGCGCTGTTTCCCTTCAAGACCGGGGTTACGGTTGTCGCCCTGGAGTGATCGGGTCTATCACTAGGTTTGAGGTTGTCCATGAAGCGCGTGCGCCTGTCCCTTCTCCTGTTCATCCCCCTGGCCCTCCCGGCCCAGGCGCAGCAGTACTGGCCGTACTACCTGCTGACGCCGCAGCCGGTGCAACAGGGTTATCAGCCCAGCCTCCAGGCGCCCGTGCTGCAACCGCCCGCCCAGGCCCAGAACCCGTACCTGCCAACGCCCCCCTCGCCCCCGCTGCTACAGGGCCAGACGCCGGCAAAACCTCCCGCCGTGGTTGCGCCGCCGCCTGCCGCCGCGCCCCAGGCGCCTGCGGGCCCGACCTTGTCCGACCTGGGCAAGAGCCTGCGCAACACCTTCACGGAAGAGGAACTCGACCTGCTGTTCCAGTACATGAAGGATTCCGTGGTGGCCTCCTTCAAGGGGGATGAGGTGATCCTGCCGCCGGACCTGGCGTTCAAGCTGGAAGTGGTGCTGGCGCGCATGAAGCGCGAGAGCGCGGTGTACATGGACAAGCTGATCCGCCAGTTGGAGGAAGACCTGAAGCGCAGCCTGAAAGAAAAGCTGACGCCCCCGGTCGAGCCTGCGCCTCCGGCTGGGGTAAGGACCAACGGCCATTGATGAAGCACAGGGGAGCTTGCAGATGACCCAACGATTCCGTTCCGTTTTCCTGGCGGCGCTTTGCCTGTTCGCCGCCTCCGCCGCGGCCCAACCCGCCTGCGACGTGGTGGCGAGCATCACCAGTTACGAAGGCCAGGTCAGCATCAAGCCCGCGCGCGGGGTGTTGAAACGCAGCCCCGGCCAGGCGCCCAGCCCGCTGTGCGCGGGGGATGAAGTGCACACCTTTGCCGGACGGGCGTTGATCGCCAATGGCCGCTTCAGCGTGGCGGTGGATCGGGACAGCGTGGCCCTGTTCAAGGGTGCGGGGCTGGCCGGGCTGGCCAAGGGCCAGGCCCTGTACGAGGTGCAGAAGCGCCGCGCCGGTCAGTCGGTGCATGTGGCGACGCGGCTCTCGGTGATCGGCGTGAAGGGCACCCGCTTTCTGGTGCGCGACCAGGCCGAGGGCGTGAGCGTGGTGCTGGATCAGGGCGTGGTGGACGTGCGCAGCACCCAGGGGCCGCTGGGCCTGTACCGCGAGAAGGCGGCGGCGCGCGCGCAGGAAAATGATTTCGAGGCCTACAAGCGCCAGGCCCAGGAAGGCGTGGAACGTGAAAAGGCCGCCTTTGAGGCCTACAAGGCCCAGACCGAGCGGGAATTCGTCGCCTATGTGGAGAACATGACCCTCCAGGCCGGCAGGGAGTTGGCCATCAGCGGCCATATCGCCGTGGAACGCGCCATCGCGGGTGAATCGGCCCGCCAACTGGAAGACCTGCGCGTCTGGCTGGATCTGCATTGAAGGATCGGCATTGAACCTTCCCCTGACCCGCCCGGAAGCCTTGCGCCTGGGCGGTCTGCTGGCCTTGTTGTGCGCCGCGCTGACGGCCTTGTTTCACTGGCAGCCCGGCCCCGTCGGCAGCCTGTCCAGCGCGGTGAGCGATACCTACTACCGTTTCAACCCCCATACCCCCAGCCAGGACATCGTGTTCATCGCGGTGGATCACGACGCGGTGAAGCGCTTTGGGCGCTGGCCGTGGCCGCGTGATGTGATCGCCCAAGGCATGGATCGTCTGGCCCAGGCGCGCGTGATCGCCCTGGACATGGTGTTCTCGGAACCGACCGAAGCGGCAAAAGACCGCGCCCTGGCGGCCTCGTTTGGACGCACCACGGCGGTGGGCGGCTTTCTGCTCAATGGCGTGCGCCCCAGCCAGCCCGGCGCTGCGGAGCTGGACCGGCTGGCCAATTCCGCCCTGACCCGGGTGCAGGACGCCCGTCTGGTGGAAAGCCGCGTGGTGGAACTGTCGATTCCGGAGATTCTGGCGGGGCAGGCGGCCCTGGCCTCGCTCAACACCCTGCCGGACCACGACGAACGCTTCCGCCACTACCCCGCCGCCTTCCTGCTGCTGGGCATGGTGCAGCCCAGCCTGGGGGTGCAGTCGCTACAGGTGTTTCTGGATACCGAGGCGGACCTGAATGCGCACACGCTCAACTTTGCCGAGCGCAGGGTGCGCCTGGACGAACGCGGCTTCACCCGCCTCAACTTCTACCCTGAGACCCGCTTTCGGCTGATGTCCTTCGCCGACCTGTTCGCACCGGGTTTCGACCCTGCCTCCCTGGTCGGCAAGATCGTGCTGCTGGGCGTGACCGAGGCGGGCGTCACCGACATCCGCGCCACGCCGCTGGGCCAGTATCCGGGGGCGCTGCTGCACGCCACCTTCATGGCCAACGTGCTGGACGGCCACACCCTGCGGGAGATCGGCCCCGTCGCCATGGCCGGGGCGCTGGCGCTGGTGCTGACTCTGGTGGCGCCCATGGCCTGGGTGCGCAACATCCTGGTGCGGGCGGGGCTGTACCTGGCGCTGGCGGGGGCTGCCTGGGGGGCGGGCCTGCTGCTTTATCTCCTGGCCGGGGTGTGGCTGGAGAGTGCGTATCTCCTGGCGGCCATCGGCCTCTCGGCGTTGCTGCTGGAGACCGCCCTGTTGTCGCATTCGCGCCAGCACACGGAAAAGCTGCGGCTGGCCTTCTCCACCTACCTGCCGCCGGGGCTGGTGAGCCGCATCGTGGAAAACCCGGAACAACTCCGTCTGGGCGGGGAGAAGAAGGAGATCTCCGTGCTGTTCTCGGACATCCGCGGCTTCACCTCCATGTCCGAGGGGGTGGCGCCGGAGCGCCTGGCCGAGATCATGGCGCGCTATTTCCAGCCCATGACCGAGGCGGTGTTCGCGCAGGGCGGCGCCCTGGACAAGTACATCGGCGACGCCATCATGGCCCTGTTCAACGCCCCCCTGGACCAGCCCGACCATGCGCTGGCCGCCTGCCGCGCCGCCGTCGCCATGCAGTACGCGCAACGAGCCATCAACGCGGATCTGGCGCGCATCGGCGGCCCTGCGCTGCGCACCGGCATCGGCATCAACACCGGCCCGGCCATCGTCGGCAACCTTGGTTCCTCCATACGCTTTAACTACACTGCGATAGGGGATGTTGTGAACTTGGCATCCCGCTTCGAAAGCGCCACCAAGAAGCTTGGGGTGGATGTGGTGATCGGCGAATCGACCTGGCGACAGGTCAAGGATGCGCTGCCCTGCCGCCCGCTTGGAGAAATACAGGTCGCCGGCAAGGAGCAGCCGCAAACGGTGTACGAATTGTGTTGGCAAGACTGTGATAATCCCGGCCCCGGGCCACGAACATGACGAACATGCGTAAACCAATACTGCTGGCGCTCCTGCTTCTCCTTTCCCTCTCAGGCTGTCTGACCCTGTCCAAGAAGTCAGCGGAGCCCGTGGCTGCCGCGCCTTCCTGGGTGCTCTCGCCGCCCAAGGACAGTTCCGAGTGGTACTGGGGCGTGGGTGAGGGTCCGGAGCTGGACGCCGCGCGCCGCGCCGCCCTCAAGGATGTGGCCGCAAAACTCCGCGTCAGCATCTCCGGCAGCCTGGAGAACAAGGTCTCCGTGCGCAACGACACGGTGGATCGTCAGGCCCGGTCGCGGGTCTCGGAAGAGGTGCAGAAAACCGAGTTCAGCCACTTCGCCGTGGACAAGACCGCCCCCTCGCCGCAGGGCTTCTACGCGCTGGTGAAGGTGGACCGTCTGGCCTTCCTGCGCGACACCCAGGCCAAGCTGGACAATGCCGACGCCGCCGTGAACGCCGCCGTGGCGGGCCTGGAGGCCAAATCCCCGATTGAGGCCTTTCTCGCCCTGCGCCGCGCCCAGCCCGGCCTGGAAAAGGCCATCGGCTACACCCAGTTGCTGTCCGGCGCAGACGCCGGCTTCAAGGGCGCAGACCGCCTGCGCCGGTATGAGGGATATCTGGAGCAGGGCGTCCAGGCGGGGCGCAATCTGGTGTTCGACCTCCGCTCCGGCTACGACGACGGCGATCTGGCCGCGGCGGTGGGCCAGTTCGTGAACGACAGCGGCATGCGCACCGGGCGCGCACCGGGCGGTGCGAGCGTCGAAGTAAGCGCTTCCCAGCGCGCCGAAGACCTGTTCGGCAGCAAGATCGTGAAGCTGAATGTGGCCCTGACCGTGCGGGATGGGCAGGAACGCACCCTGGCAAGCCGGACCTATGCGGTGTCCGGGGCCTCGGTGAAGGACCACCGGGCCGCGCGCCAGGGGGCGGTGCAGAAACTGCTGGAGGCCCTGCGCGAGGCGGGGCCGGTGGCGGGACTGGGTTTCAGGGATTGAGTCCGTAACGGACAGATGGAGCGATTCATGATGGAACGGATTTCGGGCATCGCAGCACTCTGCGCCGCCTTGGCCCTGGCGGGGTGCGCCAGCAACGATCTGGATCTGGGCAAGTACAAGAATGCCTCCCTGCTGGAGGCGGATGTGCTGCCTTCCAAGGAAAGCCTGGCCCAACAGACCAACAAGGTCATCGTCTTTGAAGGGGATGACGGCAACCTGCATCTGGCGCGGCAGGCCCAGGCCGGCATCGTCCTCTCGCGCACCATCGAGACCCTGCTGAGCGGCGGCGCCACGGAGATCGTGGATCGCACTCTGGCCAGCCGCCTGAAGGATGAGGTGATGCTGGCCGACGCCAAGGGCGAAGGCACATACAGCGGCCCGGCGGTGGCCAACTACGCCATCCGCTCCACCATCACCAACGCCGAGTACGGGGCGGAATATGTGCCTGCCACCGAGTACAAGGGCAAGGACGGCAAGGTCTACACCATCCCCGCGTCCTACACCCACCGCGCCAAGGTGAACGCCAACATCCAGATCTATCAGATTCCCAGCCTGGTGCTGATCGCCACCGTGCCGGCCAAAGGCAGCGACAGCGACACCGGCGCGAGCCAGGGCGGCAACCACGACAAGGGCGTGACCATGGTGCGCCGGGCGGCGGAGGACGCCGTGCGCGGCGCTCGCACCGCCTTGTTGAACCAGTTCACCATCAAGGGCTATGTGATCGAAAAGAAGGTGGACGGGGCCAAGACCATCTTCAAGGTCATGCTGGGCAGCCGCCAGGGCGCGCAGGCGGGCGCCAAGGTGGGCATTTTCACGGTGCGCCAGCACACCAACCCGCTTTCCGGAAAGGTATCCAGCGAGGATGTCCCGATCATGGACGCCGCCATCACCGGCCACATCACCGAGAACGAGTCCTGGGTCTCGGCGGGGGACGACCCCAAGGCGCGTCAGGTGCGACTGGGCGACGTGGTGAAACTGAAGCATGAGATGGGCCTGTTTGAAGGCCTCATGCGCAAACTCAAGTAGGCGGAAGCCATCATGAAATCCATCATCGCCCTGCTGTTCGCCGCCCTGCTTGCGGGATGCGCGCTGGACGGAGGAACCCGCCCGGAAGCGGCCAAGGCCGTTGCGCGTCCAGCCTGGATCGACAACCCCGGCGACGGCGTTTCCGCCTCCGCCGGTTTTCATGTGCGCGGACGTCAGGCCCAGGAGGAACTGGCCATCACCCGTGCACGGGAGGAATACGCCAAGCGTTACGGGGTGACCATCAGCAGCGAGCATCTGGTACAGCAGACCGTGGCGGACGGGCGTAGCGCCACCGTGTCGGACAAGAACATCCGTGAGGAAGTGAAGCAGCAGGATGTAAAGGCGGCGTTGCGCGCCAAGTGGACAGACCCGGATACCGGCGTGTTGTGGGTCTGGGTCACGCCCAGCAAGGAGTAATCGTGGCGTTCCGGTCAGCCGACCGGACAGTTAATCGGAGGCCCCGCACTAAGGGGGCGGTATTCGTAGTTCCAGTTTTTTCTAGGAGAAGCACATGACCAAGATTCGCACCGCATTGTTGATGTCCCTGCTGGCCGTGGCCCTGGGCGGTTGTCTGGGGGGCGGCAAGTCCACCAAGGAAGCCGCCGCACCGCGTCCGGACTGCACCTTCCCGGACAGCCCGAGCGAAGCCGCGCCCGCCTGGGTGTGCGATGCGCCCGTGGAAGGCGTCAGCGTTTCCGCCGTGGGCATGCATGAGAAGTCCGGCGCCGGTCCCCAGTTCATGAAGGATCAGGCCGCCGCCGCCGCCCGCGTCACCCTGGCGCAGCAGATGAAGGTGAAGGTGACCAACATGGTCAAGCAGTACGTGGAGACCACCGGCGCCGCCGCCTCCGAGACGGTGGACAAGGTCAACACCAGCGTGTCCAAGCTGATCACCACCGAGACCATCGAAGGTTCCCGCGTCTTCCGTAGCGTCACCAGTTCCAAGGGCTCCATGTACGTCCTGGTGGGCCTGGACCCCATGCAGACCAAGCAAAAAGCCCAGGAAGCCCTCAAGACCAGCATGCGCAACGACCAGGCCCTGTGGCAGCAATTCAAGGCCAAGCAGGGTCAGGACGAGCTGGCTGCTGAGATCGCCAACATCGAAGCCAAGCGTTAAGCGGCGCTTCGGGAACGAAAAAGGCGGGGATTTCCCCGCCTTTTTCTATTTCAGGCCTTGTTCCAGAAGGGTCAACAGGGCGTCGCCCGCCTCCGCAGGCGTGGGGGATGCGCCCAGATCCCGCATCTGCGTCACCGCCATGCCCGCGTAGCCGCACGGATTGATGGCCCGGAACGGCGTCAGGTCCATGTCCACATTCAACGCCAGGCCGTGGTAGCTGCACCCGCCGCGCACGCGCAGCCCGAGGGCGGCGATCTTGGCCCCGGCCACATAGACGCCCGGCGCGCCCTCCTGGCGCTGCGCGGCGATGCCCTCGCCCGCCAGGCAGTCGATCACCGCCTGCTCCATGCGCCGCACCAACTCCTTGACCCCATAGCCGCGCCGGCGCAAATCCAGCAGCAGGTAGATCACCACCTGGCCGGGGCCGTGGTAGGTGACCTGGCCGCCCCGGTCGATGGGGACGATGGGGATGCCGATGTCCGTCAACACATGTTCCCGCCTGCCGGCCTGCCCCAGGGTGAAGACGGGCGGGTGCTCCACCAGCCAGATCTCGTCCGGGGTGTCCGCCGTGCGCTCGGCGGTGAAGGTCTGCATGGCGCGCCAGGCGGGCTCGTACTCGACGCGGCCCAGGCGACGGATCAGGAGTTCGGGGGGCATGGGGGATCGGCGGGAAAATGGAACGCATTATGGCTGCCCCCAACAGCCATCACCGCCATAATCCCGCCCGTCCAAGGAGAGAGCCATGCGCCAGAACCAGTTCACCCGCCGCGCCGAGTCCATGCTGGGCTTCGTCGAATTCATCGGCCTGGTGGTCATCACCATCGCCACCACCCTGGCCGGATTCGGCGAGGTGATGACCATGACCCGCGCCGGCGTGGTGACCCTGGCCGACCTGCTCTTGATGTTCCTGTACCTGGAGATCCTCGCCATGGTGAGCCTGTACTTCCAGTCCGGGCGGCTTCCCGTGCGTTTTCCCATCTACATCGCCATCGTCGCCCTGGCGCGCTATCTGGTGCTGGATATGAAGAATCTGGACATGTGGCAGATGCTGACCGTGGCGGGCTCCATCCTGCTGCTCACCCTGGGGGTGCTTGCGGTGCGTTACGGGCATTGCCGCTTCCCTTATCCGGACGGGGAATGAGCCGTACCCCCGGCTCGCCCCCCGAGCCGCCCCAGGAACGAGTTGCGCGCGCGCCCTGTCGCAATCCCCTTCCACCGCATGGGAGAACTTACGGAAGCCATTGATTTTTGGTATGTTCGCACCTCCCACGGCGGCCTTGGCCGCCGTAGTTTTTTTCTGGATTGAAACCATGTCCGACCACCTGATGCAGACCTATGCCCGGCAGCCCGTCGCCTTCGTGCGCGGCGCAGGCTGCTGGCTTTTCGATGAGAACGGCGACCAATACCTGGACGCCCTGGCCGGCATCGCCGTGAACGGCCTGGGCCACGCCCATCCGCGCCTTGCCCAGGCCCTGTGCGAGCAGGCGGGTCGCCTGATCCACACCTCCAATCTCTATCGCATCCCGCAGCAGGAGACCCTGGCGGATCGTCTGTGCGCCCTGTCCGGGCTGGACCGCGCCTTCTTCTGCAACTCCGGCGCCGAGGCCAACGAGGCGGCGATCAAGCTGGCCCGGCTGTACGGTCACAACCGGGGCATCGAGAACCCTGCCATCGTGGTGATGGAACACAGCTTCCACGGTCGCACCCTGGCCACCCTGTCCGCCACCGGCAACCGCAAGGTGCAGGCGGGCTTCGAGCCGCTGGTGACCGGCTTCGTGCGCGTGCCCTTCGGCGATGCCGAGGCGGTGGCCAAGCTGGCGGTGCAGAAGAACATCGTCGCCGTGCTGGTGGAGCCCTATCAGGGCGAGGGCGGCGTACACATCCCCGAAGCGGATTACCTGGTGAAGCTGCGCGCCCTGTGCGACGCCAACGCCTGGCTGTTGATGCTGGATGAGGTGCAGACCGGCATAGGCCGCACCGGCAAGTGGTTCGCCTTCCAGCACACCGACATCCTTCCCGACGTGATGACCCTGGCCAAGGGCTTGGGCTCCGGCGTGCCCGTGGGCGCGTGTCTGGCGCGCGGGGTTGCGGCCGCCACCTTTGTGCCCGGCAAGCACGGCTCCACCTTCGGCGGCAGCCCCTTCGCCTGCACGGCGGCGCTCACCACCCTGGAGGTGATGGAGCAGGACGGCCTGCTGGCCAACGCCGCCGAGATCGGCGCCTTCATCCGTCAGGACATGGCCCAACGGCTGGCGGGCGTGGCCGGCGTGCGCGACATCCGCGGCCAGGGTCTGATGATCGGCATCGAGCTGGATCGCCCCTGCGGCGACCTGGTGAAACAGGCCCTGGCGCAGAAGCTGATCATCAATGTCACCCAGGACAGCGTCATCCGCCTGTTGCCTCCCCTGGTGATGGGCCAGGCCGAAGCGGCCCTGCTCACCGAGCAACTGGCGGGGCTGGTACGGGCCTTCCTGGCCTGAGGTGCGCATCATGGCCGTGAAGCACTTCCTGCAATTCCGCGATCTGTCCGTGGACGAGCTGACCCATGTATTTGCGCGCAGCCGGGTGATCAAGGAGCGCTTCAAGCGCTACCAGCCCTATCACCCTCTGGCGGACCGCACCCTGGCGATGATCTTCGAGAAGAGTTCCACCCGCACCCGCCTGAGCTTTGAAGCGGGCATGCACCAGTTGGGCGGTTCGGCGATCTACCTCAACACGCGCGACACCCAGTTGGGCCGCGGCGAGCCGGTGGAAGACGCCGCCGAGGTGATCTCGCGCATGGTGGACATCGTCATGATCCGCACCTTCGAGCAGGAGATCATCGAGCGCTTCGCCGCCCACTCCCGCGTGCCGGTGATCAATGGCCTGACCAACGAGTACCACCCCTGCCAGATCCTCGCGGACCTGTTCACCTTCATCGAGCATCGCGGCGACATCCGGGGCAAGACCGTGGCCTGGGTGGGCGACTCCAACAACATGTGCAACACCTGGTTGCAGGCCGCCGAGATCCTGGATTTCAACGTCCACGTCTCCACCCCGCCCGGCTACGAGGTGGAGCCGGAGCGCGCCAATCTGTTCGGCACCGACCATTTCGAATCCTTCGCCGATCCCATGGAGGCCTGCCGCGACGCCGACCTGGTGACCACCGACGTGTGGACCAGCATGGGCTTCGAGGCCGAGAACGAAGAGCGCCAGAAGGATTTCGCCGACTGGATGGTGGACGCCGACATGATGCGCGTGGCGCGTCCCGACGCCCTGTTCATGCACTGCCTGCCCGCACACCGGGGCGAAGAGGTCAGCGCCGAGGTGATCGACGGACCGCAATCGGTAGTGTGGGACGAGGCGGAAAACCGGCTGCATGTGCAGAAGGCGCTGATGGAATATTTGTTGTTGGGCAAGACCGAGGCATGAGCCCATCCCACTCGTGCCGGTATGAAATTTCCGTAAATTGGACAACGCATCATGAGTGACATCAAAAAAGTAGTGCTCGCCTACTCCGGCGGTCTGGATACCTCGGTCATCCTCAAGTGGCTGCAAGACACCTACCAGTGCGAGGTGGTGACCTTCACCGCCGACCTGGGCCAGGGCGAGGAACTGGAACCCGCGCGCGCCAAGGCGCTGCAATTCGGCATCCGGCCTGAACAGATCTACATCGACGACCTGCGCGAAGAGTTCGTGCGCGACTTCGTGTTCCCCATGTTCCGCGCCAACACGGTGTATGAGGGCGAGTACCTGCTGGGCACCTCCATCGCCCGCCCGCTCATCGCCAAGCGCCTGATCGAGATCGTCAACGCCACCGGCGCCGACGCCATCTGTCACGGGGCCACCGGCAAGGGCAACGATCAAGTGCGTTTCGAGCTGGGCGCCTACGCGCTCAAACCGGACGTCAAGGTCATCGCCCCCTGGCGCGAGTGGGATCTGCTCTCGCGCGAGAAGCTGCTCGCCTACGCCGAGACCCACGCCATCCCCATCGACATGAAGCACCGCCAGGGCGGTTCGCCCTATTCCATGGACGCCAACCTGCTGCATATCAGCTACGAAGGCCGCCACCTGGAAGACCCCAACGCCGAGGCGGAAGAAGACATGTGGCGCTGGACCGTGTCGCCGGAACAGGCGCCGGATCAGGCCGAATACCTCACCCTGGACTATGTGCAGGGTGACGTGACCGCCATCAACGGCGTGGCCATGAAGGCGCATGAGGTGCTGGCGAAGCTCAACGAACTGGGCGGCAAACACGGCATCGGCAGACTGGATCTGGTGGAAAACCGCTACGTCGGCATGAAGTCGCGCGGCTGCTACGAAACCCCCGGCGGCACGATCCTGCTCAAGGGCCATCGCGCCATCGAATCCATCACCCTGGACCGCGAGGTCGCCCACCTCAAGGACGACCTCATGCCGCGCTACGCCAGCCTGATCTACAACGGCTACTGGTGGAGCCCGGAGCGGCGCGCACTGCAAGTGCTGATCGACCACACCCAGGCCAACGTCAACGGCGTGGTGCGGCTCAAGCTCTACAAGGGCAACGTCATCGTCGTCGGGCGCGATTCCAAATCGGACTCCCTGTTCGATTCCACCATCGCCACCTTCGAAGACGACGCCGGCGCCTACGACCAGAAGGACGCGGGCGGCTTCATCAAGTTGAACGCCCTGCGCATGCGCATTGCGGCGAAACGCGAGGCGGCGCGCGGGAAGTAGTCCGATTGAGTCTCGCCCCTGGCCGGGATGTACCAGCCGGGGGCGCATGGTCAGGCGTCACACTCCTCCTCTCAACCCTGAGCTTGTTTTGAGAGAGGAATCCGCCATGAAATACGCTGTATCGAGTCTGCTCCTCGCGGCCCTGCTCGCCGCTTCCCCCGTCTTCGCCGCCAAAACCCAGCCCGCCGTCGAGCAGGCCGTGCAGGAAAAGGTGCTCTATCACGTCACCGACACCAGCATCGCCCGCATGGCCATGCGCAACATCGAGAACCACCTCGGCGCCAGTCCCGAGGCCAAGATCGTAGTGGTGACCCATGGCAAGGGCATCGACTTCCTGCTCAACGACGCCAAGGATGACAAAGGCTCCTACCAGGCCCAGGTGGCCGGCCTGAAGGAAAAGGGCGTGGAATTCCGCGTCTGCCGCAACACCCTGAAGGGCCGCAAGCTGGATGACGACGCAGTCATCATGGAGGCCCAGGTGGTGCCCTCGGGCGTGGCCGAGGTGGGCAAGCTCCAGGCCAGGGAAGGGTTCGTCTACCTCAAACCTTGAAGCGTTCGCCCAAGGCCTTCAGTTCAGCGGAGAGGCGATCCACCTCTCCCGCCACCGTTTCAGCCTGCTGGCTGGAATTCGCACCCTGCTCCGTCATGCGCGCCACACGTTCCACGTTCTGGGCGATCTGACGCGCGGCGGCGCTCTGTTCCTGTAGCGCCTGATTGATGTCGGCTACCGCATGCAGCACCCGCGCCGAGGCGCTCTGTATGGCGGAAATGGAATCGCCGGCCTGGTGGGCAAGCTTTACCCCGTCCGCCACCCGTCGCACACCGGATTCCATCTCGGTCACCGCGCGGCGCGCTCCCTGTTGCACCTTCTCGATCATGCCGGTGATCTGCTGGGTGGAGTTGGCGGTGCGTTCCGCCAGCTTGCGCACCTCGTCCGCCACCACCGCGAACCCACGTCCCGCCTCCCCGGCTCGGGCGGCCTCGATCGCCGCATTCAGCGCCAGCAGGTTGGTCTGGTCCGCGATCTCCTTGATCACGTTGACGATGGCGCTGATCTCGTTGGAATAGCCCTCCAGCTCACGAATCACGCTGGCGGAACCGTTGACCGCCTCCGCGATGCGGCCAATCTCGTCCGCCGCGTGGTGAATGACCTCGCCCCCTTCCCTGGACGCCTCTCCCGAGGCGCGGGCCACCCGGTCGGCGTCGTCGGCGTGCTCCTTCACCTGGTCAATGGAAACCGAGAGCTGTTCCACGGAAGCGGCCATGCCCGCCGTCGCTTCGGATTGCTGTTCGCTGGCCTGGGCGGCGTTCCGGCTGGCGCCGGCCAGGGTGTTGGAAACCTGATCCAGACGTCGGGTGTCCTGCTGGATGCTGGCCGCAGCGCTTTTGAGACTGTCGCGCATGATGGCGAACTGGATAAGCAGTTCACCCACCTCGTCGCGCCCGCCCTGGGGGATGGGGTAGGAAAGATCGAACGCGGCAATGGCCCTGGAGGCCGCCACCGCCTCGTTCAAGGGCCCGACAAAAGAGCGCACCACCACGGCGGCAACGGCGGGCCAGGCCACCAGCGCCATAAAAGCCACCCCCCACAAAATCATGTTCAAGGTCTCCAGCCGGCTGGCATTCAGCGCGGATTTCCCCGGAGCCGCGGCCATGGCCTCCTGCGCGATATCCACCGCAGCCCAGCCCACCAGCACGCACACCAACAAAGCTGCCATCGAGGCCACAGTGGAAAGCCAGAGTTTTAACGACAGCTTCACGTCCATGGAACGCACTCCAGGTAGGTTTCGTGACAGGCATATCGGCAATAATCAGGGAGACTTTAGCCAGTTCTAATATGCCTCCGCCCCGCCATCCCGACCTGCACCGCCCCTGCGGTGCGGGCCTGACAGAGGAACTCTTTTCATGCGTGCGCTTTTTGTAACTTCCGAGGCCGTACCGCTCATCAAGACCGGCGGCCTGGCCGATGTGTCCGGCGCGCTGCCCGGTGCATTGCGCGAGATCGGCATCGACTGCCGGATGCTGTTGCCCGGCTACCCGCAAGTCCTTGCCGCCGTGACCGACCTGACCCCGGTGGCCGAACTCACGGGCCTGCCGCGCGGCTTCACCGCGCAATTGCTGCAAGGAACCAGCCCGAAAAGCGGGACGCCGCTCTATGTCCTGGATGCGCCCGCCGCATACCAGCGACCCGGCGGCCCCTATCAGGATCTCCACGGCCAGGACCACCCCGACAACGCCTGGCGTTTCGCCCTGCTGTCCAAGGCGGCGGCCATCCTGGCCAGCCCGGCATCGCCGCTGGAATGGCGTCCCGAGGTGCTGCACTGCAACGACTGGCAGTCTGGCCTGGCCCCGGCCTATCTGAACTTCATGGGCGCCGCCGTTCCCAGCCTGATGACCGTGCACAACCTGGCCTACCAGGGCATCTTCCCGCCCGACATGCTGCATGACCTGGACCTGCCGGCATGGTGCTTCGATGTGGAAGGGGTGGAGTACTACGGCAACCTCTCCTTCCTCAAGGCCGGTCTGTTCTATGCCGACCGGCTCACCACCGTGTCCCCAAGCTACGCCCAGGAGATCCAGCACGAACCCCTGGGCATGGGCATGCAGGGGCTGCTGGCGACGCGCAAGGACCGGCTCACGGGCATCCTCAACGGCATCGACGCCGCCGAGTGGAACCCTTCTTCCGACCTGTTTCTGAACGCGGAATATTCCCAGCGGGCGCCGTCCGGCAAAAAGAAATGCAAGCGCGCCCTGCAAAAAGAGATGGGGCTGACGGAAAAGGCCGACGCGCCCTTGTTCGGGCTGATCGCCCGCATGACCCATCAGAAGGGGCTGGATCTGGTGCTGTCGGTGGCCGATGGCCTCATCGCCCGCGGCGCGCAACTGGTGATGCTGGGCACTGGCGACAAGGCCATCGAGCATGCCGTGCGCGACATGGCGCTACGCTATCCGGGCCAGGCGGCCTGTTTCATCGGCTATGACGAGGCCCTGTCCCACCGCATCGAGGCGGGATCCGACCTGTTCCTGATGCCCTCGCGCTTCGAGCCCTGCGGCCTGAACCAGATGTACAGCCTGCGTTATGGCGCGGTCCCCATCGTCCACGCCACCGGCGGCCTGCGCGACACCGTGCGGGAGGGAGTGACCGGATTCGTGTTCGCTGAACCCACCGCACACAGCCTGTGGCTGGCGGTGGAACGCGCCCTGACCCGCTACGCCGATGCAACCGCCTGGAAGGCCATGATGCGCGCCGGCATGGCGGAGGACTTCAGTTGGGAGCACAGCGCCAAAGGCTATGCGGCGCTGTACCGGGAGGCGCTGGAACGGCGCTGAACGTTCGCCGCGTCAGCCGAAATGGCAGACGTAGTGATAGGCCTCGCCTTCCGCCACCCGGATCTCGAAGCTGGAATTGGCGGGCGCCGCGAAGGACTCGCCCTCGCCGTAGCTCTTCCACTCCGTCTCGCCGGCCTGACGCACCTGGCAGCGGCCCGCCACGGTCTCCATGATCTCCGGCGCGCCGGTGTTGAAGGTCAGGGTGGCAGGCAGGATCACCCCCACGGACTTCTTCACGCCATCCTCGAACGTGATGGTGTGGGAGACGCAACGGCCATCGAAATAGACGTTGGCCTTCTTGTTGACTCTGACTTGATCGAAGCTGGACATGGCGGGATTCCCGTGGAAAAAATGGCGCGGCAGTTTAGCCGGACGCATTAGAATCTCGCCGAAATTTTCAAAAGGAAGCTGTCATGGAACTCTTCAGCAAAGCCAATCTGCCTCTGACCATCGTCGTTTCCCTGCTTGCCTGGGCCTGGCTCAGCCTCTTCTCGGTCATCGTGGGCTCCGTGCTCTGATCACTCCACGCCGGGCAATCCGGCGACGGAACTGCGGTACTCCTCCGCCAGTATCTCGATAAAGCGCCGCGCCTGCGGCGACAAGAAGCGTCCGCGACGCGATACCAGCCCGTAGCTGCGCTGCGGGAAATACTTTGTCAGGGGGATGCGGGCCAGCGGCTCGCTGCCTTCCAGGCAGATGTCGGTGACGATGGAAATGCCCATCCCCAGGCCGACGTACTTCTTGATCACTTCCCATCCCCCCGCTTCCATCGTCACCTTGAAGGTCAGGTTGTGCTGCTGGAATACATATTTGACGATGCGCCAGGTGGATAGGTGCGACGGCGGCAGGATCAGGCCGTAGCCGCTGACATCTTCCAGCGTCACCTCGCCGCCCGCGGCGAACTTGCGCGCCAGGGGGTGATCCAACGGCGTGATGAGCATGGGGTCGTAGTTCACCACCGGCTCGTACTCGATGTCCTCCGGCACCTCCAGCATCGAACCCACGGCGAAGTCGATCTCGTCCGCGCGCAACATCTTCAGACCATCGCGCCCGGTGACGTTATGCAGCTTCATGCGCACCCTGGGGTACAGGGTGACGAAGCGGCGCATGGGCTCGGGCAGGATGTAGAGGATGGTGGACTCGCCCGCGCCGATGTTGAGATCGCCCGAATCGAGCTTGCCGAAGTGCGCGGCGAAGGTCTCCTGCAACGAGTCGATGCCGTCCACCAGCGGTTCGGCGAGCTGGTACATCACCTCGCCCTCGGGGGTAAGCTTGAGGTGCGGCCCGCGCCGCTCGAACAGGACGATGTCCAGTTCCCGCTCCAGCGCCTGGATCTGCAAGGACACCGAGGGCTGCGACAGGAACAGCTTCTCCGCCGCCTTGGAGATGCTGCCGCACCGCACCACCTGGTAGAAGGCGCGTAACTGCTTGAGGCGGTTGTTCTTGTAGTAAAGAGGAGAGTCGGTAGCCATGTCGGAGTGAGCGTCCGTTGCGGGTTCAGGCAGGATTGTGCGATGCATCATTGGTTCAGCCAATACCTACGATTGAAATAATTGCCCCGTCACGGGGGTGCAACTCCATAAACTGTGCACTGCAACAATTTTGTTCCGACGGTGTTGACAGTTTCACTCAACCATACGGTGCCCAGATGGAAGCATTGACCAACATCGCCCTGGCTGGCGCCTTCATGGCGGCCCTGGGCGGGGTATTGGCGCTTCTGCTGGTGGTCGCCAACAAGCGGCTCTACGTCTACGAAGACCCGCGCATCAACGAGGTCGAAGAGCTGCTGCCCCATTCCAACTGCGGCGCTTGCGGCACTGCCGGCTGCCGCAACTTCGCCGAACTGGTGGTGGCGGGCGGCATCGTCCCTGCCAAGTGCACCGTCAACAGCCCCGAGCAGAACGCCTACATCGCCAAATTCCTGGGCGTCTCCATGGGCGAGGCGGACAAGCAGATCGCCCGCCTGGCCTGCGCCGGGGGGCGTCACGTCGCCTGGCAGCGCGCCAGCTACCAGGGCCTGGGAACCTGCCGCGCGGCGGCGCTGGTATCGGGGGGCGGCAAGGCCTGCGCCTGGGGCTGTCTGGGCCTGGGCGACTGCGAATCCGTGTGCGAATTCGACGCCATCTATATGGATGACAACGGCCTGCCCGTGGTCATCGACAGCCTGTGCACCGCCTGCGGCGACTGCGTGGACGTGTGCCCGAAAGACCTGTTTTCCTTGCAGTCCGTGAGTCACAAGCTCTGGGTGGCCTGCAAGAACCGTGCGGACGGCGATACCGCGGAAGCGCAATGCGAGGTGGCCTGTACCGCCTGCGGCAAGTGCACCGTGGACGCCGCCCCCGGACTGATCCGCCTGGACAACAACCTGGCCGTGATCGACTACGCCAACAACACCTTGGCGTCCCACACTGCAATCGAGCGCTGCCCCACCGGGGCCATCGTCTGGCTGAACGAGGGCCGGATCGAGAAAGGGCGCGAGGCCAAGAAGATCATCCGTACGCAGGCGCTGCCCGTGAGCGCGCACGTAGTCTGAAGAGGAAACACCCATGTTCAAGAAACCCATCTCCAAACTCCTCGGCGGCATGCACCTGATCGAGCCCGGCAGCGCCTCCAAGGGCGTCGCCACCGAGGTCAAATATCCCGGCGTGCGCGACGCCATCGACGGCAACACCGCCGTGATTCTGGTGGAGCGCGAGGCCTCCGACGCCGCCGGCGCCTACCCCATCACCCCGTCCACGCAGATGGGCGAATACTGGGCCGAGGCCGTGGCCGCCGGGCATGTGAACGCCGCCGGGCGTCCGCTCATCTTCCTGGAGCCCGAATCCGAGCACGCCGCCGCCGGCGTCACCGCCGGCATGGCCATGACGGGCTTGCGCGCGGTGAACTTCTCCTCCGCCCAGGGCGTCGCCTTCATGCACGAATCGCTCTACGGCGCGGTGGGCAAGCGCCTGCCTTATGTGCTCAACATGGGCTGCCGCGCCATCACCAAGGCCACCCTGAACGTGCACTGCGGCCATGACGACTACCACTGCGTGGACGACACCGGCTTCATCCAGGTCTTCGCCAAGGACGCGCAAGAGGCCGCCGACCTCAACCTGATCGGACGCAAGACCGCCGAACTGGCGCTCACCCCCGCCATCGTCGCCATGGACGGTTTTCTCACCACCCACCTGATCGAGCCCGTGCTGGTACCCGAGAAGGAACTGGTGGCCGAATTCCTGGGTCGCCCGGACGACCTGATCGACACCCCCACCCCCGCGCAGGTCATGATCTACGGCCCCAAGCGCCGCCGCGTACCGGCGATCTGGGATGTGGACATGCCCGCCATCAGCGGCACCGTGGCCAACCAGGACGCGCACATGCAGGCCACCGCCGCGCAGCGTCCCTACTTCTTCGACCATATCCCCGCGCTGATGGACCAGTGCATGGCCGAGTACGGCGCACTGACGGGCCGCCCGTACAGCCGCGTCGCCACCTACCGTTGTGAAGACGCCGAGTACCTGATCCTGGGCATGGGCTCCATGATCGTGCAGGCCGAGGCCGTGGCCGACTACCTGCGCGAGACGCGCAAGCTCAAGGTGGGCGTGGTCAACCTCACCGCCTTCCGCCCCTTCCCCGGCGACCTGCTGGGCCAGATCATCAAAGGCAAGAAGGGCGTGGCCGTGCTGGAACGCACCGACCAGCCCCTGTCGGAAGACCTGCCGCTGATGCGCGAGGTGCGCGCCACGGTTTCCAAGTGTCTTGAAAACGGAGTCGATGCCAAGGCCTACCCCGGCTATGCGGCCTATGCCAGCGCCAAGGACATGCCGCGCCTCTACTCCGGCTGCTACGGACTGGGCTCGCGCGACCTGCAACCCGAGGCGCTGATCGCCGCCGTCGAGAACATGCTTGAAAAAGGCGCGCACCGCACCTTCTTCTACCTTTCCATCGACTTCGTGCGCGACCAGGCCGCCAACCCCAAGCAGGAGATCCACCAGCAGGACATCCTCGCCGCCTACCCCCGCATCAAGGAACTGGCCCTGCACGGCAGCGAAAACCCCAACCTGCTGCCGAAAGGCGGCATCGCCGTGCGCATGCACTCGGTGGGCGGCTGGGGCGCGGTGACCACCGGCAAGAACCTGGCCATGACCCTGTTCGAACTGCTGGGCTGGGACATCAAGGCCAACCCCAAGTACGGTTCCGAGAAGAAGGGCCAGCCCACCACCTACTACCTCTCCGCCGCGCCCGAACCCATCCGCGTCAACTGCGAATACACCCATGTGGACGTGGTGCTCTCCCCCGACCCCCAGGTATTCCTGCACACCAACGCCGTCTCCGGCCTGAAGAAGGGCGGCGTCTTCATCATCCAGAGCAACCTGCCGGACGCCGCCGCGCTGTGGGCCACCTTCCCAGTGCCTACCCAGAAGTTCATCGCCGACAACGACATCCACGTCTTCTACCTGGACGCCTTCCGCATCGCGCGGGAAGAATCCTCCAACCCCGACCTGCAACTGCGCATGCAGGGCAACGCCTTCCAGGGCGCGTTCTTCCACGCCTCCGACGTCAAGGAGCGGGCCGGGCTGGACGAAGAGACCCTGTTCCGCGCCATCGAAAACCAGCTCAAGGACAAGTTCGGCAAGAAGGGCCAGCGCGTGGTGGATGACAACCTGCGCGTGGTGAAGCGCGGTTACATCGAGATCCACGAGATCCCCGCCGAGGTGAAGCAGGTGGGCGTGCGTCAGGCCGGCGGTCTGAAGCAGGGCCCGGCCATGCCGATCATGCTGAAGCGCCTGCCCGAGGGCGACGGCGGCGTGGCCGACGTGCACCGTTTCTGGGAACAGACCGGCAACTTCTACATCACCGGCAAGGGCTCGGACAACCTGGCCGACCCCTTCATGGGCCTGGCCATGATCCCCGCCGTCACCGGCGTGTACCGCGACATGACCCAGATCCGCTTCGAGCACCCGGAATGGATCGCCGAGAACTGCACCGCCTGCGGCAACTGCTACACCCAATGCCCGGACTCCGCCATTCCCGGCCTGGTCACCACCGTGGGCGACGTGCTCAACAGCGCCATCACCAACATCGAGATGGGCGGACGCCCCACCCGCTTCCTGCGCAAGGGCGCGCGCGTGATCGAGAAGAAGCTGCGCGGCGCGCTGGACAAGGACGGTCTCGACGTGCGCGCCCTGCTGCACCAGGCCATCGAAGACGCCATCCATGAAGACGCCAACCAGGGCAACGCCGCCATGGAGGAGGAATACCACCTCCTGGAGAAAGAGATCGGCGGCTTCAAGTTCGCCACCACCAAGCCCTACTGGACCAACAAGGAGAAGAAGAACAAAGGCGCAGGCGGCCTCTTCTCCATCACCATCAACCCCTACACCTGCAAGGGCTGCGCCCTGTGCGTGGACGTGTGCGAAGACGACGCCCTGAAGATGGTGACCCAGACCCAGGACAGCATCACCACCCTGAAGCAGGACTGGAAGTTCTGGCTCGACCTGCCCACCACGCCCAAGGACTACAGCCGCATCGACAGCCTGGACGAGAAGATCGGCGCCCTGGAAACCCTGCTGCTGGACAAGAAGAACTACAGCTCCATGGCCTGTGGCGACGGCGCCTGCCTGGGCTGCGGCGAGAAGACCACCATCCACCTGTTCACCTCCACGGTGACGGCCCTGATGCAGCCGCGCGTTGCGGCCTACGTCGAGAAGATCGACGGCCTCATCGAAGGGCTGGAAAAGCACCTGCGCCTGCGCCTCACCGAGACCGTCAACCTCACCGACACCCAAGCCGTGATCCGGGCCGTGGCCGCGCACAAGGGCGAAGACCTGACCCTGGCCAACCTGTCGGAAAGCCTGCTGGCGCAACACGCCGCCCAGCCCATCGACCCCACCTGGCTGCGCTGGATCAGCCAGTTGATCGAAAAACTCAAAGACCTGCGCTGGCGCTATGTGGAAGGCCCCAACCGCAAGGGCCGCGCCGAGATGGGCATCGTCAACTCCACCGGCTGCACCTCGGTATGGGGCTCCACCTTCCCGTTCAACCCCTACCCCTTCCCCTGGACCAGCCACCTGTTCCAGGACTCGCCCTCCGTCGCCATGGGCGTGTTCGAAGGCCACATGGCCAAGATGGCGGACGGCTTCAAGGCCGTGCGCATGGCGGAACTGGAACTGAATGGCGGCTACCACCCCGCCGAACACGAGGCCCAGTTCACCTACTTCAACTGGGAGAAGTTCTCCGACGAGGAATGGCATCTGAGCCCGCCCGTGGTCGCCATCGGCGGCGACGGCGCGATGTACGACATCGGCTTCCAGAACCTCTCGCGCGCCCTGATGACCGGCATGCCGGTGAAGATCCTGGTAGTGGACACCCAGGTCTATTCCAACACCGGCGGCCAGGCCTGCACCTCCGGCTTCATCAGCCAGGTGGCGGACATGTCGCCCTACGGCAAGAAAGGTCGCGGCAAGAAGGAGATTCGCAAGGAAATCAGCGTGATCGGCATGGCGCACCGCGCCGCCTTCGTCCTCCAGAGCGCGATCTCCAGCCCCACGCACCTGATCGAAGGCTTCATCGACGGCCTCAACACCCGCCGTCCGGCCCTGTTCAACATCTACGCCGTGTGTCCGCCCGAGCATGGCGTGGGCGACGACCGCGCCTTCGAACAATCCAGGCTTGCAGTGGAATCGCGCGCCTACCCGCTGTTCCGCTTCGACCCGGACGCCGGCGTCACCTTCAGCGCGGGCGTCAGCCTGGAAGGCAACCCGTCCATGGAGACCGACTGGCCCGAGTACACCCTGGGCTACAAGGACGAGCAGGGCGTCGATCAACAGATGACGTTGCCCATGACCTTCGCCGACTTCGCCCTCACCGAAGGCCGCTTCGCCAAGCAGTTCCGCAAGGCCCCGCCCGAGACCTGGAACGACGACATGATCCTGCTCGCCGACTTCCTGAAAATGGACGCCGACGAGCGGGACGGCAAGTTCCCCTTCATCTGGGCGGTGGACAGAAAAGACCGCCTGATCCGCGTCATGGTGTCGGAAGAACTGGTCAACGCCTGCGAAGAGCGCCAGAACTACTGGCAGCAGTTGAAGGACGTGGCCGGGCTCAACCGTCCGGCGGTGGACGAGGGCGCCATCGAAGAGCGCGTGCGCGGCGAACTGATGGGCCAGCTCTCCGCCAGCCTTGCCGCCTTCGGCGCGGGTTTCGTAACGCAGGCGCCCTCGCCTGCCTCCAACGCCATGCCCTCCGGCCCCGCCCCACAAGCCGACGGCTACGAGCAGGCCTGGATCGACACCCCGGAATGCACCGCCTGCGACGAATGCACCAACCTCGCCCCCAAGGCCTTCGCCTACAACGGCGACAAAAAGGCGGTGATCTCCAACCCGCAAGGCACGACCTTCGCCAACCTGGTCAAGGCGGCGGAAAAGTGCACGGCCAGTTGCATCCACCCCGGTACGCCGTGGAACAAGAACGAACCCGGCCTGGAGAAGCTCATGGCCCGGGCCGCGAAGTTCAATTGATGAAGGACTCCGTAGCCTGGATGGAGCGCAGCGGAATCCGGGGCGGGATGGCTTCCCGGATTCCGCCTGCGGCTCCATCCAGGCTACGACTCTGACCCAGGCCCCAAACCTTATGTTCTGGCGCAAACACACCTTCGCCCGCGGCATTCACCCCGAGGGCCACAAGAGCACTGCCGGCATGCCGATTCGTCGGATGCCGTTTGCGCCGCGCATGATCCTCCCCCTTGCGCAGCACATTGGTAAGCCGGCAGTGCCCCTGGTTCGGGCCGGCGAGGAGGTCGTTCGCGGGCAACCCATCGCCCGAGCCGACGGGCTCATGTCGCTGCCCCTGCACGCCCCGGCGGACGGGGTGGTCGAGTCCATCGAACTCAAACCCAGCGCCCGCGGCCCCTGGGTGGAATCCATCGTCCTGCGGGTGTACGAGGCCTCCACCCAGGAGGTGCGCTGGGGGCTGCCGCCCGATGTGGACCGTCTCACGCCTCAGGAGATCGCCAAGGCGATCCAGGACGCCGGCATCGCCGGCATGGGCGGCGCGGCCTTCCCCGCCCACGTCAAGCTCACCCCGCCCAAGGG
This sequence comes from Betaproteobacteria bacterium, assembly GCA_016219425.1. Classification (GTDB taxonomy): domain Bacteria; phylum Pseudomonadota; class Gammaproteobacteria; order Burkholderiales; family Thiobacillaceae; genus PFJX01. Next base: position 78,271 of record JACRNB010000005.1, on the reverse strand, counting down.
CGCGGTGATCGACACCCTCATCATCAACGGCGCGGAGTGCGAGCCCTACCTCACCTGCGACCACCGCGTAATGCTGGAATACCCCCAGGACGTGATTCGCGGCATCCAGCTCGCCCTGCGCGCCTGCGGCGCACCGCGCGCCCTCATCGGCATCGAAGACAACAAGCTGGACGCGGTGGAGATGCTCAACCGGCACGCCCCCGAAGACGGCAGCATCCGCGCCCAGGCGGTGCAGACCAAGTACCCCCAGGGCGCCGCCGAGACCCTGATCTACGCCCTCACCGGGCGCGAAGTGCCCATCGGCAAGCGCAGTTCCTCGGTCGGCGTGCTCATGAACAACGTCCAGACCATGGCCTACATCGGGCGTCTGGTGCCCGCGGGTGAAGGCGTGATCGAGCGCGTGGTGACGGTGGCCGGCCCGGATGTGGAACGCCCCGGCAACTACCTCGTGCCCATCGGCACCCCCATGCGCTACCTGCTGGAATACGCCGGCGCGCGCAGCGCCACCAGCGAGCGCCAGATCATCCTGGGCGGCCCGATGATGGGCGAAGCGGTCGCCTCGCTCGACGTACCCATCGTCAAGGGCGCCTCCGGCGTGCTGGTGATGCCGGAGCAGGAATTGGCCCGCAACCATCGCATCTACCCCTGCATCAAGTGCGGCGAGTGCGTGAACGTCTGCCCCAAGGGCCTCAACCCCTCCATGCTGGGCATGCTGGCGGGCCGGCGCGAATACGAAACCATGGGCGAGCAGTACGCCCTGGGCGAATGCTTCGAATGCGGCTGCTGCTCCTACGTCTGCCCCTCCCACATCCCCCTGGTGCAGCAGTTCCGCATCGCCAAGGGCGTGTTGCGCGAAAGGGCGGCGGGATGAATCCCTTCGTTCACTGCCGCTCCCTCACCCTGCCCTCTCCCGGAGGGAGAGGGTTCCTTGCCCCCCTCCCCCGCCGGGGGAGGGGCCGGGGGTGAGGGAGCAACGCCCGCATTCCACCTATCCGTTGAATTCCCACTGAATCCCACGCCATGAAACCCTTCCTCACCCGCGAATTCATCACCGACGCCCTGGCCGCCTCCATCCGCGATCCGCGTCAGCGCGCCCTGTACGACCTCTGCTTCATGCACCGGGGGCACTACAAGGACGAAATCATTGCCGACAAGCTGCGTCTGATCGCGCGCCTGTATCAAGACCCCTTGCAATCCCCCGAATACGCCGCCCATCGCCTGGCCCGCTCCGCCGTGGACCACTGGTTCGGCAGCCTCGCCACCGCCGAGGAACTGGAAGCCAGCCTGCTGCTGGAAGCGCACAAGCGGGTCATGGACCTGTTCGCCGACCAGGGCGAGGAACGCAGCCGCTCGCTCGCCTCGAAGTACCTGCACTTCCACTTTCCCGAGTTGTTCTACGTGTACGACCCCGAGGTGGAACGCCTGGCTCGCGAGATCGTGGGGGGCGACTGCGGTTTTCTCTCCCTGGCCGAATTCGACCCGGCCTACGGACGCTTCCACGCCTGCTGCCGCAAATTGGCGGAGCGCCTGATCCCGGAGGTGGGCCGCCGCTTGAGCCCGCGCGAGCTGGATCGCGTGTTGCGTGCGTGGATGGATTCCGTAGGATGCGATGAGCCTGCGAACCGCATCAGCGGCGATGCGATTCGTACCTCACCGCATCCCACCCACTCGACCCAAGCCTATTCATGACCACGCCCCGCATCGAACTTCGCGCCGCTCCCCATCTGGTGAAGGGCGCCAGCGTGGAACGCATCATGTTCCATGTGGTGCTCGCCCTGCTGCCTCTCTGCGCCTTTTCCGTCTGGCAGTACGGCCTCTCCGCCCTGGCGCTGATCGTCACCGTCACCGCCGCCTGCCTGGGCACGGAGCGCCTGTTCGGTCGCGCGGGGAATACCCTGTCCGACTGGTCCGCCACCATCACCGGCCTGCTCCTGGCCCTCACCCTGCCGCCCAGTTTTCCGCTGTGGATGGGCGCGGTGGCGGGTTTTGCCGCCATCGCCCTGGGCAAGGCCCTGTTCGGCGGCCTCGGCTTCAACGTGCTCAACCCCGCCCTGGTCGGGCGCGCCTTCGTCCAGGCCGCCTTCCCGGTAGCCATCACCACCTGGGTTCCCGCCTTTGCGCCGGGGCGTTTCGGCGAATTCATCCCCACCACATTCACCACGCCCTTGATGACGCCGCCGGACATCGCCGTCTGGGCCAAACACGCCCTGGACGGCTTTACCGGGGCGACGCCGCTGGCGCGCTGGAAGTTCGAAACCTTCTTCACCCCGGCGCAGGACTTCCTCACCGGCGCGGCCACCGCCTCCGCCGGCGAGACCTCCGCCGTGCTGATCCTGCTGTGCGGCCTGTACCTGGCCCTGCGCGGCTTCATGGACTGGCGCATCACCGCCGCCGTGCTGGTCAGCGCCGCCCTCACCGCCTGGGGCTTCCAGCTCTATGACGCGGCGCGCTACCCCGGCCCGCTGTTCGTGCTGCTCTCCGGCGGCCTCATGTTGGGCGCGGTGTTCATGGCCACCGACATGGCCACCTCGCCGGTAACGCCGCGCGGCGTGTGGATCTACGGGGCGATCATCGGCGTGCTGACGGTGATGATCCGGTACTTCGGCGGCCTCACCGAGGGCGTCATGTACGCCATCCTCATCGCCAACGCCCTGAGCCCGCTGATCGACCAGGTGACGCAGCCGCGCGTGTTCGGCGCGGTGAAGGAGAAGAAGGCATGAACCTGCAAGTACGTAGCCCGGATGAAGCGCAGCGGAATCCGGGAATCAGCGCCAAGAGTCACCGTCACGCCCCGGATTCCGGCTACGCCTTCATCCAGGCTACGGGGGCCCGCCATGAGTGACGCGCCCGCCCCCATCACCCCCAGCGCCGCCATGATCCGCACCCTGGCGCTGGTCGCCACCATCTGCGGCATCCTCATCGTCTCCGCCTACCAGGGCACCTTTGACGCCGTGCAGGCGAACAAGAAACTCGCCCTGGAACGCGCCGTGTTCAAGGTGATCCCCGGCGCCGCACGGGTGAGCGAGTTTTGGGCCTCTCCCGCCGGCCTCCAGCCCGCCGCCGGCGCGGCCTCCGAAGGCGGCGTCAAGCTCTACGCCGCCTACGACCCGACCGGCGCGCTCAAGGGCATCGCCGCCGAAGGCGCGGCCAAGGGCTACGCCGACGTGGTGCGCGTGATGTACGCCTACGACCCGGCGAAACAGGCGGTCACCGGCCTGGGCGTGGTGTCCATGCGCGAGACCCCCGGTATCGGCGACAAGATCTACACCGACCAGGCCTTCCTGAAGAACTTCGAGGCCCTGGACGTGAAGCTGGCCGCCGACGGCAAGGCCCTGGCCCACGCGGTCAAGGTGGTGAAGCACGGGACCAAGCAGAACCCCTGGGAGATCGACGCCATCGCCGGCGCCACCGTCACCACCAAGGCGGTGGGCCGGGGCATCAACGAGAGCGCGCAGCGGCTGTTGCCGCTGCTGGCGCCGCATCTGGACACGCTGAAGGAAGGGAAATGACGTCAGCCCTGAACGAAATTCACCGTTCGTTCCCTCACCCTGCCCTCTCCCGGGGGGAGAGGGTTCTCACCACCCCTCCCCCGGGGGTGAGGGAGCAACGCTTGCCCAGCCCGCAGGAGGCCCCATGATCCCCGGCCAAAAAAACCCCACCAACATGGAAGAGTTTCTGGAAGGCATCTGGAAACAGAACCCGGTGTTCGTCATGGTGCTGGGCATGTGCCCCACCCTGGCGGTGACGGTCTCCGCCATGAACGCCGTCTCCATGGGCCTGGCCACCACCTTCGTGCTGGTGGCCTCCTGCCTGCTCATCTCCCTGATGCGGAACATCATCCCCAAGGAGGTCCGCATCGCCACCTACATCCTCATCATCGCCACCTTCGTCACCGTGGTGGACTACCTGATCCAGGCCATCTCCCTGGCGGTGTACGACGCCCTCGGGGCCTTCATCCAGCTCATCGTGGTGAACTGCATCATCCTGGGCCGGGCCGAGGCGCACGCCTCCAAGACCCCGCCCGTGAAAGCCGTGATCAACGCCGTGGGCATGGGGCTGGGCTTCACCATCGGCCTCTTGGCCCTGGGCGGGGTGCGCGAGATCTTCGGCGCCGGCAAGCTGTTCGGTTTCAGCCTGTTCGGCCCCGACTTCCAGCCCTGGGTGGTGATGGTGCTACCCCCCGGCGGCTTCTTCGTGCTGGGCGCGTGGCTGCTGCTGTTCAACTGGATCGATAGCCGCAAGGCCGTGAAGTCCCCTCTCCCTCTGGGAGAGGGCTAGGGTGAGGGAGCAACCTGTGAACTTGCCAACGCCCTTCCCTCACCCCCATCCCCTCCCCCGGGGGGGGAGGGGGGTAGGAGTCCCCCATGTCTGAATCCCTGTCCTCCATCTTCGTCGGCACCCTGCTGGCCAACAACTTCGTGCTGGCCATGTTCCTGGGCCTGTGCCCCTTCCTGGGAGTGTCGGCGCGCCTCAACACCGCCTTGCCCATGGGCGCGGCCACCACCTTCGTCATGGTCGTGGCCTCCCTGTGCGCCTTTGCGCTGAACTGGCTGGTGACCCAGTTCCACATGGAGTTCCTGCGCCTGATCTCCTACATCGTCATCATCGCCTCGGCGGTGCAACTGGTGGAGATGTTCCTGAAGAAGAACAGCCCGACCCTGTTCCGCGCCTTGGGGATCTACCTGCCCCTCATCACCACCAACTGCGCGGTGCTGGGCGTGGCCCTGTTCCAGACCGCGCGGGAATACAACTTCCTCCAGGCCCTCACCTTCGCCACCGCCGGCGGCGCGGGCTTCACCCTGGCCCTGCTGCTGATGGCGGGCCTGCGCGAACGCCTCAACTTCTCCACCGTGCCCAAGGTGGTGCAGGGCACGGCGCTGTCGCTGATGCTGGCGGGCCTACTGTCCCTGGCCTTCATGGGCTTCGCCGGGCTGGGGGCGGGGGAATGAGGGGATTGCGGATTTCGGATTTCGGATTTCGGGTGTGGCCTGTGGCTGCGCCGCGCCCTATCTCCCCCAAATCCGCAATCCGAAATCCGCAATCCGAAATCACATGATTTATCTCGTCACCATTGCGGTGATTCTCGGCATCGGCCTCATCGGCATCGCCGTGGACCGGCTCTACCGCCGCTTCGCCCGGTGCAACCCGCAACTGGGACCGTTCCGGTCCAGCGAAAAGGGGTGCGGCTGCTGTTCCGGGAGCTGCGGCAGCGGGACTTCGTGCAGGTAGCCCGTAGCCCGTAGGATGCGGTGAGCGCAGCGAACCGCATCTACAGCTACATTCACGTCTTTCTCCCTCCGGCTCCGTATGCCTACCCTTTATCTCATTCCCTGCCCCCTCGGCCTGACCCCGCTGGATCATGTCCTGCCGGAAGAAACCCGGCGCATCGCTGCGGGGCTCGCCACTTTTGTGGTGGAGAACGCCAAGAGCGCGCGCGCCTTTCTCAAGCAGGTGGGTACGGCGCTGCCGCTGCAACAACTCACCCTGCTGGAACTCAATGAGCACACCCGCGCCAACGAGATGGCGGCGCTGCTCGCGCCGCTGCTGGCGGGGGAGGATGTGGGGGTGATCTCCGAGGCGGGCTGCCCGGCCATCGCCGACCCCGGCGCGGAACTGGCTCGGCTGGCGCATCAGCACGGTATCCGTGTGCGGCCCCTGGTGGGCCCCTCTTCCATCCTCCTGGCCCTGATGGGCTCGGGGCTGGTGGGCCAGCGTTTCGCCTTTCACGGCTATCTGCCGGCCAAGCCGGAAGAACGCGTCCAGGCCCTGCGCGAACTGGAGGCCCGGTCCAGGCGCGAGGATGCCGCCCAGGCCTTCATCGAGACGCCCTATCGCAATGACGCCCTGTTCGATGCCCTGGTGGCGACGTGTCACGAGAACACCCTGCTCACCCTGGCCTGTGACCTGACCCTGGGTTCGGAAACGCTGGTGACGAGGCGCGTCTCGGATTGGCGCAAGTCGCGCCCGGAAATCCACCGGAGACCCTGCGTTTTCCTGCTCCAGGCCCTCGGCGGTGGGGGACGAAATAAATGAAGATTAGGTTTGATTTGTCACAAACGACTTCATACACTCACGGCATCCCATTGATTCATCAGGCGTCCTCGTGATCCAGTACGAAGTCGAGAAATACAACTTCCGTATCCGCACCCGCTCCGGGGTTGTGGTGGATCGCGTCAGCATCTCCGGCAAGAACCCGGATGATGCCAACCGCCGGCTGATGCAGGTCTACCCCGAGTGCGTGGTGCTGGATACCTGGAGCGGGGAGTCCAACCCCATTCGGGTTCAGCGCGATTCTTCTCTGGAAGATGTGATCGACCTGATCACGCTGTCGCACTGACCGTCAGGTCAGAAAACCGGCGCGCCGCAGTTCCCAGAACAGGGCCGTGTAGTCGGCGGCGCCGGTGCTGGTGGCCTGATGGCTGAACACATCCTTGCGCTGGAACGGACTTTCCGCCACCGCCACGTTCTCCGAGATCACGGTGGTGCACACCTCATCGCCGTATTTCTCCAGCAGCAATTCCCGCACGTTGGAACTCATGCGACGACGCCGATCAAAGCGCGTCAGCACATACCGCCGTTCGATGCGGCGTTTGAGCACCGGCTGGAGCGCGCGCAGGGCGTGCGTGACCTGATGCGCGGCATCGAGCGAGAGGTAGTCGGTGGAGACCGGGATCAGCAGGAAGTCGCAGGCGAAGATGGCGTTCAGGGAGAGCACGCCGAGATAGGGGCAGCAGTCGATCAGGACATCGCGCTTGCTGCGCTGGCCGTCGAGGGCGTCCAGACCGCTACGCAATTTGTTGAGGATGGCCGGCCCCTTGCCGAATACGGTATCCACCTTCATCAATTGTCCGTGCGCCGGGATCAAGCCTCCCAACTCCGGCCATTCCTGCTCGATGCTCAGGAGCGTGTGGGCGCCCTGATAGAAACCGAACAAGCTGTACGAGGCGTCCTGCGGCGGTTCTTTCCAGATGCGCGTGAGGTGGGCCTGGGGGTCCAGGTCCATCAGCAACGGGCTCTGCCCCGCCCGCGCGGTCGCCGCGGCGAGGTTGAGCACGGTCGTGGTCTTGCCCACGCCGCCCTTGCAATTGAATACCGCCACTCGGGGCATTGAGTCTCCTCCATCCAGGCGGCTCTGCCGCCGCGGCGGATTATGCCGGGAACACGCCGGTGGAGAGGTAGCGATCTCCCCGGTCGCAAACGATGGAGACGATGACCGCGTTCTCCACCTCGCGCGACAACTGCAAGGCGGCGTACAGCGCGCCGCCGGAGGAAATGCCGGCAAAGATGCCTTCTTCGCTGGCCAGCCGCCGCGTGGTGTCCTCCGCCGCCTGCTGCCCCACATAGATCATGCGATCCACCCGTTCGTAATCGCAGATGCTGGGGACGTATTCCGCCGGCCATTTGCGGATGCCGGGAATTTGCGCGCCCTCTTCCGGCTGTACGCCCACCACCTGCACGTTCGGGTTCTGTTCCTTGAGGTAGCGCGAGCAGCCCATGATGGTGCCGGTGGTGCCCATGCTGGAGACGAAGTGGGTGATGCGCCCTGCGGTGTCGCGCCAGATCTCCGGGCCGGTGCCTTCGTAATGTGCGACGGGGTTATCCGGGTTGGAGAACTGGTCCAGGATCTTGCCGCGGCCTTCCTGCTGCATCTGCTCCGCCAGGTCGCGCGCGCCTTCCATGCCCGCCTCTTTGCTCACCAGCACCAGGTCGGCGCCGTAGGCCTTCATGCTCTGGCGGCGTTCGATGGAGAGGTGCTCCGGCATCACCAGCACCATGCGGTAGCCCTTCATGGCGGCGACCATGGCGAGCGCGATGCCGGTGTTGCCGCTGGTGGCCTCGATCAGGGTGTCGCCGGGGCGGATCTCGCCGCGCGCCTCGGCGCGGCGAATCATGGACAGGGCCGGGCGGTCCTTCACGGACCCCGCCGGGTTGTTGCCTTCCAGCTTCACCAGGATGGTGTTGGTGGTCGCCCCCGGCAATTTCTTCAGGCACACCAGGGGGGTGTTGCCGACGCAGTCTTCGAGGGTCTTGTACATGCGCCTCAATCCTTGCCGAACAGATCTCGGCTGTAGACCTTGTCCGCCACGTCCAGCAGGTCGTCGGTGATGCGGTTGGCGACGATGACGTCGGATTGCCGCTTGAACTCCGCCAGATCGTTGACCACGCGGGAGTGGAAGAACTCCGCCTCTTTCAGCACCGGCTCGTAGACGATGACCTCGATGCCCTTGGCCTTGATGCGCTTCATGATCCCCTGGATGCTGGAGGCGCGGAAATTGTCCGAGCCGCTCTTCATGATCAGGCGGTGCACCCCCACCACCTTGGGCTTGCGCTTGAGGATGCTGTCGGCGACGAAGTCCTTGCGCGTGGTGTTCGAATCGACGATGGCGCGCATCAGGTTCTGCGGCACGTCCTGGTAATTCGCCAGCAACTGCTTGGTGTCCTTGGGCAGACAGTAGCCGCCGTAGCCGAAGGAGGGGTTGTTGTAGTGAGACCCGATGCGGGGGTCCAGGCACACGCCGTCGATGATGTGCTTGGTGTCCAGCCCATGCGTGGCGGCGTAGGAATCCAGCTCGTTGAAGTACGCCACGCGCATGGCCAGGTAGGTGTTGGCGAACAGCTTGATCGCCTCCGCCTCGGTGGAGTCGGTGAACAGCACCGGGACGTCCTGCCTGATGGCTCCCTGCCTGAGCAGGTTGGCGAAGGTGGCGCCGCGTTCCGACTGCTCGCCGATGATGATGCGGGAGGGGTGCAGGTTGTCGTACAGCGCCTTGCCCTCGCGCAGGAACTCGGGCGAGAAAATCAGGTTCTTGCAGTGGTATTGCGCCTTCAGCTTGGCGGTGTAGCCCACCGGCACGGTGGACTTGAGGATCATCACCGCGTTGGGGTTGATCGCCTTCACATCCCGGATCACCGACTCGACCGTGCTGGTGTTGAAGTAGTTGGTCTCCGGGTCGTAATCCGTGGGCGTAGCGATGACCACGAATTCGGCCCCGGCGTAGGCCTCCTGCTTGTCGAGCGTGGCGCGCAGGTTGAGCGGCTTGTGAGCCAGATAGTCCTCAAGCTCGGCATCGACGATGGGCGAGATCTTGCGGTTCAGCATCTCGATCTTCTCGGGGACGATGTCGAGCGCGACCACCTCGTTGTGCTGCGCAAGCAGAACGGCGTTGGAAAGGCCGACGTAGCCGGTGCCGGCGATGGCGATTTTCATGGGGTGGGCCCTTGGGTGAACGGCGCTGTTTCAGCGGAAATCAGTTGCAGCGCAAGAATGGGGTCGACCGCCTGGGTGATGGGGCGACCGATCACCAGATAATCGGCGCCTGCCGCGAGCGCCTGGGCCGGCGTCAGGATGCGGGTCTGGTCGCCCGCGTCGGCACCGGCGGGGCGGATGCCCGGCGTCACCAACAGAAAACCGGGGCCGGCGTGTTGGCGCAGCAGGGGCGCTTCGCGCGCCGAGCACACCACGCCATCCAGTCCCGCCTCCTGCGTCAACGCCGCCAGCCGCTGCACCTGCGCCTCCGGGCTGGCGGCGACGCCAATGGCGGCGAGTTCCTCCGCCCCCATGCTGGTCAACACGGTCACGGCGATGAGCCTGGGGCGGGACGCCACCCCCTCCAGCGCCTCGCGCGCCGCCGCCAGCATGCGCGGACCACCGCTGGCATGCACATTCATCATCCACACCCCCAGGCGCGCGGCGGCCTTGCACGCCTGCGCCACGGTGTTGGGGATGTCGTGGAACTTCAGATCCAGAAACACGGCGTAGCCCTGGGCCGCCAGTTCCTCCACGAAGGCCGGGCCGGCGCTCACGAACAGTTCCTTGCCCACCTTGAGGCGGCACAGTTCGGGCCGCACCCGCGCGACGAAGGCCCGCGCCGACGCTGCATCGGCGTAGTCCAGGGCCACCACGATGCGACTCCCCCCCCCCCCCGAGGGGGCAATAAACCCTTGGGACGGCCCTGCGTGTTTATGGGGATCAGTCATGTTGGGTCCGTTCCGGCGGAATGCTTTCCCAGCGTGCGCAGGCCGGGCACTGCCAGAAGTGCTGGCGCGCCTTGAAGCCGCATTCCACGCATTGGTAAAAAGAATTCAGGCTGACCTGGCGATGCACCAGATCCTGGGCCAGACGGTCTTCCACCGCATCCGGGTTGACCGAGTTGCCCGCCTGGAGATAGTCATCCAGCGCGCGCAGATGAGGCCGCCGCCTCAACTCCTCCGCCGCCAGTTGGCGCGCGGCGGGCCAGCCCTGCTGTTGCGCCACGGTCTGGAACAGGGTGTGGGTCAGGTCCGCGCTGGGCTGCCGCTCCAGGTAGGCGCGCAGCAGGCGCACGGCATCCTCCTGCCGCCCCAGCCGGGAGAACGCCTGCACCAGACGTTCCGCCAGCAACGGCAGATAGGTCGGGTTCATGCCCTCCACCTTGCGCCAGGCCTCGATCGCCGCCTCATCGCGCCCCAGCCCCGCCTCCAGATCGCCCAGCAGGAGCCAGGCGCGGGCGGCGCGCGGGTTGCGCTCCAGCGCCCGGCCCAGTTCCTCCCGTGCGGCCCCGGCATCGTTCTTCAGCATGGCCGCGGCAGCCAGCTCGCAGTGATAGTGGGCTGCATCGGTCTGCTGCGCGGGGCTGCCCAGGCGTTCCAGCCGATCCGCGGTCTGGATCGCCGCATTCCAGTCCTTGGTCAGCACCTGGATATTGAGGATGTTGCGCAAAGCGTCCAGCGCCAGACTGCCGGACTCCAGGCGACGAAACACCGTCTCGGCGCGGTCCAGCAGGCCCGCCTTGAAATAGTCCTCGCCCAACTCGTACATCGCCTTCATGCGCGTGTCCTGGGGCAGATCGGCGCGGTCCACCAGGTTCTGGTGGATGCGGATGGCGCGGTCCAGCTCGCCGCGGCGACGGAACAGCGCGCCCAGGGCAAAGTGCAGCTCCAGCGTATCCGGGTCCATGCGCGCCACTTCCAGAAAGGCCTCGATGGCCTTGTCCGGCTGCTCGTTGAGCAGGTAGTTCAGCCCCTTGAAGTAGGACTGTGGCACCGCGCGCGACTCGCGCACCACATGGCGGATATCCACCCGCGCCGCCGCCCAGCCCAGGGCGAAGAACAGGGGAAGAATCAGTAAATGCCAGGCTTCGAGTTCCATATCACTCACGGGAGGCGGCGCGCAGGGTGCGCAACTCGCGATGGGCGCGCAGCAGGCGCAGGGAACAGGCCAGAAGCCCGAGGAAAAGCCCGATGGCGAAGGCCGCCAGGATCACCAAAGAAAGCGGCGCCTGCCACTCCAGCCCGAGGAAATAGCGCAACCGGACCGCATCGCTGTTCTTGGCCGCAAACCCCAGCAGCAGCAGGAACAGGAGAACTTTCAGGATCAGGGAGAGGGAGCGCACGGCGGTTCGGTTCGGGCAACGCGCGGATTGTATCGGCGCAAATCCTAGTGCGGCAGGGAAAGCAGCCGCTGCACCTCCGCCGCTGCGCGCTCGGCGCAGTCGCCGATGGACAGGCCGGTGAGGTAATTGCCGACCAGTGCGACTGGCTCGCCGGTCCACTGCGCATCCAGTTCCGCCATGCGCGCCAGATGGGCCACCCCCGGCGCAGGCAGGCGGTTCACCGCCGACTCGACATGCAGAAAATCCCCCGGCGTCACCCCCAGCAGGCGGGCGATGCGGGCCAGCTTGGCCTCCTGCCCCAGCAGGCCGGGGCGGAAATGGAAGGTGAAACCGCGGTATTCGGCATGGGGCACGGGGTCTCGCGTCACCACGGACCAGAACGGTTCCTCCGCGCCGATCAGCCCCGCCACCTTGCGCAAGGATGTCCTGGCGGCGGGCAACACCACCCCCAGGGCCTCGCTGGTAGACATGGGGTAATCGTGCAAGCGCCGGGCGGCCTCGGGATACGACTCCGCAAGCAACGCCGCAGCCACATCCACCGGCGTGGCCAGCACCAGTTGCCGCGCCGTCAGACGTTCCCCCGCCGCCGTCACGGCAAAACCGCCGGCCTCGCGTTGCACCGCATCCACCCGCACACCGGTGCGGGTCGTGAAGGGCGCATCCTGCGCCAGCGCCTCCAGCAGCCCCTGCAAACCGCCGGGGAAGGTGAACTTGCGCGGCGCGGCCTTCATGCGCGGCTTGGGCCGGAACAACCACTCCGCCGGGAAGTTGTCCGCCGACTGGGACAGCACGGCGGCAAAGGCCGGCCCCAGCAGGCGCTGGTAATTGCCCGAACCGAGCAGGCCGCCGAACCACTCCTGCACCGTGCGCCCCGCCTTGGGCCGGGTGAGCCCGAAGGGGACGCGCAACGCCGCCTCCAGAAAACTCAGCCGCGCCAGGGGCGATTGCAGGCGGCCTTCCTCATCCGCGAACTGATAGCCCATCTTCTCCCGCGTCAGCAGTTCGCCCAGGCGGCCCCGCCGCGCCAGGGCCTCCAGCAGGGGACCGTAGGAGTTGTAAGCGGTGTGCGCGCCCAGTTCGAGCCAGAAATCCGGCGCAGGCCGCCAGGTGTGGACGCAGCCGCCCAGACGCCCGGAGGCCTCCAGCAGCAGCACCCGACGTCCGGCCTCGGCCAGAAGGGATGCGCTCACCAGGCCGCTGGCGCCGCCGCCGATGACGATGCAGTCGTAGGGATTCATGGCCGCCTCAAAACGTGGATGTGGGTTACCCGGGTGGAAATCGCAATTGCGAGAAACGCCGCCCGTTGCGCACGGCGCAAAGCTCAACCTCGGCGGCAGATTCCAACCACCCGCGCCGTTCCAGAAACAGCAGAAAGGCGCGGGTGCTTACCTTGCGTGCGTTCTCCGGCAAGAGAAAACCTGCGCGCGCGATCTTGTGGTCTTCAAACAGAAATACCCCGGCGCGCGGCGGGTCCAGCAGGGCAAACTGGCTCATGGCCTCCTGAATGGCGAATTCGCCCAGATTGGCCTTGCCGGGCGGTGTCGCCGCCTCGGCCTGCGCCCTCTGGTATTGCCGGAACAACTGCGTGGCGCGGACAGGCAATTGCCGGGCCGCTACCCACTCGCCAATGGCGCGACTGGTCGGCGTCTCATTTCGGGTGACTTCGTGCAACACCATATCCACGATTTCCACCTGCCACCCCGGTTTCAACAACAGATCCAGCGCCTCCGCATAGGCCAGGGTGATCAGCGGCCCGGCATCGGGCAGCAAGGTGATGTCGGCGGCCATCCGCTCAACCCGCCAGGGCGTCGAGGCTGTCCGCCATCGCTCGGGTAACCCCTTCCGGCAGACGCGGCATGGGCAGATGCGCCTGGGCCATCAGCAAAAACAAATCTTCCTCGCTGCCTATTCCCAGTCGCGCCAGGGTCGCCCGGTCATCCGCACGGCCCAGGGAAAAATCCAGCAAGACGCGGAAATTCTGGTTTCCGCTCATCTCCGCCGCCTCAAAGGTCTCCACCAGGTGACGCAGTTCCGAATTGAACAAGGCATTGATCGAGGTATCCGCCTTCGCCGCCACCACCTTGGCGCGCTTGAGCAGATCGCGATCGACTGAACCGGTGAAGTTGACGGTAGCAGACATGGTCTTTCCTTTATCTGACGGGCACACCAGAAAAATAACACATAAATATGTGTCAATTGCACGCAACGAGGCGCAGCAAGCAGGGGATAACCTCGTTCGCGCAGAACCGCAGGCGGCGCTCAGGAATCCGTAAAACGATGAATCATGCGCCGGTCGCGCTTGGTGGGCCGGCCCCGCAGGACGGCGCCGGGGTCCGCCGCCTGATGCGCCGCTTCGATCTGAAGCAGACGCGCTTCACGCCCGCAGGCATCCTCTTCGTACAGAGCCTGGGCTACCGGAGCCGGGCCGCGCCGGGTCGATACGGCGCGCACAGTGAGCAACCACTTCTGGTTGCCCGCCCGCAGTTCCAGGCGGTCGCCCGCGCGCACGTCCCGGCTGGATTTGGCGCGCGCGCCGTTGAGCTGGACGTGGCCGGCCTCGATGGCGTCCTGCGCCAGATTGCGAGTCTTGAAGAAGCGGGCGGCCCAGAGCCATTTGTCGAGGCGGACGGTTGGGGGTTCTTGTGTCATGCGGCGATCATAGCGAGATGAACCCCGCCTGGCTCCACATCCACGACCGCCTCCTGGCCGCCTTCGGCCCGCAACACTGGTGGCCGGGCGACACCCCCTTCGAGGTGATGACGGGGGCGGTGCTGACCCAGAACACGGCCTGGGGCAACGTGGAGAAGGCCATCGCCCGGCTCAAGGCCGCCAACGCCCTGTCGGGCCGCGCCCTGCTCGATCTGGAACCGGCGACGCTGGCCGATCTGATCCGTCCGGCGGGCTATTTCAACGTCAAGACGCGCCGTCTCAAGGCCCTGTGCGCGTATCTGGAGCAGGAAGGCGCGCTCGACGACCCGGTGCTGCTGGCGCAGGCCGCCCCCCTGCCGGAGTTGCGCCGCCGCCTGCTGGCGGTGAATGGGGTGGGGGAGGAAACGGCGGATTCCATCCTGCTCTACGCCCTGGACCTGCAGGTGTTCGTGGTGGATGCCTATACCCGTCGCCTCTTCACCCGCCTGGGGCGGCTGCGGGGCGATGAGCGCTATAGCGAGATCCAGGCCGCCTTCACCGCGCATCTGCCGCCGGATCGGGCGCTGTACAACGAGTACCACGCGCTGATCGTGCATCTGGGCAAGGAATTCTGCCGCCCCCGCCCTCGTTGCGGCGCTTGCCCTCTGAACGCCCAATGCCCGGTCGCCGGGTAGAATCCGCGCATCCCCTTTGGAGCACGCCATGAGCAACATCGACTATCTCGCCATTACCGCCTCCGGCGACGACCGGGTGGGTCTGGTGGAACGCTTTACCAGCCGGGTTCTGGATGCCGGCGGCAATATCGAGGAATCCCGCATGGCCGTACTGGGCGGCCAGTTCGCCATCCTCATGCTGATCTCCGGCCCCTGGCACGCCCTGACCAAGCTGGAGGACCGCATGGCGGGCATCGGCGAGGAACTGGGGTTGTCCATCCTGCACAAGCGCACCCGCCCCCAGGAACGCCCCGTGCCCCTGGTGCCCTACCGCGTCAACGTGGTGGCCATGGACCATCCGGGCATCGTGCACAAGATGGCGGAGTTCTTCTCACGCCAGGGCATCAACATCGAGGAACTGGGCACCGAGACCTATCCCGCGCCCCACACCGGCACCCCCATGTTCTCGGTCAACATCACCATCGGCGTGCCCGCCAACATGCATCTGCCCACCCTGCGCGGCGATTTCTTTGATTACTGCGACAACCTGAACCTGGATGCGGTGATGGAGCCGGCCCGGGGCTGAACGACTCGCCCCCGCAGCGGGGGGCGGCCCGGGCGCAGTGAATCGGTCACTTCTTCGCCGGCTTGCCCACGTCAGCATCCATCTCCTCAAACCCGCGGTCGCGGCGATGCAGGGTGACGGACTTCCGCAGTTTTCCCACGCGCTCGGTCTGGTAGGAAACCAGCTTCTCCTTGGGCAGGCAGGCGCGGGCGTAGGCGGTACGTTGCTGCTCCCGGTATTCCAGGTTCTCGTCCACGGCGCTGCCGTCCACAAAGACGGGCAGGTCCGCATCCAGACGGAAGCGGTCGATCAGATCCCGTTCCGCCGGATCACGGCGATTGCGGAAGTTGTCGTAGATCACCACATCCATGGCGCGATTGATGCGCGTGACCAGTTGCGCCCGCGCATTGGATTTGGAAGCCTCCACCGCCTCCAGCCCGCCCTGGGCAAAGGCCGATTCGCACAACTGGTTTTCCGCCTGGCGGTAGTACCAGGCGGGGGCGCCTTCCATGCGCACCGCCTGACTCTCTTCCAGGTGTTGCTGGAACATGAACGAGATCAGGGTTTTGACGAGGGCGAAAGCAAGGGATTCCAGCATGATCATCTCCTGGGTAAGTCAGAACGCGGCGACGGGGCTCATTCTAGCCCCGGCCCCGCGCCGGACTGCGCGGCGGCTTGAAGGGCCGACTCATGCACAATCCGGGTTGATGGGTTTTCCGAGGCTCGTTGATAATCCGAGCAGTTTCACGTCCGAGCTAGCCATGGAACAACACCCCGCGCCGGATTTCGAATTGGCCGCCACCGGCGGCAAGACCCTCCGCCTGGCAAATCTGAAAGGACGCGGCATCGTCCTGTACTTCTACCCCAAGGACAACACCCCGGGCTGCACCACGGAAGGCCTGGAATTCCGCGACCTGCACCCCGAATTCCAGGCCCTGGGCTGGGAGGTGTTCGGGATTTCCCGCGACAGCGTGAAGTCCCACGAAGGTTTCAAGGCCAAGCATCAGTTCCCCTTTGAACTCCTGTCCGACCCGGATGAAACCGTGTGCCAGGAGTACGGTGTCATGAAGTTGAAAAACATGTACGGCAAACAGGTACGCGGCATTGAACGCAGCACCTTCGCCATCACCCCGGACGGCGTGACGGCGAAAGTCTGGCGCGGCGTGAAGGCCCCCGATCATGCCCGGCAGGTGCTGGACTTCGTCCGCGGCCTGGCCTGATCCACCTCCACGTCTTTCTCCGAGTTTTCCCGCACCCAACCCAACCAGGGGACGAAACTGATGGCGCGCAAGTCCGGCAAGAAACCCACCAAGCTGTTCGTACTCGACACCAACGTCCTGCTGCACGACCCCACCTGCGTGTACCGCTTTCAGGAACACGACATCTTCCTGCCCATGGCGACGCTGGAGGAGATGGACCACAACAAGAAGGGCATGACGGAAGTGGCGCGCAATGCGCGTCAGGCCACGCGCTTCATCGAAGAGATCGTCAGCGCCTCCGAGGAAAGCATCGAGGACGGCGCCGATCTCGCCTCTCATAGCCACAAGGCCGCCACCGGACGCCTGTTCCTGCAAACCCAGCCCATCGCCGGCGACGTCACCGCCATCCTGCCCAACAGCAAGGTGGACAACCAGATCCTGGGCGTGGTCGCCCATCTCAAGCAGCGCCACCCGGAACGCCCGGTGATCCTGGTGTCGAAAGACATCAACATGCGCATCAAGGCGCGCGCCCTGGGCATTCCGGCGGAGGACTACTTCAACGACAAGGTGCTGGAAGACACCGACCTGCTCTACACCGGCGTGCTGGAACTGCCGGCTGACTTCTGGGACAAGCACGGCAAGGGCATGGAATCGTGGCAAAAGGACGGGCGCTCCTACTACCGCGTCACCGGCCCGCTCTGCGCCGGCCTGCTGGTGAACCAGTTCGTCTGGCAGGACTTGCCCAACCCGTTCCAGGCGCGCGTGCAGGAGGTGGCGGGCAACACCGCCGTTCTGGTCACGCTCAAGGACTACAGCCACCACAAGAACAACGTCTGGGGCATCACCGCGCGCAATCGCGAGCAGAACTTCGCCCTCAACATGCTGATGGACCCGGAGATCGACTTCGTCACCCTGCTGGGCCAGGCCGGCACCGGCAAGACCCTGCTCACGCTGGCCGCCGGACTGACCCAGATCCTGGAGCAGAAGACCTACAGCGAGATCATCATGACCCGCGTCACCGTGTCGGTGGGCGAAGACATCGGCTTCCTGCCCGGCACCGAGGAAGAGAAGATGACCCCCTGGATGGGTGCGCTGGAGGACAACCTGGACGTGCTCAACAAGACCGACGACGACGCCGGCGAGTGGGGTCGCGCCGCCACCCAGGATCTGATCCGCAGCCGCATCAAGGTGAAATCGCTCAACTTCATGCGCGGACGCACCTTCATCAACAAGTTCCTCATCATCGACGAGGCGCAGAACCTGACTTCCAAGCAGATGAAGACCCTGATCACCCGCGCCGGCCCCGGCACCAAGGTGGTGTGTCTGGGCAACATCGCCCAGATCGACACCCCCTACCTGACGGAAGGCTCCTCCGGCCTCACCTTCGTGGTGGACCGCTTCAAGGGCTGGCCGCATTCCGGCCACATCACCCTGGCGCGCGGCGAGCGCTCCCGTCTGGCGGACCACGCCGCCAGCGTACTTTGACCCTGGAACCCGACGATGAAACCCACGCATTTCCCCCTGGCTGGCGCAACCCTGCTGGCGCTGTCCCTGAGCCTGAGCGGCTGTAACGAGAAAAAGGCGGAGGACGGCGCGGTCGCCCAGGTCAACGGTCAGGTCATCCGCGCCAGCCAACTGGACTACGAAGTCACCCGTCAGGGCAAGCTCCCGCCCGAACAGGCCAAGGCCGCCACGCGCCAGGCCCTGCGCAACCTCGCCGACCGGCAACTGCTGGCGCAGCAGGCCCTGGCGGAAAAACTGGACCAGAACCCGCAGGTGCAACAGGCGCTGGAGTCCGTGCGCGCCCAGGTGCTGGCCAGCGCCTGGCTGGACAAGACCACGGGCGCGGCGGCCCAGCCGACCCAGACCGAGATGGCGGATTACTACAACGCCAATCCCTGGCTGTTCTCCGAACGGCGCATCTACAAGCTTCAGGAGATCAACCTGCGCGGAAACTCCGCCACCGTGGCGGAAGCGAAAGCCCGGCTGAGCCAGACCGGCAACCTGAACGACTTCATCCAATGGCTGCGGGAGCGGGGCATCCAGGCCCAGGCCGGCCAGAGCGTGAAGCCGGCGGAACAGTTGCCGCTGGAGATCCTGCCCAAGCTGCATGCCCTGAAGCCGGGCCAGATCATGGCCATGCCGGTGGAGGGCGGTCTGCTGGTGGTGCAGGTGGCGGACGCCCAGACCCGCCCCGTGGATCAGACCGCTGCGCGCCCGGTGATCGAGCGCTACCTGAGCAGCGCCAAGAAACGGGATGCCGCCCAGGTTCAGCTCCAGGCCCTGCGCGACAAGGCCAAGATCGAATATCTGGGCGAATACGCCGATCTCGGCAAGCCGCAGCCCGCCCTCACCGCGCAGCCGCCCAAGTGACCCCGGAATGATCTACGACGCCTTCAACGGCGATGCCGACGGCATCTGCGCCCTGCACCAGATGCGGCTGGCCGAACCGGCGGAATCCACCCTGGTCACCGGCGTAAAGCGGGATATCGGACTGCTGCGCCGCATCGACGCCCACGCGGGGGATGAGGTGCTGGCCCTGGACATCGCCGTGGAAAAGAACGCCGCCGCCCTTGCCGCCTTGCTGGATCGCGGCGTCAAGGTGCGCTGGTTCGACCACCACCATCCGGGCGACCTGCCGACGCACCCCAACTTCCACGCCACCATCGACACCGCGGCGGAGGTCTGCACCAGCCTGCTGGTGGACCGGCATCTGGCCGGCGCCTGGCGGCCCTGGGCCGTGGCCGCCGCCTTCGGCGACAACCTCCATGCCGCCGCCCGCCTCGCCGCCGAACCGCTGGAATACCGAGAAGATCAACTCGACGCCCTGCGCGAACTGGGGGAGTGCCTCAACTACAACGGCTACGGCGACAGCCCGGAAGACCTGCACTTCCACCCTGCCGACCTGTACCGGGCGCTGCACCCCTACACCGACCCATTCGCCTTCATGGCCGAATCCGGCGTCTTCCGCACCCTGCGCGCCGGCTACGCCGAGGACATGGCCCTCGCCCGCAACCTGACCCCGGATCAAGCCCGCGCCGGGGGCGTGCTGTTCGTGCTGCCGGACGCCGCCTGGGCGCGCCGGGTGTCCGGGGTATACGCCAACGACCTCGCCACCGCCCACCCGGCGCGCGCCCACGCCCTGCTCACCCGCTCCCCCAAGGGGCATTACGTCGTGAGCGTGCGCGCCCCCCTGAACCGCCGCAGCGGCGCGGATGAACTCTGCCGCCAATTCGACACCGGCGGCGGACGCAAGGCGGCGGCAGGCATCAACGTCCTGCCGGAGGCGGACATTCCCGCCTTTGCCAGCGCCTTTTTCACGGCCTACCCGGACAACTGAGGTTTCTAGTCACTAATGACTCAAGTCTTCGCATTTTGTGAGCAGATTCGTAGCCCGGATGGAGCGCAGCGGAATCCGGGATCGCACCGCGAAATTCCCCGGATTCCGCTGCGCTCCATCCGGGCTACCTCTTTGGCTCCGGCTCGTCCGGCTTAGGTTGATTCACCCAGCTCCATCCACCCAGCCCCCACCATGCAAAAACTGACCCCCCCCTATGGCGGCGATCTGCCGGAACTGATCAACGACGCCTATCGCGCCGAAGCCATCCGGGCGGAGGCCAGAACCTGGCCCTCCATCGACCTGGACTGGCGGCAACTGTGCGAACTGGAATTGCTGCTCACGGGCGCGCTGGCCCCCCTCACCGGCTACCTGAGTCAGGCCGACTACGAGCGGGTGCTAGCGGAGATGAGTCTGGCCAACGGCGTGTTCTGGCCCCAGCCCATCATGCTGGCCATCGACGCCAAACAGGCCGAGACCCTCCAGCCCGGCTTGTCCGTGGCGCTGCGAGATGCGGAAGGCTTCATGCCCGCCATCCTGCACGTCAGCGAAATCTGGCCGGCGGACCCGGAGCGGGAAGAAAAACTGGCGGAAACGGGCTGGAAAGTCCCCTTCACGTCGCCCGGCAAGGCCGGGCAACACTACATCGCAGGCCGCGTCGAGGGCATCAGCCTGCCGCCGCGCCACGACTTTCTCCCCCTGCGTCTGACGCCTGCCGAGGCTCGCGCCCAGTTCGCCCGCCGCGGCTGGCGTCGCGTAGTGGCGGCCATGCCGGCGCGTCCCCTGCACCGCATGCATGTGGAGTTCTTCCAGCGCGCCGCCCAGGATCAGGAAGCCAACCTGTTCATCCATGTGGCCGGCGGCGCCGACCCGGTGCACGACGCCACCCACTTCAGCCATGTCCGCGCCAGTCTGGCGGTGCTGCCCCGCTTCAACGCCGCCACCACCCTCATGGCCCTGAGCCCGCTCATGGACCAGGCGGCCAACGTGCGCGCCGTGCTCCTGCGCGCCATCATCGCGCGCAATTTCGGCTGCACCCACCTGATCGTCGGCGGCGAAGGCGCGGCGGGCGAAGGACGCGAGCGGCGCGGCGCCGATCTGGCCCACGCGCAAAGCCGCATCACCGCCTTCGCGCGGGTGCGTCTCGGCATGGAACTGATCCCCTTCCCCCGGTTGGTTTATGTGGAAGACCGGGACGAATACCTGGAAGAGTCCGAGGCGCCGGAGGGCTCCCGCATCCAGCGCATGTCGGCGGACGAGATGGCGCAGCGCATGATGCGCGGAGCCAAGGTGCCGGACTGGTACGCCTACCCCGAGGTGCTGGCGGAGATGACGCGGGCCTACCCGTCACGCCAACGCCAGGGCTTCACGGTGTTCTTTACCGGGCTTTCCGGCGCGGGCAAGTCCACCATCGCGCGCGCCTTGACGGTGAAACTGATGGAACTGGGGGACCGCCGCGTCACCCTGCTGGACGGCGACGTGGTGCGCAAGAACCTGTCTTCGGAACTGGGATTCTCCAAGGCCCACCGCGACATCAACATCCGCCGCATCGGCTATGTCGCAAGCGAGATCACCAAGCACGGCGGCATCGCCATCTGCGCCCCCATCGCCCCCTACCGCCAGACCCGGCGGGATGTACGAACAGGCATCGAACAATGGGGCGGCTTCATCGAGGTGTTCGTCTCCACCGACCTCCAGATGTGTGAGAAGCGGGACCGCAAAGGCCTCTACGCCAAGGCCAGAGCCGGCCTGATCCCGGAATTCACCGGCGTGTCCGACCCCTACGAGACCCCGGAAACCCCGGAACTGAACATCGACACCGCCCAGTACAGCGTGGAAGAGGCGGTGGCCCGCATCGTGCTCAAACTGGAGCGCGAGGGGTATTTGCGCTAACCCTTTGCAGCAACCGTAGGATGCGGTGAGGAACGAACCGCATCGTTCCCCGGTGTGGCCGGGTGATGAGGCTCGCTTTGCTCACCGCATCCCACGTTCTCAACGGGTCAGGGTCTTGACCCCTTCCGGCGTCCCCATCAGGCACACATCCGCACCGCGCCGGGCGAACAGGCCCACGGTGACCACGCCGACCAGTTGATTGATCTCGGACTCCATCGCCACCGGGTCGAGGATGTTCAAACCATGCACGTCGAGGATCACGTTGCCGTTGTCGGTGGTGAACCCCTCACGCAGCACCGGCGCGCCGCCCAGCTTCACCAGTTGTCGCGCCACATACGAGCGCGCCATCGGGATCACCTCCACCGGCAGCGGGAACGCGCCCATCACATCCACCAGCTTGCTCTGGTCCACGATGCAGACGAACTTCTTGGCGCAGGCGGCGACGATCTTCTCCCGCGTCAGCGCACCGCCGCCGCCCTTGATCATGGCCATGTGGCGGGTGATCTCGTCGGCGCCGTCCACGTACACCTCCATCTCGCCCGCCTCGTTCAGGTCGATCACGCGGATGCCATTCTTTTTCAGGCGCTCGGCAGTGGCCACGCTGGAGGCCACGGCAGCGTCGATGCGGCCCTTGATGTCGGCCAGGGCGTCGATGAAGTAGTTGGCAGTGGAGCCGGTGCCCACGCCGATGATCCCGGCGGGCACATATTCGATGGCGGCGCGGGCGGTGGCTTGCTTCATTTCGTCTTGCGTCATCATTTCGATGGTCTCTTGGTCGTTTGTGGGTAAGCCGCGAGAATACCCAGCCACGTCAGTCATATCAAACCAACCAACCGAATGTCCCTGGATGCGCCTGACACCTCACCCATGACGCTGCCCCAAACATCTGTTCTGAATTGTGCGAGATACCCATTGCCCACTATCCAAAGCGGCGGCTTCGTGCATTGGCTCAACCACAATCAGCAGATACCGTGCCACTGTAGGGAACCCAACCGACATGAATCTGAGGCAACCCGCTGCTGCGACAGCTTCCACCCGAGCCGGGACGTCGGGCTGACGACCGTCAAGCTTCCGAGAAAACCCATAAAAGGATGCGTAACCATGAACAGCCTCCCTGTCATCGGCAGCCAAACTTTCGAATCCATTAAGCAGACAAACGAGCACAGCGCCGAATACTGGAGTGCGCGCGACCTGCAAGTCTTGCTCGGGTACAGCCAGTGGCGGCGCTTTGAGCAAGCCATCGAACGCGCCATAACCTCTTGTCAGGAATCAGGAAATCAGCCCGACTATCACTTTGCCGGCGTCGGCAAACCGATCATCGGCGGCAAGGGGGCGGTGCAAGTTGTCCAGAACTACCACCTCTCCCGCTTCGCCTGCTACCTAATCGCCCAGAACGGCGACCCGCGCAAACCCGAGATAGCCCAGGCGCAGAAGTACTTCGCCATCCAGGCCCGCCGCCAGGAACTCAATGACCAGACCGCCGCCGACCTTGAACGGCTGGAATTACGCAAACAGACTACCGAGGAATTCAAAGCCCTCTCCGGCGCCGCCCAAGATGCCGGGGTGCAAAGCAAGATGTTTGGCGTCTTCCACGATGCCGGGTACAAAGGCCTGTACGGCGGCCTGGGCCGGGATGCCATCAAACGCCGCAAAGCCATCCCCGAGAAAGACAACCTGCTCGATCGCATGAACGCCACGGAATTGGCTGCCAACCAGTTCCGCATGACCCAGACCCGCGACAAGCTCGCGCGGGAAGGCATCCATAGCCAGGCCCACGCCATCCAGGCCCATGAACAGGTCGGCCAGGAAGTCCGCCAAGCCATCCAGCGCATTGGCGGCACGTTGCCTGAAAACATCCCGCCGGCAGAACACATCAAGGAGGTAGAAATGCGGATCAAGAGCGCCAAGCCCAAACTGACCTTGCAAGAACGGGAGGCTGGTGGCCTGCTTGGACACGCCTTGACGCAAGAAACGCCCCCTTCCGAAACTCCACAACCACCTGGGAAGCACTGAACAGCCGTCATGTACATGAAATAGAAATCAAATGACTATGTTGCCCGCGTCCAAGTGGACAACCTCACTCCTGCCTCCATAGCCAAAAACCGGTCATCCAAGAGCCCGCCGCCGACCCCACATCCGTCCCTCTGAAGCGCCTACTCGCTAAGCGGAGGATCAAGACAACTCAGCGCAACCAACAGAACCCGGTCAGGACATCCTGTTAGACCGCCATATTTGAACTATCCAAGCCTTGGAGCCATTGATGGAATTTCTCGAACTGTATTGGAACGTGGTCATCACGGGGACAGTTCTGGCCGTGATCGCTTTTGCCTTTGTCAGCCATTTCGTAAAACCGGCTCGGAGGATAGGGCGTGAATTGGATACCGCCATTGCCAGACTGCAAACCATCAAGCGGGAGGCGGGCACCCATGCCACTGATCTGGACCGCATTGCTGCTGAGGTGATGCAGGGTGCCACCCTGTCCCATTGCTGGAGCGAATTCCGTGAGACCTTGCATGGTCAGACCGGGATCAACAGTCAAGGGCAGGAAGCGGTTGTTCGTTTTCGGGCTACTGCGTTGGCGGAGACTTTTTTCACTGATCAGGCCTTGGTAGAAACGCCCCTTAAGACCGAGTTCTACAAGCACCTGCCCGGCATCCTCACCGGCATCGGAATCATCGGCACCTTCACTGGCCTGATCCTCGGCCTGATCAATTTCCAGGTCACCTCCAACGCCGATCAGGTGCGGCAAAGTCTGGCTGGCCTGATTCAGAACGTGGGTCATGCCTTCGTGGTTTCAGCCTCCGCGATCACTCTGGCCATGCTGGCCACCTGGGTCGAGAAATCCCTAGTTACTCGGCGCTACCGCCAAGTAGAAGAGTTGTGCGTTCTCATCGACAGCCTGTTCGACGCCGGCGCCGGTGAGGAATACCTCGCCCGACTCGTGCAGGCATCGGAGACCTCTGCTACCCAAGCCATCCAAATCAAGGATGCCCTGGTGGCAGACCTCAAGGAGGTGCTGGCCGAAATTGCCCATCAGCAAAACACTGCTTATGCCGAGCATAACCGGCAGTTGTCGGAGTCCATGGCGCGCACCTTTTCAGAAAGTCTCAAGGAACCAATCACCCGGATTTCCGAGGCGGTGGAACAGGTGTCCGGCAATCAGGGTGAGGCGGTAAATCGGATGCTCACCGATGTTCTGGCGAATTTCTCAAATCAAATGCAGGAAATGTTTGGCGGTCAGTTGCGCGGCATGAACGAGATGTTGCAGGAGACCTCGAAGTCCATCCAAGGCGCATCAACCCGGTTCGACCAGTTGGCGGACAACATGCAGAGCGCGGGCCAGGGGGCAGTAACCCAGATGGCAGATCGCATGGGGGTATTGGTGGGCGATCTGGATGCTCGCCAGGAGATCATGAATGGCCGCATGATGGAGTTTGCGGAGCAAATTCGCCGGTCAGTTGATGGCGTCCAGAGCGAGTCGGCAGAGAAATCCCGCGCCTTGTTGGAAGCATTGGGTAATCAGATGAGCGCTGTGGTGACGCAACTAGAGCAGCAGTCTATGCAATCGCAGGCGGGCCATGCCCAACAGGTGAGCAAACTGGAGGAGCAGTTGGAACGCTTCCTCAAGGTGACGGAAATGGTGGTGGTCCGCTACCAACGCGAAACCGGGGAGAAGATGCAGCACAGCCTGGAGGAACTGGGAGGCAAGACCGCTGGCCTGGTTGCTTCTTTGCAGAAGCAAAGCGAGCAAGCTACTCGGGTTCAAGCGGAGCGCCAAGCCCAGTTTGGCGAGCAGACTGAGGTGGTGCTGAACAGGCTTGCCCAGAAGATAGAGGACCTTTCCAGCAGTGTGCAGCGTGCCAGCCAAGCCATGGACACGTCGGTCGATAAGTTATCCAACACCAGCCGGGACGCCATCGAGCGCATGAACACGGGGGCTGCGATGTTGAATGCCGCCACGGATCACCTCGCTCAGGGGATGGCGGGCATAGACGCGGCGACGGCGGGCATCGCTGACAGCAGTGACAGGCTGGTCACGGCATCCTCCAACCTGCTTGAGTCCTCCAATACTGTGGTGGGCGTCATGGATGACTACCGCGCCACCCATGACAGCTTGGCCGGCATGGTGGAAAACCTGCGCATGGTGGTGGAGAACGCCCGCAGGGAGGCTTCCATGGTCAGTGACATCCTCACACAACTGGCTTCCGCCACCGACAAACTCACCGCCGCCCAGCGTAGCGCCGATGCGTACCTAGACGGCATTTCCGACGTACTCGCTACGGCCCATACCAGTTTCGCGGAGGGCATCGAGAAGTCGCTTCGGATGGGCAATACCCAGTTCCATTTGGAGTTATCCGAAGCAGTTAACCGACTCAAGGGCGCCATTCAGGATCTGGGCGACACCCTGGATGCCGTGGCGCTGAAGGAGTAAAGCTCATGCTCGGGATGCGTTTGCCCTTACGGGGCAAAGGTCGAGAGGACGGCGAGAAGCCTTTCTGGATTTCATTTTCCGATCTGATGTCGGCCTTGATGGTGTTGTTTTTGGTGGCGATGACCGTGGCCCTGCTGGCTGTAACTCATGAAATCTCCAAAGTTGAACAGGAGAAGGCGGCCAGGGACAGGGACATCGACGATCTGATGCAACGAATCAAGGCCATCACACAGGACTTCCCTGGGGTTTCGGTGCATGGTCGTTCAGTGGATTTCGGAGATCGGGCGCGGTTTGATACCAGCAGCCACCGATTAAACCAAGAGCAGGAACAGTTGTTGCGGGCGGTGGTGCCAAGGATCCTGGGGATTGCACGGGATCCCCTGGGCCAGAAATGGATCAAACGAGTGATCGTGGAGGGTTTTGCGGATCAGCGTGGCTCGTACTTGCACAATCTCAACCTGAGCCTGCAACGCTCAGAGCGGGTGTTGTGCGCCTTGTTAGCACCAAAGGCGGGGGGGGCTGCGTTACCCGACACGGATCGCTTGCTGATACGGGAGATGTTTCTGGTGGGGGGATCTTCATTCAATTCTCTGAGATCGACCCCGGAGGAAAGTCGCCGCATTGAATTGAAGCTGGAATTTCTCGATATCGGCGAACACCGCCAACTATCTCAGCCCCTGCCCCTAGACTTGGATCCAAGATGTCCTCTGGATTGAGTCCCGCCCTGCAACGTTTGCACGGAAAACTGACTGTCGCACTGATGCAAAGTTTGCAGCACAGTTGCCCGTTTGGCGCTCCGGAGCAAATGACTAAGGCCTTGTCGTTGGTCCGCAAGGCGTTCGATTCTGGCACGGTGGAAACCGATGACAATTCCAGCCAGCAGGCACTGGTCCGGTTCAAGGAGAGTGGCCGCTTTACCAATTTCATTGACCTGAAATATGGCTGCTATGGACTTTCCTTGAAGATCCGGTCGCGGGGCGAGGAGTGGTCAGTGATGGCCGACGCCAATCTATTACGCACACTGTTGGAAGAGGTGACCAGAGAACGAAAAAATCCACGGCGTTTTCGCAAGTGTTACCAAGGCCTGATGCATAGCTATTTCAGCTACCCGTTATTCGATGAGGGAGAATCTGGCAATGGCGATAACTTTATTCTGCTGCGGGAGTATCTCTCCAATCAGCTAAAGATCGCTTTATCAGCATCCAATGCGCCGACTTGGTTGATGACGTTGAAGTTGCATGACAATCTGCTATCGGATCTGCCCTGTAAACCCTATGCAGCCGATTTACTCAATGGAAACAAAGCTTCCTTGGCGCTTGCCGCGGAGGATATCGGAATCGGCACCAACTCCTGGGTATGGCAGGAAGCGATTTTGTCCAGTGTACGGGCGGTTTGTACGCAGGCTGATGATGCCGAATTCCGCGACAGGGTTAATGCCATGCTAAATCTGATTTGTAGCAACGCGGAGGTCAGATTGAGTAAATCCGTGATTCAGGAAAACCTTGGAATGATCCTGGTCCGCTACGCCGCATGCACTGACAAGCCCGAGCATCACCGGCTACGGGATAGGGCGGTGGAACATATCGGCAATCCCTGGCTGCGCCGCGCAGACTGGGATGCCAGAGTCCGCAACGACCAGGCGCGCAAGATGGTGGATGGCTGGCTCAAACGCCGCCTGATCACGGATTTTTTTGCCTTACTCTCCGAAGACGGTGCAGCCGATCCGCGTCGTCTACATTACTGGATTCGGTTCGAACCGGTCATTGAGGACATGTGGTTTGCACTGGGGTCTCATGCACGCACGAAGACTTCCTCAGAATTCCAGGAGATGCGTAACCGAATGCAAGGACGGTTACATCATTTGAGTGGACAAGGGTCCCCCTTCAACAACGCCTTCCTGATGAAAGTAGGTCACTTTCTCATTGTGGAATTCGGCGTAACCGGGAATGCGACCTACATATTCAACATTGAAGACTCCAGAATTGATTTCGAGAAACGGGAAATGAGCACTTACAGCCTGAAAGGAAACAATCATGTGGGCCGACTGCTTCACATGCACGACTGGGAATCCGCCTTTGATTCCTGGCTTTGCCCTAGAATCGGCTGGCGGCCAGACATATCCAATCAGAAAAAAACACGAGCCGCACCAGTTTTGCAACGTGAGGCTGTAAGCAGGAATCAGGACAAGGCTCAGTTCGTTCGCCACTCTTGGCAAAGGCCACCCAACGAGATGGATCAGGTCGTCGAACTGATAACGAAGATGAAACTGCAATTTGATGATAATAGACACAAAGGTGGTCCTCTATGGATTCTATCCGACAATACAAACGCCAATTTGAACAAAAAAATGTTTGAGTTTGGTTTTCGTTATGCACCAGGAAAAGGATGGTGGCGGCGATGAAAATTTTGGATCGGTTGTTAGGGATATCCCCGTCTAAGATGCCCAAAAAAAGCGCCCATGAAATATCAAGGATCCTTGATGCCAGCGGTCTCAGTTATATCGCCAAGCCATTTTTTATTAATCAGTGTTTGTTATCGCCCCACGACTCTGGAGATCAAGCTGGTTTGGCGTCTCTGCTCGGTCAATTGCTGGATGACGGCTATGGCGTTCTCGTAGAGGAACGGTTCCATCTGCCCTGGGCAGATGTCTATCGGCTGATGCAGGACGGGGCTTATGACCATAGCCTGCACTTACTGGAGCTTCCGCCACTCGGGGACTTGCGGCCTGTGTTAAGCAGCCGTGGTGCACTTGGGGACGCAGACTTCGCCATCCTGGTGAGCGGCTGGGTGGACGCGACTGGCGCACCGGCACCTTCTCCTCAACTGACCGGACCACTCGTCCGTCATGGCACTAGGCAGCTACTACTTAAAGCTCCCACCTGGCGTTTGTTGGACAAGGTAGCGGCCTTCTACCAGCGGACATCGGAACAGCATAACGCTGACTATCACCGAAAAATTTGGGGCGAAATGCGGGTGGACGCCCAAGCGGTACATGCACCTTTGTCGGATTTTCTTCAAAGGACCATTGTCCTGACTCCAGACAAGCTGCACCTTGATTTGCGCAGGGCCGGAGAGGGTGAAAACAAGACGGTGGAGGTAGCCCCGACGTTCGTGGATGCGCCTGCACGCTGGTTAGAGATATTCGACCGCCTGCCCAGCGTTCCGGAACGTTACGAGATTCCCGTCGGCCAGGAACTCGTGCATGTAGTGGTGCCCCCCGAAGTCCGCTCTGTCTTGGGCGAGGTCAAGCGCATGCCTGGCCGTCGTGTATCTGGCAGTCGAGCCGAGGCATTTGTGCGGAATCCTTTTGCCGTATTGGGTGAAGAAGCGGCAATGGTGATCGATGTAGAGGATTTTGAGCAGACGCGGGAGGCTGCCAACCTTGGCTTCCAGCGCTTCATCCCGACCGTCCGTCGCAGCGAAGACGCGCGCATTGAGCAGGTTGGGCTGCTGGTGGAGCAGATTAGCAACGACATGCTACCGAACGAGGAAATCATATTTACCGCACCAGAGCTGCTGCAGAGATTCGTCGATAAGCTGGCCGAGCAGATGACACGAGATTCGCAGTGCTGCTTCTGGGCGGGGTATGAACTTGAGATTCTGGGCGATACGCCGGCCCACCTAGAGCAGTTGCGTCAGATCCTTGATGAGTGGCAGGCACCGCTACAGCTTTCCGTGGCGGAAATCTTTGATCTTTCGCGTTACTCCGAACGGGTAGAGGGCTTCGGCGTGGAGAAGAATTACTTCTCCCCGTTTATCGCACGCAAGACGGATGCGGAAGGCTGGTTCCCGGTTAACGTGCTATTCGGCTTCGAATTCACGCCAAAGGATGGCTCCCCCCCCATCAAGGTGCCTATGGATGTTTCCCGCGTCGGGGAGCTTTCCACTTTGGTGGAAGACGCCATCAAAACAGGCCAGTACAGCGTGAACATTCCAGGATGCCCTGAACCGATAGCGACCCAGGATGCACAGCACCTCTTAGCCACATTCCAGTTGGCCCTGGATAAGGTCAAGCAAGGAGAGTTTTCCCCGGATGAGAACAAGAAGCCCCAGCTAATTAAACGCCAGCATCTGGTGGTAAAGGCGAACATCGATAGACTGGATTACGAAGAAGGCAGGAGCGGTCTGTTGCAGCACAACCCGGATACGCCTCCAGACCTGCCGGCCTCGCTCAGACCCGAGATGCAATTGAAGGTACATCAGCACGTCGGCTTGAGCTGGCTCCAGCACCTGTGGCGTTTGTCCCCCGCTTATTGTCGGGGGTGCGTTCTGGCGGACGACATGGGCCTCGGAAAAACCATACAACTCCTGTCGTTTGTTGCTCATTGCCTGGAAAGCAACACTGAACTTGATCCCGTTCTAGTGGTTGCCCCCGTAGCCTTGCTGGAGAACTGGAATGAGGAAATCAACAAATTCTTCGTTGACGGAGCCATACCAATCCTCACTTTGTACGGCAGCAACCTAGCTGAGAAACGCCTACCCAAGCACCAGATGGACCAAGAGTTAGTCCAACAGGGCATCACCCGGTTACTGAAGCGTGACTGGCTGGGAGACGCCAGAGTGGTGTTGACGACCTACGAGACGTTGCGCAACTTGGAATTCGCATTTGCCGCCCAGCGTTGGTCCATCTTGATCTGTGATGAGGCGCAGAAGATAAAAAACCCCAATGCCATGGTGACCCGAGCAGCAAAGAAGCAAAACGTTCGCTTTCGTGTCGCCTGCACCGGCACTCCAGTAGAGAACACCCTGACTGACCTTTGGTGCCTGTTTGATTTTGTACAGCCAGGTCTGCTGGGTTCCCTGAATCAGTTTGGGCGACAGTACCGCAAGCCCATCGAGGCGGAAACCGAGGATGAAAAGCAACGGATTGAGGAGTTGCGGGCAATCATCAAGCCGCAATTACTCCGACGCGAGAAGAAAGATGTCGCCCGCGACCTACCAAAGAAACTTATCGATGCCAACTGTCGCACCCTGCCGATTTCCACCAAGCAACGTAGTCTTTACGCTCAAGCTCTCGTAGCTTTCCGGCAACGGGTAAAAGAAGACGATTCCGCTCACCTTGGGTTGCTGCAATTCCTGCGGCGCCTGTGCTCCGACCCCATGGTGGAGGACGCATATGCGGCTGATCGAGCTTCCGTAAACGAAATCGTCCAGCATTCACCGAAGATGGCTTGGCTACTGAACGTGTTGCGGGATATCCAGATTCGGCAAGAGAAAGCCATTGTCTTCTGCGAATTCCGTGACATTCAACGTACGCTACAACGTTGCATCGCCAGCACCTTCAACATGCACGTTGACATCATCAACGGCGAAACCTCTTCTGCAGCCGATCACGCCTCTAGTCGCCAAAAGCGAATCCGCGCCTTTCAGGATAAGCCAGGCTTCGGGGCCATCGTGTTGTCTCCACTCGCCGTTGGTTTCGGCGTGAATATCCAGGCGGCGAACCACGTCATTCACTTCACGCGAACATGGAACCCAGCCAAAGAGGACCAGGCTACCGATCGGGCCTACCGTATCGGTCAGTCTCGGGAAGTGGTGGTCTATTACCCGGTCATCGTGGCGGCTGATTTTGTCACCTTCGACCAGAAGCTGGACCAGTTGCTGGACTGGAAGCGGGCACTGTCTCAGGACATGCTCAATGGCGCTGGAGATCTGACTATCGCTGATTTCGTTGACTTGCAGGCTTGATGGGGCAACGAGCGCTCTCAACCTGATTTTCAAGGTAAACACCATGGAAAACCTGATCTACCTTGCTATGGGTGTGCTGGTTGGAATCCTGTTCATGGGGCTTCTGGCGCGAAGCCGCTATCAATCCTCCTATCAGCAGATACAGGCCGAAGCACAGTTGGAGGCGGCGACACTCAATGAAAGATTGATTGCCATTCAACGACAGACGGATGAGTTGGGGCGCAGTCATGTCCGATTGCAGGCTGAGGCCAAGATTTGGCGCGACGAGTTGGACAAGGCGCGAGATGAGAACGCCCGTTTGGGGGAGCGAACTTCTCGCGTTTCTAGCCTGGAAACCCGCCTTCGCGAGATGGAAGGCCAAGCCAAGAGCATGCAGGAGCAGATGCTCCAAGTCAGTCAGGAAAAAGCAGCGGCTTCGCAATCGCTGGAAGCCTCACGTCGGGAAGCATCTGATCTGGCTGCGCGACTGGGTAAAACCGGCGAGTCTTTGGAATTGATCCAACGTGATAACGCAAACATGAGAGAGGCGCAGGGCAAAACCTTCAGCGAGCTGAAATCTTTACAGGAGCAGCACGCTTCGGCCCAAGCAATACTGGAGGAAACACTCAGAGCCAAGGATGACTTGCAGCGGATCAATGCGGGACAACAGGGGCAGTTGGCCGCAATTACCACCTCCCTCGAAGCAGAGCGACAACAAGCGCAGGAAAAACTTGCGCTGCTGCAGGAGGCCAGGGAGCAGCTGTCTCTCCAGTTCAAGAATCTGGCCAGCGAAATCCTGGAAGAGAAATCGAAGCGCTTCACCGAACAAAATCAGGTGAACCTAGAACAACTTCTTCATCCATTGCGTACCCAGCTTCATGAGTTCAAGGGCAAGGTAGAAGAGGTCTATGTGCAAGAGGGCAAGGATCGCAGCGCTCTTGCAGAACAGGTTAAGAGTCTCATGACCCTGAACCAACAGCTTTCCAAGGATGCGCACAATCTCACCAACGCACTCAAGGGGCAGGCCAAAACTCAGGGGAACTGGGGAGAGATGATCTTGGAAAAGGTACTGGGGTCTTCCGGCTTGCGACGCGGTTTTGAGTACGATGTCCAAGAGAGCCATTCCCGCGAGGACGGTAGTCGTGTTCAGCCTGATGTGGTGATTCATCTTCCGGAAGAACGGCATCTGATCGTGGATGCCAAGGTGAGCCTCAATGCCTATGAGGATTATTCCAATGCGGACAGCGATGCCCTACGTGAAGCGGCCCTTCGACGACACCTGGAGTCAGTGCGAAACCATATCCGAGGGCTTTCTGAAAAGAGGTACGAGGCCCTCTATGGGTTGAAGTCCCTGGACTTCGTGCTGATGTTTGTGCCCATCGAGCCCGCCTTCATGCTTGCCATCGCCAACGATGGCGCCCTATGGCAAGACGCCTGGACCAAGAATGTCCTTCTGGTCAGCCCGAGCACACTATTGTTCGTAGTCAGGACCGTAGCCCACCTCTGGCGACAAGAGCAGCAAAGCCGGAATGCACAGGAGATAGCCAAACGAGGGGGTGAGCTTTACGACAAACTTGTCGGGTTCGTGGAGGACATGGAGAACCTCGGTATCAAGCTAAACCAGGCCCAGAAGGCCTATGAGTTAGCTACCGGCAAGTTCAGCCTCGGCAAGGGCAATGTGATTCGCCAAGCGGAGATGCTCAAGGAATTAGGAGTCAAACCAAGCAAAGCTCTACCTTCAAAGTTGCTTGAGGTAGCTATTGAAGATCACCGCAAAGATACGGTCACCAACGAACCCACTGACACCCCTTGATATGACTTCTACCCCCGACTACCTGGAGCGCATCCTCCTCGCCCGCGTCTACGACGTGGCCGTGCAGTCCGACCTGGACCTGGCCCCCAACCTCTCGCGTCGCACCGGCAACCAGGTGCTGTTGAAGCGCGAGGACATGCAGCCGGTGTTCTCGTTCAAGCTGCGCGGGGCGTACAACAAAATGGCGGGCCTGACCAAGGCGCAGTTGAAGCGCGGCGTGGTGTGCGCCAGCGCCGGCAACCATGCGCAAGGCGTGGCGCTCTCGGCCCAGGTGCTGGGCTGCGCCGCCACCATCGTCATGCCCGCCACCACTCCCGCCATCAAGGTGGATGCGGTGGCCAAACGGGGCGGCGCGGTGGTGCTGCATGGCGATTCCTACGACGACGCCTACAAGCACGCCAAGGAGATTGCCAAGCGCGAGAAGAAGACCTTCGTCCACCCCTATGACGACCCCGAGGTGATCGCGGGCCAGGGCACCATCGGCATGGAGCTGCTGCGTCAGGCGCACGGCCCCATCGAGGCGGTGTTCGTGCCCGTGGGCGGCGGCGGGCTGATCGCGGGCATCGGCGCGTATCTCAAGCGCCTGCGCCCGGAGATCAAGGTCATCGGCGTGGAGCCGGAAGACGCCGACGCCCTGTTCCGTTCCCTGTGCCGCAAGGAGCGGGTGATCCTGCCGCAGGTGGGCATCTTCGCCGACGGCGTGGCGGTGAAGCAGGTGGGGGAAGAGACCTTTCGCCTGTGCCAGATGTACGTGGACGAGGTGATCCGGGTCTCGAATGACGCGATTTGCGCCGCCATCAAGGATGTGTTCGAGGACACCCGTTCAATTCTCGAACCGGCGGGTGCGCTGGGCGTGGCCGGGCTCAAGGTCTGGGCCGCGCGCGAGAAGGCGAAGGACAAGAATCTGGTCGCCATCGCCTCCGGCGCCAACATGAACTTCGACCGCCTGCGCTTCGTCGCCGAGCGCGCCGAGTTGGGCGAGAAGCGCGAGGCGGTGCTGGCCGTCACCATCCCCGAGCGCCCCGGCAGCTTCAAGCAGTTCTGCGCCCAGCTCGATGGCCGCGCCATCACTGAATTCAACTACCGCTATTCCGACCCGACGATGGCGCATGTCTTCGTCGGCGTGCAGGTGAGCAAGCCCGCCGAGGTGGACAAGCTGCTGGCGGCGCTGAAGAAACACGACCTGCCGGTGCTCGACCTTACCGACAACGAGATGGCCAAGCTGCATATCCGCCATCTGGTGGGCGGGCGCGCGCCGCAGGCGGAACACGAGGTGCTGTACCGGTTTGAGTTCCCGGAACGTCCGGGAGCGCTGATGCGCTTCCTCAACAGCATGAGCCACGCCTGGAACATCAGCCTGTTCCACTACCGCAACCACGGCGCGGATTACGGGCGTGTGCTGGTGGGCATTCAGGTGCCGCCCAAGGACAAGGCGGCGTTCCAGAAATTCCTCGACGGGTTGGGTTACCGCTACTGGAACGAGTGCCGCAATCCGGCCTACAAGCTGTTCCTGGCTTGATCAGGCCGTTTCGCGCTTCGGGCCGATGCGGGCGGTTTTCACCATGCGGTCCTGCACCTGGATGATCTCCACCGGGTAGCCGTTGACCATCACGCTGATCCCCGGCTCGGGCATGGATTCGAGCTGTTCCAGCAGCAGGCCATTGAGGGTGCGGGGACCATCGACAGGAAAGGCGAGCCCCAGTTTGCGGTTGAGTTCGCGCAGGCTGGCGGCGCCTTCCACCAGGACGCTGCCATCCTCGGCCCGCTCCGGCCTGGACTGTTCGCCGGGACGGAAGGCGCTGAACTCTCCGACGATCTCTTCCAGGATGTCTTCCATCGTCACCAGTCCCAGCAGTTCGCCGTATTCGTCCACCACCAGACCCAGGGCCTGGCGCGTGGACTGGAACTGGGTGAGCTGGGTGTAGAGCGATGCGCCGGAGGGGATGAAATAGGGCTCGCGCAGGGATTCGCGGAATTCAATCGGGTCAAAGCCGTCGTCGCGGGGGCGGGCCAGGGCGCGGCGCACATGCACGATGCCGATGACGTTGTTGGGATCGTCCTCGTAGACCGGCAGACGCCCGTGGTGGCTGGTGGCGAGCTGATGCAGGATCTCCTCCGGCTCGGTGGCCAGGTCGATGGCCTCGATCTGGCCGCGCGGACGCATGACGTCGTCCACGGTGACCTGTTCCAGGTCGAACAGATTCATCAGGATGCCGCGGTGCTGGGCCGGCAGGAAGGTGCCGGACTCGGCCAGGAGGGTGCGTAATTCCTCCACGCCCATGCTGTTCTGGGCGACGGCGCCGGGTTGCAGGCGCATGAGCCGGAGCAGGCCCTGAACAAACAGGTTGACGAACCAGATGGCGGGGGAAAACAGCTTGAGCAGCGGCGCCAGGACAAAACTGGCGGCAGGGGCGATGCGATCCGGATAACTGGCCCCAAGCACCTTGGGCGTGACCTCCGAGAACACCAGGATCAGGAAAGTGACCACCAGGGTGGAGAGGGTCAGCGCGAATTCGTTCTGGCCAAACAGGCGGAAGGCGATGATGGTGACCAGGGAGGCCGATGCGGCATTGATCAGGTTGTTGCCCAACAGCACCACGCCCAGCAGCTTGTCGGTCTGCCCCAGGAGCCATTCCGCAAGCTTTGCGCCGCGGTGGCCGGCGCGGGAGAGGGTCTTCAGGCGATAGCGGTTCACCGCCATCATGCTGGTCTCCGCGGCGGAGAAAAATCCCGAAAACAGGAGCATCAGGACCAGCGCCCCCAGCAAAATCTCCAGCGAAATCTCGTCCAAATCAGTCTGCGGTAGTGGCGGGGATCAGTGCTTGTGCGCTTCCTGATACATGGAAGGCGTCACCCTGGCATGGGCGAGGAACTCGCGCAGGTGCTTCACGTCCTGGCGGCTCAGGGAATTGCTGTGATGGGGCCGATGCAGAGCGCCCTCAAAACCGTTCAGCTTCACATGCAGAGAGGCCCCGGACTGGGTCTGGACATCGGCCCCCAGATGCGTCAGCAGCGACTCCACGTCATGCCACTGGATATTGCCGTTGATGGGGTCTTGAAAGATTGCCTCGATGAGGTGGGCGTGTTTGTGGCTCATGGCGATGGCTTACTCCGGGGAGTCGCGAAACAATTTTCCCAGCAGTTCCGCCGTGCGCGACAGGGCCGTGGCGCCGTGGTCCGGGGTGAGCAGCGTCTGCCGGTCGGGCGAGGCGGCCCAGTTGCGCAGTTCCCGCGCCTGATACCAGAGCTTGGTGTCCTCTTCCGAGATCAGGCTGCGCGCGCCCAGGGCGCGCAGGTTGTGGCTGAACGACAGGGGATGCTCCTTGCCCTGGCTGTCGGCGCACGACACCGGCAAACCGAGCAGCGTGCAGCGCGCCCGCGCCGCCGCCTCCAGTGCGCGGTAGCAGTGTTCCACGCCCAAAGTCACCAGGGGCTGGAAGAAATAGCCGTAGATCATGGCCCCGCGCGCCGCCTCGAACATGTCCGCCAACTCGCGGGGGACGGCGGCATCCAGCCGCACCGCCAGGAAATCGTCGCGCCAGGCGCGGGCGTCCAGCACCGTCTGCGCGGTGTCGGGTTCCAGCCAGTTGTCGGGGGTCAGTTCCTTCATGGCCTGGATTATTCCTCAGCTTGTCCGTGCGCGCGTCATCGTTCCGCGCGTCATCGTTCGAACAGAGCGATGCTTTCCACATGGGCCGTGTGCGGAAACATGTTGGCCACCCCCGCCGAAACCAGCCGGTAGCCCTTCTGATGCACCAGCACGGCGGCGTCCCGCGCCAGGGTGGAGGGGTTGCAGGAGACGTAGACGATGCGATGGGGCGCACCCTCCTCCGGCAACGATTTCACCAGTTCGATGGCGCCGTCGCGGGGCGGGTCAATCATCAGCTTGTCGAAGCGCCCCAGCCCGGCGTAGCTCTCGGGCGTCATCTGGAACAGGTCCGCCACCTGGAACGCGCTCCGGGCCTCCAGACCATTGCGCCGGGCGTTCTCCAGCGCCCGCGCCACCAGCCCGGCGCTGCCTTCGATGCCCACCACCGAGGCCCCCAGGCGGGCGATGGGCAGGCTGAAGTTGCCCAGGCCGCAAAAGAAATCAGCGATGCGCTCCCCCGGCGCCGGCGCCAACAGACGCATGGCGCGGCGGATCAACATGCGGTTGATGCCGTGGTTGACCTGGGTGAATTCGGTGGGGCGAAACGGCATCACCAGGTTGAACTCGGGCAGGCGGTAGCACAGCTCCGCACCCGCCAGCGGGTGGAATGGGGTGGCGGTGTCCGGCCCCTTGGGTTGCAGCCAGAACTGGATGCGATGGAGGTCGGCGAATTCCCGCAACCGGGCCTCGTCCTCCGGCGAGGGCGGCTCCAGCACGCGCAGCACCAGCACGTCGATGTCCTCGCCCGCCGCCAGTTCGATCTGAGGGAGACGGTCGCGGATGCTGAGCCCCGCCACCAGGATGCGCAGCTTGGGCAGGAGGTCGGAGATGCGCCGGGGCAGTACCTCGCAACCGATCATGTCGGCGACGTAACTGCTGCGCTTCTCGTGAAAGCCCACCAGCACGCCGCCCTTCTTTTCCACATGGCGTACAGACAGACGTGCGCGGGTGCGGTAGCCCCAGGTGGGACCGTGGATGGGGGGCAGGATGGATTCCGGCTGCACCTTGCCGATGTGGCGCAGACAGTCTTCCAGCACCCGCTGCTTGCACGCCACCTGCGCGGCCTCGTCCAGATGCTGGTGCGAACAGCCGCCGCATACGCCAAACCAGCGGCATTGCGGGGCGACGCGGAAGGGGCTGGGCCGGAGGATGCAGGTGGCCTGGGCCTGTTCGAAATTCGGCTTCTTGCGGTAGCTGTGGGCCTCGCACCGCTCGCCGGGCAGCGCGCCATCAACGAAATAGGTCTTGCCATCGAGATGGGCCACGCCGCGGCCTTCATGGTCTAGGGATTCGATCTGGAGGAGGGTCATGAGGTTGGTGCGAAGAAGAGATGCGCCGCGCACTGTACTGGATGTCGCCCCCCTTGTAGGAGCCCGGCTGTGCCGGGCGATGCGCGGCGTGCGAAGGTTGGATCGCCCGGCATAGCCGGGCTCCTACAGGGGACGCTAGGCGCTGGGCTTCCGCGTCTGAAATAATCCGCCGACCGGAACGCGGCGCGATGCGGCGCTCATAACCTGTCTGACCCGTGGAGAACATCATGTCCTTGCAGCAAATCATCGGAATCCTGAGCGGCGCATTTCTTGCCACCGGCGCATGGGCCGCAGACATCAATACCTTGCAATCCCTGGCCCAGAGCGAATTCAAGAATTTCGCCAAGGATCTCACCGGCGCCCTCAGTTACAAGGGCGTCGCCCCGGCAGTCCCTCTGGGCGTCACCGGCTTCGATGTGGGCCTGAGCCTGTCCGGCACCCAGATGAAGCACAGCAGCCTGTGGCAGAAGGCCTCCGGCTACGACCTCAGCGTCCTGCCCGTGCCCAAGCTCCACGTCAGCAAGGGCCTGCCCTTCGGCATCGACATCGGCGGCTTCTACACCTCCGTTCCCACCACCAATATCAAGCTGTGGGGGGCCGAGTTGAAATACGCCGTACTGGAAGGTTCCGCCCTCACCCCCGCCGTGGCGGTGCGCGGCGCCTACACCAAACTGGACGGCGTCAGCCAGTTGAGCTTCGACACCCAAAGCCTGGAACTGCTCATCTCCAAGGGATTCGTGGGCGTCACCCCCTACGGCGGCGTCGGCGTCGTGCGCAGCAAGGCCTCCGCCACCCTGCCCGCCCCGTTCACCCTGTCCTCGGAATCCAACACCGCCACCAAGGCCTTCGTCGGCCTGAACTGGAACATCCTGCTGGGCAATCTGGCAGTGGAATACGACCGCACCGGCAGCAACGACACCCTGTCCGCCAAGGTCGGCATCCGCTGGTAAACCGCGTGGGGTCAGCCCTCGCCCCACGCCTCCAGAAACTCGAACCAGTGCTCCGCGCCAATCTCTTCCAGACTGGCGCGGGCCAGGGCGATCTCCTGCTCGTATTGGGCGGCGGTCAATGACCCGCGCATCTTCATGAAGCGCAGGTACACCAGCCAGGTGTTCACCACATCCGTTTCGCAGTAATCGCGGATCGCCGCGATCTCGCCGCGCTCATAGGCGGGCCAGACGGCGGAACCGTCCATCCCCAGCTTGCCGGGAAAGCCGTAGAGCTTGGCCAGTTCGTCCAGCGGCGCATTGGCGCGACCCGAGAACATCGCCAGCACGTCCATCAGGTCCAGGTGGCGGGTGTGGTAGCGGTTGAGGTAGTTGTTGTATTTGAAGTCGCGGTCGTCATCGCC
Source organism: Betaproteobacteria bacterium (assembly GCA_016219425.1). Lineage (GTDB taxonomy): Bacteria > Pseudomonadota > Gammaproteobacteria > Burkholderiales > Thiobacillaceae > PFJX01. Next base: position 38,381 of record JACRNB010000005.1, on the reverse strand, counting down.
CCAGTCCCAGTATTTCGGCGCGGTCACGCCGTGCAGCATGGCGCGGTAGTGCAGCACCGGCAGGTCGAAGCCGCCGCCGTTCCAGCTCACGATCTGCGGGGTGTATTTCTCGATCCCGTCGAAGAAGCGCTGGATGATCTGGCCCTCGTCCGCCTCCGGTTCCGAGAGCGAGAACACGCGGAAACGGTCGCCCTCGCGCAGCACGCAGGAGATGGTGACGACGCGGTGCAGGTAGTGCGGCAGGAAGTCGGAACCGCCGGTCTGCTGGCGGCGCATGAGCAGCGCCATCTCGCCCACTTCATGATCGCTGGCCTCGGGGCCGACGTTGTGCAGGCGGCGCAGGCCGGCGATATCGGGGATGGTTTCAATGTCGAATACGAGGGTGGGGGTCATGGCGGCGCCTCCGAAGCGGAAGCGGAATTCTAGGTCAACCCGCCTTTTCCCCTTGGCGCTATAACCTCACCCATCCCATCACCCAGGAGCCGCCATGCGTCACACCTTCCTCCTTGTTGCCCTGACCCTTGCCCTGCCCGCCCTCGCCGCCGAAGAACTGCGCACCACCGCCGCCGACCAGACCGCCGTGGCGGTGACCATCTACAACGGCGACCTGGCCCTGGTGAAGGACGCGCGCAAGATAAAGCTGCCCGGCGGCGAGAACCCGCTCGCCTGGCGCGAGGTGTCCGCGCGCATGCAGCCCGAGACCGCCCTGCTGCGCAGCCTGGACGGCAAAAAGCTCGGCCTGCTGGAACAGAACTTCAACTTCGACCTGCTCACGCCGCAGAAACTGCTGGAGAAGTCGGTGGGCGAGAAGGTGCGCGTGATCCGCACCCACCCGAGCAACGGCTCCGAGGCCTATGAAACCGCCACGGTGCTCTCCGCCAACGAAGGCGTGGTGCTGAAGTTCGCCGACCGGGTCGAGACCGGCCTGCCGGGGCGTCTGGCCTTCGACCATGTCCCCGCCGACCTGCGCGACAAGCCCACCCTCACCATGACCCTGAAGACCGACCCCGGCGCGGCGCAGGAACAGGGGCTGGAGCTTTCCTACCTCACCGGCGGCCTGACCTGGAAGGCGGACTACGTCGCCGAACTGTCCGCCAGGGAAGACAGCATCGACCTCAACGGCTGGGTCACGCTCACCAACACCAGCGGCGCGGCCTACCCCAACGCGCGCCTGCAACTGGTGGCGGGCGAGGTGAACCGGGCGCGCCCGGAACGCATGCCCATGCCCAAGGTGATGATGGCCATGGCGCGCGCCGAGGCCGCGCCGGACATGAAAGAGGAAAGCCTGTTTGAGTACCACCTCTACACCCTGGGCCGGCCCACCTCGCTAGGGGATAACCAGACCAAGCAGGTGGCGCTGCTTTCAGCGCAACAGGTGGCGACGCAGAAGGAGTTCCGCATCCAGGGCGGCGAGTGGTACTACAGCGGCCAGTACGGCGACCTGGGCCAGCGCATCAAGCCCGGCGTGTTCATGGAGTTCAGCAACAAGGGCGAGAACCTGGGCGTGCCCCTGCCCAAGGGCGTGGTGCGGGTCTACAAGAAAGATTCCGCCGGGCGCGCCCAGTTCATCGGCGAGGACCGCATCGACCACACCGCCAAGGGCGAGACCATCCGCCTGCGCCTGGGCGAGGCCTTCGACATCACCGCCGACAAAAAACAGACGGATTTCCAGAAGATCGCGGGCGGGCGCAATGGCGTCTACGAGACCGCCTACCAGATCGAGATCCGCAACGCCAAGACCGAGAAGGTGACGGTGCGTGTGGTGGAGCCCGTGCCGGGCGAGTGGCAGATGGTGCAGGAGAGCCAACCCCACACCAAGGCCAGCGCCCACACGGCGGTATGGGACGTGGCGGTGGCGGCGGAAGGCAAGACGGTGCTGACCTGGCGTGTGCGAGTGAAATACTGATGTTCGACGTCCTCCTGGCCGATCTGGCCGGCCCCGGCTGGCACGTCGCCCCCGGCTTCCTGACCCCGGAAGAGATCGACGCCCTGCACGACGACGCCCAGGCGCGCCAGGCCGCCGGCGCGTTCCACGCCGCCGGGGTCGGCAAAGGCAGCGCCCAGGTACGGGGCGAGATTCGCGGCGACCATGTGTTCTGGATCGACGAATCCCAGGCCGCTCCACCCCTGCGCGCCGTGCTGGAACGTCTGGAGACCCTGCGGCAGGCGGTGAACCAGGCGCTGTTTCTGGGCCTGTTCGACGTGGAACTGCACTACGCCGTGTACCCCCCCGGCGCGGGCTATCAGCGCCATCTGGACCGTTTCCGCGATGATGACCGTCGCACCCTCACCGTCATCCTCTACCTCAACCCGCCGGACTGGGGCGAAGAGGATGGCGGCCAACTCCTGTTCTGGCCGAATCCGGATGTCGCCCCGCAGGTGATCGCCCCCCTGGGCGGGACGCTGGTGACCTTTCTGTCGGAGCGTTTCTGGCACGAAGTCACCCCCGCACGGCGCGACCGCGTCAGTCTCACCGGATGGTTCCGGCGACGCTAAAAGCGCGGTCTGGCAACGCCTCAAAGCGCCGCCACCGCGCCCGTGCACAGCCTCTTCCACACGCCCGACACGGCAAAAAGACCTTCCAAAACCAGGCTCCGTGCGGCACAATCTGTTCGTCACGCGAACGAAGTTTTCCTGTTCCTGGCCCCTTCTCCAAAACCTCCCGCGCCTGCCGATCGTGAAACGGCATGGCGGTAGCGTGCCTAAAAACGCTGTTGAACAACACAAATCCATGATGAGCAAACGGGCTGAATTTCAGGAAGACATCCAATTCCAGGTGTTGCGACGCCTGCATGAAACCCCGGACATCAGTCAGCGCACCCTGGCGAAAGAGCTCGGCATCAGCCTGGGAAGCATCAATTTCTGTTTTCAGGCATTGATGGAAAAGGGCTGGGTAAAAATGCAAAACTTCAGCCATAGCAAACACAAGATGGGCTACGTCTATTTGCTTACGCCCTCCGGAATTATTGAAAAATCAAAACTTACGGCCCAATTTCTCAAGCGCAAGATGGGGGAGTACGAGGCGCTGAAATACGAAATAGAAACATTGAGATCAGAGATAAAGAATCAGCCATCATTACAAACGGACAATTTATTTATGCCACATCAATAGAAACAAAGCAATCTCTGAACAACCTCAAACCCCTTGCCCCATCTAAATTCGGATTGTGAAATGTCAATTCGGCTATCGGAAAACCCGGTTTCGGGGATTGGTCAAAAATATCGCGAAAATGAAGACCCAGTTTTGGCTGACCAATTTGTATTTGTTGCGGGGAAAGCTGATACAAACAACGAACAGGAATTGCGCACAAGGGGCGTAATCCGCCCGCAATGGCCCGAAAGGGCCAGATGCCGGTCAATGCCGGCCCTGTAAACGATGGAATTGATAAAAAATTAGGCAAGAACGACTTCGTCCTGAGCAATGAGCGCCGAATTCAATGAAATTTTGGTTCGGTAGGACGAGGTTGGTGTGTTGTTCAGAGGTTCCTAAATTTTCACAGGCGATCTGCAAATAGCGCCATTATTCGGCATGAGCACTCTCAAAAAACTCCTCGACCTTCTTACCCCACATGAACGCCGTCGTGCTGTGTTATTGCTTGCCATGACACTGGTGATGGCAATGCTGGACGTCGTCGGTGTAGCATCCATCATGCCTTTCATGGTGGTACTGGCTAATCCGCACTTTGTCGAAACCAATACCCTCCTCGCGTCAGTTTATACGGGCATGGGTTTCAGCGATGTCCAACATTACTTGATTTTCTTGGGAGTAGTGGTGTTTGTCGCCTTGGTGGCGTCACTCATTTTCAAAGCCATCACCACCTATGCCCAATTTCGCTTCGCCCTAATGCGCGAATACAGCATCGGTCGACGGTTGGTTGAAGGCTACCTGCACCAACCCTACACTTGGTTTCTCAACCGTCACAGCGCAGAGCTGGGGAAAACCATTCTATCTGAAGTCAATAGCTTAATCAGCGGGGCGCTGCTCCCATTTATGTTACTAACTAGCAACACCCTTATTGTAATATTAATGATTTGCGTGCTGATTTTCGCACACCCAAAAATGGCGCTTCTGGTGAGTGGCGGCCTTGGAACAATGTATGCGTGTTTGTATATAGCCTTTCGTCGAAAGCTATCCCGTATCGGCAGCGAACGCTATGAGGCAAATGATGCTCGCTTTCTTGTGTTACACGAACTCTTTGGCGCCATAAAAGAAGTCAAGGTGCGTGGACTAGAACAGGTTTTTATTCGTCGCTACACCAAACCAGCCATGATCTATGCGAGCCATGCAGCGGTAGCCGTAGCGGCTCAACAATGGCCGCGTTACGCACTAGAGGGAATGGCATTTGGTGGCCTCATAATTTTTCTGCTTTTTTTACTTGCTTACGAAAGCACATTAGAAACAGCACTTCCGATAATATCCCTTTACGCCTTTGCAGGTTACCGTCTACTACCGGCATTACAACAGATATACCAAAATCTCGCGCAACTACGTGTCTCTGGTCGCACCCTCGATTCTGTGCATGCGGATATGCTCAACTTAAATCCTGCAATATCCTCCAGCCAGGAGGTCACCCCGATGCCTCTCTCTCAATTCATTACCCTGAACGGTATCCAGTTCACCTACCCAAAGGCATCACAACCGTCCCTGCAAGATCTCAATCTCAGCATTCCGGCGCGCGGCACCGTCGGTCTGGTGGGCTCCACCGGCAGCGGCAAGACCACTACCGTGGACCTGATCCTCGGTCTGCTTGAACCGGAACAGGGGCGTCTGGAGGTGGACGGAACGCCGATTGACGCCACCAACCGCCGCCAATGGCAGCGCACCATCGGTTATGTGCCGCAGCACATCTATCTGGCCGACGACACCATCGCCGCCAATATTGCCTTCGGTCTCGGTCCTGATGAGATCGATCAGGCTGCCGTGGTACGCGCCGCACGCATCGCCAACCTGCATGATTTCGTCGTCAACGAACTGCCTCTGGGGTACACCACCACGGTGGGTGAACGCGGTGTGCGTCTTTCCGGCGGCCAGCGCCAGCGCATCGGCATCGCCCGCGCCCTCTACCACAACCCGCAGGTGCTGATTCTGGACGAGGCCACCAGCGCGCTCGATAACCTGACTGAACAGGCGGTGATGGAGGCTGTGCATAACCTGGGACACGAGGTCACCATCATCCTCATCGCCCACCGCCTCAGCACCGTGCGCGAGTGCGACCAGATCTATCTGCTGGGCGGAGGTCGGGTCACGGCCCAGGGCACCTATGACGAACTGGTGGAACGCAACGAAACCTTCCGCGCCATGACCGGGCATAGTCCTGTCGAATGACTTTCCACCCCTCAACAAAACCAAGTTACCGATGCTGACGAACGCCTTCCCCCTGCTCTCCGGCCTTGTCCCTGCGGTCGCCCTCGCTTTCCGCCACACCACGACCCTGCGCAATCAGACCGGGCGGATCGGATGATCCCCTACGGCAAACAGGACATTTCCCAGGCCGACATCGACGCGGTGGTCGAGGTATTGCGCTCCGACTGGCTTACCCAGGGACCGACGATTGCTCGCTTTGAACAAGCCGTGGCCGGTTACTGCGGCGCGCGCCATACGGTGGCTGTCAACAGCGCCACGGCGGCGCTGCACATCGCCTGTCTGGCCCTGGACGTGGGTCCGGGCGACCGGGTATGGACCAGTCCGAACACCTTCGTCGCTACGGCCAACTGCGCGATCTACTGCGGTGCAACGGTGGATTTTGTCGACATTGACCCCCGCACCTACAACATGGACGTGACGCGCCTGTCGGAAAAACTTTCCGTTGCCAAGGCCCAGGGCGCGCTACCCAAAGTGGTGATCCCGGTGCATCTCTGCGGCCAAAGCTGTGACATGGCGGCGATCCACGCGCTGAGCCGGGAATACGGCTTCAGGATCATCGAGGACGCCTCTCACGCCATCGGCGGCCAGTACCGGAACGCCCCCGTCGGCAATGGCCGCTACAGCGACATCTCCGTGTTCAGTTTCCATCCGGTGAAGATCATCACCACCGGCGAGGGGGGCATGGCGCTGACCAATGACCCCTTGCTGGCCGACCGCCTGCAGCGCCACCGCAGTCATGGCATTACCAGCGACCGCACCCAGATGCAGCCCAGGCCTGCGGACGAGATCTGGAATTACCAGCAGATCCGCCTGGGCTACAACTACCGCATCACCGACATTCAGGCCGCACTGGGGTTCAGCCAGATGACGCGCTTGGACACATTCGTCGCCAGACGCCATGAGATTGCCGAGCGCTACGACTCCGCCCTTGCCAAGCTGCCGATCACCGCCCCCTGGCAACATCCGGATGCCTGGTCGAGCTATCACCTCTATCCGATTCGTGTGCGCCAGGCGGACTGCGGCAAGACCCAACGACAGGTGTACGACGCCTTCATGGCTGCTGGAATCAACGTGAACCTGCATTACATCCCGGTGTATCGGCAGCCCTATTACGAGGCCATGGGATTCAAGGCGGGGTACTGCCCGGAGGCGGAGCAGTATCACAAGGAGGCCATCAGCCTGCCCATGTTCCCAACGCTGACCGAGACGGAGCAGGAAACGGTGATTGACATTTTACGACAGAATCTAACTTCATGAATATTGCAATTATCCCCGCACGAGGAGGAAGCAAACGAATTCCCCGTAAGAATATTAAGGAATTCTGCGGAAAACCCATGATCGCTTACGCCATTAATGCCGCAATAGAATCACGTCTTTTTGGGCACATTATTGTCTCGACCGATGACAATGAAACTTGCAATATAGCCACAGCATGGGGAGCGGAAGTTCCCTTTACGCGACCAAATGAACTGGCAGACGATCACACCACAACGGTGCCTGTCATTGCCCATGCAATTGAAGCTTGCAAGAAGTTAGGTTGGCAATTTGATTACGTTTGTTGTATATACCCAGGAGTACCATTAATTCAAATAGATGACATCATAGGCTCACTTGAACTCCTAATGAAAGTCAACTGCGGCTACTGTTTCCCTATAACGGAGCACCCATCCAAGATTCAGCGCGCACTCAGGCTATTAAGTAACAACAGAGTACAGCCCTTTCACCCAGAATTCGAAACAACAAGAACACAAGATTTAGAGTCGGCCTACTACGATGCCGGCCAATTCTATTGGGGAAAAACAAACACTTGGCTAACCAAAAAACACATCCACAATAATGGGATTGGTTATGCAATCCCAAACTGGCGCGTTGTTGACATAGACACGAATGAAGACTGGCAGCATGCCGAACGAATATTCAAATCAATAACCGGGCACCCCGAATAACCCAAGGTTTCCGGTGAACATTGCAAAAAACCGATGCGAATAAGCGGGTTGGCTGTGATTCTTCTGATTGGCACCTCGAAAAACCCGATAGGGGTAGAGAAGGGCACCAGCCCCATGTCACTACACACAACTTTAACCTCCATGCGTAACATACTGACTTTTCGAGAGAAGTAAGATGTACATGGCGAGCTGGGTGACCGTCGCCTGGACGAGAGGACAGCGCTGTTGGCCGAGTGCATGGCAGCCAAGCTGATGACCAGCATTCCGCAAGCGTGCGGAGGCTGGGCGAAAACCCAGGCGGCGTATCGCTTTCTAGCCAAGGACGATATCGCTTGGGAAGCCATCATCGCGCCGCACTGACCATTAACACGACCGTCGGCACTCAACATACTCAGATCAAAGCGGCGTGACTGAAGCGACAACCACCTTGACGCGCGCCGGATTTCACTGGACTCCCGCTTTCGCGGGCATGACGAATCAGGGTTTTTTCGAGGCACCCTTCAGGGGGTTCCTTGATTGTAGATAGCCACATGGCCTGGAGAGAATATCGTGCTTACATATTGCAAACGTTGCGTCATGCCATCAACAAAACCAGATTTGCATCTTGACGAAGATGGAATCTGCAACGCATGTCGAAGCTATGAAAAAAGAAGAGAAGTAGATTGGCAGGCTCGGAGAAATGACTTGATAGCCATACTGAACCGCTATAAAAACAAAACTGGTGCCAACTGGGACTGCATCATCCCAGTCAGCGGAGGCAAGGACAGTACATACCAAGTCATACAAATGTTACAACTTGGTATGAACCCTCTATGTGTAACTGCAACAACATGCGATCCTACAGAAATAGGACGAAAGAACATTGAGAACATAAAACAACTAGGTGTAGATCATATTGAAATATCACCAAATCCACAGGTGCGAGCGAAACTAAATAGAATTGGTTTGACGCAAGTTGGCGACATCTCATGGCCAGAACATGTTGGAATTTTTACAATTCCGGTCAGAGCCGCAGTTCAGAACAATATACCGCTGATTATATGGGGTGAAAACTCACAAAATGAATACGGTGGACCCGCAAGCGCAGCAGAAAACAACACCCTCAACCGGAGATGGCTTGAAGAATTTGGCGGCTTATTGGGACTGCGCGTCTCAGACTTAATTGGAACAAACAACATTTCACAAAAAGACTTGATCCCCTATCTTTATCCCGACGACCAGGTTCTCGATCAAGTTGGAGTAACCGGATTATTCTTGGGGCATTACTTGCCCTGGGATGGACTTTCCAACGCGCTTGTTGCTCAAGCATTCGGGTTTTCAACACCACCGTTACCAACTCTTGGCTCCATGGTTAATTACGAAAATCTAGACAATCACCAGGTTGCAATCCACGAGTACTTTAAGTATCTGAAGTTTGGGTTCGGACGTGCAACTGACCACGTTTGCCTTCATATCCGAAGGGGCCGACTAACAAGGGAAATGGGATTATCCATTACAAAGCGACTAGATGGAAAATTCCCGTCTGAGTATCTTGGAAAATCGCTCGCAGACACCCTTAAACCGCTTGACATGACTGTCGATGAGTTTATAAAAATTTGCGATAAATTCACAAACAAAAAATTATTCCGGCGCGACGCGTCAGGAACACTAATAAAGGACCACACCGGAAATCTCACCAAGATAAATTATGACAATATATGAAAGTTGGAATAATTAATTACGGCATAGGCAACATTGGCTCAGTGACTCGAGCACTCGGCGAGTTACATGCAAACACAATTTTAATTTCGCGCGCAACCGATGTAAAAACCGTAGATAGATTGATTTTGCCTGGCGTGGGAAGCTTTGCTGACTGTGCGCGCTTGCTGAACGAAGGTGGATGGGTGACAGCCATACAGAATGAAGTGCTCGTAACTAGGAAACCCTTACTTGGCATCTGCCTCGGCATGCAGCTTCTGGCGACCACTGGTACGGAGGGTGCCTCCAAGAGTTCAAGCAAAGGGATTGCTGGTTTAGGCCTCATTCCAGGGCGCGTGGAAAGTTTACGGAACTTAGGCTGCAAATTACGTGTCCCCCATGTTGGCTGGAATGAAGTTAATCACACCACATCGGATACATTGTTTGACGGCATCCCCAATGGTACTGATTTCTACTTTGTTCATAGTTATGCGTTTGTGCCAGATGAACCATCAAATGTACTAGCCACTACCGTTTACGACATACCAGTTACAACGGCCGTCAGGCATGGACACATTTTTGGGGTCCAATTCCACCCCGAAAAAAGCTCTCGCGCGGGATTTCGATTATTAAAAAATTTCATAGCGCAACCGGCATGCTAAAAGTTCGAATTATCCCCACCTTACTGTTGAAAAACTTCGGCTTAGTAAAGGGGGTCGGCTTTGATAGCTGGCGCAGAGTCGGTCCTGCGCTTCCTGCTGTTAAGGTCTATAACCAGCGGGAAGTTGATGAGCTTATGTTGTTTGACATTGTAGCAAATCAGTCAGCGGATGAAATCGATATTGAATCTATTGAAGAACTTTCTCAAGATTGCTTTGTTCCTCTCACTGTTGGCGGCGGTATCCACGATATCGATCAGGTACAATTAATGTTAAGGTCTGGCGCAGACAAGGTTTGTGTGAATACTGCGGCCTATACCAACCCTGAACTATTGAATGAAATATCCAAGAGATACGGCTCGCAATGTACGGTTGCAAGTATTGATGTTCGAAAAGCAATTCAAAGCAAGGGGTGGGAATGCTTCAGCCATTCAGGAAAAACTCCTACCGGACGTAACGTCGTCGCATGGGCGCGTGAAATTGAAGATCGTGGGGTCGGCGAAATAGTTGTTACTTCTATCGAGAGAGATGGCACCTTTCAAGGCTACGACTTAGCTCTAATTGAAACTGTAGTGGGAGCTGTGAGTGTCCCCGTTATTGCATCAGGTGGTGCTGGCAACTACCAACACATGATTGATGCTGTCAAAAAAGCTGGTGCATCAGCAGTTGCGGCGGCAAGCATGTTCCATTTCACCCAACAGACCCCGGCAGAAGCCAAAGCCGCTATGCAAGCAGCCGGAATACTTGTACGTAGAAATTTTAACGATAATAACAATGAATGAAATTCATCTTCCGCTCTGATGCCTCTCTCCAGATTGGCACCGGTCATGTGGTGCGCTGCCTAACGTTGGCTCAAGCCTTGAGTGGGCGCGGCATGGCGTGCCAATTTGTCTGTCGCGAACATCCTGGCAACCTACTTCAGGTTATTCGCAAACAAGGTTTTGAGGTGGTGACACTGCCGATGCATACCGAAGAGGCACATCGAGCAGCAGACACCACTAAGGCTCCCTTGGCGCATGCCGCCTGGCTGGGGGCGGACTGGCGCACCGATGCGGAGCAGACGAAGACCGGCATGGGGAATGCGGCGGTCGACTGGCTGGTGGTTGACCACTACGCCTTGGACAGCCGCTGGGAATCGGCCCTGCGGCCCCATTGCCGCAAACTCATGGTCATTGACGATCTGGCGGATCGTCCCCACGACTGCGACCTGCTGCTGGACCAGAACCTGACTGCGGATATGACCCGCCGCTACAACGGCAAGACACCTGACCACTGCGGTCACATGCTGGGGCCGGAATATGCCTTGCTGCAGCCGCAATACGCCGAACTGCACTCCCGCGTACCGCCGCGCGAAGGCCCGGTGAGGCGGGTGCTGATCTATTTCGGCGGAGCCGACACCGACAACCTTACCGGCAAGGCCGTTGCGGCCTTTATCCGCCTCGGGCGAACGGACATCACGCTGGATGTGGTGATCAACCCCGCCAGTCCTCATGCCGCAAGTCTCCGCCAGCAGGCGGACGGATGTGCGCAAGTCGTCCTGCATAACGAGTTACCAAGCTTGGCGCCGCTGATGGTTCAAGCCGATCTGGCCCTTGGCGCTGGCGGCGCGACCTCCTGGGAGCGCTGCTGCCTGGGCCTACCGGCACTGGTCATCACCCTGGCGGAAAACCAAAAACCCATCGCAGCAGAACTGGACCGGCGCGGCCTCCTGCGCTGGCTGGGGCACAAACATGAAGTCAGTGAAACGACCTTCACCCAGGCATTGCAGGATATTTTCGCCACCGGGATTTCGCCCGAATGGGCGGAACGATTCCGACAGCAACCTGTGGATGGCCAGGGGGCGGAACGGGTAGTCAGCACCCTCATGCTCAACGAGCAAACCCGATTCAAGGCGCGGCTGGCGCGGCTGGAGGATGAATCCCTGATCCTGCAATGGGCCAACGACCCGCTGGTGCGCCGAAACGCGTTTGCATCGGAAGCGATTGACCCTGCCACCCACCGCACCTGGTTTCGCAAACGCCTGCGCGATCCGGAGCATTGCCAACTGTATGTGGTGGAAACCGAGGAAGGCCTCCCGGTCGGTCAGACTCGCTTCGAGCGCTCGGATGGCGCGTGGGAGATTGATTACGCGCTGGATGCCCGCGCGCGGGGGCGCGGTCTGGGTAAACCGCTGCTGCAAACCGCAATGTCGGCCTTGCGCACAAACACAGGCCAAGCCCTGCTGTTGGCGCGAGTCAAAGATTCCAACGAGGCATCGTGCAAAGTGTTTGAGGCACTGGGATTTGAATCAGATCGTCAGGAGGGCGGGCAAGTCGTCTACCGTCGACCACTTTGATGATGAACGGCCACATCATCGCCAGCAGCAAACCATGGCATCGGGAGGCATTTGACCGCATTCGCCAGGAGAACGCCGGGCCGTGGGCGTATGTCAGCACACCGGACGAACTGGGGCGGGCGATTGAATCCGCCGCACCTCGCTATGCATTCTTTCTTCATTGGAACTGGCTGGTGCCTCGGGAAATCTGGTCCGCCCATGAATGCGTGTGTTTCCACATGACCGACGTGCCCTATGGCCGCGGCGGCAGTCCGTTACAGAACCTGATCGTGGCGGGATTGCAGGAGACGAAACTTACGGCGCTACGCATGGTGGAAGAAATGGACGCAGGTCCGGTGTACGCCAAACGCCCGATGTCACTGGAAGGACGCGCCGAAGATATCTATCTTCGGGCAGGCGAACTCAGTTGGGAGATGATCCGCTGGATGGTTGAAACGAATCCCGAACCGTCGCCGCAAACCGGAGAAGTAACCCAATTCACACGGCGCAAACCGGAACAGAGCGCGTTGCCCCCGGAAGGTAGCCTGGAGCGCCTCTACGACCACATTCGCATGCTCGACGCCCCGACCTATCCATTGGCCTTCATCGACCACGGCGATTTCCGATTGGAGTTCTCCCACGCAGACCTGCGCGGAGATGGATTGCACGCCAACGTCCGGGTCTCTCGCACCCGATAACGGCCAGACATGAATCAAACCGTTCTCATCATCGCCGCCCATACCGATGACGAAGCCCTGGGATGCGGCGGCGCCATTGCGCGCCACGTCGCTGCAGGGGATGCCGTGCATGCGGTATTCATGGCCGATGGCGTCAGTTCGCGTCCGGATACAACCCCGGAAGACATGGATCGCCGCATGGCGGCGGCAAGGCAGGCCCACGAAATACTGGGACTGCGACGGGTGCAGTATCTGGGTCTGCCCGACAACCGAATGGACAGCCTACCTCTGCTGGATGTGGTGCAAGCCCTGGAGGCAGCCATTGAGCCCCTCGCGCCCCAGGTGATCTACACCCATCACCATGGCGATCTCAACATCGACCATCGCATCACCCATCAGGCCGTCATGACCGCCTGCCGTCCCCTCCCTGGCAGCCCCGTGCGCGAAATTTACGGCTTCGAAGTACTTTCCAGTACCGAATGGGCCACCCCGCAGCAGGAACCTTTCGCGCCGAATGTTTTCGTCGACATCAGCGACTTCCTCTCGATCAAACTCAGCGCCCTGCGGGCTTACCAGAGTGAGATGCGATCCGCCCCCCATTCGCGCAGCATCGAACACGTCGAACACCTGGCTCGGCATCGCGGATATTCCGTGGGCGTGGAGGCGGCAGAATCGTTCATCTCCATCCGCCTCATCCGATAACCGATCAAAACGAACATGACCATTTCCATTAACGGACGCCCCATCGGCCCCGACCATCCGCCCTACATCCTTGCCGAGTTATCCGCCAACCATAACGGTTCGCTGGAAAGAGCGCTGGAGACCATCGACGCAGCGATGCATTGCGGTGCAGACGCCGTCAAGTTGCAAACCTATACCGCAGACACCATGACCATCGACTGCGATGCGCCCGACTTCGTGATCCAGGGCGGCCTGTGGGATGGTTTCAAGCTCTACGACCTGTACCAATGGGCGCAGACGCCCTTTGAATGGCATCAGGCCATGTTCGAACACGCCCGCAAACGCGGCATTACCGTGTTCTCCACCCCCTTCGACGAATCGGCGGTGGATCTACTGGAAAGCATCCACGCCCCTGCCTACAAAATCGCCTCCTTCGAAATGCTGGATCTTCCCCTGATCCGTTACGCAGCCAGCACCGGCAAACCGATGATCATGTCCACCGGCATGGCCAATGAAATGGAAATTGAAGAGGCCGTGACCGCAGCGCGAGAAGCCGGTTGCAAAGATTTGGTTCTGCTCCACTGCATCAGCAGCTACCCAGCCCCAATGGAACAGGCCAATCTGCGCCAGATGCCCGAACTCGCACGACGTTTCGGAGCCACACCAGGTCTGTCAGACCACACCATGGGCGCCACTGCATCCATTGCGGCGGTGGCGCTGGGTGCCTGCCTGATAGAAAAGCACTTCACCCTAAGTCGTGCAGACAAAGGCCCGGATAGCGAATTTTCCCTGGAGCCAGCGGAACTCACCCGGCTCTGCACCGACACCCGCGACGCCTGGAGTGCCTTGGGTCGGGCAAGTTATGAGCGACAACCCGCCGAAGCAGCGATGAAAACATTCCGACGCTCCGTGTATTTCGTGCGGGATCTCCCCGCGGGTACAGTAGTAGAAGCAAAAGATATCCGGCGTATTCGCCCTGGGATGGGACTCCCGCCAAAATATTTCGACCAGATCGTGGGACGGCGACTGAAAGTCGCGGTGAGCAGGGGGAATGCAACCAAGTGGGAATTATTCGAAAACCAACCCCAGGGCACCTCGAATAACCCGATGTTTTCAGTGAGCTTTTCAACGAACCGACGCAAATGAGCGCATCTGCTCATCAGGGATGCTACACATAAGTCGCAATTCGTCATACCGCAAGGTATGAAATTTAAACACCGCATCGAAACACGAGGAAACATGGCTTCAAAAAAAACCGCAGTAATACATATAGACGCACTAAGAAGAGAATATTGCGCCGCCAGAGCACTACAGGAGAAGCTAGAACTTGACGGCATAAATGTATTGCTATCATCCAGAAATTCAACAACATTACTCCTGAAGCTATTCACCCCAGACATATTCATCAGTTCACATGTATTCCAACTGTCACCAAAAACGAACAAAGCTCTATCAAAAAAAGGAGTAATACTATTAATTAAAGAAGTTGAAGGAGTGGACCATGAAGATGTCGTAGTCTTAACTTACCCAAAAAATCACAATGGCAGCGACATTGACTACCAGAACTTCTCAAGGTTTTATGTTTGGGGAAAATACACGAGAGACTGGCTTATAAAACACAGAGGAATTGACAAAGAAAAAATACAAACAACCGGCTCAATAAATCAAAGCTCATACCTCAGGGACATCAACAACAAACCCAATAAACCGGTTGGCATAATCTCAAGATTCGAGATTCTAAACACATTCGACAAAAGACACCCATTTACAAATCTAATCGCACTAGACCCAACAGATGACAAATACAAATGGTATTACGAACGATGCGCAATAGATTCGGAAGTTTTTTCAATCATATGCAAAATAATAGATCGCCTAGTCAAACAAGACATATACATATCAATTAGACCCCACCCCAACGAAAACCTCGAATCTTACAAAATACTCAAAAAAATGTACGGGAAACGTTTAAGCATAGACAATTGCATAGGAATTCAGGAATGGCTAAGCAATGTATCCGTGGTTATCGGAACGACATCCACAGCCTTTGCTGACGCATACATTCACGAAACACCAATAATATCAACATCGGCAATACAACGATTTCATTACATAACAGAATCGCAAAGAATAAATCTTGGAAGATTCGATCTTGCTGCGTACACACCAAACAACATTGACGAAGCCGAAGCCTTATGTTTGACAAAAAATCTCAAGGCAAAGAAGTCCAAAGAACTAGACACATACTTCAATGAGTTTTACTCGCTCGACTCGACCATGGATCCAATAGACGCCATCGCGGCAGACATAACAAACCTCGTAAAACAAGAAAATATGAAAACAAAAAGATCGAATTACCACCGGGGAAGAGCATTACTATATTTAATAGACCTCCTCACAATAATCAGGAGCCTAATAAGCAAATCACCATGGAACAATTTCAAGATTTTAAAAATTTACAGCTACAACAACCTCATACAC
This sequence comes from Betaproteobacteria bacterium, assembly GCA_016219425.1. GTDB lineage: Bacteria > Pseudomonadota > Gammaproteobacteria > Burkholderiales > Thiobacillaceae > PFJX01. The sequence continues at coordinate 22,581 of JACRNB010000005.1, read as the reverse complement.
AGGCCAAGCAACTTTATAAAAGAAACCATCAACAGAATCCGGGACAGACAAACAAAGTAACAAATAATTCGCCTCTACATGAACAAGTTGGTCAGCCCCATGCATTGCTATATTTGTCACTCAAATTTTTTCACGCCGCGTAAAGGCGAAGTCCGTGATGCGTCCGGAATGCAGATATTGCAATGCAAAAACTGCGGACTTGTGACCCTCGGCAGCATCGGTCACATCCAACCTGGTTTTTATGAAAATTCCGGCATGCATGGAATGGAACCCACACCAATGGCAGTGTGGTTGAGAGAAACCGAATGGGATGACCAGCGTCGATTGGAGATGGTCAAGACGATGCTGCCCAACAAGAAACTTCTCGATTTTGGCTGTGGTGCGGGGGGCTTCCTGCAAAAAGCCCAGCCATTGGCCGGCGAAGTCGCGGGCATTGAGCTGGAGTCTCGTGTTCACGATCACTGGGCGGGCAGGCTCAAGATATACCCAAGCATCGGGACCGCAGGCAGGGGATATGATCTGATTACCGCCTTTCATGTCATTGAACATCTCCCTGATCCGCGCGCCATGTTGGCCGAGCTTGCTGGCCTGCTGGCACCACAGGGGCGCATGATTATTGAAGTGCCTAGCTCTGAAGATGCCCTACTGACCTTGTATGACTGCGATGCATTCCAGCGTTTTACTTACTGGAGCCAGCATCTGTTTTTGTTCAATACAGCGACGCTGGAAACTCTGGCGCGCCAGGCGGGTCTGCGTGTTACCGCAATCCGGCACTATCAACGTTACCCGCTTTCGAATCACCTGCATTGGCTTTCCCGAGGCAAACCGGGCGGTCATCAGCAGTGGTCGTTTCTGGATAGTCCGGACCTGGTCAATGCGTACGCGGATGCCCTGGCTGCGGTGGGCAGGAGCGATACCTTGATCGCGTATCTGGAAGCCGCCGATTGATGCCGCAGCGCGCCGTTTTTCTCGATCGGGACGGGGTGATCAACTTCAATCATGGCTATGTGCACAAGATCGAGAACTTTGATTTCATTGACGGCGTTTTTGATGTGGCGCGTCAGGCTTATGGCCTGGGGTACAAGATCGTGGTGATTACCAATCAGGCGGGTATAGGGCGCGGTTATTACAGTGAAGAGGATTTTCATCGCTTGTCCGACTGGATGTGCGGGGTCTTTGCCGAAGCTGGGGCGCCAATTGATAGAGTGTATTTTTCCCCCTTTCATCCGACTGCAGGGATAGGGCGATATAAAAAGGAGGATTTCTCCCGTAAACCACAACCCGGAATGATTGTGCAGGCCGCGCAGGAGCTTGATCTGGACCTGCCGAATTCCATCCTGATTGGCGACAAGGCAAGTGATATCCAGGCAGGCGTTGCCGCAGATGTCGGCGTGAACATTCTTTTCGCGCAGGAACGCCCTCCTGAACTGGATGGCGTGGCTTATCACAGCATCACCGCCCTGCGCGAGGCGTTGCCGTTCCTGGGTGGCGGCCAACCGTTGCTGAGGGCGTGATGAGAATGCTGGTTTTGGCCGGAGGATTCGGCACCCGCCTGCAAACGGCTGTGGCGGCTGTGCCCAAGGCCCTGGCGCCGGTTGGCGCAACGCCCTTTTTGCATTTGCAGATCGAGCACTGGATTGCCCAGGGGATACGGTCATTCGTATTTTTGTTGTATCACCAAGCCGAGCACATCATCGGCTATCTCCAGTCGCAACAAACCGGATTGCTCAAGGATTGCCGAATCGAGTGGGTTATTGAGCCCACGCCCATGGATACGGGCGGCGCCGTGGCGCATGCGGTAAAGGAATTGAATCTGACCAACGATTTTCTCTTGACCAACGCAGATACCTGGTTGGGAACCGGGGTGATGGCATTAACGCAGAAGGCCTCGCCGGCGATGGCAGTCGTAAGACTGGCGAACATCGAACGTTACGGGCAGGTTCATTTTGACGGCGACTCACGGGTGACCGCCTTTGCTGAAAAAAACACGCACCCCGAGCCGGGATGGATCAATGCCGGCCTGTGTCGTTTGAATGCCGAGTTGTTTTCGGATTGGGACGGACGACCCTTTTCGCTGGAGCGTGATCTTTTCTGCACCCTCGTGCGCCAAGCCGTTCTGCAGGCGGTTCCCCTGCAAACGGATTTCATGGATATCGGCATTCCTGAGGACTATTACCGGTTTTGTCATTGGATAGAGTCGGGACGCCAAGGCCAACTATGCAGCTAGACAGCTTTCTCATTGCCGAAAACGATTCCCTGCGCGAGGCGTTGTGGCGTATCGAGACCAATCACCATGGTGTGATCTTCGTGACCGAGCCGCATGGCGCCGTGATCGGCTTGGTTACGGATGGCGATATCCGTCGGCGTCTGCTGGAAGGCGGCGCCCTTGATGATGCGATCGCCCTCTGTGCGAACGCTGATTTCGTCTGGGAGGGACCGGCCACTCCGCGCGAACTCTTGCTCAAAAAGCTCGACCATCGCATCCGCGTGATCCCGCTGCTTGATGCGGCGCGACGCCTGGTGGGGTTGGTGAGCCGCGACCACATGCCTGTGCAGGCCGAGATGGCCGTATACGCGCGCGCCCGTGCGCCTGTGCGCATCAGCTTTGGCGGCGGCGGCTCAGACGTGACGCACTACTTTTCCGGGCGGGAGGGCGGTGCGGTCATCAACACCACCATCTCGCTCTATAGCCACGCCACGCTACGCTTGCGCGACGATGCACGGGTCATCATCCGATCGCTCGATCTGGGGGAGACCCTGGATGCTAATGACCTGTCCGCCGCACTGAAGCAACCGGGCCGATTCGGTCTGATTCAGGCCCTGCTCAGAGCCGTCAATCCGGATTTCGGCTTTGAACTGTTCCTGCATTCCGACTTTCCGATGAACTCCGGCCTGGGCGGGTCGGCGGTCGTGTCGGCGGCGGTGCTGGGCTGCTTCAACCAATTCCGCCGCGACCAGTGGGATCCGCACGAGTTGGCCGAGATCGCCTATCAGGCCGAGCGCCTATATCTGGGTGTGGCCGGTGGCTGGCAAGATCAGTACGCCACGGTATTCGGCGGTTTTAATTTCATGGAATTCCGCATGGATCAGAACATCGTCCATCCGTTGCGCATCCACCCCGATACCCTGCTGGAACTGGAAGAAAGCCTGATTCTGTGCGATACCGGAACGACCCACGATTCAGGTGATATCCACCAGGATCAGCGCCAGATGATGGTGGCGGCCAAGGTGCGCGAGCAGGTGGAGAACAATGTCGAGCTTTGTTACCACATGCGCAACGACTTGCTGCGCGGCAGGCTGTTGCAGTTCGGCCAGGCGCTGGACAAGGCCTGGCAGATCAAGCGCCAGCTCAGCGAAAAGATCAGCTCCGCCCGGCTGGACCAAATCTACGAAAGCGCGCGCGCCCATGGCGCTATCGGCGGCAAACTGCTGGGCGCCGGCGGTGGCGGCTTCTTCCTTTTCTACGTGCCGCCCTTTCTCAAGCATGAACTGATCATACATCTGGAACGAAGCGGTCTTAAGGTGCGGCCTTTCCGCTTCGAGCAGGATGGCCTGCGCGCGTGGACCGTGCGCGAATGCAGAAATCACATGGAAATCGAGACCGCATGAACATCAGAATCGGTAATCACGACATCGGCGCTGGACGTATCTATGTCATCGCCGAAATCGGCAACAACCACAACGGCAGTTTTGAGCGCGCCATCGAGATGGTGGATCGCGCCCGTACAGCGGGGGCCGACTGCGCCAAGTTTCAGATGCGCCATCTGGACGAGGTCTATCGTCAGCGCAGCCTGCGCAAAGGCGGCGAAGACCTGGGCACGGAATACGTCATCGACCTGCTGAATCGTTTTGAACTGAGCGTGGATGAGCACCGCCGCCTGTCCGCGTACTGCGCGCAAACCGGCATCCCCTATCTGTGTACCCCGTGGGACGGCAAGAGCGTCGAGATCCTGGAAGGCATGGGCGTGCCGGCCTACAAGGTGGCGTCCGCTGATCTCACCAACCTGCCGCTGCTGGATCGGCTGGCGCAAACCGGGAAGCCGTTGATCCTGTCCACCGGCATGAGTACGACCGAAGAGGTGAAAACCACGGCAGCGTTCCTCAACCAGCGTGGCGTGCAATTTGCGCTGCTCCATTGCAACAGCACCTATCCCGCCCCGTTGCACGACATCCATCTCAGGTGGATGCACTCGCTTCGGCAGATCCATCCGCTGGTCGGCTACTCCGGCCATGAACGCGGCATTCATGTTTCCTTGGCGGCGGTAGCGCTGAACGCATGCGTCATCGAGCGGCATTTCACGCTGGATCGCAACATGGAAGGCCCGGACCACGCCGCCAGCCTGACGCAGCCCGAATTCGCCCGCATGGTTGAGGGCATTCGTGAAATCGAACAGGCGCTGGGGTCGGGGCAGGTGCGTCAGCTCTCGCAAGGCGAGATGATCAACCGCGAAAACCTGGGCAAGAGTCTGGTGGCCGCCCGCCCCCTCGCCAAGGGCGTGCGACTCGGCCCCGACCACATCAAGGTGCGCAGTCCGGGGCAGGGTCTGTCCCCCCAGCGTTACGAAGAACTGCTTGGCCGCACCCTGCAACACGATATGGGCGAGGAGGACTTCTTTTACCCCTCCGATCTGCGCGACGACCGCATAGAGCCGCGCGCCTACCGGTTCACGCGCCCCTGGGGAGTTCCCGTCCGATATCACGATTTCCGGGAATACGCCGCGCGGATAAAGCCTGACCTGTGGGAGTTCCATCTTTCCTATTCCGACATGGACCTCGCCCTGGCGGACTACCTGGACGGCCCCTATAGCGAAGACTTCGTGGTGCATGCGCCCGAGTTGTTCGCCGGCAGCCGGCTGATGGACCTGGCCACGCCGGATGACGCCTATCGCAACGAATCGATTCGTGAAACGCAGCGCGTCATCGACATTACTCGCGCCATGAAACGCTATTTCCCCAAGACGCAAAGGCCGCAGATCGTGGCCAACATCGGCGGCTTCACCATGGATCAGCCCCTGCCCGCGTCGGCGATTCGAGGCTATTACGAACGCTTCGCACAAAGCCTGCAAGAACTGGATATGGAAGGCGTGGAACTGATTCCTCAGACCATGGCCCCCTTCCCCTGGCATTTCGGCGGTCAGCGCTATCAGAACCTGTTCGTGCAGATCGACGAGATCGTCGAATGGTGCGACAGGCTCAAATTGCGCATGTGTTTCGATATCTCGCACAGCCGCCTGACCTGTAATCATTTCAACCACGATTTTTACGAGTTCAGCACCAAGATCGCCCCCTTCAGCGCCCATCTGCATCTGGGCGACGCCAAGGGGCTGAATGGCGAAGGCTTGCAGGTTGGAGACGGGGATATCGACTTTGCTCGTCTGGGCGCCATCCTGCACCGGGGATGCCCCGCCGCCACCTTCATTCCCGAGATATGGCAAGGACACAAGAACGGCGGCGAAGGATTCTGGGTCGCCCTGGAGCGGTTAGAGGGAACCCTGTGAACGGGGGTTCGCTAGCCTCCGGGATTCGCTCCCGCATTGAGGCGTCCATCGCGGTCAAGCAGGCGATCCTGGACGATGCACGCCTCCTTGCCCAGATCGAATCGCTCGTAGCCTCCTGCGTTTCCGCCTTGCGATCCGGCGGGAAGATCATCTTCGCCGGCAATGGCGGCAGCTTTGCCGACGCACAGCATCTCTCCGCCGAGTTCATCTCGCGCTTTCAGTTCGACCGCGCGCCACTGCCCTCCGTGGCGCTGGGCGTCAACAACTCCGCCCTCAGCGCCATCGGCAACGATTACGGATATGAACAGGTGTTTGCGCGGGAACTCAGGGCGCTTGCCAAGCCCGGTGACGTCTTCGTTCCCATCTCCACCAGCGGAAACAGTCCGAACATCCTGGCCGCCGTGGAGGCCGCGAACGGTCTGAGCATCCGCGTCGTCGCCCTCACGGGGGCGGAAGGCGGCAAGTTGCAACCGCGCTGCGAATGCCTGTGCATCCCCTCGTCGGATACGGCTCGAATCCAGGAAAGCCATATCCTGGTGGGGCATATCGTGTGCGGGTTGGTGGAAGACATGTATTTCAGGGGAGAGCTGGCATGACAAAGCAAGTGGTGCTCATCATCCAGGCCCGCATGGGGTCGTCCCGGCTGCCGGGAAAATCCATGATGGACCTGGCTGGGGCGCCCTTGGTCGGGCGTATCCTGGAACGGGTTAAACGGTGCACAAAACTGGATGACATCGTCCTGGCGATTCCCGATACGGAGAAGGATCGGGTGCTGCAAGGACTGGGCGAGCGCTACGGCGTGAAGGTCTTTGCCGGTTCCGAGAACGATCTGGTCGAGCGGTACTATCAGGCGGCGCTTTGGTCCGGCGCGGATATCGTCGGCAGGCTGCCGGCGGATAACGCGACGCCCGAGCCCTCCGAGATCGACCGCATCGTCGAACATCATCTCGCGCTGGGGCGACGCGGTTTCTCTTCGAATCTCGCCCAGATCGCCGACTCGGGCTACCCGGATGGCATCGGCGCAGAGATGTTTGATTTCTCGCTGCTCGCGGAAGCCAGGGAGCGGCATGACGACCCCCGGCAAAGGGAACATGTCCACCTGAACTTTTACGATTACGCTACGGGCAAGAGCGTGGATGAACAGTGGTGTCCGATCAGCACCTTGAAGTGCCCCGCCGCATTCCGCCGCCCGGATCTGGTTCTGGATGTAAATACACCGGAGCAGTACGATTTCTTGCGGCAGTTGTATGAATATCTGTATCCCAGAAATCCTGATTTTCATATTACCGACACGATTCGTTGGTACGACGAAGTGTTTCTGAAACTCCAATCTTGATGGGCTGAAAAATATGCGCACGGTTTATTTCAACGGGCAACTGGTTCCAGAAACGGAAGCCAAGATCTCGATTTACGATTCCGCCCTGATGTTCGGCGACATGGTGTTTGAGATGACCCGCTCGTTCAACAAGAAACAGTTCAAATTGCGTGAGCATATTGATCGGCTGTACGCAGGGGTCAAGGTGCTGCGCATCCCTCTGAAGATGACGCCGGAAGAGATGGAACGCGCCTGCTATCAGACCATGGAGGCCAATGACCATCTGTTTGCCGAGGACGACGAGCATCGTCTGATGATCGACGTCTCGCGCGGTCTGCTTGGCATCTATCAAGGTATTGAGGGGCTGCACAAGGGTCCGAACGTGATCATTGCCGACTTTCCCCTGCGTTGGACGGTGGCGACCATGGGCGCTTTGTTCGATCAGGGCATCAACGCGGTGATCACCTCGCAGCGCGCCATTCCTGGGCATCTGCTGGACCCCAAGATCAAGAACCGGAGCCGCATCCATTACCTGATGGCCAATATCGAAGCGGGCCAGATCGAAGGGGACAACAACTGGGCCCTGCTGCTCGACCCGGATGGTTTTGTGGCCGAAGGCACCGGGGACAATTTCTTCATCATCAAGGACGGCGTGGTGATCACCCCGGAGGGGCGCAACATACTGCGCGGCATCTCCCGTGATTACGTCATGCATGAACTGTGCCCTCAACTCGGCATGCCCATGGTAGAAAAGAATATCGAGGCGTATGACATTTACACGGCGGATGAAGCATTCATGACCGGCACCCCGTTTTGCATGCTTCCGGTCACCTCTCTGAATGGAAATCCCATAGGCGCGGGCATGGTCGGGCCAGGATTCAATCATCTGATCGGGCAATGGAGCGCCAATACCGGCATCGACATCGTGGGCCAGATCCAGGGTTGGGATGCGGCCCGGACCGTCACCGCGTCCGGCGACGCCCCCACCCCTTACCGGTTCAAAAGCAAATGACGTACAAGATCGGATTCATGCAGGGGCGCTTGTCGCCCTTGGTCAACGGACGCATTCAGGCCTTCCCCTGGGATGACTGGAGGGCGGAATTCCCCGCAGCCGCCAAGATCGGCCTGAACCGCATGGAGTGGACGCTGGATCAGGAGCGTCTCTACGAGAACCCCCTGATGACCCCGTCCGGGCAGGAAGAGATTCGCGGCCTCTGCCGGCAACATGGCTTTGCTATTCCTTCCCTGACGGGAGACTGCTTCATGCAGGCGCCTTTCTGGAAGGCCAATGGCCAGGCGTGCGCCGATTTGCAGCGTGATTTTCTTGCCATTGGCCGCGCCTGCGCGCAGGCGGGTATCCGCATGATGGTCGTGCCATTGGTGGACAACGGACGCCTGGATACCCCCGAACAGGAAGACCTCCTGGTTTCTTTCCTGCTGGAACAGCGACCGTTTCTTACGCAGCACGGCCTGGAAGTAATCTTCGAGTCCGATTATTCCCCGGCTGAACTGGCGCGGTTCATCGCCCGACTGCCGGCGGATTGGTTCGGCATCAATTACGACATCGGCAACAGCGCCGCATTGGGCTTTGATCCCGCCGAGGAATTCGCGGCCTATGGCGAACGCATCGTCAATGTCCACGTCAAGGATCGTCTTCTGGGCGGTACGACCGTGCCACTGGGGACGGGGAACGCCGATTTCGATACCGTCTTTTCGGCGCTGGCGAAGGCCGGCTACGCGGGCAACTACATCATGCAGACCGCGCGCGCCGGCGACGGCGACCATGCCGGCGCGCTGACTCAATACCGGCAGTTGATTGAAGGCTGGATAGACCGGCATCGCGCCCATGCAGCTTGACCTGTCGGGCAAGACAGCACTGGTCACCGGTTCCTCCAAAGGGATCGGGCTGGCCATCGCCGAATTGCTTCTGCGCCAGGGCTGCAAGGTCGCCATCAATGGGCGCAATGCCGTTGCGCTGGACCAAGCTGCGGAAGCCTTGGGCGGGGAGCCGGTGCTGCGGATCGCGGGGGACGCCTCCCGCCCGGACGACGCCCGGCGCGTGGTGGATCAGGCGCTCCAGGCCTGGGGTCGACTCGATATCCTGATCTGCAACGTGGGCAGTGGTTCCTCCGTACCGCCAGGGCAGGAGACCCACGACGAATGGCAGCGCGTGTTCGCGCTCAACCTGTGGAGCGCCACCAACATGGTCGAGGCCGCCTCGGAGGCGCTGGCGCAGACACGGGGCGCTATCGTCTGCGTGTCGTCGATCTGCGGCGTGGAAGTCGTGCCAGGCGCTCCAGTGACCTACTCAGCGGCCAAAGCGGCGCTCAATGCCTATGTACGGGGCATTGCGCGCCCTCTGGGAAAACGAGGCGTGCGCATCAACGCAATCGCGCCCGGTAACATCCTGTTCGACGGCTCTGTGTGGGCCAGGAAGCAGGCGCAGGATCCATCCGCCGTGACGGCGATGCTTGAACGCGAGGTCTCGCTGGCCGCGCTCGGGAGCCCGGCCCAGGTCGCGGAATGGGTGGCTTGGCTGGCCTCGTCAAAATCATCATTCGCCACCGGCGGCGTGTACGTCCTGGACGGCGGACAGACACGTTCGTGAACACTTCTTACAGGTTTGAACATGGCATCAGCATTTGAAAAATTTGATCTGCACGGCAAGACCGCCTTGATCACGGGGGCGGCAGGCCTGCTGGGGATGGAACATGCCGCGGCCTTGCTGGAAAGCGGCGCGCAAGTGGTGCTGACGGATGTCAGCCAGGACGGGCTGGAACGGGCCAGGCAATCCTTGGGCGGTCCCGGACGGAGCGAGCGAATCCATGTCTTTCTGCTCGACGTCTCCAAGCCCGAGGCGGTGCAACAAGTTGCCCTGGAACTCCACTTGCGCGGGATGCGCATCGACATCCTGGTCAACAATGCGGCGATCGACCCCAAGGTCAAGGGGGAACAGGGGGTGGTGGAAACTTCCCGCCTGGAACATTTCCCGCTGGAGCAATGGGATTTGCAGATTGGCGTGGGCCTGACCGGCGCATTCCTGTGCAGCCAGGTCTTTGGCGCCGCCATGGCGCGTGACGGGAAGGGCGGCGTCATCCTCAACATCGCCTCCGATCTTTCGGTTTTCGCGCCGGACCAGCGGCTGTATCGCAAGGAGGGTCTGCCCGAGGACATGCAACCGGTCAAACCCGTGACCTACTCCGTCATCAAGGCGGGCCTGATCGGTCTGACCCGATATCTGTCCACCTATTGGGCGGACCAAGGAGTGCGCTGCAATGCGCTCTCGCCCGGCGGGATATTCAACGGGCAGGGCGAGGCCTTTGTACGTCGCCTGACCAGCCTGATCCCCCAAGGACGCATGGCGACCCGGGATGAATACCGCGCCGCCGTGCTGTTCCTGTGCTCGGACGCCTCCGCCTACATGAATGGGCAGAACGTGGTGATGGATGGAGGACGTAGCGCGTGGTAAGTCGCGCCCTCGTTACGACGGCGCTAGAAGAAACCTGGCCAGAGAATGACGCTCCCGTTCTATTTCTGGGCGAGTGGTGCCGACTGTTTAACCGACAGTCAAAATGGGCTGGGCTTGACGCGACGGTCGCCCCTTATCATTGGGATGACCGGGACAAGCTGTGTCGGGATTATTTATATCTGCAAAAGGCATATGAGTCTTCGCTGCGCGCACTTGCAGATCAGCTTAATCAGTCGCATGGAATGCACTACTCCTTACGCTATTGGCGCATTTTAGCCGGCCCCTGGTTAGGCTATTTTATTCAAATGCTTTTTGATCGCTGGTTTATGCTGCGGGTAGCGATCAACAGTTATGAAATTTCCGGCGCGCGCATCATTGACCGCAACCCCGGCGAACTGGTTCCGAATGACATGACCGACTGGACCTACCCTCATCCGAGGCACCAGGGACATTTATTCACTGGGGACAATTGGAACGAATTGATCTGCGGGCAAATTCTGGAATGGATGGACATTCCGGTTGAGCGGATACCTGCCCAGACAAAACAGGAAGAATTAAGCCCAGCCCCCCCCTCCATTTCCACAAGAAGAAAAATTGGAGCTTTGCTCAGTCGGGTATTGGGGGTTTTTTCACGCCCCGATGAGCACTTCTTTATTTCCACCTACCTTGGCCAGCGCTCAGATATTTTTCTTCAACTTCGACTTGGACAAGTTCCGAAGCTTTGGGGATCTGCCCCTGCGCCATTGGCCAAAGTTGATCCTGATGCACGCAATTGGCACCTAGCCATATCCGGCATGCCCCCCCACCCCGTAGCGGCGGATGACTTCGTGGCGCTACTGGGCATAATGATTCCAAGACATATTCCCACCGTTTACCTGGAAGGGTATGGGAAGCTTGTTTCCACCGCGGAAAGCTTGCCATGGCCCAAGCGCCCCAAGGCCATTTTCGACAGTAATTCCTGGAATTCCGATGAGGTATTCAAAGCCTGGGCAGCGACGCGGGTTGAATCCTGCGGGTCTTCGCTGTTTATTGGTCAGCACGGCGGCAACTACGGTATGGCGCTGTGGAACTTCAACGAAGATCACCAGATCGCCATCAGCGACCGGTTCCTTACCTGGGGATGGGAGGCTGCCGGCCAGGAAAAGGTGACGCCCGTTGGCAATTTCAAGGATTTTGACCGGTATATCACGCCGGACCCCAGAGGCGTGGCTCTCATCGTGGAAAACGCCTTTCCGCGCTACAGCTACCACATGTACAGCGTTCCGGTCGCTGCGGGCCAGTGGCAGGCCTATTTCGAGGATCAGCGCCGATTTATTGATGCCCTCCCCGATGCCTTGCGGGCGGGGGTTCTGGTGCGGCTCTACTCGCAGGATTACGGGCATCAGCAAGCGGAACGCTGGCGTCAGCACTTCCCCCAACTCGCACTGGATGATGGCAGGCAGCCAATGTCCGCCCTACTTCAGAAAACCCGGATATACATCAGCACCTACAACGCAACGACGTATTTGGAATCATTGACGCTTGATTTTCCCACGATCATTTTCTGGAACCCCGCACATTGGGAATTGCGCGAGGACGCGAAACCCTATTTCGAACAATTAAAGGCAGTCGGCGTTTTCCATGAAACACCGGAAGACGCCGCGCGGCAGATGGCGCGCATCTGGGACGATGTGGAAGGCTGGTGGAAAAGCGAGGCCGTGCAATCTGCACGCCGGGCCTTTTGCCATCGCTATGCAAAAAAACCTGATGACATGCTGGGGCAATTGGAAACCCTGTTTCGCTCCGTCGGCAGTACGGTAGAGCACGAATGAACGCCGAATATTGCATCCGCTGCCTCTGCACGCCACTTTGAGCACCTGGCCATTTGCCACCGACGCCAGCATGTATCAATTGGCGCCGCTGGCGGCATTCGCCCCCGTTGACAGGAATGGCGTACTGCAGGCGCTGGCTAAGGCGCGCCAGGCCGGCCACCCCATTCTCGCCCGGGGCGGCGGCACCAGTCTGACCGGGCAGTCCATTGGTCATGCGGTGATATTGGATACCTCGCGCCACCTGAACCGCATTCTTGAACTCAATCTGAAAGAAGGTTGGGTGCGTGTGGAACCGGGCGTGGTGTGCGCGGAATTGAATGCCTTCCTGGCGCCTCATGGTGTGCATTTCGCTCCTGACCCGGCGACGCTGGACCGCGCCTGCATCGGCGGGATGATCGCCAACAACTCGGCGGGGATGCGCTCGGTGCGTTACGGCATGACCATTGACCATGTCATCAGCCTGGACCTGGCTCTGGCCTCGGGGGAGGCGCTCACATTGGGCCCCCTTGACCCGTACCAACTCGAAGCCAAATGCGCACAGGAGGACAGCGAAGGCGCTTTGTATCGGGGGGTGCATTCCACCGTGGCAGCGCTGGCGGACGATATCCGCGCCCGCTATCCCAAGGTCATTCGTCGTTCCGGCGGCTATGCGCTCGATGCCTTGGTGGATGCCGCGCCCTTCAACCTTGCCAAATTGATCTGTGGCAGCGAGGGCACCCTGGGCGTAATTCTGGAAGCCCGGCTCAAACTTACCCCCTTACCCAGACATAGCGCGCTCTGCCTGGCGCACTTTGCAACCCTGGACTCCGCTCTGCGCGCCGCCGTACCGGTGGTGCAAGGCGGATGCTCCGCCGCGGAACTGATCGACGGGGTGATCCTGGGTCAGGCCCGGCTGCATCCCCTGACGCGCGAGGTGTGCGGCTTACTGGAAGGCGAGCCTGCCGCCATCCAGGTCATTGAGGTGCAGGACGATGACCTGGCAGAGGTTGAACGCCGCATCCGCGCCATAGCCGATGCCCTTCAGCCCTATGCCTACGCCGCCCCGGTGATGACGGCGGCGGACGACATCCGGCGCGTCTGGCAGTTGCGCAGTAGTGCACTGGGCCTGATGACGACCTTGCGGGGACCGAAAAAGCCCGTCCCCTACATTGAAGATGCGGCAGTGCCGCCCGAGCATCTGGCCGACTATGTAGCCGAGGTGCTGGCTGTGTGTCAGCGGCATGACCAGCCCGTCTCCCTATTCGGACATGCCAGTGTGGGCCTCATGCACATTCGCCCTCTGCACGACCTGCATGTGGAGGAAGACGTAGCCCGCATGAAGCAGATCCAGGAGGAGGTGTTTCCGCTAGTGCTTCATTACCAGGGCTCCTGGAGCGGCGAACACGGCGACGGCATCGTGCGCGGCGGCTTCAACCAGCGCTTCTTTGGAGATGCGATTCACCAAGGATTCCGTGAGATCAAGCGCCTCTTCGATCCCGAAGGGCGAATGAACCCGGGCAAGATTCTCGATACCCCCCCCGTGGACGCCAACCTGCGCTTTGGCCCCGGCTATCAGCCACAACCCATCCAGACTGCCTTTCACTTCCGCGAGTTCGGCGGCATGCTGCAAACCGCCGAGCAATGCACGGGGGTTGCTTCGTGCCGCAAGACCCTGTCCGGGGTGATGTGTCCGTCCTATATGCTCACCCGCGACGAGTTGCACAGCACCCGTGCGCGCGCCAACGCCCTGCGCCTGGCGCTGAGCGGGCAACTGGGTGCAGAGGGGCTGGCCAGCGAGGAGGTCCGGCAGGTGATGGACCTCTGCCTGGCCTGCAAGGGATGCAAGGGCGAGTGTCCCAACAGCGTGGACATGGCCCGTCTCAAGTCGGAGGTGCTGTACCAACAGCGGCGGGGACGCAGTCTGCGCAGCCGCTTTTTTGTGCGGCAGTCCCGTCTGGCCGGGCTGGCCGCCGGGCCGCAGGCGGCATTCATCAACTGGCTGCTCCATACGCAGCCTGCCCGCCGCCTGCTGCAACACACACTGGGTTTGGCTGCCGACCGGCCTTTGCCAGCCTTCGCCACCCAGCGCCTGAGCCGCTGGTTCGCACACAGGCAGGCCGGCGGAACGGGGCAGTCCGGTCGCATCGTGTTGTTCAACGACACCTACATGGAGCACTACCTGCCCCAAGTGGGTCGCGCCGCCATCGAACTGCTGGAGGCGGCAGGATTTCGGGTGGACCTGGCAACTCTGGGCGACAGCCAGCGCAGCGCCCTCTCGCAGGGCGACCTGGACCGCGCCAAACGCCTGGGCGCTCGATTGTTCAAACGCCTGGACCGGCGTGGGGACAATGCACCGATCCTGGTGTGTGAACCCAGTTGCGCCTCCGCCCTGGCCGATGACCTGCCGGACCTGCTGGATGACCCGGAGATGGCCGGACGCGTAGCGGGCAGGGTGAAGATGCTGGACCACTTTCTGGAGCAGGAACTGGCGGCAGGCCGCTGCCGCCTGGACCTCAAGTCCCCGGCAAACGGGGCGCGTCCTCAATTCATGGTGCATGGACACTGCCACCAGAAGACGCTCGACGGGGGGCGCTGGACTCACCGACTGTTGGCGCGCATCCCCGACGCCGTGGTGAAAGATAGCGAGGCCGGCTGCTGCGGCATGGCGGGGGCCTTCGGTTACGAGGCGGAGCATGCCGGGTTCTCGCGTCAGGTCGCCGCGCAGAAACTGTTGCCCCGTCTCGCCGGCGCCCCGGCGGAGGCCTGGGTGGTATCGAACGGTTTTTCCTGCCGGCACCAGATCAACGACCTGAGCGAGCGCAGTCCCCTGCATATCGCCGAAGTCATGCGCGCATTTCTCTGATGACCATACAGATACTGAGCGCCCCCCGTGAACGCTGGGCAGACGTCGCCGCCGACGCCGTACTGGCTCGCATCGCGGCCCGCCTGCGTGAGGTCGGCCACTGCGCCGTGATGCTCACCGGCGGACGTAGCGCGGCGCAGTTGTACACTGCCTGGGCGCGCCATCCCGAGTTCCGCAGTCTGACCGGGGTGGCGTTTTATTTCGGTGACGAACGCTGTGTCCCCCCCGATCACAGCGAGAGCAACTACGGCCTGGCCATGCGTACCCTGTTTGCCTCTGGCCTGCCTGCGGGCTGCACGGTGCAGCGCATGGAGGCCGACAGCGCAGATCAGGAAGCGGCGGCGGATCGTTACGCCGCCGCCCTGCCCGATTACGTCGACGTCCTGTTGCTCGGAGTGGGAGAAGATGGCCACATCGCCTCGCTCTTTCCCCACAGCGCCGCGCTGGGCGAGACCCGGCGGAGGGTAGTGGCGATCACGGGGCCGAAGCCGCCCCCCCGGCGTCTGACCATCACCCCGCCCGTAATCCGTCAGGCCCGTTCCGTCTTCGTGCTCGCGGCGGGCGCGGCCAAAGCGGCAGCGCTGGCGGAGGCCCTGCGCACTCCGGAGGCGGTGGAGGCCTTGCCGGCGCGGATGGTGCTGGGGGCGACCTGGCTGTTGGAAGATGAAACAAACCTATGGAAAAAACCTTGAACAACCGTCTGAAAGAAAAACTGAAGACGAACCAACTCAGTCTCGGTTCGTGGATCACCCTGGGCCACCCCGGCATCGCCGAGATCTTCGCCAACGCCGGCTTCGACTGGCTGGTGGTGGACCTGGAACATTCCACCCTCTCCATGGAACAGGCCGGAGAGTTGATCCGCACCATTGACCTGGCCGGAGCCTCGCCGCTGGTGCGATTGACCTCGAACGATGCCAACCAGATCAAAAGGGTGATGGATGCCGGGGCGCACGGCATCGTCGTACCGATGGTGAATTCCGTGCGCGACGCCGAGCATGCTGTGGCGGCGACCCGCTATGCGCCGCAAGGCCATCGCGGCGTCGGGCTGGCGCGCGCACAGCGCTACGGCCCCGGTTTCAAGGACTACCTGCAATGGCAACAGGACGGCCCGGTGGTGATCGTGCAGATCGAACATCAGTCCGCGCTCGACCACCTCGAAGCCATCTTCTCAACACCCGGCGTCGATGGCTTCATCATCGGCCCCTACGACCTGTCCTGCTCCATGGGCATCCCCGGCGAGTTCGAGCGGCCCGAATTCCTGGCGGCGATGGACCGGATTCTGACCACCGGCCTGCGGCTGGGCTGCCCGCCCGGCCTGCATATCGTCGAACCCGACCCGGCCCGGCTGCGTCAGGTTATCCAAGAAGGCTACCGGTTCATTGCCTACAGCGTGGACATCCGCATGCTGGACGTCTCCGCCCGGACAGGCGTTTTGGTTACACAGGAGAAAGCGCAAACATGATGAAAGCCATAGGAATCATCCCCGCCCGCATGGGCGCCACCCGCTTCCCGGGTAAACCCATGGCCCCCCTGCTGGGCATGCCGATGATCGGCCATTGTTACCACCGCACACGCCTCGCCCCCGGTCTCGCGGCGGCCTATGTGGCCACCTGTGACGAGGCCATCGCCCGTTATGTGGAAGGGATCGGCGGACGCGCGGTAATGACCGCCTCCACGCACAA
This sequence comes from Betaproteobacteria bacterium, assembly GCA_016219425.1. Taxonomy (GTDB): domain Bacteria; phylum Pseudomonadota; class Gammaproteobacteria; order Burkholderiales; family Thiobacillaceae; genus PFJX01. The sequence goes on along the minus strand of JACRNB010000005.1, from coordinate 5,964 downwards.
TCGCGCCACCACCCGCACGGCGGAGGCGCTGGAAATCATTGAGCGGGAGACCGGCGAGCGCGTCGATGTGGTGGTGATGGTGCAGGGCGACGAACCCCTGATCGCACCTGAAACCATCAGCGAAACCCTGCGACATTTCGCAGACCCGGCGGTGAACATCGTCAATGTGATGTCCAAACTACGCACGCTGGAAGCCTTTGTGGACAAGAACAACGTCAAGGTGGTCGTCAACAGAAACAGCGATGCCCTGTACTTCTCCCGCGAGCCGATTCCCTCCCCCTGGAAGGGCTGGGAGCACCTCCCGCGCTACATGCAGACCGGCATCATCGCCTTCCGACGCGACGTGCTGCTGCACTTCAACGCCATGCAGGAGACGCCCCTGGAACAACACGAGTCGGTGGACATGAACCGGGTGCTGGAAACAGGAGGCAGCATCCGGATGGCGCCGATTGATGCCTTCACCATTGGCGTGGATACCCCGGAAGAGCTGGCGGAAGCGGAACGACGCCTCCAGACCGATCCGGACCTTGCGCGCTATCTGCCGCGATGAAAGAGAGCGACATCCGCCCCGAGGCGCTGCTCAAGCGCTATCTCGAACTGAGCGTGCAGGACGCCGAGCGCTGTTTCGGGAACGACCCGCGCGCAGAAATCCCCTGTGTAGCCTGCGGCGGCGACGATATCGCCCACGCATTCAACAAGCACGGCTTCGGCTACAGCCGCTGCAACGCCTGCGGCACGCTCTACCAAAACCCGCGTCCGACGCTGGCGGCGTTCGAGGCCTTTTATCGCGACTCGGAATCCTCCAACTACTGGGCGGAGGTCTTTTTCCCCGCCGTGGCGGAAGCCCGGCGCGAAAAGATATTCCGCCCGCGCGTGGAACGGCTGGCGGCGCTGTGCGAGGCGAGCGGCAACCCGGTCCAGCGCCTCATTGATGTGGGCGCCGGGTACGGCATCCTGCTCGACGAGTGGCGCAAGCGTTCCCCGGCAACGCAACTGGTGGCGGTCGAGCCCTCTTCGGCTCTGGCGGCGGAATGCCGGGCCAAAGGGTTTGAAGTGGTCGAAAACATCGTGGAGCAAGTCACCGGCTACGATGGCTTCGCCGACCTGGCGGTGTGTTTCGAAGTACTGGAGCATGTCTACGACCCGGCATCCTTCGTACAGACGCTGGCACGACTCGTCCGTCCCGGCGGCACGGTGTTTGTCAGTACCTTGTGCATCGACGGGTTTGATTTGCAGACCCTGTGGGACCAATCCAACCAGATCTCCCCCCCGCACCACATCAACTTTCTTTCGGTAGCAGGTTTTCAGCGTCTGTTCGAACGCGCCGGGCTGGTGGACGTGAGCGTGACCACGCCAGGAAAGCTGGATGTGGACATCGTGCGCAATGCCAACCGCCAACACCCGGAACTATTGAGCGGCCAGCGCTTCCTGCAGCACCTGATCCAGGATGACCGCCTCGCCGCAGCCTTTCAGGGGTTTCTTGCCGAAAACCGCCTCAGTTCCCATGCGTGGGTGAGCGGCATAACAAAAGCGGAAGTGAACCCATGACACCAAGAAATACAAGAGAGTTTCTGTCGGTGGCTTTTTATTTTTTAGATCACCTCTACGATTTTTTGATACTGCCTACACTCGGAAAATTATGGCAAATCGAGATGCGGCTGCGCGGAGCAAAAACAGGAAACGGGAAACTATTTGGTCGGCCAATTATTAAAATCAACCCAAAGAGCATAGTTGACATAGGCAATGACTTCTCGTTCATCAGCAACAATCGCCGCTGCTCATCAGGATCAATTTACGCGCCCTGCCGAATTCACACCCACTCTCCTTCATCCGTGATCATTATTGGCGACAATGTAGGGCTAAATGGCACCTCGATCGTATCAAGAAGCGCAAGAATAACCATTGGAAAAGGATCAATGGTTGCGCCCAATGTTGTGATTATGGACTCCCCCTATCACAAGCTATGGCCTCCAGAAGAAAGAGGAAGCTACCCAGGAACTGGGCTTGATGAGGATGTAACCGTTGGCTCTGATGTATGGATTGGAACCGGCTGCCTCCTATTGCCGGGGACAAATATTGGCAACGGTTCCGTGGTAGCAGCAAGAAGCGTCGTGAATGGATCATTTCCTGAAAACAGTTTGTTGGCGGGGACTCCGGCCCGTCTAATCAGAAAGCTAGGTAACCAATAAAATGGCGTTCAGTTTATGAAACTCAAAGTCGGTATCGCCGGATACGGCATCGTCGGCAAGCGCCGACGCGGGTGCGTGGATCGCCATCCGAATATGGAACTGATCGCAGTCTGCGACCAGTTTTATGAGGACAATGGGGCATTTCCCGACGGGATTCGCTATTACACCAACTACCACGATCTACTGGGCGAAGACCTGGATGTGCTGATCGTGTGCATGACGAACGATGTCGCCCCCGAGGTCACGATCGCCGGACTTGAGCGCGGACTACACGTCTTTTGTGAAAAACCACCGGGCCGCGATCTGGAAGACATTGCGCGGGTCATCCGTAGCGAACGGCAGCATCCCGACCTGCGACTCATGTATGGCTTCAATCACCGTTATCACGACTCGGTGCAGGACGCGCTCAAGCTCATCCGCTCCGGCGAACTGGGCCGCATCATCAACCTGCGCGGCGTCTACGGTAAATCCAAGATCATCACCTTCAACCAATCCGACTGGCGCACCAAACGCGAGGTGGCGGGCGGCGGCGTGTTGCTCGATCAGGGCATCCACATGGTCGATCTCATGCGCCTGTTCGCCGGCGAGTTCGTCGCAGTGCAAAGCATCGTCGCCAACAGTCACTGGGGATTCGACGTCGAGGACAACGCCTACGCCCTGATGCGCACCGCAGACGGCATCGTCGGCATGCTCAATTCATCCGCCACCCAGTGGCGTCACCGCTTCCATCTCGACATCAACCTGGAGAAGGGCAGCATCATCCTGGGCGGACTGCTCACCGGCACCAAGAGCTACGGCGCCGAGACGCTAACCGTGGTCACCGTGGACCATGACAACGACAACGGCGATCCACGCGAGCAGATCACCCACTACAATCGCGATCCCTCTTGGGAACAAGAGATCAACCGCTTTGCCGCCAGCATCCTGGAGGGCAAGCCTATCGAAAGCGGCACCTCCCAGGATGCGTTCAACACCATGAAACTGGTCTCCCAGATCTATTACGCCGACCCGACTTGGCGTGACAAATTCAATATCCCGGACCCCAATAAAATCACGCCATGAATAACCTTGACCAATTCTTTACCCGAGACGCCGCCGAATTCGCCCGGCGCTATATGCACTATCTGGGTAGCGTCCTGAACAGCATTGACCCCGAGTCCATTGCCCGTTTCATAGAAACGCTACTGGCGGCGCGCAAGAGTGGCGCAACGGTGTTCTTCGTCGGCAATGGAGGCAGCGCGGCCACCGCCAGCCACTTTGCCAACGATCTCGCCATCGGCACCAACTCCTATGAGCAGCCCTTTCGCGTAGTCAGTCTTACTGACAATCAGGCCATCATTACCGCCCTGGCCAATGATTTCGGCTATGAAGACGTGTTTGCGCGGCAACTGAAGGTATTGGGCCGAGCAGGCGATGTGGTGGTGGCGATCTCCGCTTCCGGCAATTCACCCAACCTGATCCGTGCCTTTGAATATGCCAAGACGGCAGGCATCAAGACCGTGGCGCTTACCGCCTTCGACGGCGGCAAGATGAAGCAGATGGCAGACGAAGTCGTCCATGTGCCTACCGCCCCCAAAGAATACGGGCCAGCGGAAGACGCCCACATGGTCCTGGATCATCTGGTGGGCGCCTACCTGAGCCGCGTCGTTCAGCATGAAGCCCTTGCAGGCTGAACTGGATTTAGCCAGGGCGGTGGCCGGCGAGGCCCTGGCGGCCCTCGCCCTGGCCAGACCGGAGTCGACCCGATTCGAGTTTGTCGAAACCTTGCCCAGAGAGATGAAGGCGGCAACCGACCGGGTGCTCGAAGACATCATCCTGAAACGGCTTCTGCCCACCGGCATCGCAGTACTGAGCGAAGAAGCGGGTGCTCTGGGGGAATGCAACGCCAACGATCTGTGCTGGGTGGTCGACCCCCTGGATGGAACCGTCAACTTCATTCGCGGCCTGGCGCCCTGCGCCGTCTCCATTGCCCTGTGCCGGGGCGATGTCCCCGTCCTCGGAGTCATTGCCGAATTCCCCTCGGGCAAGATCGCCTGGGGTGGTGCGACTCTGGGCGCGTACATGGATCAACAACCATTGCGGGTCTCCGCCCTCACCGAAAAGGGGAAGGCGGTTCTCTGCACCGGGTTCCCCTCCCGCTTCGACTTTTCCGAGCCGGGGCTGGCCGGATTTGCGCGCCGCGTGGGTGCGTACAGCAAGGTGCGCATGCTGGGGGCGGCCTCCCTCTCGCTGCTTCAGGTCGCAAAAGGGGCGGCTGAGGCCTACGCCGAGCAGGACATCATGCTCTGGGACGTGGCCGCCGGCCTGGCGCTGGTGCAAGGCGCCGGCGGCTGTACGGCCATTAAAGCCGGACGTTTCGTCCATTCGTTGGATGTATTTGCCAGCAATGGCCACATTAGAGATTGATTGAGCCAGAAATGAACAAAACAGACAAAGTGGCGGTTTGCTCCCGCTCGTTTTCCAAGAATCCAGTGCTTCGCGCCGAATTGCAGGCCCGGTACGAACAGGTCACCTTCAACGAAACCGGGCGTCAATTGGAAGGCGACGAACTGATCGCCTTTCTGCAGGGTCACGACAAGGCCATCACCGCGTTGGAGCGTATCAATGACCATGTGCTTGCCGCCTTACCGGAACTGAAGGTCATCGGGAAATACGGCGTCGGGCTCGACATGATTGATCTTGATGCCATGCGCCGACACGGCAAGCGGTTGGGCTGGACCAGCGGAGTCAACAAACGCTCCGCGTCCGAACTGACCCTCGCCTTCGCCATTGCCATGCTGCGCCACGTCCCGGCGGCCAACCGCGAGGTACTGGAGGGGACATGGCGCCAACTGATGGGCGGACTGCTCAGCGGTCGCACCGTGGGCATCATCGGTTGCGGCAACATCGGCAAGGATCTGGTTCGCCTGCTACAGCCCTTTGGCTGCCCCATACTGGTCAACGACATTCGCGACTACCCCGACTTTTACGCCGAGTACGCCATTGAGGCTGTGAGCATGGAGGAATTGCTTGCCCGCGCCGACGTGGTAACGCTGCACGTCCCATTGGACGACTCCACCCGCGGCATGCTCACTGCCGAGCTACTGGCCCTGATGAAGCCCACCAGCATCCTGATCAACGCTGCGCGAGGCGGTCTGGTGGATGAAGCCGCCTTGAAGCGGGCGCTGATGGAAAGACGCATTGCCGCAGCCGCCTTCGATGTCTTCGCCAATGAACCGCCGCAGGATCGGGAACTGCTGCAATTGAAGAATTTCCTCGCGACCCCGCATATCGGCGGCAGCGCCGAGGAAGCGGTGCTGGCCATGGGGCGGGCGGCGATTGGCGGATTGGACACGAATCAGATCCCGTAGCCTCAAGCACATGCCTTCATTGATTAGAAAAATAATATCGGCCCTGCATCGCAGCGACCCCATATTTTATATCCGGGAAAAATACCTAAGAAAAATAGGTGCGCTCCAGATATTCATTGCGCAAAAAATATATCTCGGCAGGTTGAACATCACAAAACCATACAAGGTATGGGGCACGATACGGTTTCTGATCGACGGCCCCGGAGAAATCAGGATAGGCAAGAACTTCCATGCCGTATCAAATCGACTACGTTCCTATACGACACTATTCAGCCCATGCCACCGGCTCTATGCCGTTTCGAGTGGAAGTTGACTTCATATACGGTGACGAAGCTGGCCCAATGTGGGCTGTTGCGACCTGAATGCGATTCCAGCCATGAACCTGCCTGTTGAAACCCTGTTTACCGCCGCCCTGGGGCTGCAAG
>JACRNB010000006.1 GCA_016219425.1 Betaproteobacteria bacterium | reverse complement strand
CTCATATCCGGTTTTTGTTCATCGCCCCGCCGCTTCGGATTGGGCTTCCTTCAGACCCCGCCTCGCGCCGACGCCCTTGCCCTTCTCCTTGCCTTCGGCTCTGCAATACCTGGCCATAGGACTTGCACCTATGAAGTAACGCGCCATGCCCGGCGCACACGTGGAGTTGAGGCGCCTGCGCGGCTTTTCGCGCAGGTCGCCTCGAACGCAGGGTTATGCCTCAATGCTGATATACACACCATGGACATATTCAAGGTTGGTTGGAGCTTGACCCGGCGGCAGAAAGACAAGCTTCGTTAACAGGGATAAGTCGGTCTTCAACAGATGCACATTGGCCGCCCGAATTTCTGGAAGATCAAGGAACGCCATAATCTTTGGAATCCCTTTCGTCATCATCGACGCTTTCCGTTTCCCATTGAGCAGTGCGTTGATGTCGGCAACTATTCCGTGTCGTTGCCGAGCACCATATTTGTTTCCTCCATTTACTGGAATATTGCATTTCACTTCAGCGACAAAAGCAATCGGGTAGCCAAGCCAAACATCGAATCCGTTGGAGTTTGGTTTGGCATCCAGAACAATTCTTCGCAACTCCTTTGTAGCTGCATCGTCTAGCTTGAACTGCTCAGAAGCCCAGTCGGCTAGGCCAAGAGCAAGTTTTAGTGTGATGGTGTTGTTTATGTCAGAAAGAACCGATTTCAGGTTCAGTAACGACGACAAACCAAGAGAACCTGCATAGTCCTTTTCCGGCAGGTCGAACTCTTCAACAAAGAAACGGTTGAGCCGGGACTGCAACTCTCGTTCTCTGTTGTACGGAAGATCAGGATGCGTGTCTTGAGGCATAACGTTCAAATTGAGGGGCTGGCCGCCACGAAACTTGGCCGGAGCCCCGGAAGTTCAAAAAACCACAGGCCGCAAAGAGAACGCTTATCGGCCAGTCCCGCTCGAATGCAGGGTTGGGCTTCAACTTTTGACCCTCCAACCCACAGAGTAAAGCCATTTTTCATATTGCTCTTCTAGGTCGGGAGGTGTCGGAATATTCTCGCGAGCGCTTTGCGCTCTTAACTCAGCAGTTCTTTCCTCAATGGTGTTCAATCCAACCGCAAGCCGTCGCCCATTGACGGATTCTGGATTCTCGATTGGATAAGGTTCAAGTTCCCCGTTCTTATTTTGTTGGAATTGTGTCCCGTAAATTTGAGGTTTTCCCTCGTACATGCGAATACGGTCTTCCAGCATTGCAGCATGCCAAGGAATAACTTCGTTATTGACGGCGGCCTGCTTCAGCAAAGATAGGCAATGCCGCATAAATGGAGGATTGCCAATCGAATGTTGAGCAATTAGCCATGCTGCCCATGCGCCGTCCTCACCAACAAGACTTTTTCCAGGCCAGCCATATTGCGCGATGATGGCAGCAAGGCGAGCGGCATTGCTTTTATGCACATCTTCCATGCGAGGGTGATAACCATAGTTGCCTAGAGAACCATCAGCGACCAACGCCTCCCTTACGGAGAGATCATTTTTTGCCATCGCCACAAGTTCTTGGCTCAGCATTTCGTTTGAATATTGCATCAGAGCTTTCATTTGGATGCCTGACGTTGTAATTGAGGAGCAACCTCCCAATTGAAGGACGAGCGCGACTCCGCAAGCAAAGGAGAGTAACAATCGCATGGGGCCACGGTTCATGATGCCCAACGTTCAAATTGAGGGGCTGGCCGACCACAAAGCTTGGACGGAGCCCCGAAAGTTCAAAAACCTACAGGCCGTAGAGAGAACGCTTATCGGCCAGTCCCGCTCGAATGCAGGGTTAGCCATCGCGGTGGATCGCTTTCCGCCTTGAGAACTGGCGGATCAGGGCGATTTCTTCCTGCGGTATCCCCAGAGATTCTAGAAAGTCCTGATGCGCATCGGGGGACATCTTCTCAAATTCCACATGCCATTTATCCATTCCTTCTTCGTCAAGCCCGGTGGAAGCGAGCAGCGCAATCCACTGATCCTTGGTCATCGAACGACTCTTTCGCAATACTTGTTCATCGCCCAGCAATTGGGCTATGACATGTTGCTGCTGCCGGAGCCTCGCAATTTCCTTGTTGACCTCATACAGGTGACGTTCCAGCACGACAGGAGCTGATGTGCTGTCGGCTTGCAGTAACTCTCCTATAACCTCCAGTGAGAGTCCCGCATTGCGATAGATCATGATTCTTTCCATGCGCCGCACATCACCGTCGGAGTAGAGGCGGTAGCCGGATGAACTGCGTGCCGACGGTGAAAGAAGACCGATTTCATCGTAGTAAAGAAGCGCACTACGAGACAGCCCAATTAGTTTTCCGAGTTGCCCAACCGTGTACATGCCGAAAATTCCTTAACCAGGAGAAGCCCAACCCCATGAGGGGCGGGCTTCGCCAGGTACATCAACTAGCCTGCGAGAACTTCCTTACGTTCAGAATGTCTTCTGCGGAAAGTCCGATCCATTGCAGAAATGACTGATGTTGAGTGGGATAGCGCCGTTCAAATTCGCAGTGCCACTTCTGCATCGTTGCTTCATTCAACCCGATGGCTTGAAACAGTTCGATCCATTGCTCCCGAGTCATGTTTGAGGCGTTCATATGATTCTCCTATGGTTGATAACTGACGACACCATGCCGTCAGCAACCCACTTTGGAGTATCAAGTAATAGACAGGTCAAGCAGCGCCAAGGATTATGTGGCCTGTGAACCGTTGCCGATGCGGCGCCTCGGGTGCACGATGGCTAACGTGGAGGTCACCGGCGCGAGCGGCGCTTTTGCCGCGAAGCGTCCGTGTGGACCGCAGGGTTATGCCTCTGCGGACGATGACAAAGGAGATTGAAATGCGAAAGCTGCATGTAGGGACCAGCCCACTGACGAACCGGATTTACGCGGGCCATGTGCTTAAAGACGGCGCAACGTGGGGCGAAGGAAAACAGGACGTGACGGGCGCCGCCTGCGGCGCTGTTTGCCAGCATGTGCTGGCGAACGGGGAGCTGGTAATGGTGACCTGCAACGGCAAGCCGAAGTACGAAATCACGGTGCGCGAACTGTGAGGCATAACGTAGAGGTGAGGGGCAGCCGGAGCGCGAAGCGCGGAGGGAACCCAAATGCGCAGCATTTGGGCTGTCCCGCTCGACCGCCATGTTAGGTTTTTTCATTACGAGAGACCCAAGTTTCAATGAGAAAGAGAGCTGTAGCACCGGCAAGATTGACAGCCAATTGAGCGTGCCTAGCAGAAGGCCTTACTGTTGCTCTACCTTGACCATGTGCGTCACCGAGTCTGTTTCTCAGTGAGCCGAGACCAAGAACGACTGAAGTAACACCGCCAAGTATTTGCTTAAAAATCTCTTCGGTGTGCTGACTGGGCGAAATATTAAGTTCTTTAGAGGTGATTTTGTATAACTCTGGCAGCTCGATTCGTTGCCTGTCGTACTCAATGTCTTGGCTGTCTAGTATGTGTTTGCACACAGATTCAAGCAAAGTTCGGCTTGCAGTAATTGCACCCTCTGGATCAACCATTCTTCTTTCAAGTGCCTTTGCCCATACGGAATGAACACCTTCCACATCAAAGCTCTTTAGTCCTTCAGATATGGTCGGATCGGATGGCTTGTTATTCTTACCCTCAAGAAAATCTAGTAGTGGTGCGAATTCTGCCCAAATGAAATCTCGGCGCTCTTGGTATTTGCCTAATTCGTACTTTATGAACCCCCAAAACTGAGAAAGATCTCTATTCGTTCGTACAAATTTAGGCAGAAGTTCGGAAGTGACAGGATTGTCATTGAAATATTGCCGTAGGGCTTTGTAGTCTCGATCCTCTCCGGTGCCGCCTGTTGAGACAGAAATGAGCATATTCTGGAGATACTCAGCTCTTTCTGTGTCGGTATGCAGATCGTCCATTGAAAAACCTAACGTGATGTGTACACCAAACGGCGTGCAACTCGGTAAGATGTGCGTACAAAACCACCAGACAATTCAAAGGGTTGGATCGACCATGACAAGTTATGCACCATCTGCACCATCTTCGCCTCAACCACCAAAATTGTTGGACCGCGTGCGCGACCGGGTGCGCCGTCTCGGTTACGCGAAGCGCACTGAGTTGTCCTATGTGCATTGGATTAAACGCTTCATTTTTTTCCACGGCAAGCGCCATCCCGCGGAGATGGGGAAGGCGGAAGTGGAGGCCTTTCTGACCAGTCTGGCGGTAGAGCGCAACGTGGCCGCTTCCACACAGAACCTCGCGCTCTCTGCGATTCTGTTTATGTATCGCGAAGTATTGACCACTCCCTTGCCTTGGTTGGACAGCATGGAGCGGGCGAAGAAGCCTGCGCGCCTGCCCACCGTGTTGAGTCGTCAGGAAACGGCCTCCGTGCTGGAGCATTGCGACGGGACCACGGGTTTGATGTTGCGGCTGCTCTATGGCACCGGGATGCGTTTGATGGAGTGCGCCCGTCTGCGCGTCAAGGATCTGGATTTCTCGCTCAACCAGATCACGGTGCGTGACGGCAAGGGTGGCAAGGAGCGGGTGACGATGTTGCCCAAGTCTCTATTTGAACCTCTGCGCCTGCATCTGGTGCAGGTGAGGGCGCAGCATATTGCCGATCTGGCGGCGGGCTATGGGAGCGTATGGTTGCCCAATGCGCTGGCGGTCAAATACCCGAATGCGCCCAAGTCTTGGCCGTGGCAGTACGTTTTTCCTGCCCGCACCATTTCCACGGACCCGATCAGCGGGGAGCGTCGCCGGCATCATGTGGATGAGAAATTATTACAACGCCAGATACGCAAAGCGGCGGACTTGGCGGCAGTACCCAAACATGTGACGCCGCACACCCTGCGCCATTCATTCGCCACCCATCTGCTGGAGGGCGGCTATGACATTCGCACAGTGCAGGAATTGCTGGGGCATTCCGACGTTTCCACCACCATGATTTACACCCATGTCCTGAACAAGGGCGGGCGCGGGGTGGTCAGCCCGCTGGATGTTTGAGGCGCCATCGCGCTGTTGGAGAATGCCGCCACTCCATAACTAGCGAGAACGGCATGGCGATCACCGACTGGCCCGAGGGCGAGCGCCCGCGCGAGAAGCTTCTGGAACGGGGGGCCGAGGCGCTGACGGATGCTGAGTTGTTGGCGATCTTCCTGCGCGTGGGGGTCGTGGGAAAGTCGGCAGTGGAACTGGCGCGAGACCTGTTGGCCCGCTTTGGCGGCCTCAACCGACTGTTTGCCGCCGGCCAGGCCGAGTTTGTCGCCTTTCCCGGCATGGGGCCGGCCAAGTACGCCCAGGTGCAGGCGGTGCTGGAGATGGCCCGTCGCACCCTGGGAGAGGAGATGGCGCGGGGGGATGCCCTGAATTCTCCCGGCGCGGTGCGGGACTGGCTGCGGTTGAAGTTGGCGGGCTTGCCCCACGAGGTATTCATGGGGGTGTTTCTCGATGTTCAGAACCGTGTGCTGGCGACGGAAGAACTGTTCCGTGGAAGCCTGATGCAGACCTCGGTACACCCCAGGGAAGTGGTCAAGCGAGCCCTCGCCCACAACGCTGCCGGCCTGATCCTGGCTCACAACCACCCCTCTGGCGTGGCCGAGCCTTCCCAGGCTGACCGCTGGATCACCGGCCAGCTCAAAACCGCTCTGGCGCTGGTGGATGTGCAGGTGATCGACCACTTCATCGTCGCCGGTTCCAACGGTTATTCCTTCGCCGAGCGCGGATGGCTTTGACCGGGGCGAGAAGGGCGTGATATAAAGCGCGCCTTTTTTCGCAACGAATCTCTGGGGTAAGCATCATGGCGCGTGTATGCCAAGTGACCGGCAAGAAGCCGATGGTTGGGAACAACGTCTCCCACGCCAATAACAAGACCAAGCGTCGTTTCCTGCCCAACCTGCAGAACCGCCGTTTCTGGGTTGAGAGCGAGAACCGCTGGGTGCGTCTGCGCGTTTCCAACGCTGCCCTGCGCCTGATCGACAAGAAGGGCATCGACGTCGTGCTCGCCGACCTGCGCGCCGCCAGCTCGGTTTAAGGAGAATTCACATGGCAAAGTCTGGACGCGACAAGATCAAGCTGGAATCCACCGCCGGTACGGGGCACTTCTACACCACCACCAAGAACAAGAAGACCATGCCCGAGAAGATGGCCATCATGAAGTTCGACCCCAAGGCTCGCAAGCACGTCGAGTACAAGGAAACCAAGCTGAAGTAATTCCTTCGGCTGGTCGGCAAAAAGCCCCGCATCGCGGGGCTTTTTTGTTGCGGCGGCTACGGTCGCACTGACCATTCCTGTTGCTGTGCCCTGCCCGCCGTGTTCCTGCTGACACCGCGGGGCGTCATGGGGAGTGGCCTACTTATCCCCCACCTGCAAAATCGCCAAAAACGCCTCTTGCGGGATCTCCACATTCCCCACCTGTTTCATCCGCTTTTTGCCTTCTTTCTGCTTCTCCAGCAGTTTCTTCTTGCGGGTGATATCGCCGCCGTAGCACTTGGCGAGCACGTTCTTCCGTAACGCCTTCACCGTTTCGCGCGCGATGATGTGCGAGCCGATAGCGGCCTGCACGGCCACGTCGAACATCTGGCGCGGGATCAACTCCCGCATCTTGGAGACCAGTTCCCGCCCCCGGTATTGCGAGGTGGAGCGGTGCACGATCAGCGCCAACGCATCCACTTTTTCGCTGTTCACCAACACGTCCAGCTTGATCAGGTCATCGGCGCGGAATTCCTTGAAGTCGTAGTCCAGGGAGGCGTAGCCCCGGCTGGTGGACTTGAGGCGGTCGAAGAAGTCCAACACCACCTCGTTCAGCGGCAGGTCGTACTTGAGCATGACCTGACGGCCCAGGTATTTCATATCCACCTGAGCGCCCCGCTTGAGGTTGCACAGGGTCATCACGTTGCCCAGATACTCCTCCGGCACCAGGATGGTGGCGGTGATGATGGGCTCGCGGATCTCTTCGATCTTGGACAGATCCGGCAGGCGCGAGGGGTTTTCCACCTCGATCTGGCTGCCGTCCTTCATCAGCACCTGGTATTCCACCGAGGGGGCGGTGGTAATCAGGTTCTGGTCGTATTCCCGTTCCAGGCGTTCCTGCACGATGTCCATGTGCAAGAGGCCGAGGAAGCCGCAGCGGAAGCCGAAGCCCAGGGCCTGGGAAGTCTCCGGCTCGAAGCGCAGGGCGGAATCGTTCAGTTGCAGCTTGGTCAGGGCGTCGCGCAGGGAATCGTATTCGTGCGACTCCACCGGATACAGGCCGGCGAACACCTGGGGCTGAATCTCCTTGAAGCCGGGCAGGGCCTCGGTAGCAGGCCGCGCGGCCAGGGTGATGGTGTCGCCCACCTTGGCATGCTTGAGCTCCTTGATGCCGGAGATGACGAAGCCCACCTCGCCGGCCCGCAGTTCGGTGCGGGCGACGGATTTGGGGGTGAATACGCCCACCTGCTCCGCCAGATAGTCCGCGTCGGTGGCCATGAGGCGGATCTTGTCTTTCAGGCGCAGCACGCCGTCCACCACCCGCACCAGCATGATCACGCCGACGTAGTTGTCGAACCAGGAGTCCACCACCAGGGCCTTGAGAGGCTTGTTCTCGTCGCCGCGCGGGGGCGGCACATGGCGCACCACCGCCTCCAGCACATCCTCGATCCCCAGGCCGGTCTTGGCGGAACAGCGCACCGCCTCATCCGCCGGGATGCCGACGATCTCCTCGATCTCCTGCATCACCCGATCCGGGTCGGCGGAGGGCAGGTCGATCTTGTTGAGGATGGGGAAGACCTCCACGCCCAGGTCGATGGCGGTGTAGCAGTTGGCCACGGTCTGGGCCTCCACGCCCTGGGAGGCGTCCACCACCAGGAGCGCGCCTTCGCAGGCGGAGAGGGAGCGGGAGACCTCGTAGGAGAAGTCCACATGGCCGGGGGTGTCGATCAGGTTGAGCTGGTAGACCTGGCCGTCCTGAGCCTTGTAGGTCAGCGCCGCGGTCTGGGCCTTGATGGTGATGCCCCGTTCCCGCTCCAGGTCCATGGAATCCAGCACCTGTTCTTCCATCTCCCGTGTTTCCAGGCCTCCGCAGCGGTGGATGAGGCGGTCGGCCAGGGTGGATTTACCGTGGTCAATGTGGGCGATGATGGAGAAATTGCGGATGTGTTGCACGGCGGGGAATCCAATGAAAAACCGGGGCGGATTCTACCCGACGAGGTAGGTCCGCCCCGGCAGGGGGGAGGGGCGCCCCAAAGCGCCCGTAGGTGCGAATTCATTCGCACGGGTCTCAGTGCGAATGAATTCGCACCTACGGGCCGTGCATCGTCAGCACGGCTCCTGGATCACTTCTCCAGCCGCAACGAAACGTAGTGCGCACCCTCGCCGCGCTTGACCAGCAGGGCGGCGCTCTTGCGGCCCGGTTCGTTGAGCAGGGCGGCGAGATCTTCGGGACTGTTCACTTCCTTGTTGTTCATCGCCAGGATCACATCGCCGGGCTGGATGCCGGCGCGGGCGGCAGGTCCGCTCACCTCCTCCACCAGTACGCCGCTGGCGACCTTGAGCTGGCGTTTCTGCTCGGCATTCAGTTCCACCACGCTGAGGCCAGCGCGGTTGGACTTCTTCTCGACGGCGGGGCTGGCCTTGGCCGTCCTGGCATCGCTCATCTCGCCCACCTGCACGCTCAGTTCCCGCGTTGCGCCCTTGCGCCAGATGGTCAGCGCAGCCTTGCTGCCGGGTTTGGTGGCGCCCACCAGACGAGGCAGGTCGATGCTGGAGGCGATGGGCTTGCCGTCGTACTTGAGGATGATGTCGGAAGGCTGCACCCCGGCCTTCTCGGCGGGGCTGCCGGCCTCCACCTCGGACACCAGAGCGCCCTGGGGCTTGTCCAGGCCGAAGGAGTCGGCCAGATCGGCGGTGACTTCCTGGATCAGCACGCCCAGCTTGCCGCGGTTCACCCGGCCCTTGGACTTGAGTTGTTCCGCCACGTCCATGGCCACGTCGATGGGGATGGCAAAGGACAGGCCCATGTAACCGCCGGACTGGGAAATGATCTGGGAGTTGACCCCCACCACCTCGCCCTTGAGGTTGAACAGCGGGCCGCCGGAGTTGCCGGGGTTGACCGCCACGTCGGTCTGGATGAAGGGGACGTAGTTCTCGTCCGGCAGGCTGCGCCCCTTGGCGGAGACGATGCCGGCGGTGACGGAATTCTCAAACCCGAAGGGCGCGCCGATGGCCAGCACCCACTCCCCCACGCGCACCTTGTCCGGGTTGCCGATGGCGACGCGGGGCAGGTTGTCGGAGTTGATCTTGAGCAGGGCGATGTCGGTGCGGGCGTCCGTGCCGATGACCTTGGCGCGGAACTCGCGCTTGTCGTTCAGCTTCACCACCACCTCGTCCACCTCATCCACCACATGGGTGTTGGTGAGGACGTACCCGTCAGCGGAGATCAGGAAACCGGAGCCCTGGCCCCTGCGCGGCGAGCGGTTGCGCGGCGCGCTCTCGGGCGGCAAGAAGGGTTCCATGTTCGGCGGCATGAAGCGGCGGAAGAACTCCTGCATCTCATCCTGGTCATGCCCGCGCGGCGGGCGCTTGGTCGCCTTCTTCGCCTCCTGAGTGGTGGTGATATTGACCACGGCGGGAGACTGCTTCTCCACCAGGTCGGCAAAGTCGGGCAACTGGGCCTGGGCGCCGTTGGCCAGGAACAGGCTGGAGCACAGGCCCAGCAATACGATCCATCGGTTCATCTTGACCCCTTCACGTAGCGCCGGCATCCCTGCCGGCAGGTTGGGAGCCGGCAAGATGCCGGCGCTACAAAAAACTACTGCGTCCCGCAGACGCCGGACCCGCGCCGCCGGATCACCGGCACGGCGGACATCCGGCTCCGTTTCACGCCCAGCGCCGCCAGCGCCAGCCCGCACAGACCGCCCAGAATCGCGCCGGGTTCCCCGCCGAGCGCATGGCCGAGGCCTGCGCCCGCCAGCAGCAGCAGCAGCGGCAAGCCGTAACCCAGGAGCGAAGCGCGCAGCAGGGCGCCGGCGGGCAGGCCCACCACCACGGCCTCGCCAGGGGCTGCGCCGATGGGGTTATCGACGCGATATTCGGGTTCGTCCGGACGCCACATGCGCGCGAACACGGAAGAACCGCAGCCCTTGCCGCCGCACGCCCCGCAGGAAGCGGGGGCCTCGCTCACCACCCAGGCGTCATTCCCCTCCACGCGGGTGACGCGGGCGGGAGCCTCGGTGGCAATCACTTCCGCACCTCCAACCCCATCGCCACCTGCTCCACGGCGGGCCACGGGGCGTTGCCCAGCACCGTGGCCTGAAGGCTGCCCACCTGGCGCGTAAGCATGTGGATGTCCCCCGGCCTGCTCTGGCCCTTCATGGTCTCCACCGGCTTGGCGGCGTGTTCCAGGAACAGGGAGATGTGGGTGAGGCCATCGCTGAATACCCAGTGCTCCACCTGACCGGGTTTGTTGGGCAACTGGCGCGATACCGCGGCGATGCGCGCGTAGCCGGGCGGCAGCGCCGTCACCGTCACCCGCTCGCTGGCCACCGGCCTGGCCGTCTCGGGCATGTCGGACAGGGGCATGGGGTCCATGCGCGGCGTCGCCCCCAGCTTCAGTTCAGCAAAGGAGAACTGGGTCAGGGGCAGGCCCGCCTCGTTCACCATCACCGCCTTGAGCGGCAGGCCGGAGTTCTTCTCCGCGCACAGGATGTAACCCCAGCGGAAGACATCCTTGGGGACCAGTTCCACCTCGGTGCAATCCAGCCCCGCCACCCGCGCCGTCTCGCCCAGTTTCACCGCATACCAGTTCGCCAGGGAGGCGGCATTGGCCGGCAGCAGATCGGGGAAGTGGCGCCCGGACAGGCGTTTTTCCATGCGCACCTGAGCGCCGTCCGACATCACCGTGATGGCGCCGGCCTGAGTGCAGCGCACCTCCCGCTGCATGCCGTCCAGGGCCTTGAGTCGGCTCTCGCTGCTCTGGCCCACCGGGCGGTTGGCCACGGACAGGGTGTGCATCTCGGGGCCGTTGCGGAATACGAACACCCCCTCGTAGCTCATGCGCCGGGCGCTGTCCGCCATGCGTTGCAGCCAGACCGCGGCCTCACCAGCAGGCAAGGGGTCGGCGGCCTGGGCCGCCAGGGGCAGAAAAAGCAGGAACCAGGCAGTTCTCACCGTCCCGCCTCCGCCAGAGACACGCGGGTGAACTGCATCTCCGTCGGCGACATCACCGCCTGGGCGTAATCCTGGTGCGCCGCCAGATAGGGCAAAGCCTGATCGGCGGGTTGGCGGGCGGCCAGAGGCAGGGGTTCTTGCGGATGCGGCAGGACGGACCACAGGCTCCAGGTGAGAACGGCAACCGCGGCGGCGGCGGCCCACAGCAGCGGCGGACGCGGCGCGATGCGACGCATGGGCGCGAGCACGACAGGCTCCCGTTCCAGCGCGGCCATGACGCGGGAGGTCAGATCCGGCACGGCGTCCGGCAGGCCGCGCAGAGCGGCGCTCACGGCGCAGTACTCGTCGTAGCGGCGGCGCTCCGCTGGATGCGCGTCCAGCCGACGCAGCACGGAGCGCGCCATCTCGTCGCTCAATTCGCCATCGAAGAAGGCGGACAAGGTCTCGTCTTCACGGGGTTGCGGTGCGGTGTACATGGTTACCACCTCCGGTCTTCAGGAGCGCCCAGGATGGGGCGAAGTTTCAGGGCGATGGCCTCGCGCGCCCGAAAGATGCGGGAGCGCACGGTGCCGATGGGGCAATTCATGCTGACAGCGATTTCCTCATAACTCAGCCCTTCCATCTCGCGCAGGGTAATGGCCTGGCGCAGTTCCTCCGGCAGGGCCTCCACCGCTTCGCTTACGGCCATGGCTGCCTGCTTCGACAGCAGTTCCGACTCCGGCGTTCCAATGTCCTGCGCCACCAGACGTTCATCCGGCTCATCCTCATCGTCCATGGCCTGATCCGAAACCGTGGCCATGGCCTTGCCGCGGGCGACCAGATGGTTCTTGGCAGTGTTCACGCCGATGCGGTACAGCCAGGTATAGAAGGCCGCGTCACCGCGAAAATTGGCCAGGGCGCGGTAGGCCTTGATGAAGGTCTCCTGCGCAATGTCCTCGACATCGTCCGAATTGCGCACCATGCGAGAAAGCAGGCGCATCAGCTTGCGGCGGTATTTCTCCACCAGCAGCCCATAAGCCTGCTTGTCTCCTGCGCGTATTCGTTCGACCAACTGGAGGTCGATTTCCCGGTCGCTCATTCCCTTGCTTCCCCGTTGCGGCCTCAACCGACGGGCGAGTATAACCATCCCGAACCAGGTCGCCCGGCACACTGACTGGCCGCTTCCCGCAATAGTTCCCGCCCTTCATCCCGCACTTTTCCCCCGCCCATGTACGACGTCCTCATCATCGGTTCCGGTCTTGCCGCCGCCTCCCTGGCGCTCTCCCTGCCCGAGTCCATGCGCGTGGGCCTGGTGACCAAGAAGACGGCGGCGGACAGTTCCAGCGCCTGGGCGCAGGGCGGCATTGCCGCGGTGCTGGGGGAGGACGACAGCTTTGACGCCCATGTGGAAGACACCCTGGTGGCGGGCGCGGGTCTGTGCGACGAGGCGGCGGTGCGTTTCGTGGTGGAGTCCGGCCCCGACGCCGTGCGCTGGCTGATGCAGCAGGGCGCGCCGTTCGACCGGGACGGGGCGGACTACCACCTCACGCGCGAAGGCGGCCATTCGCACCGCCGCATCCTGCACAAGGCCGACGCCACCGGACGCGCAGTGCAGGAAACCCTGCTGGCGCGGGTGGCGGCGCGACCCAACGTCACCCTGCTCACCCAGCACATCGCCATCGACCTCATCACCGACCGCCGCCTCGGGCGCGAGGGGCGCGCCGTGCATGGCGCCTATGTGCTGGACACCGCAAGCGGGCGCGTGCGCACCCTGGCCGCCGGCTTCACCGTGCTGGCCACGGGCGGCGCAGGCAAGGCCTTCCTCTACACCACCAACCCGGACACGGCCACCGGCGACGGCATCGCCATGGCCTGGCGCGCAGGCTGCCGCGTGGCCAACATGGAGTTCATCCAGTTCCACCCCACCTGCCTGTATCACCCGCACGCCAAGTCCTTCCTCATCACCGAGGCCATGCGCGGCGAAGGCGCGCTGCTGCGCCTGCCCGACGGCTCCCGCTTCATGCCCGAGCACGACGAACGCGCGGAACTGGCCCCGCGCGACGTGGTCGCGCGCGCCATCGACTTCGAGATGAAACGGCGCGGCCTGGACTGCGTGTACCTGGACATCACGCACAAACCGGCCAAATTCATCATCAGCCACTTCCCCACCATCCACGCGCGCTGTCTGGGGCTGGGCATTGACATCACGCGCGAGTGGATTCCCATCGCCCCCGCCGCGCACTACACCTGCGGCGGCGTGGTGGTGGACCGCGCCGGGCGCGCCGATGCGGAACGCCTGTACGCCATCGGCGAGACCAGTTGCACCGGCCTGCACGGGGCCAACCGGCTGGCCTCCAACTCCCTGCTGGAGTGCGTGGTGTATGGCCGCGCGGCGGCGGCGGACATCGCCGCGCGCGCGCTCCCCGCTGCGCTGACCCTGCCGGACTGGGATGAAAGCCGGGTGACGGACGCCGACGAGGAGATCGTCATCGCCCACAACTGGCACGAGCTGCGCCGCTTCATGTGGGACTACGTCGGCATCGTGCGCACCACCAAGCGCCTGGAGCGCGCGGCGCACCGCCTGGCCCTGCTCAACGACGAGATCTTCGAGTACTACAGCAACTTCCGCGTCAGCAACGACCTGATCGAGCTGCGCAATCTGGTGCTCACCGCCGAACTGATCGTGCGCTGCGCGCGCGCGCGGCGTGAAAGCCGCGGCCTGCACGCCTCACGGGACTTCCTGGGGCTGCTGGCGCAGGCGCGGGATACGGTCCTGCTTCCGGGGTAGCCCCCCCGTTCAATCCAGAACACGCAGTTGACGGATAAATTCATGACGATTCAATCCGTTGCGAGTTGTCTGTAGGTGCGAATTCATTCGCACAATCAATGACTTCTGTGCGAATGAATTCGCACCTACGAGCATTTCAACTGCGGTTTCCAGGTTCAATCCCCCACATGCACAAACGGCGCCCAGAAGAAGGGGTGCGCCTGGGACACGCCCAGGGTGCGGGAATGGCCTGTCCGCAACTGGTTGCGGGCCTCGGCCAGGGCCAGATCGGCTGATTTGCCCGCTTTGAGGCGGCGGAAGGTCTCCACCACCAGGTCTTTGGTGGCCTGACTTTCCACGCTCCAGTGGGAGACCAGCAGCCCGCGCGCACCGGCATGCATGAAGGCGCGGGTGAGACCGGCAAAACCCTCCCCGGTCTTGGCGGTGTCGTGTTCGCCCGCGGTGTTGCAGGCGGAGAGCACCACCAGATCGGCATTGAGCTGCATGCGCTCGATCACCTCGCCCATGGTGAGCAGGCCGTCCTCGCCCGCTTCATTACCCACCAGGGTGAGCACCAGGGAAGGTTGCCCGCGATCCGCCTTCTTGCCGGGCGATGCGGGGGCGTCGGCGTCCTCCGCCACCACCGCCAGACTGCGGGTGCGGGCCTCGGGCTCGCCTTGATCCGCCTTGAGCTGGCTGAATTCGCCGCCCAGCAGGCCGTGGGTGGCGAAGTGCAGGTAGCGGGCGTCGCCCAGATCCTTCCCCTTGGCGCGCGCCTCCCGCGCCTCCTCACGCAGGTACAGGTCGTGGCGTCCGCCCAGGATGGCGGCGGCCTCGCGCGCTTCGTCCGCCGTCTCCGGCAGACGCGGGATGCGGATGGCGCCCCGGTTCAGCCCTCCCAGGTTGGTCAGGACGGCGCGGGTGGCGGCGGGCACGGTCCCCTCCCCATCCTCGAACACCGGGTCGGCAAAGGCCACCAACTGGCGCTTGAAACGGGCCTGGGGCCGCGCCTGGCCGCGCTGGTAGGCCAGAGCGGCCAGACTGGGCCAGTAGGAAATGCGGTAGTGGCCGCCGGCGTAATCCAGGGCGGCGTACTCCGACAGGTCGCCCTTCTTCCCCGCCTCGGCGTACGCCTTGCGTTCCGCCTCGCCCCAGCGAGTCACCAACATCTCCAGGGGCAGGGTGTGGATCGTCCCGTCGCCCACCGCCAGGATGCGCTCGACCCCCTGTAGATCCTCGGCCACCGGCTGGATCAGGTGGGTGTAGAGCTGGTGCAGCACAGCGGGGTCCAGGTTCTTCAGCGCCGCCATGCCGCCCTGTTCCATGGGTTTGCGCGCGGCGCTCACCAGACGGGTGATCTCCTCCCGTCCCGCCGGGCTCGTCACCAGGCGGAAGCGGTTCTGCGTCACCACGAAGATGGCGAGACGGTCCTTCAGCAGGAAATAGGCCAGCGCCGCCTCGCCCGGCCTGAGCCAGCGCTGTTGCAGGTCTTCCACGGTCACAGGCCGGGGGGCCTGGAGTTCCATGTAGCTGGGGTAGTCGTTCCACAAGGCCGTCTCCGCCTCCTTCCGGGCCGACTGGGCCTTGCGCCAGGCTGCCAAACGCGCGCGCAGGTCCGCATCCTGACGCGGGCGCACCAGGGGATCGTCGCTGGGAACGGCCAGAAGCGCCTCGCCGCTGACGGGGTCAAGCCGGCCCAGCAAGGTGAAGCGGCGGCTGGTCTCGATCTCTTCGGTAATGGCGTCGGCGCGCGCCTCCTCCAGACGACGGAAATTCCGGTCCTCGCGGAAACGGGCGGCGGCGGCGACGCGCAGTTGTTCCGTAAACAGGCGGCTCTGGGTGCGCGACACCTCCGCCAGGGCCTCCCGCGCGTGGGCCGGCTCCCTCGTCTTGGCGTGGAGGCGCAGCAGGTTGGACACGGCCTTGGCGTAGATGGGGAAGTTGTGTTGCAGCAGCCGCTCCCGCGCCGTCTCGTCCACGCCCCGGGTCTGGGCAAACAGGCGGTCGCTGGCCTCGGTGGCCTGCCGGAACAGGGGCAGGGCATCCGCCTCCCGTCCGTGGCGGGACAGGAAGTCGGCGTACTGGCGCAACGTATTCAATTGCGCCGGACGGGAACCGTTGGCGCTAGCCAGCTCTTTCGCCTCGGCCAGAAGCTGCTCCGCCTCCGCCAGATTGCCTTTGGCCTCCAGCACCCCGCCCAGGTACAGATAGGACTGCGACTTGGAACCGTAATCGTGATCCGTACCGCGCTGACGCTGGATCTCCACCGAGCGCCGCAGCGGGGCTTCCGCCTCGTCCAGACGGTCCTGTTTCAACAAGGACAGGCCCAGAAGATAGAGGGCCTCATTGGTGTTGCCATGGCGTGCGCCCAGATGTTTTTCCGCCAGGGCCAGGCCGGCGCGGGCGTGGGTTTCGGCCTCGGCGTGGCGATGCTGGCGGTTGCGCAGCATCGCCAGATTGATCTGGGCATACCCGCGCCAGCGTTCCACCGCCTGCCCCCCCGGAGGGGCGGCCAGCACGGAGCGCAGCAGGTGTTCCGCCTCTTCATCCTCCCCGGTCTGGATCAGGGTGCGGGCCAGCATGCCGCGCGCCTTGTAGGTCTGGGGCAGGGCGTCCTCATTCCGGGCGCTGTCCAGGTGGGCGACGGCGCTTCGCAACAGGGCGGCGCCCTCGGACAGGCGGCCCAGACTGGTGAGGCAGATGCCCAGTTCCGTTTCCACTGCACCGGCCTGAAAGGACGTCTTGCCCCAGGCATCCATCTGGCGTTTCAGGGCATCGCGCAGAACCGGTTCCGCATCGGCATGACGCCCCTGGGAGCGCAGGGCGACGCCCAGATGGAACGTGGCCGCCGCGCCGAGACGCTGTCGCGCCGGGTCGCCCAGGGAGGAAGCCAGGGACAGCAACTCCCGCGCGGTCTGTTCCGCCTCCACCGGGCGACCCGATGCGTTGTGGGCCTGGGCGCTCTTGAGCAGTAATTGCGCCGCTTCCACGTTGGCATGGGCGGAGGGCGCGCAGGACAGGGACAGGATGAGCAGGACGACGTGAAACGGGGAGGCTCTGGACATGATCGGATCACGAGGGACGGAGTGGCGCAGCTTAATTCTCAACCTCCCATCAGTGGTAGCGGTTGCCCAGGCTCTGGGGTAATTTCATGGCCCCCGCCCGCTTGCACCCAAACCATGCCGCCCCCTCTGATCCTCCTGCTTCTGGCTCTGGCCCTGCCTGCCCACGCGGAGCCGGTACTTCTGCTCGCCCCCCAGGCCGTACTGGCCGAACCCCGGCTGGACGCCCCCTCCGTGACGCGCTGGCCAGCCCAGACCCGTGCCGAAGCCCTGGAAAAACAGGGCGGCTGGGTGCGGGTGCGCCAAGGGCGCGAGGAAGGCTGGGTACGCATCCTCGCCCTGCGCGCGGAACCCGGCCCCGGCCCCAAGGTGCTGGCGACCGCCCTCGCCAGCGGCGGCGAACGCATCACCGCCGTGGCGGGATTCCGCAGCATACCGGCGGCCAAGCCCGCCTCCCACGCCCTCATCCTCACCATCGGCGACTACCCGAGCGGCATCCCCGTGCTGAAAGGGGTGAAACACGACGCCGCCAGCGCCCGGCTCATGGCGCGCGCCCTGGGCGTGCCGGACGATCAGGTCACCAGCCTGACGGACGGCGCGCTGACCCTGGAGGGACTGCGCCGCGCCTTTGCCGACCTGGACCGCCGGGTGCACACGAACGATCAGGTCTTCGTCTACTACTCCGGGCACGGGGCGCGCCTCAAGACCGTGGACGCAGGCGAGGAGCGTTGCGCCGAGGCCCTGGTAAGCGCGGATGGCCGCGGCCTGATGGATGCTGAACTGGCGGAGATGCTGGACCGACTGGCCTACAAGGCGCGGCGCGTGGTGGTGTTCGTGGACGCCTGCCACGCCGGCGGCGTCACCGTGCGCGGGGCCGGAGCGGAGCGCCTCACCGCCAAGGTGTGGAACCCGGCGAGCGCCTGCGAGCGCCCCAGCAACAGCCTGACTCGCGGTTTGCAGCAGGCCCGGCCCGGTTCCGGCAAGCTCAACTTCGTCCACATCGCCGCCGCCCGCGACAGCGAAGCGGCCCTGGACAACCCCGAGGCCGGCGGTCTGGCCACCCAGGCCTGGCTGGAATGCATGAACGGTCTGGCGCGAGATCTGGATGGCTCCGGCGGCCTCTCGGTGGAGGAGTTGCGCGTCTGCGCCCAGCCCCTGATCGAGCGCATGGCCAGCGGCAACACCCGTTACGACCCGCACCATCTCAAGATCAGCGGCAATGCCGCCATGACCCTGGACGGGCCGTGGCTGGCCGCCGCCAGCGCAGACCCGGCGGCGGTGCTGAACGACCTGTACGCCAACCGGGATGACCGCCGTCAGGTGCGCCTGCGTTCCGAGCGCACACGCCTGCGGGTGGGGGAACGGGTGCGCTTCGAGCTGAGTTCCAGCCATTCCGGTTATGTCTATCTGCTCATGGTGGGCACCACGGGCCAGGAATTCGACCTGCTCTTCCCCAACCGCAAGGACGACCGCAACTTTATCCGCGCCGGCGAAACCTGGTCCCTGCCCCGTCCCGGCTGGGGCATCGCCGCTCAGGGTCCGGCGGGCAGGAATCGCCTGCTGGCCCTGGTGAGCGATACGCCGCGGGACTTCTCCAGTCTGGGCATGAAGCCGGCAGGGCCGTTCTCGATGGTGGAGGTTTCCGCCAGCGCCGCGCTGGATCTCCAGGCCGCGGCCTCCGCACCGACGCCGCGCCCGGAATGCGCGCGCACCGGGGAACTGCGCGACCCCGCCCTGGCGGACCTCTGCTCCAGCGGCTACGGCGCGGACCTGATGGTGATGGAAGAAGTGAACCCGTGAAGCGCTTTGCGCGGGCTCTGGTCTTTGAGGGATAAGGGAGCCCAGCAGCAATGTCCATGCGGATTCCGAGCGGATTCCCGTCCATGTCTACATACCGGAGGCAGGTCAGGTGACCTTCAACCGCAATCAACCCTATAACGACCTGCCCCCCTTACCGCCGGCTACTGAGGTGGAAACCCCCGCCGTGCTGAAGAAAGCCATTGCGGCGAGCCGGGTGCTGGCGGAGCTGAAGGGCGTCGCCCAGCTCATTCCCAACCAGGGCATCCTGATCGACGGGCTGGTGTTGCAGGAAGCGCGCTTGTCGTCGGAGATCGAGAACATCGTGACCACCAACGACGAGCTCTACAAGGCTGCGGCCGATGAGCACGGCAGTGGCAGCCCGGAGACCAAGGAGGTGCTGCGCTATCGCCATGCACTGCGCTACGGTTTCGAGCAGATCAAGAGCCGGTCGCTGACGACCAATCTGTTTATCGAGATTGCCCAGATCATCAAGCAGATGGATTTCGACATCCGCCGCGTGCCGGGAACACGCATCGCCAATGGCAAAGGGGAGACCGTTTACTCCCCGCCCGAAGGCGAGGCGGTGATCCGCGACAAGTTGGCCGCCCTGGAACAATTCATCCACGCCGAGGATGGGCTGGACCCGCTGGTGAAACTGGCACTGGTGCATTACCAGTTCGAGGCGATCCATCCGTTCCCGGACGGCAATGGGCGAACCGGGCGCATCCTGAACATCCTGTTCCTGGTGGAAAAAGGCCTGCTGGGGCTGCCGGTGCTGTATCTGTCGCGCTACATCATCGACCACAAGGCTGCGTATTACGAAGGTTTGCGCAGGGTGACCGAGGAAGGTTCGTGGGAGGACTGGGTGCTGTACATGCTGGCAGCGGTCGAGGAAACCTCGGTGCGCACGCAGGACAGGATCAATCGCATCCTTGCCCTGATGGAGTCGGTGGGCGAGACCGTCAAGGCCAAGGCGCCGGGCATCTACAGCAAGGACTTGATCGAGGTGGTGTTCCAGCACCCCTACTGCAAGATCCAGTTCCTGGAGCGGGCGGGGCTGGGTACCCGGCAGACCTGCTCGAAGTATCTGCGGGAACTGGAGCGGCTGGACATCCTGCATGGCCAGAAGGTCGGGCGCGAGGTGTACTTCATCAACCGGGGTCTCTTCGCGTTGCTCACTCAATAGGGGCGAAGCTAGACATGTTAAATATTTAAAGTTTTTTTAACTCGTTTGACGGGCATGTACGCTCACTTAACACATGATGTGGATCAGGCTAATTGGCCTGTGTATGACAATGCCCTGGGCTTTGTTCGCCAGGCGGTGGAGTCCCACAGCCACCCCCATCCGGTCGGCTTCCATCCCTGGCCCAATTCTCAGTCGGCAGAGTGGTCAAAATTTGGATCGGCGCGGACAGACAGGATCATCGAGGAAGAGATATGCGTTACTGGCTGATGAAGTCCGAACCCTCCGAATTCAGCATCGACGATCTGGTGCGCGATGGCCGCGTGGCCTGGTTCGGGGTGCGCAACTATCAGGCGCGCAACTTCATGCGCGACCAGATGCGGGTGGGAGACGGGGTGTTGTTCTATCACTCCACCTGTGACCAGCCCGGCATCGCCGGGTTGGCGGAGGTGGCGACGCCGGCCTATCCGGACGCGAGCCAGTTCGAGACCGGCGGCAAGTACTTCGACCCCAAGGCTACGCAGGAGTCGCCGCGCTGGTTCAACGTGGACGTGAAGCTGGTGCGCAAGACCCGGCTGATGTCGATCTCCGAACTGCGGGAGTGCCCGGAACTCGCCACCATGCGGGTGTTGGCCAAGGGCAACCGGTTATCCATCACGCCGGTGGACCCGGACGAGTGGCGCTTCATTCTCGCCCGGCTGGACAGGGCCGGTCCCTGATCCGGCGTCTCCGGGGCGGCGAACCGCCCCGGAGTACGCTCACTTGGCGGCAGGCGCCGGGGCGGGTTTGGGTTCTGCGGGCGCAGACGCCGCCTCAGGTTTGGCGACCTGCGGTTTGGCCGCCGCTGCCGTGTCCGCCTTCTGCTCTGAAGCCTTGGGCGCTGCTGGTGCGGGTTCTTCCGCCCTGGGTTCTTCCGCCTTTTTGACCTCGGTCGCCTGCGGCTTGGAGGCTTCCGCCTTGGGCGGCTCTGCGGGCTTCATGAACATCTGCAGGAAGACCGAGGGGTCCAGGGGAGTGGGCGTTGGAACCGCAGCCTGCGGGGGGGCGACCGGAACCGGCTGGGGCGCGGGTTGCGGGGCCGGCTGGAGTGCGGGTTGCGACGCGGGCATGGGGAAGAAGGGGAAGGGATAGACGGGGGCGCTGACCGTCGGCAGGGGGGCGGGTGCAGGGGCCGGCTGGGGAGATACAGGCGCCGAACCGCCAAAGAACGGGAAGGCGGAGGCGGCCTGGGCCTGCGGAGCGGGACGCACCGGTTCCACCGGGGCGGGCAGGAGTCCGCCGAACAGGGAACCGCCGCCGAACACCGGCGAAGGGGCCGCCTGCGGCTGCGGCAGGTACGGTGCAATCGGCAGAGTGCCCTGGCTGGGCGAGAAAGGCATGGTGGGAATCGAGGGCGAGAAGGCCGGCGGCGAGAAGGGGCTGGGCAACCCGCGCTGCATGTAGGGGTTGCCGCCGCCAAAGAAGCCGCCGTAGGGATTGCCCATCTGGTTGTAGTGGCTGTAGGACATCATGTTGGGGGCCATCTGCATGGCGGGGTAGGCGATGTTGCCCACCCCCAGAGGGTTCACCAGCCCCAGACCCAGAGGGGCGGCCAGCAGCCCCAGCCCGCCCAGGGCGCCGAGTCCGCCGAGGGGGCTGCCGAAAGGACTGCCGAAGGGGCTACCAAAGGGGCTACCAAAGGGACTGCCGAAAGAGTTGCCGCCGAAGGGGCTTCCACCAAATGGGCTTCCACCGAAGGGGCTGCCTCCAAAAGGGCTGCCATATGAGCTGCCATAAGGACTCCCGAACGGGCTGCCGCCGAAGGGACTGCCATACCCCGAGACGGGGGCGGACATCATGGCCATGGGATTGAGAAAGGATTCCAGGCCGGCGCTGTGAGCGGGGCCCATCAGACCGGCAAGCAGGAGCAGAGGCAGGCGCTTCATGGCGTTCTCCGTATCAGAAGAAAAACGCCCCCGGCGGGCGGGGGCGTGGAGGGTCATCAGTACGACTGGATCACAGATCGCCGGCGGCGGCGGCCTTCATGATCACGTCCATCTTGTCGCGGATGTCGGTGGCGTATTTCAACAGCTGATCCGGCGCGCCCATCTTGCCGGACATGGAATCCAGCCAGGAGGTGTTCCAGTCCAGAGTGAGCACCCAGATGTTCTTGTCCGCGTCTTCCATGATGGCGATGCGGCAGGGCAGGTAGACGATGGCCTCCGGGGCGTACTTGAGGATTTCACGGCCTGCGGCGATGTCACAGTAGTGGTAGACCTCCATGCGCGGCGCGTCCTTGTCGCCCAGCACGGCCTGGATGTCCTTCCACATCGGGCTTTCACCCACCTTCTTGAAGTTGAGCTGGTTGGCGCGCAGCTCCATGGAGGCCTTCACGTCGTCGAAAGAGAGGCCTTTCTTGGCCTGGTACTTGACGGCCATCAGGTTCATCACGTCCTTGATGTCCATGCTTTTGACCATGCCCACCATGGGCATGATCTTCTTCATCATGGCTTCCTTCTCCGCCGGCGGAATGGTGCGGGACATTTCGTAGGGGCGAGTGCCGCGACCCGCAGGGGAAACCGGCAGCACGATGGGGCCGGCGGAAACCGGGACGTTGGCGAGATAGGGGTTGTTGGCGGCGCCGGGCAACTGGGCCAGGGCAGGAACGGACAGGGACAGTGCAATAGCGGTAATCAGGCTGCGTTTCATGGTCTTCTTCCGATCTAGGGTCAATGGCAGGAATTGCCGGCAGGCGCTTACTTGGGCGCCACGGTGGTAAGGCCAAGCATCTTCCAGTCCTGCATGCCGCCCCGATACCACTTGATCTTGTAGGCGGGGTAGCCCAGGGAAAGAAGCTGCTTGATGTTGGTGGGAGACTGGCCGCACCAGGGGCCGTTGCAGTAGAACACCAGTGTCTTGGCGTTCTCGAAATTCCACAAGGGGCCAAGACGGGCGGCGCCGAATCGGAACACCAGATGCTCCGCCACCTTGTCCGGGTCGGTATGACCCGGGTGCAACTCTTGCCAGGGTATCACCACCGCGCCGGGAATGACGCCGGAGCGTTGCGCCCAGTCGCCGTCGCGGGAGTCGATCACGAGCACGTTGGGGTCTCGGCCCACGCGCTTGAGGTAGTCCAGCATCTCCAGTTCCCCCAGGGTCTCCACCCCCGGCCCCAGGGACGCGGGCTGGATGCAGTAGGGAGGACAGGCGCGGGAGGTCAGCGAGAAATCCGGGTCGAGCATGTTTTCCGTGTCGGGATTGCGCTCCACCCGCACCGGCTTGCCCTGGTGCAGAACCTCGACCGCGGGCAGATCCCGCGTGATGTTGACGGTCTTGCTGTCGGCACGGGCCGGGCCGAATGCAGCACTGGTCACACCTATGGCCAGAATGGCCGCCATGGCTACTGTTTTATTCATGTCCCGCTCCTCTTGCTTGCGCGAGGGCATTGTTGCCGCGACCGGGCAAAGACCGCAAGCGGGCTCAGTCCTGGTACTCGAACACCTTGACCACTCTGGAGACGCCGCTGGTGTGGGCGGCCACCTCGGCGGCGGCGGCGCCTTCCTGGCGTTTCACCAGCCCCATCAGGAACACCGTCCCCGCCTCGGTCACCACCTTGATGTGGTGGGCGTTGAAGCGACGGTCATCGAGCAGCCGGGTCTTCACCTTGGCGGTGACGAAGGCGTCGTTGCTGCGCGCGAGGAAGCCGGTGGCCCCGCCCACGATCACCTCGTTCAGGACTTCACGCACGTTGGGCGCTTCCTTGACGACGCCCTCGGCCTTGTCGCGCAACGCGGCATCCGCCGCTTCGCCGGTGAGCAGCACCCGGCGGTTGTAACTGGTGACGTTGACATGGGCCTTTTCACCCAAGGCGTCATGCAGGCGGTTGCCGGCCTTGATTTCGATCTCTTCGTCCACGATGTAGGTGCCGGCGGTGCGGCGATCATCCGCCATCAGGACGCCTACCCCCACTCCGGTTGCGGCCAGGGGGACGCAGCCGGACAACTGGACCAGGGAAACCGCCGCCGAAACGGCCAGGATCAATTTGCGCATCATCAAGCTCCAAGCAAGAGATAGTCGATACAGGCGGCCAGGCTGTGAACGGCCAACAACTGGGCTTCCAGCACCCGCGCGGCGGTCTCGCCCGGAGCGCAGAGCAGGATGTCGCCCTCCCGCAGCACCTCGGCGAGAGGCCCGCCATCCCCGCCGGAAAAGGCCACCACCACCAACCCCCGCTCCTGCGCGGCCAGGACGGCTGCCTGAGCAGCGCGGCCCTCGCCGTTGAGGGAGAAGGCGACCAGCACGTCGCCGGGATGGGCGATGGCCTCCAGTTGCCTGCGCGCGCCCCGCGCCGGGTCGGCGCCATCCCCCATGCCGATGCCATCCAGGTAGATGCCCGCCAGACCGGGCCGGTCATGTTCGAGCTGATCCGTGAGCAGGGCGGCGAGGTGCCGCGCCGTGCGTCCGGCGGCGCCCTCGCCGCACACCAGCACGCGGCCTTCCGCCATGAGACAGTCGGTAATGGCCTGGGCGCTCAGGAGGATGGATTCCGACAGCATCTCCTGCGCCATTTCCAGCGTATCCCGCGCGGACTGGAACTGGTCTTGGATGCAGGCGGTCAGGGGCATGGAGGCAAGGCGGGAAAAAGAGGCCGGATTATAGCTAGGCGTCAAAAGCGCCCTTGAGCCATTCCACGCGCCCGGCCTGAAACAGTACGGCGTCGAAACGACACGTCGGAGGCGCGCCCAGCCCGGCCAGATAGTGCCGCGCCGCCAGGATGATACGGGCGCGCTTGGCGGCGGTGATGCTCGCCGCCGCGCCGCCGAAATCCGCGCTGCGGCGCGAGCGCACCTCCACGAACACCAGCGCGGCCCCATCCTGCATGACCAGATCGATCTCGCCGCCGCGGCAGCGGAAGTTGCGTTGCAGCAGCCGCAGGCCGCGCGCCGCCAGGTATTCCTCCGCCAGCCGTTCGGCCTCCGCCCCCTTGTTCAAGTCCGCTCCCGCCGATTCGTTACACTGGCCGCAGATTATCCCCTTGCCGCCATGATCGACACCGCCCAACCCGCCGCCCCCGGAACGCTCCACATCGTCGCCACGCCCATCGGCAACTTGCGCGATATCACCCTGCGCGCGCTTGATGTGCTCAGGTCGGTTGACCTGGTTGCCGCCGAGGACACCCGGCATACGCAGCAACTCCTGACCGCCTACGGCATCCAGACCCGACTCATGGCGGTGCATGAACACAATGAGGCCGGGGCCGCCCTGCGCGTGGTCGAGGCGCTGCGCGAAGGTCGTAGCGTGGCCTATGTCTCCGATGCCGGTACGCCGGGGATCTCCGATCCCGGCGCGCGTCTGGTGCAGGCGGTGCGCGCGGCGGGGCTGCCCGTCACGCCGTTACCTGGGGCCAGTGCGGCGGCCACGGCCCTCAGCGTCTCCGGGTTGGACGGCCCCTGGCTGTTTCACGGTTTTCTCGCCGCCAAGTCCGGCGAACGCCGTCGCGCCCTGGAGACCCTGCGCGACCTGCCCTGCGCCCTGGTGTTCTACGAAGCGCCGCACCGCATCGCGGAAACCGTGGCGGACCTGGCCTCCGTGCTGGGACCGGAACGCACCCTCCTGTTCGGGCGGGAACTCACCAAGCGCTTCGAGCAGATCCACGCCTGCCCCCTGGGCGAGGCGCTGGCCTGGCTGGAGGCGGATGAAAATCACCGGCGCGGCGAGTTCGCGCTGGTGGTGGCTGCACCTGCGCCCCGGCCTGACGAGGGTGAAGCGGAGGCGCTGCGCGTGCTGGAGATCCTGCTGGAGGAGCTGCCGCTGAAACAGGCCGCCCATCTCACCGCACGCCTGACCGGGGGGCGCAAGAATGCGCTGTACCAACTGGCCCTGGCGCGGAAGGGCCAGTTGAAGGGCCCATAAACCCAGAAAACGCAGTTGGCGGAGAAATTCATTACGCCTCAATGCACTGCGAGTTGCCCGTAGGTGCGAATTCATTCGCACAATCAACGAGTTAAGTGCGAATGAATTCGCACCTACATGCTTTTCATCTGCGGTTTCCAGAATAAAAAACCGCGCCCTCGGGCGCGGTTTTTTCCGGGGAAAGACTGCCTCAGTTCAGGATGTGCAATTCCACCCGGCGGTTCTGCGCGCGTCCCTCATCGGTAGCGTTGTCCGCAATGGGGCTGTCCGGGCCGTAGCCCTTGGCGCTCAGGCGATCCGCTGCGACGCCCTTGCCGACGAAGTGGTCCATCACCGCCTTGGCGCGACGCTGGGACAGGTCCACGTTGTGGGCGCGGTTGCTGCGGCTGTCCGTGTAGCCGGCCACTTCCACCTTCATGGCGGGGTAACGCAGCAGGGTGGCGGCAGCCCCGTCCAGAATGGCCAGGGCGTCCGGGCGCAGGACGGCCTGGTCGTTGTCGAAGTTCACGCCCTTGAGCACGATGGTGTTGAGCAGGGTGCAGCCCTGTCCATCCACGCGGTCGCCCTTGGGAGTGGCGGGACACTTGTCCAGGGCATCGGTCACGCCGTCGCCATCGCTGTCCAGGTCGCAACCCTTGGCATCGACCTTGCGGCCCGCCGGGGTGGTGGGGCACTGGTCCAGCGCGTCCACCACGCCGTCGCCATCACCGTCCAGTTACGCCGTCGCCATCACCGTCCAGTTCGCAACCCTTGGCATCCACCTTGCGGCCTGCGGGCGTGGTGGGGCACTGGTCCAGGGCGTCCACGACGCCGTCGCCGTCACTGTCCTTCGGTGCGGGTTTGGGGGCCGGGGCGTCGTCCTTGCAGGGCGGGTCCAGCAGGGCCTTGCCGGGACAGCCTATGGTCTTGAACAACTCAAAACCCACCGTCTTGCCACTGTTGCTGGCCAGGTTGCTGGGGTCGTAATACGGTGCGGCATGCGCGGCGGCGGCCAACAGGGCCACCGTCAACGCGCTGGATGCGGAAACGATGAATCGCATGGTCAACTCCTGGTTAGTAAGTTCAGATACGTGCACTACCGGCTGACGCGCAGTCAGCCTTTGTTGCGGGGTGAAACGGACAGGTCAAACACCTCATGGCTGCGACGCGACGGGGAGAGGCGCGGCGCGCAGCCTGCGTTCTTCTTCGGCGAGCGAGAGGTAAATGCCTTCCAGGGTCTTGCGGCTGACGTAGTCCCGCAGCGAGGAGAACTCGCCGCGCAAGCCCGCCAGTTGTTTCAGTTTCTGCGCGAGGCGGTTGTACGCGCCCAGCAGGTCGCTGGAGGCCGCGACGTTGTCGATGGCGGCAAGCATGGCCTGGCCCAGCAGGGCCTCGCCCCCCGGTCCCGGCAGGGCGGCATCCGGAGGCAGGTTCGCCGCCGCTGCGAGGATGCGGGGCGCCACCAGGGGGATGGCCTGCTCCGCCGCCCGGTTCATGCCGCGCACCAGGTCGTCCACCTTGTCGCCCTGGCCCAGCATGCGCAGGATGCCGTCGGCGCGGGCGAAGTTCTTCGGCAGACCGATGCGGACAGCAGGGTTGGCCAGGAATCCATCGGTCTGGCCGAGCCGTTCCAGCGCCGCTTTGGCGCTCAGGCTCAGAAGCTCAGGGCGAACATCGACGACCTGCGCCGGAACGACCGTTTCCGGCGTCCCCGCCCCGGCCAGCCCTGGCAGCGCGAGGGCGGCCAGGAGGAAGAGCCGATGCCGCTTCATTTTTTCAGGGCGTCGCGAATCTCGCGCAGCAGGAGGACGTCTTCCGGGGTGGGGGCGGGCTCCGCCGGGGCCGCTTCCGTCTGCTTGAGCCGGTTGATTACCTTGACCGCCACGAAGATGGCGAAGGCGATGAGGGTGAAATCGACCATGCTCTGGATGAATGCGCCGTACTTGATCAGGGGTGCGCCGGCCTTGACGGCCTCGTCCATGGTGGCGAAATCCGTGGCGGAGAGATTGACGTAGAGGTTCTTGAAATCGACGCCGCCAAGCAGCGCGCCGATGGGGGGCATGATCACGTCCTTGACCAGGGAATCCACGATCTTGCCGAAGGCCCCGCCGATGACCACGCCGACCGCCAGATCGACCACATTGCCGCGCATGGCGAATTGTTTGAATTCATGGATGAAGCTCATGTCCGCTCTCCTCTAGCGTTGATCTGAGTCAATTTGGGTTCTGCGTCGGATTACAACACGATCCCCAACGCCCGACGTCGGGGATCGGTTGTCATCAATCTGCGCCCATGCCCGCCAGGGTGATGCCGGTCTGGCCGGCGAATTCCAGCATGCGGTTGATGGAGCGCACCGCCTGGCGTCCCACGACGGGGTCCACATGCACCTCGTTGGCCCCGGTTTCCAGCACATGCAGCAGCTTTTTCAGGCCGTTCATCGCCATCCAGGGGCAATGCGCGCAGGACACGCAGGTCGCGCCGCGCCCGCCGGTGGGCGCTTCCAGCAAGCGCTTGGCCGGGGCCGCCTCCTGCATCTTGTGGAAGATGCCGTTGTCGGTGGCGACGATGAGGGTCTGCTGCGGCAGTTCCGCCGCCGCGCGGATGAGCTGGGTGGTGGAACCCACCACGTCCGCCAGGGCGATGACTTCGGCGGGGGACTCGGGGTGCACCAGCACGGCGGCGTCCGGGTAGTGCGCCTTCAGCTCGCGCAGGGCATCGGCCTTGAAGCGCTCGTGCACCACGCAGGAGCCCTGCCACAACAACATGTCGGCCCCGGTGGCGCGCTGCACGTAATCGCCCAGGTAACGATCCGGCGCCCAGATCAGCTTCCGGCCCTGGGCGTGCAGGTGGGCGGCGACCTTCACCGCGATGCTGGAAGTCACCATCCAGTCCGCACGCGCCTTCACCGCCGCCGAGGTGTTGGCGTAGACCACCACGGTGCGGTCTGGATTCGCATCGCAGAAGCGGCTGAAATCCGCCGCCGGACAGGACAGGTCGAGCGAGCATTCCGCACCCAGATCCGGCATCAGCACGCGCTTTTCCGGGTTGAGGATCTTGGCCGTCTCGCCCATGAAGCGCACCCCGGCGACGATCAGGGTGCGGGCGCGCGAGGCGTGGCCGAAACGGGCCATCTCCAGCGAATCCGAGACGCAACCGCCGGTCGCCTCCGCCAGGCGTTGCAGGTCGGCGCTGGTGTAGTAGTGCGCCACCAGTACCGCGTCCTGCTCGCGCAACAGGGTCTGGATGCGCGCCATCAACGTCTCGCGTTCGCCCGGCGCGAGTTCTTCCTCGACTACGGGCGGGACATCGGTGACGGGATGGGCAAGGGGTACGACGGCGGTCATGGCGGCAAAGGGGAGATCAGGGCAGCGCGCATTATCGCCCGCCAGACCAGTCGCGGCGGAGGCGGCTGGTAAACTCGCCGCCATGCGTCAGCTCATCCTCAACATCCGCCCCGACGCGCTCCCCGGTTTCGACAACTACCTGCCCGGCGCCAATACCGAGGCCGTGCAGGCCGTCGCCGCGAGCGCCGGATTCGTCTACTTGTGGGGACCAACCGGCGTGGGCAAGACCCACCTCCTGCGCGCCTGGGCGGCGGCGACCGGCGCGCCGCTGCACCCTGCGGCCCCGCTGCCGGAGGCCGCGCCTGACGCCCTCGCGGTGGACGATGTGGAAAGCCTCGACGCCGCAGCGCAGCACCGCCTGTTCGGTCTGGCCATCGCCCTGCGCGAAGCCGGAGGTCGCCTGCTCACGGCAGGCGCCGCGCCGCCCGCCAGCCTGGCGGTGCGCAGCGATCTGGCCACACGCCTGGCGCAAGGCCTGGTGTTCCGTCTTCTGCCCCTGTCGGATGCGGACAAGGCGCTGGCCATCACGCAACGCGCCGAATCTCTGGGTCTGGTCCTGCCGGAAGAGGTCACGCGCCACCTGCTGACCCACTGCCGCCGCGACCTGCCGCATCTGCTGGAGACGGTGGACGCCCTGGACGCCCTCTCGTTGAGCCGCAAGCGGGCCGTCACCCTGCCCCTGCTGCGGGAGTGGCTGCAAGGCCCGGTCTGATGCGCCTGCTGTGCGCCATCAGCCATCACGGCCTGGGGCACCTGGCGCAGGCCGCGCCCATCCTCAACGCCCTGCATGCGCGCCGGCCAGAAATCGAATGGGTGATCTGGTCCGGCCTCGCGCGCGAGGCCCTGGCGCGGCGCGTCCATGCGCCGTTCGTGCATCGGCGGGAGGCGGCGGACGAGGGTCTGGTGATGCGGGACGCGATCCGGGTCAACGTCCCCGCCAGCCTGGACGCCCTGCGCGCGTTCCATGCCGGCTGGAGCGACCGGGTCGGGCGCGAGGCGGCCTGGCTGGCGCAGGAGCGCATCGACGCCGTGCTGTCGGATGTCGCCTACCTGCCCCTGGCTGCGGCGCGGCGGGCGGGCGTAGCGGCGGTGGCGTTCAGTTCACTCAACTGGTTCGATATCGCCGCTGCCTATCTGGGGCCTGAGCCCGGCGTGGACGCCCTGCTGGACGAGGTGCGCGAGGCCTATCAGACCGCACCCTTCCTGCGCCTCACCCCGGCCATGCCGATGTCCTGGTTGCGCGAGAGTGAATGCCTGCCTCCGGTGGCGATGACCGGGTGCGACCGTCGCACCGAGTTGCTTGCGCGCCTGTCGCTGGACGCGAACGTCTGTCTCGCCGTCATCGGCTTCGGCGGCATCGGTTATGCGGGGCGGGGTGAGTTGCCGGCAATAGCGGGCGTGGTCTGGCTTGCGCCGCCCGACTGGCGGGGGCGGGGCGAGCGCCCGGACCTGTTCGGGTTCGACCAGACCGGGCTGGAGTTCATCGACCTGCTGGCCTCGTGCGATGTCCTCATCACCAAGACCGGCTACGGCAGCTATGTCGAGGCGGCGGCCAACGGCGTCGCAGTGCTGCATGTGGAACGCCCGGACTGGCCCGAGACCCCGTTTCTGTCCGCCTGGCTGGAGACGGCGGCGCGCGCCCTGAGCGTGCGCGAAGAGGAACTGTTCAGCCCGACCCTGGCAGCCCGGCTGGAAGCGCTGCGGGCGCTGCCGGCCAGGACGCCGGTGCGGGCGGACGGCGCAGAGGCCGCCGCATCCCGCATCCTGGAGCTGTTTCAGCCCTGAGCGCCTTCCGCCGCAATCTCGGCATGCACCTGGGCCATGTCGATTTCTTTGGCGCGGGCGATGAGGTCATCAAAACCGCTGGCAGGCAGCGCGCCGGGCTGGGAGTAGATGATGACCTTCTCGCGGAAGATCATCAGGGTGGGGATGGAGCGGATCTGGAAGTGGGCGGCCAGGGTCTGCTGCTCTTCGGTGTTCACCTTGGCGAAGACGATGCCTTCATGCTTTTCGGCAGCGGCCTCGTATACCGGCGCGAAGCCGCGACAGGGACCGCACCAGGGCGCCCAGAAGTCGATCACGACAAAATCGTTATTGAGGATGGTGGGCTCGAAGTTTTCTTCGTTGAGATCGATGACAGCCATGGTTTTTCCCTCTCGACAGGCAAAAAAAGACCGGCCCGAAGGCCGGTCAGCGCATGTTACCACGCTCGAGGAGACATCAATTCGATACGAAACCCTGGTCCGGAGCGGGTCAGGCGGCCATCGCCAGACGGGCGCGGTTGCCTTCCGGCAGACCCATCAGGGTGGGGGAGGACTTCAGGCGGCTTTTGACCTCCGCGCGGTTTACCGCAGCGATCAGGTCGGTGGCCAGAGAGCGCGCCTGGGACGGGGTCAGCACCAGGGTCTTGCCGTCGGCGCTGACAAAGGTCAACGCCACTTGATCATTCGTGTCGCCAGCAATCAGCGAAACATTTACATCGTTGTAGTGGGTCATGAAGAACTCCTCGATACGGCGCTGCGGTAACCATTCTTAGCAGGGAGCGTGCCAGGGTTCTGCGCCGCCCCATCCCCTGAAAAACGCCTAGGCGCGGGGAATCGAGGAATACGCCATTTTGATTCCGGTCAATTTCTTGCCGCCCGCTCGACAGCCCCGATGAAATCCTGACAACGGGAACTCCCCGTGCCACGGAGGCTGGTACGAACGGCTCAGGGCGCGGGGAGGGGGGCGGAGTCGGGCCGGAGTTGCACTACCCGATGCGGATACGGAATCTCGATCCCCTCGCGCTTGAAGGCC
Source organism: Betaproteobacteria bacterium (assembly GCA_016219425.1). GTDB lineage: Bacteria > Pseudomonadota > Gammaproteobacteria > Burkholderiales > Thiobacillaceae > PFJX01. The sequence goes on along the minus strand of JACRNB010000006.1, from coordinate 39,666 downwards.
TCCCAGATGGCCCAGTAGAGGTCGGAGCGCAGGGCCAGCTCTCCCTCTTCCGGGGCGTTCATCCAGATCGCCAGATCGAGGTCGATGCCGCTCTCGCCGAAGCCTTTGAGCAACACCCTGGGCGCGGGGGTTTCCATGACATGGGGTTCCGCCGCAGCGGCGGCCAGCATGAGGGTGCGGGCGCGCTCCAGGTCGGTGTCGTAGGCCACCTGGATGGGCAGGAACAGGCGGTTGTCCCGATCCGTCAGGCTGCGGTTGACCACCACGGAGGTGACCATCAACTCGTTGGGGACGATGCTTTCGGTGCCGTCCAGGCCGCGGATCACGGTGTAGCGGGTGCCGATCTGGCGCACCTCGCCGTAATACTTGTCGAGCGCCACCATGTCGCCGATGCGCACCGACTGGTCCAGCAGCAGGGTGAAGCCGGATACGTAGTTGGCGGCGATCTTTTGCAGGCCCAGGCCCAGCCCCACGCCGAGCGCGCCGCTGAACACCGAGAGCACGGTGATGTCGATGCCCACCATGGGCAGGGCGGTGAGGATGGCGATCAGCACGAACAAGGTGCGCGCGAGCTTGGACAGGGCCAGGCGCGTGTTGGCGGTGACCGGCATGGCCGCGATCAGCCGCCCTTCCAGCACCCCGGCCAGCCACAGGGCGAACATCAGGGTTCCCGCCAGGGAGACCGCGCCCATGAACACCGTGTAGAGCGAGATGTGCTGCTTGCCCAGGTCGAAGCCGACGGCGTCGAGCGCCTTGAGCGCATCGTCCAGCCGCCCGGTGATGTGCAGGGCCACGGCGCCCCACACCATCCAGGACACGGCGCGTTCCACCGCATGCAGCGCCGGGCTGGGCTTGAGCGCGTGGCGCAGGAGATAGAAGCAGGTCTGGATGGCCAGGAAGGAGAGCGCCAGGGGAACGGCCAGGTTGAGCAGGTGCACCGCCTGCCACTTCACCAGTACGGCGCGCACCAGCAGCAGCATGGGCAGAAACAGCAGGGGCGGCGCCAGGCGGTTCCAGTCGGAAACGTTCATGCCCAGCGCGGTATCGCCTGCGCCGGCCAGTTGCCGATGCACGCGCCCCGCGCCGACTATGGCCAGGGCGAGAAGAACGACCAGTACGCCCAGGTTGATGAGGACGCTGGTTTGATCGAGGTTCTCGATCAGGGCGGCAATCAGGTTGTCGAACTGCGGGTCGGTCTTCATGGGCGCGGGCTGGGGTTCAGGACGGGGAACATGCCGGGCCGTACCGGGCGGGCATGGGTGAAGTGCCGCCGCCAGTTTGCGGCGTAGGCCTCGGCGAGGTTGGGATTGTCACGCAGCACCAGGACGTTTTCCGCATTGCGGAAGTCCGCCGCGTGGCTGAAGTTGAACGAGCCGGTAACGACCGCTGCGGTCTTCGCGCCGGCGTCGATCACCATCACCTTGTTGTGCGCCGCCGGGTGCTCGGCATCCACCCACATGGGTACGCCCTGTTCCGTCAGCCAGCCGATCAGGCTGGTCTTGCCGTTTTCGGTCTGGGTCAGATCGACGATCACGCGCACATCCACGCCACGCCGTTTGGCGTCGATCAGGGCCTGGCCGATGTCGCGGTGGGTGAAGCTGTAGGCCTGCACCAGCACCTGTTTTTTCGCGTTGCGGATGGCCGTGATCACCAGCGCGCCGGCGTCGTCGCCGGGGGTGAAGGCGACCTGCGCCGCGCCCTGGAGGGTGAGGGTGAGGGGTTCAGCGGCGTGGGCGGGAAGGGCGATCAGCAGCAAGGCAAGCAGGCTGTAGCGCCGGCATCCCTGCCGGCTCCTCGCCCTTGCCGGCAGGGATGCCAGCGCTACAAAACCGCTCACGCGCCCCGCTCCAGCACCGCCGCGAAGAAGCCGTCGGTGTTGTGCTGGTCCGGCCCCAGGCGCAGATAGTCGCCCATCTCCAGCGCCACCCTCTGCGCCGCCAGCGCCTCGCCCGCCGGCAGCAGGCGGAACTCCGCGTGGGCGGCCAGGAAGGCCTCGACGATGGCCTCGTTCTCCTCGCTCAACAGGCTGCATGTGGCGTACACCAGACGTCCGCCGGGGCGCACCATGCGCGCGGCGGAGTCCAGGATGGCGGCCTGCTTGACGGTCAGTTCCGCCACCGATTCCGGGCTCTGCCGCCACTTCAGGTCCGGGTTGCGGCGCAGGGTGCCGAGGCCGGAACAGGGGGCGTCCACCAGCACGCGGTCGAACTTGCCCGCCAGACGTTTCAGCTTGGGGTCGCGCTCGTCGGTGAGCAGTTGCGGGTGCACGTTGGACAAGCCGGAGCGCGCCAGGCGCGGCTTCAGGTTGGCCAGGCGCTTTTCCGTCACGTCGTAGGCGTAGAGCCGTCCGGTGTTGCGCATCATCGCGCCCAGGGCCAGGGTCTTGCCGCCCGCGCCGGCGCAGAAGTCGCACACCATCTCGCCGCGCTTGGGGGCGAGCAGCAGCCCCAGCAACTGACTGCCTTCGTCCTGCACCTCGATGGCGCCGTCGATGAACAGGGGGTGGCGCTGCAAGGCCGGCTTGCCCGCCATGCGCAGGCCCAGGGGGGCGTAGGGCGTGGGGTCCACGGCTATGCCTTCGGCGCGCAGGGCGGTGAGCACCGCGTCGCGGTCCATCTTGATGTCGTTGGCGCGCAGGTCCAGCGGCGCGGGGCGGGCCAGGGCCTCGGCCAGGGCGGGCAGGCGCTCGCCGTACTGGGCGGCCAGACGTTCATGCAGCCAGTCCGGCAGTTCCAGACGCACCGCCTCGGGCAGGGTGTTGGCGTCGGCGGACTTCACCGCCAGCAGCCAGGCGGAATCCTTCACCACGCCTTCGAACTGGCGCAGGTTCCAGCCGCCGTAACGGGCCAGCCAGGCCAGGGCGAGACGGCGCGGGGTGGGGCGTTCCACCAGGGCCTGCAAGGTGCGCAGGCGGCGCACCACGCCGAACACCAGTTCGGCGATGAAGTTGCGTTCGCGCTGGCCCAGCTTGGCGGCGTCGCGGAAGAAGCCGGAAAGCTGCACATCCGCCGGGCGCGAGAAGTCGAGCACCCGTTCCAGCGCCTCGATGGCGGGGCCCAGGTCCGGGCCGATGGCCGCCGGCTCGGTGGGGGCGCGCTTGGGGCCTTTGCGCAGGGGGGGGCGGGCGGGAGTGGTCATGCGGTGATTCCGTTGGAAAGCAGAAAGTCGAGAAAGGTGCGCGCCACCACGGTCTGCTGCCGCGCGGCGGGGTACACCGCGTACCACTGACGCAGGATGGGAAAACCGTCCACGTCGAGGATGGCGAACTGGTCGGGTGCGTGCAGGCTCAGGGTGTGACGGGATAGCACGGAAATGCCCAGCCCCGCCAGCACCGCCTGCTTGATGGCCTCGTTGCTGCCCAGCTCCATGCGCGTGGCGAGGGCGAGACCCTGTTCCGAGAACAGGCGCTCTACCGCCTTGCGCGTGCCGGAGCCGGGCTCGCGCATGAGCCAGGGCTCTTCCGCCAGCCGCGCGAGCGGGATGTGCCGCTGCGCCGCCAGCGCGTGGTCGGGCGCGGCCAGCACCACCAGCGGGTTTTCCAGGAAGGGGATGGCGGTCACGGCCAGACCTTCGGGCGGCTGACCCAGGACGTAGAGGTCGTCCATGCCCGCCGCCAGACTCTCCAGCACCTGCTCGCGGTTGGTGACGCGCAGGGAGACCTGGATGCCGGGGTGCAGGCGCGCAAACTCGCCCAGCAGGCGCGGCACGAAATAGGTGGCGGTGGTGATGGCCACCAGACGCAGACGGCCCTGGGTCAGCCCGCGCCGCGCCACCAGCGAGTGTTCGTAGCGCCGCATCGCCCCCAGCATCTCGCGCGCCGTGCTCACCAGATCCTGGCCCTGATCGGTGAGCCTCAGGCGCTTGCTGTTCTGGTCGAACAGGGGCTGCCCGACCGCTTCCACCAGTTTCTTGATCTGCATGGAGACGCCGGGCTGCGACAGGTGCAGCTCTTCCGCCGCACGCGAGAGCGAGAGGTGGCGGGCGACGGATTCAAAGACCTGGAGTTGGCGCAGGGTGAGGTGGAGCATCAGGCAGGAGACGCCATAAGTGATTACTTATGCCAGACATCAGAAAACATGATTTTCACTTATGGAACGAGGTTCGTATAGTTCGCCCCATTCCATGACGGCCCAAGGCCGCACAGGGACTTTTTGAATCACTCAACCGGAGCTTAGTAATGGATCAGTCCGCACGTTATTCCGACCTCAGCCTGAAAGAAGAAGACCTCATCAAGGGTAACAAGCACATCCTGGTGGCCTACAAGATGAAGCCGAAGGCCGGCACCGGTTACCTGGAAGCCGCCGCCCACTTCGCCGCCGAGTCCTCCACCGGCACCAACGTGGAAGTCTCCACCACCGACGACTTCACCAAGGGCGTGGACGCGCTGGTCTACATGATCGACGAAGCCAACGAGGACATGCGGATCGCCTACCCGATCGAGCTGTTCGACCGCAACGTCACGGATGGCCGCTTCATGCTGGTGTCCTTCCTCACCCTGGCCATCGGCAACAACCAGGGCATGGGCGACATCGAACACGCCAAGATGATCGACTTCTACGTGCCCGACCGCTGCATTCAGATGTTCGACGGCCCCACCGTGGACATCAGCAACCTGTGGCGCATCCTCGGTCGTCCGATGAAGGATGGCGGCTACATCTCCGGCACCATCATCAAGCCCAAGCTGGGCCTGCGTCCCGAGCCGTTCGCCCAGGCGGCCTACCAGTTCTGGCTGGGCGGCGACTTCATCAAGAACGATGAGCCCCAGGGCAACCAGGTGTTCTGCCCCCTGAAGAAGGTGCTGCCCCTGGTGTACGACTCCATGAAGCGCGCCCAGGACGAAACCGGTCAGGCCAAGATCTTCTCCCTGAACATCACCGCCGACGACCACTACGAGATGTGCGCCCGCGCCGACTACGGTCTGGAAGTGTTCGGCCCCGACGCCGACAAGCTGGCCTTCCTGGTGGACGGCTATGTGGGCGGCCCCGGCATGGTGACCACCGCCCGTCGCCAGTACCACTGCGCCGGCCACGGCGCGGTGACTTCGCCTTCGTCCAAGCGCGGCTACACGGCGTTTGTGCTGGCCAAGCTGACCCGTCTGCAGGGCGCTTCCGGTATGCACGTCGGCACCATGGGCTACGGCAAGATGGAAGGCGAGGGCGACGACAAGATCATCGCCTACATGATCGAGCGCGATGAGTGCCAGGGCCCGGTCTACTACCAGAAGTGGTTCGGCATGAAGCCCACCACCCCGATCATCTCCGGCGGCATGAACGCGCTGCGCCTGCCCGGCTTCTTCGAAAACCTGGGCCACGGCAACGTGATCAACACCGCCGGCGGCGGCTCGTACGGCCATATCGACAGCCCGGCTGCCGGCGCGATCTCCCTGCGTCAGGCCTACGAGTGCTGGAAGGCCGGCGCCGACCCGATCCAGTGGGCCAAGGAGCACAAGGAATTCGCCCGCGCCTTCGAGTCCTTCCCCAAGGATGCCGACAAGCTGTTCCCTGGCTGGCGCGAAAAGCTGGGCGTACACAAGTAATCAGGTGGTGAAGCGGTAGGGAAAACGCCCCCGCCTGGGGGCGTTTTTCTTCCGGCTGCGGATCACCGCTTGGTTTCGTAGGTCGGGTTAGGCGCGGTTTCATGCGCCGTAACCCGACACCCCCGACGTCGGGTTACGCGATGAAACCGCTAACCCGACCTAGCGATTGCCCGATGATGGAGCAAACGATGACCGACAAAGAGCAATACAAGGTTCACAAGGAACCCTACTACCAGCCCCAGGGCAACGAGGTGGCGCTGTTTGACGCCGCCTACCGCAACCGCCTGCCGGTGATGGTGAAAGGCCCCACCGGCTGCGGCAAATCCCGCTTCATCGAGCACATGGCCTGGCGGCTGGGCAAGCCGCTCATCACCGTGGCCTGCAACGAAGACATGACCGCCAGCGATCTGGTGGGCCGCTACCTGCTGGAGGCCAACGGCACGCGCTGGCTGGACGGCCCGCTCACCGTCGCCGCGCGCATCGGTGCGATCTGCTACCTGGACGAGATCGTCGAGGCGCGGCAGGACACCACCGTGGTGATCCACCCCCTTACCGACCACCGCCGCGTGCTGCCGCTGGACAAGAAGGGCGAGCTGATCGAGGCGCACCCGGATTTCCAGTTGGTCATCAGCTACAACCCCGGCTACCAGTCGCTGATGAAGGACTTGAAGCAGTCCACCAAGCAGCGTTTCACCGCCTTTGACTTCGACTACCCGGATGCGGCGCTGGAAACCGCCATCCTGGCGCAGGAAACCGGCCTGGACGTGGCCGCTTCGGCCAAGTTGGTGAAGATCGCCCAGACCGCGCGCAACCTGAAGGGGCACGGTCTGGACGAAGGCATCTCCACCCGTCTGCTGGTCTACGCCGCCACCCTGATGAAGGACGGCGTGACGCCGCAAGACGCCTGCCGCATGGCCCTGGTGCGCCCCATCACCGACGACGCGGACATCCGCGCGACGCTGGATCACGCTATCGACGCGACGTTTGCGTAACGCTTTTCTCCCTCCCCCTCCGGGGGAGGGCTGGGGTGAGGGAACAACGTCGGCATGACCGCCGCCGTTGGTAAAACGAGCCGCCGCTCCCTCTCCCCCGGCCCCTCCCCCGGAGGGAGAGGGGAGGTAACCGACATGACCGAAACCGCCTACCAACATCCCCTGATGCAGGCCTACTGGGCCCAGCTCGACACCCGCTTCAAGCAGGTGGAGGACGTGTTCGAGGATGTCATGGCCGAGGCCCTGGCGATCCTCACGCGCGAGGATATCCACCATTATCTGGATGCCGCTCGCGTCATCGGCAAACTCGGGCGCGGGGTCGAGCCGATGCTCGCCTTCCTGGAGGAATGGCCCTCCGCCGCGCAGGCGCTGAATGAAGAGGCTGCCCTGCCCGACGTCATGGCCTTCATCATGAAGATGCAGAAGTCGCCCAACGGCAAGGCCATCACCCCCTTCCTGCAAACCCTGGCCCCGGTGGCGCGGAAGCTACTCTCGCGCGAGCAGATGCAGCACTACCTGGAGATCTGCCAGGGGCTCATGGATCGCACCACCGGCTCCATCCACGGCCACCACACCACCTTCCCCAGCCCCGGCCTGCCCCTGCTCTACGCCCAGGCCCCCTTCCTGCTTGCCCAGCTCACCCTGGCGGGCCTGAAGAACTGGGTGGAGTACGGCGTGGCCAACTACCGCAACCACCCGGAACGGCAGGAGGACTACTTCAACCTGCAATCCGCCGATAGCCGCGCCGTGCTGCAACGCGAACGCCACGGCACCCTGTTCATGGACGTGGAACGCAAGCTCGACCTCTACCTGCGCGGCCTGTGGAACGACACGGACCACCTGGTCCCCTACTCCACCGCCTTCGACGAACTGCGCAAGCCCGTGCCCTATTACGACAAGCTGGGTATGCGGGTTCCGGATGTGTATGACGACTTCATCCTCCCCTCCCCCGCCGGGGGAGGGGCCGGGGGTGAGGGAGCAACGGCCAATCAGGCGATAACGCCCCTTCAAGCGTCGCTCCCTCACCCCAACCCTCCCCCGGCGGGGGAGGGAGTAAAAATCCCCGGTCTCGACCGCTACCGCGCCACCCTGGCCCACATGGTCGGCCATCGCCGCTGGACGGAGGCCCAGATCGCCGACAACTGGAGCCCGTTCCAGCGCATGGCGGTGGAGTTCTTCGAAGACTGCCGCATCGAGACCCTGCTGTGCCGCGAATACCCCGGCATGAAGCGCATCTTCCTGGCCCTGCACCCCAAGCCAGTGGAACGCGCCTGCGACCCGGAAACCACCTCCTGCCTGCGCCATCGCCTCGCCATGATCTCGCGCGCCCTGCTCGACCCGGAGCATGGCTATGGCGACCCCCACCTGCTCGAATTCGTTGCCCGCTTCCATGCCCTCATGGCGGACGGGGCCGCCTCCAGCACCCAGGCCATCGCCGCCCTGGCCCTGAGTTACGTCGCCCGCACCCGGCGTCCGAGCGACCAGCTTGCCAAGGTCCACTTCGACCGCACCGTGGTGGACTACCGCGACGATAACCGCCAGATGTGGCGATTCATCGAAGAAGGCGACGAGGAACAGGCCTTCGACGAGAAGCGCAAGATCGAGCCGGGCGAGGAACTGCAAGGCCTGCCGCCGCGCCATTACCCGGAGTGGGACTACAAGAGCCAGACCTACCGCCCGGATTGGGTGAGCGTCTACGAAGGCCTGCACCCCCAGGGCAGCGCGGCAGAGATCGACAAGCTCCTGCAAAAACACGCCGCCCTGGCCAAGCGCCTGAAACGCATCCTCGACCTGCTCAAACCCCAGGACAAGGTGCGCATCCGCTACCAGGAAGAAGGCAGCGAGCTGGACCTGGACGTGGCCATCCGCTCCCTGATCGACTTCAAGGGCGGCGCGAATCCAGACCCCCGCATCAACATGAGCCACCGCACCGATGGCCGCGACATCGCCGTCATGCTGCTGCTGGACCTGTCGGAATCACTCAATGAAAAGGCCGCGGGCTCTGAACAAACCATCCTGGAACTCAGCCAGGAAGCGGTGTCCCTGCTGGCCTGGGCGGTGGAGCAACTGGGCGACCCCTTCGCCATCGCCGGCTTCCATTCCAACACCCGCCACGACGTGCGCTACCTGCACATCAAAGGCTACAGCGAACGCTGGGATGACGAGGTAAAGGGCCGCCTGGCCGCCATGCAGGCCGGCTGGTCCACCCGCATGGGCGCGGCCATGCGCCATGCCGCCCACTATCTGGAAGCGCGTCCGGCGGACAAGAAGCTCATGCTCATCCTCACCGACGGCCAGCCCAGCGATGTGGACAGCCAGGACGAGCAGATGCTGATCGAGGACAGCCGCCAGGCGGTAAAGGAACTGGACCGGGCGGGCATCTTTACCTATTGCATCAGCCTGGACCCGAAGGCGGACGAGTACGTCAGCAACATCTTCGGGCGGCAATACACCGTCATCGACAACATCCAACGCCTGCCGGAAAGATTGCCCGAGCTGTTCCTGGCGCTGACGAAGTAAGTGCCAGGAAGGGCAATCTTCAGTGCAGGCTAACTTGCGTCCGCAAGTTAAGCCGCGCAGCGGCGGGCCGGAACTAAAAGCGGCCCGAGCTGTTCCTGGCGCTGACGAAGTGAGACAAACCACGAATGTAAAAGGCCGGCTTGCGCCGGCCTTTTACATTCCAGAGATGGAACGCGCGACTCAGGCAGCCGCTTCGTTCACTTCCACTGCCTCGCCCGCATCCGCGGCGCGATCCACCAGCTCAACGTAGGCCATGGGGGCGTTGTCGCCCTGGCGGAAGCCGAACTTGAGGATGCGCACATAACCGCCGGGACGGCCCATGAAACGGGGGCCCAGGTCGTCGAACAACTTGCCGACGATGTCACGGTCGCGCAGGCGGGCAAAGGCCAGGCGGCGATTGGCCAGGCTGGGGGTCTTGCCCAGGGTGATGAGGGGCTCCACCACGCGGCGCAGTTCCTTGGCCTTGGGCAACGTGGTCTTGATCGCCTCGTGCTTGAGCAGGGCGTTGGACAGGTTGCGCAACAGGGCCAGACGGTGGCTGGTCGTGCGGTTGAGTTTGCGATTGGATAGGCGGTGGCGCATTTCGTTTACCTCGTTAATTCAGGCCAGGTGGTCCGTCAGGGCTTTTCCAGGCCTACGGGCGGCCAGTTTTCCAGCTTCATGCCCAGCGTCAGGCCACGCGAAGCCAGCACATCCTTGATCTCGTTAAGAGACTTGCGACCCAGGTTGGGGGTCTTCAGGAGTTCGGTTTCGGTGCGCTGGATCAGGTCGCCGATGTAATAGATGTTCTCGGCCTTGAGACAGTTGGCGGAACGAACCGTGAGTTCGAGTTCGTCCACCGGACGCAGCAGGATCGGGGCGACCGGGGGCGTGGCGCTGGTGCGCGGCCCGCCCGCTTCGCTCACCGGGGCCATGCCCTTGAGGTCGGCAAACGAGGCGAGTTGCTCGATCAGGACGCGCGCGGCGGAACGGACGGCCTCGGAGGGGTCGATCACGCCGTTGGTCTCGATCTCCAGCACCAACTTGTCCAGGTCGGTGCGCTGCTCGACGCGGGCGCTCTCGACGCTGAAACTGACCTTCTTCACCGGGCTGAACAAGGCGTCCAGCATGATGACGCCGACCGGACGGGATTCTTCCGACTGCTGGCGGGTGCTGGCAGGGACGTAACCGCGACCGGTTTCGACCTTGATCTCCATCTCCAGCTTGCCGCCCTTGGTCAGGTGGGCGATGACGTGGTCGGGATTCAGGATCTCGACGTCATGACCAGCCTTGATGTCGGCGGCGGTGACCGTGCCTTCGCCGCTCTTGTCGATGGTGATCAGGGCGTCGCTGCGGTTGTTCAGCTTGACGGCCAGCCCTTTCAGGTTGAGCAGGATGTCGACCACATCTTCCTGCACGCCGTCCAGCGCAGAGTATTCATGCACCACGCCGGTGATCTTGACCTCGGTGGTGGCATAGCCACGCATGGAGGACAGGAGGATGCGGCGCAGGGCATTACCCAGCGTATGGCCATAACCACGCTCAAACGGCTCCAGAGTGATCCGGGCCTGGCGGGGGGACATGCTGTCGACCTCGACAATACGGGGCTTCAGCAGATCGCCGGTGTTAGACATAGTTCGCTTCCTTCAAAGGTCAGGGCGATTACTTGGAATAGAGTTCGATGACCAGGTGCTCGTTGATGGTCGAGGGCAGCTCGGAACGCTGCGGCAAGGCCTTGAAGGTACCCTTCATGGCCTTGGCATCCACTTCCACCCACTCGGGGTAACCACGGCTTTCGGCGGCTTCCACGGAGGCCTTGAGACGCAACTGGGCGCGAGACTTCTCCGCCACTTCCACCACATCGCCCGGTTTCACGCGGTAGGACGGGATGTTGACGCGCCTGCCGTTCACGAGGATGGCGTTGTGGCGTACGGCCTGGCGCGATTCGGTGCGCGAGGCGCCGAAGCCCATGCGGTAGGCGACGCTGTCGAGACGCGATTCCAGCAGTTGCAGCAGGTTCTCGCCGGTCACACCCTTGCGACGGTCGGCCTCGAAATAGCTGAGGCGGAATTGGCGCTCAAGTACGCCGTAGATGCGACGAATCTTTTGCTTTTCACGCAGTTGGGTGCCGTAGTCGGACACGCGCGCCTGCTTGGCGCCATGTTGACCAGGGGCCTGGTTGCGGCGCTCGATGGCGCATTTGTCGGTGAGGCACTTCTCGCCTTTGAGGAACAGCTTCTCGCCCTCGCGGCGGCACTGACGGCATTTCGGATCAAGGTTGCGGGCCACTTCGTGCTCTCCTTAGATGCGGCGCTTCTTCGGCGGACGGCAGCCGTTATGCGGCATGGGCGTCACATCGGAGATGCTGGTGATCTTGTAGCCAAGGGCGTTGAGGGCGCGCACGGTGGAGTCACGACCAGGGCCGGGGCCCTTGATGCGCACTTCCAGATTCTTCAACCCGTATTCCAGCGCCATCTTGCCGGCGTTTTCAGCGGCGACCTGGGCCGCGAACGGCGTGGATTTGCGCGAGCCCTTGAAGCCTGCGCCACCCGCAGTCGCCCAGGCCAGGGCATTGCCCTGACGGTCGGTGATGGTGACGATGGTGTTGTTGAAAGAGGCGTGGATGTGGGCGACCCCATCAGCCACGTTCTTCTTTACTTTTTTGCGCACACGCGCGGCGGTTGCCTTGGCCATGACTGTGTCCTGTTACTTCTTGACTTGCATTTGCTTGCGCGGGCCCTTGCGGGTGCGGGCGTTGGTACGGGTGCGCTGTCCGCGAACGGGCAGACCCTTGCGGTGACGCACGCCACGGTAGCAGCCCAGATCCATCAGGCGCTTGATGTTCATGGTGATCTCGCGACGCAGGTCGCCTTCCACCGTGAACTTGGCGACGCCGTCGCGCAGCTTGTCTACCTCGGCGTCGGACAGATCCTTCATCTTGGCGGCAGGATTGACTCCCACCTCCTGGCAGATCAGGCGGGCGCGGGTGCGACCAATGCCATAGATCGAGGTCAGTGCGATCTCGGCGTGCTTATGGTTTGGGATGTTTACCCCAGCAATACGGGCCATGGGCTAACCCTCAGAAACGTGAAACGGGAAAAAAATCGATACGAGAGAACATCGTTCGCCCGATCAACCTTGACGCTGCTTGTGACGTGCTTCGGCACAGATCACGCGCACCACACCCTTGCGGCGCACGATCTTGCACTTGCGGCAAATCTTCTTTACAGAGGCCTGAACACGCATGTCCTGCTCCTTTTCCTATCAATTCGTTACTTGGCGCGGTAAACGATGCGCGCGCGGGACAGATCATAGGGAGTCAACTCCACCGTGACCTTGTCACCTGGGAGGATTCGGATGTAGTGCATCCGCATCTTCCCGGAAATATGACCGAGTACCATGTATCCGTTTTCCAGCTTGACCCGGAACGTGGCATTCGGCAGGTTTTCCACCACCTCTCCCTGCATCTGTATGACGTCATCTTTCGCCATGACCGATTACCGAGAGAGGAAATTACCGCCTTTGAAGTTAGCCTTCTTAAGCAGGGATTCGTACTGGTGGGTCATGATGTAGGCCTGCACCTGCGCCATGAAATCCATCGTCACCACCACGATGATCAACAGGGAAGTGCCGCCGAAATAGAAAGGCACGTTCCAGTTGACGATCAGAAATTCGGGGATCAAGCACACCAGCGTGATGTAGGCCGCGCCCACCAGGGTCAAGCGGGTCATCACCTTGTCGATATAACGTGCGGTCTGCTCGCCGGGACGATAGCCGGGCACGAACGCGCCGCTCTTCTTCAGGTTGTCTGCCGTTTCGCGGGGATTGAACACCAGCGCGGTGTAGAAGAAGCAGAAGAAGATGATGGCGGAGGCGTACAGCAGCACATAGATGGGCTGGCCGGGCGACAGCGCACCACTCAGATCCTTGAGCCAGTTCATGGATTCGTTCTGGCCGAACCAGCCGGCGATGGTGGCCGGGAACAGGATGATGGAGCTGGCGAAGATGGGGGGGATCACACCCGCCATGTTCAGCTTCAGGGGCAGATGGGAGCTTTGTCCGCCATAGACCTTGTTGCCGACCTGACGCTTGGCGTAGTTCACCAGGATCTTGCGCTGACCGCGTTCCACAAACACCACCAGGGCGGTAATCAACAGTGCGCCGACGAACAGCAAGAGCACGAGGGGAATGGAGAACGCGCCGGTGCGGGTCAGCTCCAGGGTGCCGCCAATGGCCTTCGGCAGGCCCGCCGCGATGCCGGCGAAGATGATCATGGAGATGCCGTTGCCCAAGCCGCGTTCGGTGATCTGCTCGCCCAGCCACATCAGGAACATGGTGCCGGCCACCAGGGTGACGACGGTGGTGATGCGGAACATGAAGCCGGGGTCCAGCACCAGGTTGGGCTGGCTTTCCAGGGCAATGGAAATGCCGATGGCCTGGAACGCGGCGAAGAACACGGTGCCGTAACGGGTGTATTGCGTAATCTTGCGGCGACCCGCCTCGCCTTCCTTCTTCAAGGCCTCCATCTGCGGCGATACCACCGTCATGAGCTGCATGATGATGGAGGCGGAGATGTACGGCATGATCCCCAGCGCAAACACGGAGAAGCGCGACAACGCGCCGCCGGAGAACATGTTGAACATCCCCAGGATGCCGCCCTGCTGACCTTTGAACAGGTCGGCCAGGACAACCGGATCAATGCCCGGTACGGGGATGAAGGAGCCGATCCGGTATACCACCAAAGCGCCCAGCAGGAACCACAGGCGCGCTTTGAGGTCGCCCATCTTTCCCGTCATCTGAAGCAGGTTGGAAGCGCCGGACATCGCCAGTCCTTATTCCGCAGCAGCCACAATGCTGCCGCCGGCAGCTTCGATCGCGGCCTTGGCGCCCTTGGTCACGCCCAGGCCGCTGACCTGGATGGCGCGCTCAATGGAACCAGCCAGGATCACCTTGGCGGAGATGGCGAGTTGAGGCACCACGCCGGCCTGCTTCAGCACCAGCAGGTCGATGGTGTCGACGGGCATGGCGTTCAGGTCGGAGAGACGCACTTCCACCTTGAAATTGCGATCCAGGGAGATGAATCCACGCTTGGGCAGACGGCGCGCCATGGGCATCTGACCGCCTTCGAAGCCGACCTTGTGGAAGCCGCCGGCACGGGATTTCTGGCCCTTGTGACCGCGACCGCCGGTCTTGCCCAGGCCGGATCCGATGCCGCGACCGGGACGCTTGGAGGAATGCGTCGCGCCCTCAGCGGGTTTGATGGTGTTCAGTTTCATTGCGCCACCTCGGACTTAACCAGGTAGTTCACTTTGGTAATCATGCCGCGCACCGATGGGGTGTCTTCCAGCACGACGCTATGGTTCATGCGCCTGAGGCCCAGGCCGCGCACGCAGGCGCGGTGGCTTTCGATCGTGCCGATGGGGCTCTTCACGAGGGTGACTTTGATCTTGCCGCTCATGACTTACTCCAGGATCTCTGCCACGGTCTTGCCGCGCTTGGCCGCAACTTCGCTCGGGGTCGACATCTGCGACAGACCGTTGAGGGTGGCGCGAACCACGTTGTAGGGATTGGTGGAACCCAGGCACTTGGCGAGCACGTTATGCACGCCCATGACCTCGAAGATGGCGCGCATGGCGCCGCCGGCGATGATGCCGGTGCCTTCGGAGGCGGGCTGGATCAGTACCACGGAGGAACCGTGCTTGCCGACCACCGCGTGATGGAAGGTGCCGTTCTTGAGGGACACCTTGACCATCTTGCGGCGCGCCTCTTCCATGGCCTTGGTCACGGCCACCGGGACTTCGCGGGACTTGCCCTTGCCCATGCCGACGCCGCCATCGCCATCACCCACCACGGTCAGCGCCGCGAAGCCGAGAATCCGTCCGCCCTTCACCACCTTGGTGACGCGGTTGACGGAGATCATCTTCTCCTTGAGGCCGTCGCCCTTGTCTTCCTGCTGCTGTTCTGGTCTAGCCATGATGATCCTCGCTTAGAACTGGAGGCCGGCTTCACGCGCCGCCTCAGCCAATGCCTTTACACGACCGTGGAAGGCGAAACCGGCGCGGTCGAAGGCCACGCTCTCGACGCCTGCCGCCTTGGCCTTCTCGGCGATGAGCTTGCCGATGAGCTTGGCCGCTTCCACATTGCTGCCGTTCTTGATCTGCCCACGCACTTCCTTCTCCACCGTGGAGACCGCGGCCACCACGTTGCCGCCGGTCGCATCGATGAGCTGGGCGTAGATGTGGGTGTTGGTGCGATGCACGCACAGTCGAATCGCGCCAAGCTCTGCGATCTTGGCGCGGGTTTTGCGCGCCCTGCGCAGTCGCCGGATGTTCTTGTCCATTGCCATCGCTCCAGGTTATTTCTTCTTGGTCTCTTTCAAGACCACGACTTCGTTGGCGTAACGCACACCCTTGCCCTTGTAGGGCTCGGGTTTGCGGTAGGCGCGCACATCGGCGGCGACCTGGCCAACCTTCTGTTTATCCACACCCTTGAGCACAACCTCGGTCTGGGTGGGGGTCTCGACCTTCACACCCTCGGGCATCACATGCTCGACCGGGTGGGAAAAACCGAGAGAAAGGTTCAGCTTGTTTCCCTGCGCCTGGGCGCGATAGCCCACGCCGACCAGGTTGAGCTTGCGCTCAAAGCCCTTGGACACGCCCAACACCATGTTCGCCAGCAGGGCGCGAGTGGTGCCGGACATGGCCTGCGCGGTGCGACTGCCACCCGCTGCGGCAACCTGGAGGTTGCCGTCGGCGAAGGTGACGCTCACCAGCGAGGTCAGGGCCTGGTCGATCGAGCCCAGAGGGCCCTTCACAGTAATGGAATCCTGCGACAGCTTGACTTCGACGCCAGCCGGCACAGCAATGGGGTTCTTGGCAACGCGAGACATGTTCTTTACCTCAAGCCACGATGCAGAGCACTTCGCCGCCCACGCCAAGGGAGCGAGCCTTGCGGTCGGTCATCACGCCCTGGGAGGTGGAAACGATAGCCACACCCAGGCCGTTCATCACGCGGGGCAGATCATCGCGCCCCTTGTAAATTCGCAGACCAGGCTTGGAGACGCGCTCAATCTTCTCGATCACGGGACGACCGGCGTAGTACTTGAGGGCCACATCCATCTGCGGCAGGCCGTCGGCGTCACGCACCGCGTAGCCGTCGATGTAGCCCTCTTCCTTCAGCACCTCGGCGATGGCCTTCTTCACCTTGGAGGAAGGCATGCTTACGGTGACTTTTTCAGTCTGCTGGCCGTTGCGGATGCGAGTCAGCATATCGGCGATGGGATCACTCATGCTCATATCGGTTCTCCCTTACCAGCTGGCCTTGACGACACCCGGGATCTCGCCACGCATGGCGATCTCGCGAATCTTGTGCCGGCACAGCCCAAATTTGCGGAAAACGCCACGCGGCCTGCCGGTGAGCTGGCAGCGGTTGCGCAGACGGGATTCGCTGGCATTGCGCGGCTGCGCTTGCAGCTTCATGCGCGCATCCATGCGCTCCTCATCGGTACGCTTGACGTCGTTGATGACGGACTTGAGGGCGTCGCGTTTGGCAGCGAACTTCTTCACCATCTTGCGGCGCTTGTCTTCTCGGTTGATCAGTGCGAGCTTGGCCATCGCAACCTCAATTCTTGAAAGGGAACTTGAACGCCGCCAACAGGGCCTTGGCCTCTGCGTCCGTCTTGGCGGTGGTGGTGATGGTGATGTTCATGCCGCGCAGGGCGTCAATCTTCTCGTATTCGATTTCCGGGAAGATGATCTGCTCCTTGACGCCCATGTTGTAGTTGCCACGGCCATCAAAGCCCTTGCCGCCAATCCCGCGGAAGTCGCGAATACGGGGAATGGCCACCGTGACCAGGCGATCCAGGAATTCGTACATATGCTCACGGCGCAAGGTCACCATGCAACCGACAGGGTAATGATCGCGAATCTTGAATCCGGCAATCGACTTGCGGGAAAGCGTCACCACCGGCTTCTGACCAGCGATCTTGGTCATGTCGCCCACGGCGTGCTCCATGACCTTCTTGTCACCCACCGCCTCGCCCACACCCATGTTCAGGGTGATCTTGAGGATACGGGGCACCTCCATGGGAGACTGATAACCGAACTTGTCGGTCAACTGTTTCACCACAGTGTCCTTGTAAAAATCGTACATGCGCGCCATGGCTAGCCCCTTACGCGTCCACTACTTCGCCGTTGGACTTGAAAAAGCGCACCTTGCGCCCGTCCTCCAGCGTACGGATACCCACGCGGTCACCCTTGCCATTGGCGGGGTTGAACAGCGCGACATTGGAAACATCGATGGGCATGTCCTTGTCCTGGAAGCCCCCCTGCGTCCCCTTCATGGGGTTGGGTTTGACTGCCTTGCGGACGCGGTTGACGCCTTCGACCACAAAAGCGTCCTCCAGCACACGCAGCACAGTGCCGCGCTTGCCCTTGTCCTTGCCGGTCAGCACGATGACTTCATCGCCCTTGCGAATCTTGCGCATGGTCAGCTCCTTACAGCACTTCAGGCGCGAGCGAGACGATCTTCATGAATCGCTCGGTGCGCAGTTCGCGGGTCACAGGCCCGAAGATTCGGGTGCCAATCGGCTCAAGTTTGTTGTTGAGCAGCACAGCCGCGTTCTTGTCGAACTTGATCAACGAACCGTCAGGGCGACGCACGCCCTTGGCGGTACGAACGACAACAGCGTTGTAGACATCACCTTTCTTGACGCGGCCACGCGGGGCCGCATCCTTGATACTGACCTTGATGATGTCGCCGACACCTGCGTAACGGCGCTTGGAGCCGCCCAACACCTTGATGCACATGACAGTGCGAGCGCCGGTGTTGTCGGCCACGTCCAACATGGATTGCATCTGGATCATTTATCTTCTCCAACTTGCCTGCTTGCACAGGTAGTTTTGGATCCCGTTCGGGTTTGGTCCGTCATCCGGACATATAACCGAGGCGAATCTGCCTAACGACCAATTCGCCTCGCCAAAGAGCCGCGCATAATAGCGACGACCCCAGCGTTTGGCAACTACTTTTTAGACCAAGCCCGCTTTTTCGATCAGGCGCGTCACTTTCCACGCCTTGGTCTTGGACAGCGGACGGCATTCCTCGATCACTACCACGTCGCCGGAGTGGAACTCATTGTTCTCGTCGTGGGCGTGATACTTCTTGGAAAGGCGGATCACCTTGCCGTAGAGCGGGTGCTTGACCTTGCGCTCCACCAGCACGGTGACGGTCTTGTTCATCTTGTCGCTCACCACGGTGCCGGTGAGCACGCGCGTGTTCTTGTCAGATTGGGTTTGAGTGCTTTCGCTCATGATCATCTCGTCAGTTTCCGGCCTTGACCTGGTGCATCACGGTCTTGACGCGCGCGATGTCGCGGCCAACCTTGCGCAGTTGGTCAGTCTTGTTGGATTGCTGGGTGGAGATCTGCATGCGCAGGCTGAACTGGTTGCGCAGCAGCGCCTTCAGTTCTTCCTTGAGCTCAGCCGCAGTTTTGGCACGAAGTTCGGTTGCATTCATCTCACACCCCAAAGTGACGGGTCACAAACGTGGTCGGGATCGGCAGCTTGGCGGCGGCCAACTTGAAGGCCTCGCGCGCGGTGATCTCGTCCACACCTTCCATTTCGTACAACACCTTACCCGGCTGGATCTCGGCCACGTAGTACTCCGGGTTGCCCTTGCCGTTACCCATACGGACTTCGGCGGGTTTCTGGGAGATGGGCTTGTCCGGGAAGATGCGAATCCAGATACGGCCACCCCGCTTGATGTGACGGGTCATGGCGCGACGCGCAGCCTCGATCTGGCGGGCGGTCAGGCGACCGCGACCGATAGCCTTGAGACCGAATTCACCAAAACTCACCTTGGCGCCACGGGTAGCCAGGCCGGTATTGCGGCCCTTCTGTTCCATGCGGTATTTCCTGCGTGCAGGTTGCAGCATGACTCTTTACTCCTTTCCGGCGCGCGGACCGCTGCGGCGGGGCTTGCGCTCGGGTTCGGGAGCGGCGACGGGGGCGGCGCCGCGACCCAGGTTCTCACCCTTGTAGACCCAGACCTTGATGCCGATGACGCCATAGGTGGTCTGCGCCTCGGCAACGCCGTAGTCGATATCGGCGCGCAGGGTGTGCAGGGGCACACGGCCTTCGCGGTACCACTCGGTACGGGCGATTTCAGCCCCGTTCAGACGTCCGGCGGACATGATCTTGATGCCCTGGGCGCCGAACCGCATGGCGTTCTGCATGGCGCGCTTCATGGCGCGGCGGAACATGATGCGTTTCTCAAGCTGGGTGGCGATGGACTGGGCGATCAGGTTGGAGTCGATCTCGGGCTTGCGCACTTCCTCGATGTTCAGCGTGACCGGCACGGACATCATGGCGTTGAGCTGCTTGCGCAGGTTCTCGATGTCCTCGCCCTTCTTGCCGATGACGACGCCGGGACGGGAGGAGAACAACGTGATGCGCGCGTTCTTTGCAGGCCGCTCGATCACGATCTTGCTGATCGAGGCGTGGGCAAGCTTCTTCTTCAAGAAGTCGCGCACCTTGATGTCTTCGTTCAGCGTAGTCGAGTAGTTTTTGGTGCTGGAGAACCACTTGGAGGTCCAGCCCTTGTTGACTGCGAGCCGGAATCCAGTCGGATGAATCTTCTGTCCCATAGCCTTTCCTCAATCCCCAACCGTCACAGTGATGTGACAGGTCGGTTTGCTAATGCGGTTGCCACGCCCTTTTGCCCGCGCCGTAAAGCGCTTGAGCACGGGGCCCTGATCGACGTAGATGGTCTTGACCGAGAGTTCGTCGATGTCGGCGCCTTCGTTATGCTCGGCGTTGGCGATGGCGGACTCCAGCACCTTCTTGATCGTGAAGGCGGCTTTCTGGGGAGAGAAGGTCAGGATGTTCAGCGCCTGGTCCACGGGCTTGCCGCGCACCATGTCAGCCACGAGACGGGCCTTCTGGGCGGAAAGCCGCGTGCCATTGAGAATTGCGGAAACTTGCATCGCTGATCTCCTTATTTCTTCTTGGTCTTCTTGTCGGCGGCATGACCCTTGAACGTCCGGGTCAGCGAGAACTCGCCGAGCTTGTGACCAACCATGTTTTCCGTGACGAACACGGGGATGTGCTGTTTGCCGTTATGCACGGCCAGCGTCAGACCGATGAAGTCGGGCAGCACGGTAGAGCGACGCGACCAGGTCTTGATCGGCTTCTTGTCACCCACAGCCAGGGCCGTCATCACCTTTTTCATCAGGTGCCCGTCAACGAAGGGGCCTTTTTTTACGGAACGAGACATGTCTTACCCCTTACGCTTTGTTACGGCGGCGCACGATCATGCTGTCGGTGCGCTTGTTGTTGCGGGTGCGGTAGCCCTTGGTCGGCACACCCCAGGGGGTGACCGGGACGCGGCCTTCGCCGGTCTTGCCCTCGCCGCCGCCATGCGGGTGGTCCACCGGGTTCATGGCGACGCCACGAACGGTCGGACGGATGCCACGCCAGCGGTTGGCGCCGGCCTTGCCGATGGAACGCAGGCTGTGCTCTTCGTTGCCGACTTCACCCAGGGTGGCGCGGCAGTCGATGTGCACCTTGCGAATCTCGCCGGAACGCAGACGCAACTGGGCGTAGCTGCCTTCGCGCGCCAGAAGCTGGACGGAAGCGCCGGCGGAGCGGGCGATCTGCGCGCCCTTGCCGGGCAGCATCTCGATGCAGTGGATGGTGGAACCCACGGGGATGTTGCGCAGGGGCAGGCAGTTGCCGGGCTTGATCGGCGACTCGGCGCCGGAGATCAGGGTGGCGCCCGCTTCCACACCGCGCGGGGCGATGATGTAGCGGCGCTCGCCGTCGGCGTAACACAGCAGGGCGATGTGTGCGCTGCGGTTCGGGTCGTACTCAATGCGCTCGACCTTGGCCGGGATGCCGTCCTTGTTGCGACGGAAATCAACCATGCGGTAGTGCTGCTTGTGTCCGCCGCCCTTGTGACGCGTCGTGATGTGACCGTTGTTGTTACGGCCCGCCGTGCTGTTCTGTTTTTCCACCAGCGCGGCCACCGGCTTGCCCTTGTGCAGATAGGGCGAGACCACCTTGACGACGGCGCGACGACCAGCGGAGGTCGGTTTGACTTTCACCAACATGACTTATTCTCCTGCCGCAAAGTTGAGTTCCTGGCCGGGCTGAAGGCAGACATAGGCCTTCTTCCAACCGGAACGGCGACCAAAGAAGCGGCCAAAACGCTTGGACTTGCCCTTCACGTTCAGCACCTGGACATCCTTGACCTGGACCTTGAACAGCAACTCCACAGCGGCCTTGATCTCGGGCTTGGTGGCATCGGTGGCGACGCGGAAGATCACCTGTTCGCGCTTGTCGGCCACCATCGTCGCCTTCTCGGAGATGACCGGGGCGAGGATGACCTGGAGCAGACGCTCCTCTTTCATCGGCACGGCGTTCATGCGTACATCTCCTCGAAAGACTTGACCGCATCGCGCGTCATCAGCACGCGGTCATAACGGATCAGGCTGACGGGGTCGGCCTGTTGCGGCTCCAGCACCAGCACGTTGTGCAGGTTGCGGGCGGACAGCCACAGGTTGTCGTCCACCACCGGGGAGATGATCAGGACGCGATTGTTGATCCCCATACCCTTGAGCTTGCCGGCCAGGATCTTGGTCTTGGGGGAGTCCACACCCATGTCCTCGATCACGTTCAGACGGCCATCAGCGGCAAGGCGCGACAGGATGGAGGCGATGCCGGCGCGGAACATCTTGCGGTTCACCTTCTGGGTGAAGTTCTCGTCCGGCTTGTTCGGGAAGGTGCGACCGCCGCCACGCCAGATCGGCGAAGAAGTCATACCGGCGCGAGCGCGGCCCGTACCCTTCTGCTTGAACGGCTTCTTGGTGCTGTGACGCACCTCGGCGCGGGTCAACTGGGCGCGGTCGCCGCTGCGGGCGTTGGCCAGATAGGCCGTTACCAGCTGATGCACCAGGGCTTCGTTGTATTCGCGACCGAACAGGGCGTCGGAGGCGGCGACGGCGCCGGCTTCCTGACCCTGGTCATTGATAAGCTTGAGATCCATTACGCAGCTCCTTTCACGGCGGGGCGAACGACCACATCGCCGCCCTTGGAGCCGGGCACGGCGCCCTTCACCAGCAGCAGGCCGCGTTCGCTGTCAACGCGCACCACTTCCAGGTTCTGCACCGTGCGGTTGACCGCACCCAGATGGCCGGACATGCGCTTGCCAGGGAAGATGCGACCGGGATCCTGCGCCTGGCCGATGGAGCCGGGCACGTTGTGGGACCGCGAGTTGCCGTGGGTGGCGCGCTGGGACTTGAAGTGGTGCCGCTTGATGGTGCCGGCGAAACCCTTGCCCTGCGTCACACCGGAGACATCCACCATCTGACCCGCCTGGAAGATCTCCACAGCGATCTTGACGCCGGGTTGGTACTGGGCGGCGATGTCCGCTGACACATGGAATTCCGTCATACCCGCTGCCGCGTCCACGCCGCCCTTGGCCAGATGGCCGGTCACGGCCTTGGTCAAACGGCTGGGTTTACGGCTGCCATAAGCGACCTGGAGGGCGGTATAGCCATCCGTTCCGGTCGTCTTAACTTGGCTGACGCGATTGTTCGACACGTCCAGCACCGTTACCGGAACGGACACGCCGTCCTCGGTAAAAATGCGGGTCATGCCAATCTTGCGACCGACAAGGCCTAGAGACATTTGTAGTTCCCTTCAAAAAAGGTGCCGACTGCAATTGGCCGGCGCGATTCAACGTACTACCAACTTAGTACTGCAAGGGGGAGGCAATATCGCCCCCCTGCTCAAAGCATTACTGCAACTTGATTTCGACGTCCACGCCTGCGGGCAGGTCCAGCTTCATCAGCGCATCCACGGTCTTGTCGGTGGGGTCGATGATGTCCATCAGGCGCTTGTGGGTGCGGATCTCCAACTGGTCGCGGGAGGTCTTGTTCACGTGAGGAGAACGCAGGATATCGAAGCGCTCAATGGAGGTGGGCAGAGGCACGGGGCCCTTGACCACGGCGCCAGTGCGCTTGGCGGTATCAACGATCTCCATGGCGGACTGGTCGATTTACTCGATGATCTTTGCAACGACGCCGGCGCCGACGGTACGACCGCCTTCGCGGATGGCGAAGCGCAGGCCGTCTTCCATGGCGATGGGGGCGATCAGCGCAACCGTGATGCTGATGTTGTCCCCAGGCATCACCATCTCCGTGCCGGCGGGCAGGTCTATGCTGCCGGTGACGTCGGTGGTGCGGAAGTAGAACTGCGGGCGGTAGCCGTTGAAGAAGGGGGTGTGGCGTCCGCCTTCTTCTTTGCTCAGCACGTAAATCTCAGCCGTGAACTTGGTGTGCGGGGTGATGCTGCCAGGCTTGGCAAGCACTTGGCCGCGTTCGACGTCTTCGCGCTTGGTGCCGCGCAGCAGGGCGCCAATGTTGTCGCCGGCTTGGCCTTGGTCGAGCAGCTTGCGGAACATTTCCACGCCGGTGCAGGTGGTCTTGACCGTGGGCTTGATGCCGACAATCTCGATTTCTTCGCCGACCTTGACGATGCCGCGTTCAACACGGCCCGTGACCACGGTGCCGCGTCCGGAGATGGAGAAGACGTCTTCCACGGGCATGAGGAAGGGTTTGTCGACCGCGCGCTCGGGCATGGGGATGTAGCTGTCGAGGGCGGCGGCGAGCTTGAAGATGCTGCCTTCGCCAATGTCGCTGGTGTCGCCTTCGAGGGCTTTGAGGGCGGAGCCGATGACGATGGGGGTGTCGTCGCCGGGGAAGTCGTATTTGCTGAGCAATTCGCGCACTTCCATTTCGACCAGCTCAAGGAGCTCGGCGTCGTCGACCATGTCGGCCTTGTTCATGTAGACGATGATGTAGGGGACGCCAACCTGACGCGCGAGCAGGATGTGTTCGCGCGTCTGGGGCATGGGGCCGTCGGCGGCAGACACGACCAGGATGGCGCCGTCCATCTGCGCTGCGCCCGTGATCATGTTCTTGACGTAGTCGGCGTGGCCGGGACAGTCGACGTGCGCGTAGTGACGGTTTTCCGTTTCGTATTCCACGTGGTAGTTCTTCGCCGCTCCGCCAAATTTCTTCGACAGAATCGTGGTGATCGCCGCCGTCAACGTGGTCTTGCCGTGGTCCACGTGTCCAATCGTTCCCACGTTTACGTGCGGCTTCGTGCGCTCAAACTTTTCCTTGGCCATTTCCGTATTCCTTAAATCATTTCTTGCTGTTGATCACGCCTTCGGCGACGTTCTTGGGCGCTTCAGAGTAGTGCTTGAATTCCATGGTGTAGGTCGCGCGACCCTGGGACATGGAACGCAGATCGGTGGAGTAACCGAACATCTCGGACAGCGGCACCTCGGCGCGAATGGCCTTGCCGGCGGCCAGATCGTCCATACCCTGGATGATGCCGCGACGACGGTTCAAGTCGCCCATGACATCGCCCATGTAGTCTTCCGGGGTCTCGGCTTCCACCGCCATCATCGGCTCCAGCAGGGCGGGGTTGGCTTTGCGCATCCCGTCCTTGAAACCCATGATTGCAGCCATCTTGAAGGCCTGCTCGGAGGAGTCCACCTCGTGGTAGGAGCCATCGAACAGCGTGACCTTGACGTCCACCACCGGGAAGCCAGCCAGCACGCCATTGTTCTGCGCCTCACGCAGGCCCTTTTCCACCGCCGGGATGTATTCGCGCGGCACGGAGCCGCCCTTGATGGCATCCACGAACTCGAAGCCCTTGCCGGCCTCGTTCGGTTCCAGCTTGAGCCAGACGTGGCCGTACTGGCCCTTGCCGCCGGACTGTTTGACGAACTTGCCTTCGGATTCGACCATCTTGCGGATGGCCTCGCGGTAGGCAACCTGAGGGGCGCCCACGTTGGCTTCCACGTTGAACTCGCGTTTCATGCGGTCAACCAGGATCTCCAGATGCAACTCACCCATGCCGGAGATGATGGTCTGACCAGTTTCCTCGTCGGTACGCACACGGAACGAAGGGTCTTCCTGGGCCAGACGGTTCAGGGCCAGACCCATCTTTTCCTGGTCGGCCTTGGTCTTGGGCTCGACGGCCACATGGATCACAGGCTCGGGGAAGATCATGCGTTCGAGGATGACCGGCTTGTCCAGCGCGCAGAGGGTGTCGCCAGTGATGGCGTCCTTCAGACCCACCGCCGCGGCGATGTCGCCTGCACACACTTCCTTGAGCTCTTCACGGTTGTTGGCGTGCATCTGCAGGATGCGGCCCAGGCGCTCTTTCTTGCCCTTGACCGAGTTGTAGATGGAGTCGCCCGCGCTCACCACGCCGGAATAGACACGGAAAAAGGTGAGCTGACCCACATAGGGGTCGGTCATGATCTTGAACGCCAGGGCGGAGAAGGGGGCGTCGTCGCTGGCGGGACGCTCAGTGGGCTCTCCGCTCTCGGTTTCGCACTTGACCGGGGGGATATCCACCGGGGAGGGCATGTAGTCGATGACCGCGTCCAGCATGGCCTGCACGCCCTTGTTCTTGAAGGCGGAGCCGCACAGCATGGGTACGATCTCGCTGGCAATGGTCCGGGTACGGATCGCCAGCTTGATCTCGGCCTCGGAGAGGTCGCCCTCTTCCAGGTACTTGTTCATCAGTTCTTCGTTGGCCTCGGCAGCCGCCTCGACCATCTTCTCGCGCCACTCGTTACAGGTATCGACGAGATCGGCGGGGATGGGGCCGTATTCGAACTTCATGCCCTGAGAGGCGTCGTCCCAGACGATGGCCTTCATCTTGACCAGATCGACCACGCCCTCGAACTTGTCTTCGGCGCCGATGGGCACCTGCATCAGCACGGGGTTGGCCTTGAGGCGGGCGCGCATCTGCTCGTAGACGCGGAAGAAGTTGGCGCCCTGGCGGTCCATCTTGTTGACGAAGGCCAGACGCGGCACCTTGTACTTGTTGGCCTGACGCCACACGGTCTCGGACTGGGGCTGCACACCGCCCACGGCGCAATACACCATGCAGGCGCCATCCAGCACTCGCATGGAGCGCTCCACCTCGATGGTGAAGTCAACGTGACCCGGGGTGTCGATGATGTTGACGCGATGCTCGGGCAGGGACAGGTCCATGCCCTTCCAGAAACAGGTGGTGGCGGCGGAGGTGATGGTGATGCCGCGCTCTTGTTCCTGCTCCATCCAGTCCATGGTCGCAGCGCCGTCATGCACTTCGCCAATCTTGTGATTGACGCCGGTGTAGAACAGGATGCGCTCGGTCGTGGTGGTCTTGCCGGCGTCGATGTGAGCGGAGATACCGATATTGCGATAGCGCTCGATAGGGGTCTTGCGTGCCACGGCTGTATTTCCTTGCGATTAGAAGCGGAAGTGGGAGAAGGCCTTGTTGGCCTCCGCCATGCGGTGCACTTCCTCGCGCTTCTTCATGGCCCCGCCACGGCCTTCCGCGGCGTCCATCAATTCACCGGCCAGACGCTGACCCATGGACTTCTCGCCCCGCTTGCGCGCAGCTTCCTTGATCCAGCGCATCGCCAGGGCGGCGCGGCGCGCAGGGCGCACTTCCACCGGAACCTGGTAGTTGGCGCCGCCGACGCGACGAGACTTGACCTCGACGATGGGACGCACATTGGACATGGCCTGACCAAACACCTCGACCGGGTCTTTCCCGGCCTTTTTGTTGATCTGCTCGAACGCACCATAAACGATGCGCTCGGCAACGGCCTTCTTGCCGCTGTTCATGATCACGTTCATGAACTTGGCCACTTCGGTGCTGCCAAACTTCGGGTCCGGCAGGACGATACGCTTGGGAACCTCACGACGACGGGGCATGTTTTTCTCGCTTGCTCAGTGTCAGATGGCCGATCAGGCCTTCTTGGCGCGCTTCGCGCCGTATTTCGAACGGGACTGCTTGCGGTCTTTGACGCCGGCAGTGTCCAGGGAACCACGCACGATGTGGTAGCGCACGCCCGGCAAATCCTTGACCCGTCCGCCGCGCACCAGCACTACGGAGTGCTCTTGCAGGTTGTGCCCTTCGCCGCCGATGTAGCCGATGACTTCAAAGCCGTTGGACAGCCGCACCTTGGCCACCTTACGCAGCGCCGAGTTCGGCTTCTTCGGGGTGGTGGTGTAGACACGGGTACATACGCCGCGTTTCTGCGGGCAGGCCTCCATGGCCGGAACTTTGCTCTTGTCTTGCGGGGCCACACGCGGCTTCCGCACCAATTGGTTGATGGTAGGCATCGAACGCTATCTCAAGAAATCGTGGAACCTGAACATTACGGCCCGCGCAAACGGTGGTTTGCGCGGGCCGCTCTGGAAAAAGAGCGCGGATTCTAGGGGGGCAACCCCCCGCTGTCAAGCGCGCTCGACCTTTTACTTACTCCATCCCATCGTCACCACCGGTGACGATGATGATCTCTTCACCCTGCTGGATCGGGTAATCCAGACCGGGTGACGACTCGGCCTGGGCCTTGCGGTTGCGGTGGTAGGCGAGGCCGGTGCCGGCGGGGATGAGGCGACCGACGATGACGTTTTCCTTCAGGCCGCGCAGGTCGTCCTTCTTGGCCATGATGGCGGCCTCGGTAAGGACTCGCGTGGTCTCCTGGAAGGAGGCTGCGGAAATGAAGGAATCCGTCGACAGACTGGCCTTGGTGATGCCCAACAGGATGTTGTCATGCACTGCCGGCTGTTTGCCCTCGGCCCGCATGCGGTCATTCGTATCCAGCAATTCGGACCGTTCGACCTGTTCGCCGGGGATGAAGCCGGTATCGCCCGGATCGGTGACATTGACCCGACGCAGCATCTGGCGCACCACCACCTCGATGTGCTTGTCGTTGATCTTCACGCCTTGCAGGCGGTAGACGTCCTGCACCTCGTCGATGATGTACCGCGCCAGCGCCTCGATGCCTTGCAGCTTGAGGATGTCGTGCGGATCGGGCGGCCCGTCAACAATGGTCTCGCCCTTCTGCACCACCTGGCCGTCGTGCACCGTGACGTGCTTGTCCTTCGTGATCAGGTACTCGTGCGGCACGCCGTCCATGTCGGTGATGACCAGACGCTGCTTGCCCTTGGTGTCCTTGCCGAAGGAGACGGTGCCGGTGATCTCCGCCAGCACGCCGGCATCTTTGGGCGAGCGCGCTTCGAACAACTCGGCCACACGCGGCAGACCGCCGGTGATGTCGCGGGTCTTGGTGGTTTCCTGCGGGATGCGGGCGAGCACGTCGCCCACGTTCACTTCCTGACCATCCTTCACGGTGATCAGGGAGCCCACCTGGAAGGTGATGCTGACGGCATGATCGACGCCGGCGGCCTTGACTTCGGAACCGTCCGCAGCCAGCAGGCGCACCATCGGGCGCACGCCTTTGGACTGCGCTGCGCCGCGGCGCTTGCCGTCGATGACGATGAGGGTGGACAGGCCAGTCACGTCGTCGATCTGCTTGGCGACGGTGACGCCCTCTTCCACGTTTTCGAATTTCACGCGGCCCGCGTACTCGGTGATGATCGGACGGGTATGCGGATCCCAGGTCGCCAGGGCGGTGCCGGCCTTGACCGTCTGTCCGTCCATGACGTTCAGGGTGGCGCCGTAGGGAACCTTGTGGCGTTCGCGCTCGCGGTGGTTGTCGTCCACGATCATGACCTCGCCGTTACGCGAGATGGCCACGGGTTCGCCCTTGACGTTGGTGATGTAACGCAGGGTCGGGGCGAAGCGGATCACGCCGGCGGACTTGCCTTCCACCTGGCTGGCCGCCGCGGCGCGCGAAGCCGCACCGCCGATGTGGAAGGTGCGCATGGTGAGCTGGGTGCCGGGTTCGCCGATGGACTGCGCGGCGATCACGCCCACGGCCTCACCGGCGTTGATCAGCGTGCCGCGGCCCAGGTCGCGGCCATAACATTTGGCGCACAGGCCGAAACGGGTGTCGCAGGTGAGCGGGGTGCGCACCTTGACCTCGTCGATGCCCAGCTCGTCGATCAGGTCAACCTTGGCCTCGTCGAGCAGGGTGCCGGCCTCGATCACGGTCTCGCTGGTTTCCGGCTGGATCACGTCGAACGCGGCGACGCGACCCAGGATGCGGTCGCGCAGCGGCTCGACCACGTCGCCGCCTTCCACCAGGGCCTTCATGACCATGCCGTTGTCGGTGCCGCAATCGTCCACGGTGATGACCAGATCCTGAGTCACGTCCACCAGACGGCGGGTCAGATAGCCGGAGTTGGCGGTCTTCAGCGCGGTGTCGGCCAGGCCCTTACGAGCGCCGTGGGTCGAGATGAAGTACTGCAACACGTTGAGGCCTTCACGGAAGTTCGCCGTGATCGGGGTCTCGATGATGGAGCCGTCCGGCTTGGCCATCAGGCCGCGCATGCCCGCCAACTGGCGGATCTGGGCGGCGGAACCGCGCGCGCCGGAGTCGGCCATCATGTAGATGGAGTTGAACGATTCCTGCTTCACCTGCTTGCCGTTGCGGTCGGTGACGGTCTCGTGCGAGAGCTGCTCCATCATGGCCTTGGCCACCTTGTCGCCGGCCTGACCCCAGATATCCACCACCTTGTTGTAGCGCTCGCCCTGGGTCACCAGACCGGAGGTGTACTGGGATTCGATCTCCTTCACCTCGGACTCGGCGGCGGCCAGGATGTCGTGCTTCTGCGGGGGCATCAGCATGTCCTGCATGCAGATCGAGATGCCGCCCTTGGCCGCCATGGAGAAGCCGGTGTACATCAGCTTGTCGGCGAACATCACGGTGTCTTTCAGTCCGCACTTGCGGAAGGCCGCGTTGATCAGCTTGGAGATCTCTTTCTTCTTCAGCACCCGGTTGATGTGCGCGAAGTCCAGGCCCGGGGGCAGGATCTCGGAGAGGAAGGCGCGGCCCGTCACCGTTTCGATGCGGATCGTGCGTTCCGCCAACTGGCCGGCGTCGTCATAGACGCGTTCCTTGAGGCGCACCATGACCTTGGCGTTGAGCGACACCAGACCGGACTGCCAGGCGCGGCGCAGTTCGTCCACGTCGGCGAACATCATGCCTTCGCCCTTGGCGTTGATGCGCTCGCGCGTCATGTAATACAGGCCCAGCACGATGTCCTGGGACGGCACGATGATGGGTTCGCCGTTGGCGGGGGAGAGCACGTTGTTGGAGGCCAGCATCAGGGTGCGGGCTTCCATCTGCGCTTCCAGCGACAGGGGGA
The DNA here is from genome assembly GCA_016219425.1 of Betaproteobacteria bacterium. Lineage (GTDB taxonomy): Bacteria > Pseudomonadota > Gammaproteobacteria > Burkholderiales > Thiobacillaceae > PFJX01. Next base: position 9,506 of record JACRNB010000006.1, on the reverse strand, counting down.
CGTGCACGGCCATCTGGTCGCCGTCGAAGTCGGCGTTGAAGGCGGTACAGACCAGGGGGTGCAACTGGATCGCCTTGCCCTCGATCAGGGTGGGCTCGAAGGCCTGGATGCCGAGACGGTGCAGGGTGGGGGCGCGGTTGAGCATGACCGGATGCTCGCGGATCACCTCTTCCAGGATGTCCCACACCACCGGCTCTTCGTCTTCCACCATGCGCTTGGCAGCCTTGATGGTGGTGGCCAGGCCCATGACTTCAAGGCGGTTGAAGATGAAGGGCTTGAACAGCTCCAGGGCCATCAGCTTGGGCAGGCCGCACTGGTGCAGCTTGAGGGTGGGGCCCACGACGATGACGGAACGACCGGAGTAGTCCACGCGCTTGCCCAGCAGGTTCTGACGGAAGCGACCGCCCTTGCCCTTGATCATGTCGGCCAGGGACTTCAACTGGCGCTTGTTGGCGCCGGTCATGGCCTTGCCGCGACGACCGTTGTCCAGCAGGGAGTCCACCGCCTCTTGCAACATGCGCTTTTCGTTGCGCACGATGATGTCCGGGGCCTTGAGTTCGAGCAGGCGCTTGAGACGGTTGTTGCGGTTGATGACGCGGCGGTACAGGTCGTTCAGGTCGGAGGTGGCGAAACGACCGCCATCCAGCGGCACCAGGGGGCGCAGCTCAGGCGGCAGCACCGGCAGCACTTCCAGGATCATCCACTCGGGCTTGATGCCGGACTTCATGAAGGCTTCCAGCACCTTGAGGCGCTTGGCGTACTTCTTGATCTTGGTCTCGGAGCTGGTCTTGCCCAGGTCGGAGCGCAGTTTTTCCACTTCCGTGGGCAGGATGATGCCCTTGAGCAGGTCGCGGATCCCTTCAGCGCCCATGCTGGCCTTGAACTCGTCGCCGTACTCTTCCAGCTTGGAGAGGTAATCCTCTTCCGTCAGCAACTGGCAGCGGTTGAGCGGGGTCATGCCGGGGTCGGTGATGACGAAGGCTTCGAAGTACAGCACCCGCTCGATGTCGCGCAGGGTCATGTCCAGCACCATGCCGAGGCGGCTGGGCAAGGACTTGAGGAACCAGATGTGGGCGACCGGGCTGGCCAGTTCGATGTGGCCCATGCGCTCACGGCGCACCTTGGCCTGGGTGACTTCCACGCCGCACTTCTCGCAGATCACGCCGCGGTGCTTCAAGCGCTTGTACTTGCCGCACAGGCACTCGTAGTCCTTGATCGGGCCGAAGATCTTGGCGCAGAACAGGCCGTCGCGTTCCGGCTTGAAGGTCCGGTAGTTGATGGTCTCCGGTTTCTTCACCTCGCCATAGGACCAGGCGCGGATCTTGTCGGGCGAGGCGAGGCCGATCTTGATGGCGTCGAATTCCTCGTCCTGGGTGACTTGCTTGAACAGATCGAGTAGGGCTTTCATGTTCGCTTTGCTCCTGAGACCCGATTAATAACGCTCGAGGTCGATGTCGATGGCCAGAGACCGGATTTCCTTCACCAGCACGTTGAAGGACTCCGGCATGCCGGCGTCGATCCTGTGCTCGCCCTTGACGATGTTTTCGTACACCTTGGTACGGCCCGAGACGTCGTCCGACTTGACGGTGAGCATCTCCTGCAGGGTGTAAGACGCGCCGTAGGCCTCCAGCGCCCACACTTCCATTTCACCGAAGCGCTGGCCGCCGAACTGGGCCTTGCCGCCGAGAGGCTGCTGGGTGACCAGGGAGTAGGGGCCGGTGGAACGGGCGTGCATCTTGTCGTCCACCAGGTGGTGCAGCTTCAGCACATGCATGATGCCCACGGTGGTGGTGCGGTCGAAGGCCTCGCCGGAACGTCCGTCGTACAACTGCACCTGGGTCTTGGCCGGGGTGAAGCCGTTACGCTGGGTGCGCGGGTCGCTGTCGGGGAAGGCGAGGTCGAGCATGGTCTTGATCTCGCCTTCATGGGCGCCGTCGAACACCGGGGTGGCGAAGGGGACGCCCTTGGTCAGGTTGCCCGCCATCTCCAGGATCTCGCCGTCGGTGAGGCCCTTGATGTCTTCCTGCTTGCCGGAGGCGTTGTAGATCTTCTCCAGGAACTTGCGCACCTCGCCCGCCTTGACGTGGGCTTCCAGCATCTCGTTGATGCGCTCGCCCAGACCGCGCGCGGCCCAGCCCAGGTGGGTCTCCAGGATCTGGCCCACGTTCATCCGCGACGGCACGCCCAGGGGGTTCAGCACGATGTCCACCGGAGCGCCGTCGGCCATGAAGGGCATGTCTTCCACTGCGACGATCTTGGAGATCACGCCCTTGTTGCCGTGACGACCGGCCATCTTGTCGCCAGGTTGCAGGCGACGCTTCACCGCCAGATAGACCTTGACCATCTTGATCACGCCGGGCGGCAGTTCGTCGCCCTGGGTGAGCTTTTTCTTCTTGGTCTCCAGCATGCGGTCGAACTCTTCGCGCTGCTTGTCCAGGGCGTCCTTGATGCCTTCCATCTGGCGCGCCAGGTCTTCGTCGGCAACGCGGATGTCGAACCAGTCATGAGGGTTGACGTCGTCCAGGTAGGCCTCGGTGATGTCCGTCTTGCCCAGCTTCTTGGGACCGCCCTTGGCCGCCTTGCCAGTGAGCATGCGGCGCATACGGGCGAAGGCGTCCTCTTCCACGATGCGCATCTGGTCGGCCAAATCCTTTTGGTAGGCGCGGATCTGGGACTCGATGATGGCGTTGGCGCGGGTGTCCCGTTCGATGCCTTCGCGGGTGAACACCTGCACGTCGATGACGGTGCCGTTCATGCCCGTGGGCACGCGCAGGGAGGTGTCCTTCACGTCGGAAGCCTTCTCGCCGAAGATGGCCCGCAGCAGCTTTTCTTCCGGCGTGAGCTGGGTCTCGCCCTTGGGGGTGACCTTGCCCACCAGCACGTCGCCAGCGGTGACCTCGGCGCCCACATGGATGATGCCGGCCTCGTCCAGGCGGCCCATCTGGGTCTGCGCCAGACTGGAGATGTCGCGCGTGATCTCTTCCGGCCCCGGCTTGGTGTCGCGCGCCACCACCGAGAGCTCCTCGATGTGGATGGAGGTGAAGCGATCTTCCGCCACCACGCGCTCGGAGATGAGGATGGAGTCTTCGAAGTTGTAGCCGTTCCAGGGCATGAACGCGACCAGCATGTTCTGCCCCAGGGCCAGTTCACCCTTGTCGGTGGAAGCGCCGTCGGCGATCACGTCGCCGCGGGCGATCTTGTCGCCCAGACGCACCAGGGGGCGCTGGTTGATGTTGGTGTTCTGGTTGGAACGCTGGTACTTGGTGAGGGTGTAGATGTCCACGCCCACCTTGCCCGGCACGGCTTCGTCGTCGTTGACGCGCACCACAACGCGGCTGGCATCGACGTAATCGACCATGCCGCCGCGATGGGCGGTGACCACGGTGCCGGAGTCGACCGCAGCGGTGCGCTCGATGCCGGTGCCGACCAGCGGCTTGTCCGGACGCAGGCAGGGCACGGCCTGACGCTGCATGTTGGAACCCATCAGGGCGCGGTTGGCGTCGTCATGCTCCAGGAAGGGGATGAGCGAGGCGGCCACGGACACGATCTGGGAGGGGGCCACGTCCATGTACTGGATGCGATCCGGGGTCGCCAGGGTGAATTCGTTTTTGCTGCGACAGGACACCAGATCGCCAGTGAAGGCGCCCTTGGCGTCCAGCTCGGCATTGGCCTGGGCGATGACGTACTGCACTTCCTCGATGGCGGACAGGTACTCGATCTGATCCGTCACCTTGGCGTCCGCCACCTTGCGGTAGGGGGTCTCGATGAAGCCGTACTCGTTGGTGCGGGCGTACAGGGCCAGGGAGTTGATCAGGCCGATGTTCGGGCCTTCCGGGGTCTCAATCGGGCAAACGCGACCGTAGTGGGTGGGGTGCACGTCGCGCACCTCGCAGCCGGCGCGTTCGCGCGTCAGGCCGCCGGGGCCCAGGGCGGAGATGCGCCGCTTGTGGGTGATCTCGGACAAGGGGTTGGTCTGGTCCATGAACTGCGACAACTGGCTGGAGCCGAAGAATTCCTTGATCGCGGCGCTGATCGGCTTGGCGTTGATCAGGTCGTGCGGCATCAGGTTCTCGGACTCAGCCTGGGACAGACGCTCCTTCACGGCGCGCTCCACGCGCACCAGACCGGCGCGGAACTGGTTTTCCGCCAGTTCGCCCACGGAACGCACGCGACGGTTGCCCAGGTGGTCGATGTCGTCGATCTCGCCGCGACCATTGCGCAGTTCCACCAGGATGCGCACGACATCAACGATGTCACGCGGGCTCAGGGTGAAGCGCTCTTCCACCTTGGCGTTGAGCAGTTTGGGGTCGAAACCGGCGGCCTTGAGGTGCTTGGTCATGTCGGCAAGACGGGCCTCGGCCTCTTCCCGCGTGGCGATGTCTTCCAGGCTGGCCTTGATCAGGCTGGACTCGGGGCAGACCCCGAAGTAGTCGCGCAGGGCCTGCGGCAGCTTGTTCTCGCGGTGGTGCAGGTTGAACGTGATCTCGTAGCTGGTCTTGGCCGGGGCGCCCACGCGGCGGTTGAACTTCATGCGACCGACCTTGGACAGGTCGTAGGCCTCGCCATTGAAGAACAGGCGATTGAACAGGGCCTCGACCGCCTCTTCGGTGGGCGGCTCGCCGGGACGCATCATGCGGTAGATGGCGACGCGGGCGGTCCACTGATCCACGGTCTCGTCCACGCGCAGGGTCTGGGAGATGAAGGGGCCGTGGTCCAGTTCGTTGATGAACAGGGTCTGGAATTCCGTCACGCCGCTTTCGAGAATCTTGGGCAGCAGGGCCTCGGTGATCTCTTCGTTGGCGCGGGCCAGCAGTTCGCCGGATTCCTTGTCAATCAGGTTGCGCGCCAGCACCCGGCCCAGCACGAAGTCGTTGTCCACCACCAGTTTCTTGATGCCGGCGGCCTCCAGGTCACGGATGTGCTTGGCGGTGATGCGCTTGTCCTTGGCGACCACAACCTTGCCGTCCTTGGCGACGATGTCGAACTTGGCGGTCTCGCCCTTGAGGCGCTCCGGCTTCAGCTCGAACTCGATGCCCTTCTTGCCGATGTGGAAGTTCTCCTTCTCGAAGAACATGTCCAGGATCTGCTCGTAGTTGTATCCCAGGGCCTTGAGCAGGATGGTGACCGGCATCTTGCGGCGGCGGTCGACGCGGAAATACACGAAGTCCTTGGGATCGAACTCGAAGTCCAGCCAGGAGCCGCGGTAGGGAATGATGCGGGCGGAGAACAACAGCTTGCCGGAGGAATGGGTCTTGCCGCGGTCATGCTCGAAGAACACGCCGGGGGAGCGGTGCAACTGGGAGACGATGACGCGCTCGGTGCCGTTGATGACGAAGGAGCCGTTGGGGGTCATCAGGGGCATCTCGCCCATGTAGACCTCCTGCTCCTTCACTTCCTTGATCTTCTCCTTGACGCTCTCGCGGTCGAGGATGACCAGACGCACCCGGGCGCGCACGCTGGCGGCGAAGGTCAGACCGCGTTGCTGGCATTCGACGATGTCGAACACGGGGGTGCCGAGCTGGTAGCTGACAAACTCCAGGCGGGCGTTGCCGCTGTGGCTGGAGATCGGGAAGATCGACTTGAACGCGGCTTGCAGACCCACGTCACCGCGCGCCTCCACGGTCACGCCTTCTTGCAGATAGTGTCGGAACGACTCGATCTGCGTAGTCAGCATGTAGGGAACGGGCAGGACGCTTTCGCGCTTGGCGAAGCTCTTGCGAAGGCGTTTTTTCTCGGCAAATGTGTAGCTCATAACAGCTCCGTGTCAGGGACAGGAATCAGGCGTCAGGGTTCACGTCGGGTAAATCCTGGTGCTTGGCGCCTGGTAATACGCCATGAAGCGGCAAAAGGCCGGCGGTCTTTTGACCGCCAGCCTTTGACCAGCCACGTCCGAATTACTTGATCTCGGCAGTGGCGCCGGCTTCCACCAATTGCTTGAGGATGTCGTCGGCTTCGGCCTTGGGACAGCCTTCCTTGACGGGCTTGGGAGCGCCGTCCACCAGATCCTTGGCTTCCTTCAGACCCAGACCGGTGAGGGCGCGAACCACCTTGATGGTGCCAACCTTGTTGGCGCCAGCGGCGGTCAGGATCACGGTGAATTCGGTCTGCTCTTCCACCACCGCAGCAGGACCGGCGCCAGGGCCGGCCACCGCCATGGAAGCGGCGGAAACGCCGAACTTCTCTTCGAACGCCTTTACCAGATCGTTCAGTTCCATCACCGTCATCGCGCCGACGGCTTCCAGGATGTCTTCTTTGCTAATAGCCATGTTCAAAACTCCAGATTGAGATATGTGGGGATCGTGCGATCAGGCGGCGACCGCTTCCGCGGCGGGTGCGGCGGCTTCCTCGCGTTGCTTGGCGAGTGCAGCCAGGGCGCCGGCAAAACCGGACACCGGGGCCTGCATGACGCCCAGCAGCTTGGACAGCAGCACTTCGCGGCTGGGGATGGACGCCAGGGCTTGTACGCCCGCGGTATCCAGCACCTTGCCGGCGTAAGAACCCGCCTTCATGACCAGCTTGTCATTGGTCTTGGCGAAGTCGTTCAACACCTTGGCGGCAGCCACCGGGTCGGTGGACACGCTGTAGATCAGCGGGCCGACCATGTGCTCGGCCAAACCGGCGAACGAGGTTTCCGCCACCGCACGACGAACGAGGGTGTTTTTCAACACACGCAGGTACACGCCAGATTCGCGGGCCTTCTTGCGCAGCACGGTGAGATCACTCACCTTGACGCCGCGGTATTCGGCCACAACGATGGTCTGGGCGCTGGCTACCTGTGCCGACACCTCCGCCACTACGGCTTTTTTGTCATCGAGATTCAGACTCAAGGTCTTTCCTCCTATCAAGTCAACACACGGCGAGAGGACTCACATCCATCACGCCGCACCCACGGCGACCTGAACCAGGAGTCTTGCCGACTGTAGACACATACGGCCATCAATCCTGTTCGGGTTACACCGTCTGCGCAGGCCGTTGCCATTAAGCCTTGGGCCAACCACGCCCGCAGCGCCTGCGGTCTTTGACGATCCGCCATCCTTCCGTTTCCGGGCGGACGACGGCCCAAAGTCCGCCCCCCGCGAAAGCGGGGGTCCAGTAATTACTGCGCAGCCAGACTGGTCTGGTCCACGCGCACGCCGATCCCCATGGTGCTGGAGACGGACACTTTCTTCATGTACACGCCCTTGCTGGCGGCGGGCTTGGCCTTGTTCAGGGCCTCGATCAGCGCAGCGAGGTTCTCGCGCAGGGCCGCAGGCTCGAACGAGGCGCGACCGATGGTGGCGTGAATGATGCCGGCCTTGTCGGTGCGGTACTGCACCTGACCGGCCTTGGCGTTCTTCACCGCTTCCGCCACGTTGGGGGTGACGGTGCCGACCTTGGGGTTCGGCATCAGGCCGCGCGGACCCAGAATCTGGCCCAACTGACCGACCACGCGCATGGCGTCCGGAGTGGCGATAACCACGTCGAAATCCATCTTGCCGGCCTTCACGTCGGCGGCCAGATCTTCAAAACCGACGATGTCGGCGCCGGCGGCCTTGGCCACCTCGACGTTGGCGCCCTGGGCGAACACGGCAACACGCACCGTCTTGCCAATGCCGCGCGGCATCACCACGGAGCCCCGCACCACTTGGTCGGACTTGCGCGGATCAACGCCGAGATTGACGGCAACATCAATGGATTCATCAAACTTGGCAGTGGCGGCGCCCTTTACCAGGGCCAGCGCCTCGTCGATGGGATAGTTCTTGGTCCGCTCGACCGTGGCCTTCAGGGACTTGATTCGCTTGGAAGCCATGTCACACCCCCTCCACGTTGAGGCCCATGCTGCGGGCGGAACCGGCGATGGTGCGCACGGCGGCGTCCATGTCGGAGGCAGTCAGGTCGGGCATCTTGGTCTTGGCAATCTCTTCCAGCTGGGCGCGGGTGATGGTGCCCACCTTGTCGGTATGCGGCTTGGCGCTGCCCTTGGTGATGCCGGCAGCCTTCTTCACCAGAATCGTCGCCGGGGGCGTCTTCATGATGAAGGTGAAGGACTTGTCCGCGTAAGCGGTGATCACCACGGGAATCGGCAGGCCCGGCTCCAGACCCTGGGTCTGGGCATTGAAGGACTTGCAGAATTCCATGATGTTGAGGCCGCGCTGACCCAGTGCTGGGCCGATGGGCGGCGAGGGATTGGCTTTGCCAGCCGGGACTTGCAGCTTGACGTAGCCGACGATCTTCTTGGCCATGTTTAACTCCTGAAGGTGAGTTCAATCGCATCCCGGGTTTCCCCGTTGACGCTCCTCTTGCCGGGCCTACCCGGCGCAAACCGATCCGGCCTCAGGCCTTTTCGATCTGGGAAAAATCCAGTTCCACCGGCGTGGCGCGACCAAAAATGGTCACCGACACACGCAGCTTGTTCTTTTCGTAGTTCACGTCTTCCACGCTGCCGTTGAATTCGTTGAACGGACCATCCACCACCCGCACCATCTCACCGATCTCGAAGGTGATCTTGTGCTTGGGCTTTTCCACGCCTTCCTGCATCTGATGCAGGATGGCCTGAACTTCCTTCTCACTGATCGGGGCGGGTTTATTGGCGGTACCGCCGACAAACCCCGTCACCTTGGCGGTGCTCTTCACCAGATGCCAGGAGTCGTCATTCATCTCCATCTGCACCAGCACATAGCCGGGGAAGAACTTGCGCTCGGTGGTGCGCTTCTGGCCGCCCTTCATCTCGACGACCTCTTCCACCGGCACCAACACCTCGCCAAACTGATCCTGCATCCCCGCGCGCTCAATGCGCTCCTTCAGGGTGCGCTGGACGCTCTTCTCGAAGCCGGAATAGGCGTGAACCACATACCATTGCATCGTCATCACTCACCCCTACCCATGAGAAGCTGCACCACCCAGGTGAGGGCGCCATCCACCAGCCAGAGGAACAGCGCAGTAACGATCACGAAGGCGATCACCACCCCCGTGCTCTGCATCGTTTCCTTGCGGGTCGGCCACACCACCTTGCGCGCCTCCACCACAGACTCCTGGCCGAAGGCATAGAACTGGCGACCCGATTCGGTGTACCAGGCCACCGCAGCGGCAAGCCCCAAACCCGCGAGGACCGACAGCACACGCACGACCGCTGGCATGTCCGCCAACAGGTAGAAACCAGCGATGCCAGCCACGATCAGCAGGCCGGCAGCCAGCAATTTGATGTTATCCGCCATGAGGGATCGCTTTACGCGGCTTATTCCGTCTATGTTGTGTGGCAGGCCAGGAGGGAATCGAACCCCCAACCTTCGGTTTTGGAGACCGACGCTCTGCCAATTGAGCTACTGGCCTGTAGTACTGACGACAAAAGGCGGATCACTCCGCCTTTTGTCATCGAACGCTTTTCCTTACTCGATGATCTTTGCAACGACGCCGGCGCCGACGGTACGACCGCCTTCGCGGATGGCGAAGCGCAGGCCGTCTTCCATGGCGATGGGGGCGATCAGCGCAACCGTGATGCTGATGTTGTCCCCAGGCATCACCATCTC
>JACRNB010000009.1 GCA_016219425.1 Betaproteobacteria bacterium | reverse complement strand
GCGGAACCACCCCTTCCCTTCCCGAACAGGACCGTGAAACACCCCAGCGCCAATGATAGTGAGCCCCGCGCTCGCGAAAGTAGGTCATCGCCAGACTCCCCCCCTCCAAAAAGGCCCGCTCCCGCGGGCCTTTTTACTTTGAAGGCGCGCGAACCTGACCATGGCTTGAGATGGTCAGGTCGCCGCCGATATAATCCAGCCTGAAACACACCGGCGGGATGGACGTGAGTCCGTCCCGCTTGTCACATCTGAACCAGGGGTTATCTGTGTTCGAGCCTGCAATTCTTGCCCTGGCTGACGGAACCTTGTTCCGCGGTTATGGGATTGGCGCCACGGGCGCCGGCATTGGCGAGGTGGTCTTTAACACCTCCATCAACGGCTATCAGGAGATCCTTACCGATCCCTCGTATTGTCGGCAGATTGTTACTCTTACCTATCCTCACATTGGCAATGTCGGTACCAATGACGAGGATGAAGAGTCGCCTCACATCCATGCTTCCGGCCTGATCATCCGGGATTTGCCTTTACTCTCCAGCAACTTCCGCCAGCGCCGCACTCTGTCGGAGTACCTGAGGGCTCACGGCGTTGCTGCCATCGCCGGCATCGACACCCGCAAGCTCACTCGTCTGCTACGCGAAAAGGGCGCCCAGAACGGCTGCATTCTGTCGGGCCAGGTTGATGAGGCCGCCGCCATCGCCCATGCCCGCGCCTGCCCCAGCATGGCCGGCCAGGATCTGGCGAAGGTGGTGACCCGCGCTCAAGCCGAGAAATGGGAAGAAGGCGAATGGGCGCTCGGCAGGGGCTTCACCCAGCCCGCCAGCGCCAGCTACAAGGTGGTGGCCTACGACTACGGAGTGAAGCGCAACATCCTGCGCATGCTCACCAGCCGCGGCTGTGACGTCATCGTGGTCCCCGCCCAGACCCCCGCCGCAGAAGTGCTGGCCATGAATCCGGACGGCGTTTTCCTTTCCAATGGCCCCGGCGACCCGGAACCCTGCGACTACGCCATCCGCGCCATCCAGGAGATCCTGGTCGCGCGCATTCCCACCTACGGCATCTGCCTGGGGCACCAGCTTCTCGGTCTCGCCTCCGGCGCGCGCACCATCAAGATGAAGTTTGGCCATCACGGCGGCAACCATCCGGTGCAAGACCTGGACAGCAAGCGGGTGATGATCACCAGCCAGAACCACGGCTTCGCGGTCGATGCGGCGACGCTGCCGGCCAACCTGCGCGCTACCCATGTCTCGCTGTTCGACGGCTCCCTGCAAGGCATCGCCCGCACCGACGCGCCCGCCTTCAGTTTCCAGGGCCACCCGGAAGCCAGCCCCGGACCTCACGATGTCAGTTATCTGTTCGACCGCTTCATCGGTCTGATGCGAGAGAAGAAAAATGCCTAAGCGCACCGACCTCCACTCCATCCTCATCATCGGCGCCGGCCCCATCGTCATCGGCCAGGCCTGCGAGTTCGACTATTCCGGCGCTCAGGCCTGCAAGGCGCTACGCCAGGAGGGCTACCGGGTGATCCTGGTGAACTCCAACCCGGCCACCATCATGACCGACCCGGAGACGGCAGACGCCACCTACATCGAGCCGATCAACTGGCAGACGGTGGAACGCATCATCGAGCAGGAACGCCAATCCTATCCGGATGAAAAAATGGCCATCCTGCCCACCATGGGCGGCCAGACCGGTCTCAACTGCGCCCTCGACCTCGCGCGCCATGGCGTACTGGAGAAGTACGGCGTGGAACTCATCGGCGCCAAGAAAGAGGCCATCGACAAGGCCGAGGACCGCGAAAAGTTCAAGCAGGCCATGACCAAAATCGGCCTCGGTTCCGCCCGTTCCGGCATCGCCCACAGCATGGAAGAGGCGATGCAGGTGCAGGCTGGCCTGGGCTTTCCCAACATCATTCGCCCCTCCTTCACCATGGGCGGCAGCGGCGGCGGCATCGCCTACAACATGGAAGAGTTCGCCTCCATCTGCGAGCGCGGCCTGGAGGCCTCCCCCACCCATGAACTCCTGATCGAGGAATCCCTCATCGGCTGGAAAGAGTTCGAGATGGAGGTGGTGCGCGACCACGCCGACAACTGCATCATCGTCTGCTCCATCGAAAACCTCGATCCCATGGGCGTACACACCGGCGACTCCATCACCGTCGCCCCGGCCCAGACCCTCACCGACCGCGAATACCAGATCCTGCGCAACGCCTCCATCGCCGTGCTGCGCGAGATCGGCGTGGATACCGGCGGTTCCAACGTGCAGTTCGCCATCAACCCGGCGGACGGGCGCATGGTCGTCATCGAGATGAACCCGCGCGTATCGCGTTCCTCCGCCCTGGCGTCCAAGGCCACCGGCTTCCCCATCGCCAAGGTCGCGGCCAAGCTGGCGGTGGGCTACACCCTGGACGAACTGCGCAACGACATCACCGGCGGCCTCACCCCGGCGTCGTTCGAGCCCTCCATCGACTACGTCGTCACCAAGATCCCGCGTTTCGCGTTCGAAAAGTTCCCCCAGGCCAACGACCGCCTCACTACCCAGATGAAGTCCGTGGGCGAAGTCATGGCGATAGGCCGCACCCAGCAGGAATCCCTGCAAAAGGCCCTGCGCGGCCTGGAGACCGGGGCCGACGGCCTGGACGAGAAGAGCGCCGACGAGGATGTCATCAAATCCGAGATGGGCAACCCCGGCGCCGACCGCCTGTTTTATGTGGCCGACGCCTTCCGCATCGGCATGGCCTTCGACGAGATCCACGCCATCAGCCACATCGACCCCTGGTTCCTGGCCCAGATCGAAGACCTGGTGCGCCAGGAGCAGGCCATCCAGGGCAAGAAGCTGGTGGACCTGTCCCGCGACCACCTCACCACACTGAAGCGCAACGGCTTCTCCGACCGCCGCCTGGCCACCCTGCTGGGCTGCACCCAGCATGAAATTCGCGCGCGCCGCTGGGCTCAGGGCATCAACCCCGTATACAAGCGGGTGGACACCTGCGCCGCCGAATTCGCCACCTCCACCGCCTACCTGTATTCCACCTACGAGGAAGAGTGCGAGGCGCAGCCCTCGGACAAGAAAAAGATCATGGTGCTGGGCGGCGGACCCAACCGCATCGGCCAGGGCATCGAGTTCGACTACTGCTGCGTCCACGCGGCCCTCGCCCTGCGCGAGGACGGGTACGAAACCATCATGGTCAACTGCAACCCGGAGACCGTGTCCACCGACTACGACACCTCCGACCGCCTCTACTTCGAGCCGCTCACGCTGGAAGACGTGCTGGAGATCGTGCGCATCGAAAAGCCGGTGGGCGGCATCGTCCAGTACGGCGGGCAGACCCCGCTCAAGCTGGCGCGCGACCTGGAAAAGAACGGCGTACCCATCATCGGCACCACGCCGGACATGATCGACGCCGCCGAAGACCGCGAGCGCTTCCAGAAGATGCTGCATCAGTTGGGTCTGCTGCAACCGCCCAACCGTACCGCCCGCACCGAGCCGGACGCCATCCGTCTGGCCGCCGAGATCGGCTACCCGCTGGTGGTGCGCCCCTCCTACGTCCTGGGCGGACGCGCCATGGAGATCGTGCGCGAAGAGGCCGACCTGCAACGCTACATGCGCGAGGCGGTGAAGGTCTCCAACGACTCCCCCGTGCTGCTCGACCGCTTCCTGAATGACGCCATCGAAGTGGACGTGGACGCCCTCTCCGACGGCGAGCAGGTACTCATCGGCGGCATCATGGAACACATCGAGCAGGCCGGCGTCCACTCCGGCGACTCCGCCTGTTCCCTGCCGCCCTACAGCCTCACCCCCGCCATCCAGGACGAACTGCGCCGCCAGACCGTGGCCATGGCGCGCGCCCTCAATGTGGTCGGCCTGATGAACGTGCAGTTCGCCATCAAGGGCCGGGGCGACGATTCCACGGTGTATGTGCTGGAAGTGAACCCGCGCGCCTCGCGCACCGTGCCCTACGTCTCCAAGGCCACGGGCCGCCAGCTCGCCAAGATCGCCGCCCGCTGCATGGCGGGCCAGAGCCTGAAATCGCAAGGCGCGGAACACGAGATCATCCCGCCCTACTACTCGGTCAAGGAAGCGGTGTTCCCGTTCCGCAAGTTCCCCGGCGTGGACCCCCTGTTGGGGCCGGAGATGAAATCCACCGGCGAGGTCATGGGTGTGGGCGAAAGCTTTGGCGAGGCCTTCCTCAAGGCGCAATACGGCGCCAGCGTGAAGCTGCCCCGCAACGGCAACGCCTTCATCTCGGTGCGCGACCCGGAACACCCGCAGGTGGCCGAGATCGCCCAGCACCTGCATGAACTGGGCTTCAAGCTCTACGCCACCCGCGGCACCGCCCGCGCCATCGACGCCGTCGGCGTACCCGTCAGCCGGGTCAACAAGGTGGCCGAGGGGCGTCCCCACATCGTCGACATGATCAAAAACAAAGAGATTCACCTGATCATCAACGTGGTGGAAGACAAGCGCGCGGTGAAGGACTCCTTCGCCATCCGCGCCGCCGCCCTGGCCCAGAACGTCACCTACTTCACCACCCTGGCCGGCGCCAAGGCCGCCTGTCTGGGCATGAAGGAGCGGCGTGAAATCACCGTCTACCCGTTGCAGGCCCTGCACCAACGCCTGAGCGCCAAGGAAAACGCATGAGCAAGGTTCCCCTCACCGTCACCGGCGCAGAACTGCTGCGCAACGAACTGCAACGCCTGAAGAGCGTGGAGCGGCCCAGCGTCATCGCCGCCATCGCCGAGGCCCGCTCGCACGGCGACCTGTCGGAAAACGCCGAATACGATGCCGCCAAGGAAAAGCAGGGCTTTATTGAAGGCCGCATCAAGGATCTCGAAGGCAAGCTGTCCAACGCCCAGATCATCGACCCGCGCCACCTCGACGCCGAAGGCCGCGTGGTGTTCGGCGCCACCGTGGAACTGGCGGATGCCGAAACGGGCGACGAGGTGCGCTACCAGATCGTGGGCGACGACGAGGCCGACATCAAGGCCGGCAAGATCTCCGTGGGCTCCCCCATCGCCCGCGCCCTGATCGGTAAATACGCCGGCGACATCGCCGACGTGCACGCCCCCGGCGGGTTGCGTCATTACGAGATCGTCGATGTGCACTATCTGTGACGTAGCGCCGGCATCCTTGCCGGCTCGTTCACACAACCTGCCGGCAAGGATGCCGGCGCTACGGGGCTGCCAGTGAAAAGCCTCCCCGATCTCCTCGCCGCCTGGGCCGTCGCGTTATGGGGCGGCGGCCTCTGGGCGGTCGGCTACCTCGCTGCCCCCACCTTGTTCTACAACCTGGAAGACCGCGCCCTGGCGGGTATGTTGGCGGGCAAGATGTTCAGTTACATCGGCTGGGTGGGGCTGGTGTGCGGGGTCTGGCTGCTGGTATTCAGGCTTGGCCGCCTGGGCGGGGCCGCGTTCAAACAGGGGTTTTTCTGGATCGTCCTGGTGATGCTGCTGCTCACCGCCGCCCAGCAGTTCGGCATTCAGCCCCTCATGCAGGAACTCAAGGATCAGGCCGGCGCCCAGGACGTGATGGACAGCCTGTTCAAAGACCGCTTCGCCGCCTGGCACGGCATTTCCAGCGCCGTGTACCTGATCGAAAGCCTGCTTGGTCTCACCCTGGTTGCCAAATCAAGGTAACTGGATCTTCGGCTTCTCCGCCGCGCGATACAGCACCAGCAGCTTGCCGATGTGCTGCACCGGCGCCGCCCCCAGCGCCGCGCACAACTCCATGAACCACGCCTCGCGCGCCTCGCGGTCATCCCCAAAAACCCGCACCTTGATCAGTTCATGCGCCTTGATGGCGCGTTCCGCCTCCTGAATGACCGCTTCGGTCAGACCGGCGCTGCCGATCATCACCACAGGCTTCAGGGTATGGGCCTCGGACTTGAGGTATTTGCGTTGTTCGGGGGAGAGCTCTTTCACGTTGCGCAGCCGGGTCAAATTGGGGTGGGCAGTCTAGCGGGGCGGCGGGGATAATGCACCCGCCGCGGCAGAGGGGGAGCGGGACTTGAATCAGGCAACAACACTCAAACCAGTGGCAATCGTGACTACGGATAGGACCCCATGAGCGGAACCGACCTGTTGGGCCAGTTCGACGGCCTCAACGAACACCAGTTGCGTCGGCTGCTGGTGGAACACCTCACCAAACAGAAGTTGGGCCTGTACTGGGAAGCCAGCGCCATCGAGCGCGACCGGGCGCTGAACGCCGATGTCGTGCTCCCCCGGCTGGCGGAAGTCTTTCCCCCTCCCCCTCCGGGGGAGGGCCGGGGAGAGGGAGCGCCGCTCGATACCCCCCCCCACCGCAACCTGATCATCGAAGGCGACAACTTCGACGCCCTGCGCCTGTTACGCGCCACGCATCGCGCCAAAGTGCGCGTCATCTACATCGACCCGCCCTACAACACCGGCAACAAGGACTGGGTCTACAACGACCGCTATGTCGGCGCCAACGACCGCTGGCGGCATTCACAGTGGCTGGAATTCCTCTACCGCCGCCTGACCCTGGCGCGCGACCTGCTGACCCCGGACGGCGTGATCCTGGTGTCGATCAACGATGAGAACCGGGCGCGGCTGGAGTTGCTGATGGATGAGGTGTTTCCGGGGCGGCGGCTGGGCAGCATCACCTGGCGCACCCGGCAGGGGTCGAACGCCGACCAGCAATGCTTTCTCTCTGTCGATCACGAACATGTACTGGTCTATGGCAACGCCGGTTTCAGCTTCAACGGTTTCAACAAAAGCTACGAGATGTACGGCAACCCGGACAACGACCCGCGCGGCGACTGGCGAACAAGCGACCTGACGCTCGGCTTCTCCTACAAGGAACGCCCCAACCTGTATTACCCGCTGCTCGACCCGAAAACCGCCATCGCTTACCCGCCCAATCCGGATCGCGTCTGGGTCTATGCCTCGCAAGCGCGGCTGAAGGAAGGCCAGACGGTGCAGGCCAAGACGATGGAGGCCTTCATCGAACTGGGCCAGATCCTTTTCCCAACCGAACAGCGCGTGGCAACCTGGCCGACGCTGGATGCGCTGTTGGCCGCCATCGACGCGGGCGACGTGCCCAAGAGCGGCAAGACGCCGCTGCTGCGCCGCGACCTGCCCAATCTGGCGTTCTGGGTGGGCCGCCCGGTCGGTTTCGGCAGACCCCAGTTCAAGCGCTACAAGGCCGATTTGCGCAACCAGACGCAGCCGCTTTCCAGTTGGGTGGTGCCCAGTTTTGAAGAGGGCAGTTACGAAGCAGAGAGCAGTTTCGTCTCCAGCACCAACCAGGAAGGCGCGCGCATGGTGGCGGAAATCTTCGGCGACCGCGCCTTCAACTACGCCAAGCCGCTTTCCCTGATCAAAAACCTGCTGCAACAAGCCACCCGCCCCGGCGACACCATCCTCGACTTCTTCGCCGGTTCCGGCACCACGGGTCAGGCAGTCCTGGAGCTCAACGCCGAGGACGGCGGCCAGCGGAAGTTCATCCTCTGTTCCAGCACCGAGGCGACGAAAAAGGAACCGGGGAAAAACCTCTGCCGCGATGTCTGCGCCGAGCGCCTGCGCCGGGTCATCGCTGGCTACGGCAGCAAGCCGGCTTACACGCCTGAGCAGGGCGGCGAGTTCGCCTATCTGCAACTGGACAAGGTGGAAGCGGCGGATGCGCATCACGAAGTCGATCTTGAGCATGCCTTTCAGATGCTGGCCTTGAAGCGTCTGGGCGCGGTGCTACCGGTTCCGGAAGGCGCGATCAAACGCCTGGGCCGCGTGGGTGATTGCGAATTGCTGCTGTGCGGCAAGGTCAAAGCCGCCACGCTGAAGGAACTGGCGGTCTGGCCGGCGCAGTCGGGCGCGGCGCGTCTGGCGGTGTACACGCTGCGCCCGCAAACCCTGGCCGAGAAACTCGCCGCGCGCGGGGTGGAGGCGAATTGCTACAGCCTGATGGATGCGGTGTTGGGCGGGCAGGCGGGGAGCGCGGCATGAGCACATTGCCTGCGAAAACGGATGCGGATTTGTATCGCGGCATCCGCGAGGTGTTGCTGGCGGCGCGCACCACGGCGCGGCGGGCGGTCAACGCCGCGATGGTGCAAGCCTATTGGCGCATCGGGCAGTTGATCGTCGAGGATGAGCAAGGCGGGGAGGCGCGGGCCGCGTATGGCAAGGCGGTGTTGGCTGACCTGTCGCGCCGCTTGACGGCTGAGTTCGGCAAGGGATTTACCTTGGTCAACCTGCGCAATTTCAGGCAATTTTTCCTGAGTTTCACTTGGGACGAGATTCGCTACTCACTGCGTAGCGAATTGACCTGGACGCACTATCGCTGCCTGATGCGGGTGGGAAACCAAGCAGCGCGCACCTGGTATGCCAACGAAGCCGCCAGCCAATGCTGGAGCGTACGCGCGCTGGATCGCCAGATTTCCACGCTCTACTACGAGCGTTTGCTGAGCAGCTCGAAGCAGGAGGGAGGACAGGACGGTGTGCGCGACGAAGCCACGCGGAAAATCGCCGCCGAAACCCCACCCGACCCGCGTGATTTCATTCGCGACCCGTATGTTCTGGAATTCCTCGGCGTGCAGTCGGGATCGTCGCTGTATGAACAGGAGGTCGAACAAGGCTTGATCGACCGCTTGCAGCAGTTCTTGATGGAACTGGGCAAGGGCTTCGCCTTCGTGGCGCGGCAGAAGCGCTTGCAGGTGGAAGGCGACGACTTCTTTGTCGATCTGGTGTTCTACAACTACCTGCTCAAATGCTTTGTGCTGATTGATCTCAAGGTGGGCAAGCTGACGCATCAGGATGTGGGCCAACTGGATATGTATGTTCGGGTGTTTGATGAACAACAGCGCGGCGAGGGCGATAACCCGACCATCGGTTTGATTCTGTGCTCGGAACGCAATGCAGCGGTGGCGAAATATTCGGCGTTGGCTGACAGGCCACAGTTATTCGCCAGCAAATATCAGGTGTTTTTGCCCAGCGAAGAGGAACTGCGCATCGAACTGGAGCGGGATCGCGCCCTGCTGGAAAACGCAAAATTTGGGGAGGAAGCGCCATGAGAGTCGGCGACATCATCGCCCCCCAATCCAGCGCGGTGGAGCCGGAAGTCTTTCAATCCGGGCTGATTGACGGCATGACGCGCGCGCTGTTGCGCCAATCCGCGCCGCCTTGTCTGCTGCGCGCGCCCACCGGTTCCGGCAAGACCTTCGTGATCTCGCGCGTGCTGGAAAACATCAGCCTGGAACGGCTCACGCTCTGGCTCTGGTTCGTGCCGTTCGTGAACCTGGTGCAGCAGACCGAGGATGCGCTGGCGGCAAATTGCGTCGGGCTGACACCGGTGATGCTGAGCCGAGGCCGTAATCAGGAGCCGCAGGCCGGCATGGTGTTGCTGTCTACCGCGCAGGGCGTGGCGCGGGCGGTGGATCGTCGGGCGAATTACAACGCCGACGGCGATGATGACAAACGCACGTTGGCGGCGTTTGTGGCACGCGCCCGCGCCGGCGGCTTGAACATTGGTCTGGTGGTGGACGAGGCGCATATCGGCCTGGATAAGACCACGGAATTCGGCCAGTTCGCCCACTGGCTGACGCCGGATTTTTTGATCATGGCGACGGCGACGCCGAGGGATGCACGGCTGCTGGAGTTCTTGCAGCAGTCCGGTCACAGCGCCTTTGAGAGCTTCGCCGCCAGCCGTGACGAGGTGGTCAATGCACGCCTGAACAAACGCTATATCGAGGCGGTGGTGTACGACTTGCGCCAGAGCGCGCAAAGCGTGACCGATTTGAAGCGCACGGTACTGCGCCAGGCCTGGAAGCGCTCGCAACGCATCAAGCGGCATCTGCAAGAAGCCGGAGTGGCATTGACGCCGCTGTTGCTGGTGCAGGTTGCGAATGGTGACAAGAGCGTGGAAGAAGCCGAACAGGATTTGATCCACCTGTGCGGCGTCCACCCTGGCGCCATCGGCAAGCATTCGTCGGATGCACCCGACCCGGTGCTGATGGCGGCCATCGCCAACGACGCGAGCAAGGAAGTGCTGATTTTCAAGCAGTCGGCCGGGACAGGTTTCGATGCGCCGCGCGCCTTTGTGCTGGCCTCTACCAAATCGGTCAACGACAGCGATTTCGCCATGCAGTTCGTCGGTCGCGTGATGCGGGTGGCGCGAGCGGTGCGCGAGGCCTGGCCAAAGCCGCATGCGATTCCGGATGAATTCAATACGGCTCATGTCTATCTTGCTGACGCAGAAGCGCAGCGTGGATTCGAGGCGGCGGTGCAGGCGACCAGCGGCGTGAAGTCGCAACTGGAAGGCCAGACCGAAAAGCTGGAGGCGCGAAAGATGGCCTCCGGTGCGCTGGTCTACACCAACCGGCCCAACTCGCAGCCGCCCTTGATGTACGACGCGCCCTTGCCCGACGGCACCGAGCGGAAGGAGGCCGCGTCGCCAGTGATTCCGCACGACGACAGGCAACCCTCGTTGTTCGACGCACTGCCCGAGACAGGGTGGGATGGCGCTGATGTGTTGGATGAAATGGCGCCCGTCCCGCCCAGTGCAACCCCGCGCGCGCGGCGGGCCATGCCCGCTTCGCGCGAGGAACTGCTTGAGTTGCTGGCCGAGAAAAACATCCGCGCTTACCCGCGCCGGATGACCGGTTTGCGCAATCTGCCCACCCTGTTGAAACGCGAACGGCAGCCGGAAATGGACGATATGTCGGCGGTGTCCGAGACGGCGGCGACCCGCCTGGCGATTTCGGGTGAGTTGAAGCGAACCGCCGTGCGCGCGGCACTGAACCGCTTGAAGGAAAAAGAGGTGCATACCGAGTTGACCCAGGGCCAGCGCAGCGAGGAAGACGTACAGGTCATCACCGACCGAGCCGCAATGGCGCGCGAGGCGGTGGCGATATTGCGCAGTCTGCCGGGGGTGGAAGACGAGGATGTGCGGCTGATTGTTGGTGTATTGGCGCGCCGGATGCGCGAGTCTGTCGATGAGGCGTTCGAAGATATAGAAGCGGATGACCGGCCAAGTGAAGCCGAACTGAATCGCCACGCCCGCGATGCAGCGCATTGGGTGATTCGGCGTGAAGCCGATACGCTGGCCGAGTTGATGCAAAGCCTGGTGGCGGAATTCACTGCGCTGGAAGACGCCGAACCGCTGCCGGACATGATGTTGTTTCCAACGGCGTTGAGCCTGGCGGCCTCGCGCAAAAACATCTACGGCGTGTTGCCGCCTTCCGACGATGATCTGGCGGCGATAGAGGGCGTCTTGCTGCTCGAAGAACGGGAATGGCTGGCCGACAGGGTGCTGCCTGGGGTGTCGTCCGGAGGTGAAGCTGGAACCCGTTTGGGCCGCTTCGATGGGGCTTCCAAGCTGAATGGCGAGGAACGCGATTTCGCCCGTGCGCTGGACCACGCCGATTTCGTTGAATGGTGGCACCGCAACCCGGATCGCAAGCCATATGCAGTGAAGCTGGTACGCGGCGAACATCGAAATTATTTCTACCCCGATTTCGTCGTGTGCCTGTCGCATGTGCCCGGCGACGAACCCATGACGCGCCTGGTCGAAACCAAGGAAAACGTGAAAGACGCCGCTCGCAAGGCGCGCAGAGTGCCCAAGGTTTACGGCAAGGTGCTGTTTTTGACCAAGGATCGAAGTCGTTTACGCGTGATTAACGACGACGGCAGCCTGGGATTGACCGTGGATTGGAGTGATCTGACACCGGTCAGAGAGTGGCTGGGGAATACGCGCCCCCTGGTTGGCGGGAACCCGGCAGAAGCAACGACCTGGCTCCCCGCACGCGCGGGGATGAGTGGTTTTCAAGTGGATCAACAATGAAACGACAAGCCAAAACCCGCGAATGGCATCACCGCCACGTCAACGACTTCTATGTGCAGCAGGCCACTGCGCAGGGCTGGCGCTCGCGCGCCGCATTCAAGCTGATGGAGATCGACGACCGAGACCGCCTGCTGAAGCCTGGTCATGTGGTGGTGGACCTGGGCTGCGCCCCCGGCGGCTGGTGCCAGGTGGCGGCGCAACGCATGAAAGGGCAGGGCGTCATCATTGGCATCGACCTCCTGGAGATGACCGGCATCAACGGCGTGCAGTTGATCCAGGGCGATTTCAGCGAGGAGTCCGGCTTGGCCCAGGTGGATGCCGCCCTGGCCGGAAGGCGCGTGAACCTTGTACTTTCCGACATGTCCCCCAATATCACCGGCGTCATCGTGTCAGATCAGGCGCGGGTGTACGCCCTGGCCGAGCTTGCGCTGGATTTCGCCGCCAAGTATCTGACCCCGGACGGCGCTTTTCTGATCAAGGTATTTCAGGGCGCGGGTTTTGAGGAATATGTGAAGGCCATGCGCGGGGTGTTCAAAAGCGTGGCCACGCGCAATCCGGATGCCTCGCGGGACCGCAGCCGGGAGTGCTATCTGCTTGGGCGGGGCCTCAAGCAGGTCGGGTAGTGCGCCGTTAGAATGCGGGTAATGCGGTTTTTGCCGCCAAGGAGTCGAAGTGAACAACCTTTTCAAGAACGTCGCGGTCTGGCTGGTCATCGCCCTGGTGCTGATGACGGTGTTCAACCAGTTCAACGCGCGTCCTGGCGGCAGCGCCCAATCCCAACTCGCCTATTCCCAGTTCATTGAGGACGTAAAGAGCGGCCAGGTCACCAAGGTCAGCATCGAGGGCCACATCCTGCGCGGCGTGGGTGCGGATGGTCGCCGCTTCACCACCTACGCCCCCTCGGACCCGTGGATGGTGTCGGACCTGCTCAAGAACGGCGTCCAGGTCGAGGCCAAGCCGGAGGAAGAACCCTCCATGCTGATGAGCATCTTCATCTCCTGGTTCCCCATGATCCTGCTGATAGGCGTATGGGTCTTCTTCATGCGCCAGATGCAGGGCGGCGGCAAAGGCGGCGCGTTCTCCTTCGGCAAGAGCAAGGCGCGCATGCTGGATCAGGAAACCAACACCATCACCTTCGCCGACGTGGCCGGTTGCGACGAGGCCAAGGAAGAAGTGGGCGAACTGGTCGAATTCCTGCGCGACCCCTCGCGCTTCCAGAAGCTGGGCGGACGCATCCCGCGCGGCGTGCTCATGGTGGGCTCGCCCGGCACCGGCAAGACCCTGCTTGCCAAGGCCATCGCGGGCGAGGCCAAGGTGCCGTTCTTCAGCATCTCCGGTTCCGATTTCGTTGAAATGTTCGTGGGCGTGGGCGCGGCGCGCGTGCGCGACATGTTCGAGAACGCCAAGAAACACTCCCCCTGCATCATCTTCATCGACGAAATCGACGCCGTGGGACGTCAGCGCGGCGCGGGCTTGGGCGGCGGCAACGACGAACGGGAACAGACCCTGAACCAGTTGCTGGTGGAGATGGACGGCTTCGAACCCACCTCCGGCGTCATCATCATCGCCGCCACCAACCGTCCTGACGTGCTCGACCCCGCCCTGATGCGCCCGGGCCGCTTCGACCGCCAGGTAGTGGTGCCGCTACCGGACATCCGCGGGCGCGAGCAGATCCTCATGGTGCACATGCGCAAGGTGCCCATGTCCTCCGACGTGAAGGCCGACATCATCGCGCGCGGCACCCCCGGCTTCTCCGGCGCGGATCTGGCCAACCTGGTGAACGAGGCCGCCCTGTTCGCCGCCCGCAGCAACAAGCGCGTGGTGGATATGGAGGACTTCGAGCGCGCCAAGGACAAGATCATGATGGGGGCCGAGCGCCGTTCCATGGTCATGCCCGAGGAAGAGCGCAAGAACACCGCGTATCACGAGTCCGGCCATGCCGTGGTCGCGCGCCTCATGCCCAAGACCGACCCGGTGCACAAGGTCACCATCATCCCGCGCGGTCGCGCCCTGGGCGTGACCATGCAGCTCCCCACCGAAGACCGCTACAGCCAGGACCGCACCCGTCTGATGTCCACCCTGGCCGTACTGTTTGGCGGGCGCATCGCGGAAGAACTGTTCATGCACCAGATGACCACCGGCGCTTCCAACGACTTCCAGCGCGCCACCGATCTGGCCCGGCGCATGGTGACGCAGTGGGGCATGTCCGACGCGTTGGGTCCGATGGTGTACGGCGAGGAGGAAGGCGAGGTGTTCCTGGGCCGCTCCGTCACCACCCACAAGAGCGTGTCCGAGGCCACCATGCAGCAGGTGGACAAGGAAGTGCGCCGCATCATCGACGAGCAATACGCCCTGGCGCGCCGCCTGCTGGAAGAGAACCGCGACAAGGTCGAGGCCATGACCGCCGCCCTGCTGCAATGGGAGACCATCGACAGCGAGCAGATCGAAGACATCATGACCGGCCAGCCCCCGCGTCCGCCCAAGCCGGTGACGCCCCCCGCCAGCAGCGCCGGCGGCAGCGGCCCCAGCGCCCCCGCCCCCACGGCCACCCCGGCGGCGGATGGCGGCTGATGGACTCCGCTAACGGGGCCGGGGCGCAGTTTTCCTGGACCCCGGAAGGGCAGGTGGACCGGCGCGCCGTCGGTCTCGCCCAGGTCGTGCGCTACGACCCCATGACCGGCCTGCCCAATCGGGCGCGACTGAAAGAATTCCTGCAACACGCCATCGACCACGCCCACGCCGGGGGCGGCGGCTTTGCCCTGGTGCTGCTGGGCCTGGACGGATTCCGCGCCATCAACGACCGCTTCGGCCAGGAAACCGGGGACGACCTGCTCACCCTGGCGGCGGATCGCCTGCGCGCCGCGCTGCCGGAAGACCACACCGTAGCGCGTCTGGCCGGGGACGAGTTCGCCATCCTCGCCCCCATCGCCGACCGGCATCAGGCCGCCCTGTGCGCGCAAAACCTGCTTGACCGGATGCGCCAGCCGTTTCCCCTGGAGCGCGGGGAATACCACCTCTCCGCCAGCGCCGGCCTGACCTGCTGCCCGGAAGATGGCGACAGCGTTGGTCTGCTGCTGCGCAATGGCGACCTGGCCCTGGCCGAGGCCAAGGCGCGTGCGCGCGGGCAGGTGCGCGTGTTTCAGCCGGAACTGTCCGAGGCCGCATCGGCGCGGGCGCGTCTGGAGAATGACCTGCGCGGCGCCCTGGCGCGCGGCGAGATGGAGGTCTGGTACCAGCCCCAGATCCATCTGGATGGCGGTCGCCTCGCCGGGGTGGAGGCGTTATTGCGCTGGCGCCACCCGATCGACGGCCTGATTGCCCCCTCCCATTTCATCCCCATGGCCGAGCAGGCGCGCCTGATCGACGCCCTGGGCGACTGGGTGCTGCGCGAGGCCTGCGGCCTGGCCGTGGCCCTGCGCGCAGAGGGCATCTTGTTGCCGCGCGTGGCGGTGAATGTCTCCCCGATGCAATTGCAGCAGCCGGACTTTGTCGCGCGCATGGCCGCCGCCCTGGCCGCCGCAGACTGTTCCGCCCCGCACCTGGAACTGGAAGTGACGGAAAGCACCCTGCTGGCGGACCCGGCCACCTCCATCGCCAACCTGGTGCGCCTGCGCGAACTGGGCATACGCATCGCCATCGACGACTTCGGCACCGGCTATTCCTCCCTTGCCATGCTGCGGCAACTGCCGCTGGACTGTCTCAAGATCGACCGCGCCTTCGTCTCCGGCACGCCGGGCGACGCCAACGCCAGCGCCATCATCCGCGCCATCATGGCCATGGCCCACGCCCTGCGCCTGGAAGTGCTGGCGGAAGGGGTGGAGACGGAGGAACAGGCCGGCTTTCTGGACGGGGCCGGGTGCGACACGGTGCAAGGCGACCTCTACGCCCGCGCCATGCCGGTAGAGGAGCTCATCCCCTGGCTGAAGGCGCGGATGGGATGAGTTTCCGCTGCGGACGCTTTACCTTCGCCCTCGACCGCCCCCTGGTCATGGGCATCCTCAACGTCACCCCCGACTCCTTCTCCGACGGCGGGCGCTTCCTCGACCCTGCCCGCGCCATCGCCCAGGGCCTGCGCCTGCGCGAGGAAGGGGCGGACCTGCTGGACCTCGGCGGCGAATCCACCCGCCCCGGCGCACAACCGGTGGACGCGGAGGCGGAGATGGCGCGCGTACTGCCGGTGCTGGAAGGGCTGCGCGACTGCGGCGCGGCCCTCTCCGTGGACACCATGAAGCCCGCCGTGATGCGCGCCGCCCTCGCCGCCGGCGCGGACATGATCAACGACGTGAAGGCCCTGGAGGCCCCCGGCGCGCTGGAAGCGGTGGCCGCCTCCGGCTGCGGCCTGTGCCTCATGCACATGCGGGGCGAGCCCCGCACCATGCAGGCCGACCCGGTCTATGCCGATGTGGCGACGGAAGTGGGCGCTTACCTGAAGGCGCGTCTGGAAGCGGCCCGGCACGCCGGCATCGCCCGCGAACGGCTGCTCATCGACCCTGGTTTCGGCTTCGGCAAGACCCTGGAACACAATATCGCCCTGTTCCGGCAACTGGCCGCACTGCGCGATCTCGCCCCCGTGCTGGCGGGCGTATCGCGTAAATCCATGCTGGGCGTCCTCGCCGGACGCCCGGTGCAGGAGCGGCAGGCCGCCAGCGTGGCGGCGGCGCTCCTGGCGGCGCAGCGCGGCGCGGCCCTGCTGCGCGTACATGACGTGGCCGCGACGGTGGACGCACTCAAGGTTTGGCAAGTGATTGGAGACAAGACATGAGCAGGAGATTTTTCGGCACCGACGGCGTTCGCGGACTCGTGGGCGAAGACCCCATCACCCCCGGCATGGTCATGCGCCTGGGCTACGCCGCCGGACGGGTGCTGGCCGCCACCCAGCGCGACGCCCTCAAGGGCGAGCATCCGGCGGTGCTCATTGGCAAGGACACGCGCATCTCCGGCTACATGCTGGAATCCGCCCTGGAGGCCGGGCTGACCGCCGCCGGGGTGGATGTGCGCCTGACCGGCCCCATCCCCACACCCGGCGTCGCCTACCTCACGCGCGCCTTGCGCCTCCAGGCCGGCGTCGTCATCTCCGCCTCGCACAACCCGTTCGAGGACAACGGCATCAAATTCTTCTCCGCCGCCGGGACCAAGCTGCCGGACGAGGTGGAACTGGCCATCGAAGAGGCCATGGAATCCCCCATCCGCACCGTCACGGCGCACGACCTGGGCAAGGTCAAGCGCATCGACGACGCCGCCGCGCGCTACATCGAGTTCTGCAAGAGCACCTTCCCCAACGACCTGGACCTGCGCGGCCTGCGCATCGTGGTGGACTGCGCCCACGGCGCCGGCTACCACATCGCCCCCCATGTGTTCCACGAACTCGGGGCTGACGTCATCCCCATCGGCAACCAGCCGGACGGCTTCAACATCAACCACGAATGCGGCGCCACCCATACCGCCGCCCTGGCCGCGGCGGTGCGTCAGCACGGGGCCGACGTGGGCGTGGCCCTGGACGGCGACGGCGACCGCCTGATGATGGCCGACGCCCGCGGCCAGATCATGGATGGCGACCGCCTGCTCTACGTCATCGCACGCCATCGACAGGCCACGGGCGAGACCCTGGGCGGCGTGGCGGGCACCCTCATGACCAACCTGGGTGCGGAACTGGCCATCCGCGCCCTGGGTTGCGGCTTCGAGCGCGCCAAGGTGGGCGACCGCTATGTGCTGGAACTGCTGCAAAAGAAGGGCTGGCAGGTGGGGGGAGAAGGCTCTGGCCACATCCTCTGCCTGGACAAGCACAGCACCGGCGACGGCATCATCGCCGCGCTCCAGGTGCTGGCCGCGCTCAAGCGCTCCGGACTGGCCCTGGCCGATTACGCGCGGGATTGCCCGGTCTATCCCCAGACGCTCATCAACGTGCGCGTGGTGAAGGGCTTCAAGACCGACGGCCACGCCGGGGTCGCGGAGGCCGTGCAGGATGTCGAAGCGGAACTGGGGAAGAGCGGGCGCGTACTGCTGCGGCCTTCCGGCACCGAACCCCTGATCCGCGTCATGGTGGAAGGCCAGGACGACGCCCAGGTGCGCCGTTGCGCCGAGACCATCGCCGCCGAGGTGCGCGCGGCGGCGGAGGCCCTGTGAGGGGCGACCTCCGCCAACTCGGCAAATTTCGGATATGGCGGGTTTGTTTTGTCCCGCGTACTGCATAGAATGGGGCAATTGAATAAATTGCTACCAAACGTGCAGCCATGGATTTTTCACTAGAAGAGAAATATTGCAGCACGCGGGAGGCCGCCAAGTTGATCGGGGTCTCCCTGCGCACGGCCCAGCTCATGGTGGAACGCGGCGAGCTTCAGGCCTGGAAGACCTCCGGCGGTCATCGCCGCATCCTCGTGGAATCCGTAAAGGGCTATCTGGCGGGGCGTGAGCGGCGTCCGTCCATCGCCCCGGAGGGGCTCTCCGTGCTGATCGTGG
Source organism: Betaproteobacteria bacterium (assembly GCA_016219425.1). Taxonomy (GTDB): domain Bacteria; phylum Pseudomonadota; class Gammaproteobacteria; order Burkholderiales; family Thiobacillaceae; genus PFJX01. The sequence goes on along the minus strand of JACRNB010000009.1, from coordinate 88,339 downwards.
AGGACGACGCCATCACCCGCGAGATGTACCTGCGCGGCATCGCCCGCTGGGAGATGCCGCTGAAGGTGCGGGTCGCGGAAAACGGATTTCTCGCCTTGCTGGAGATAGGCAAGCACACCCCGGACCTGCTCATTGCCGACCTGATGATGCCGCGCATGGATGGTTTCGAGATGATCCGCGCCATCCGCGCCGACCCGCGTCTGGATGTCATGAACATCATCGCCGTCAGCGCCATGGACGGCGCCGACATCCAGGCCCGCGGCGGTTTACCGGGTGATGTCGCGCTGTTTGCCAAGCCGGTGCCGTTCTACGAATTGCGCGGCTTCGTCCAGGCCATGCTGTCGGCGCGGCGGCGCACCCCGGCAGCCTGACCTCCGGCGGCATCACGGGGGCAGGTCGTAGCCCGGCGGTTCCCCGAACACCTCTCGCGGCAGCAGCCGTCCCACCGTCTCGATCAGTTCCAGTGCGCTGAATTCCTCTGCCAGACAGGCATCCGCGTCCAGGTCGGACGGCGCATCCTGATGGACGCCCCGAGGCCGGAACACGATCACGCGGGTATGCCCCAGGCTGGAGTCCTCGCGGATGCGGGCAAGCATGCGCAGGCCGTCCAGTTCGCCCGTCAGCCGCCCGTCCAGCAACACCAGATCCGGGCGCAGGCCGCGTGCAAGGTACAGACCGCGCATACCGTCTTCCGCCTCGTGCAGGTCGTAGTCGCCGAAATCCAGGGTCATGGTGATCTGTTTGCGGAGGCCCGCCTCTTGCGTTACGACGAGAATGATCTTGTTCATGTTCAGCCTCAGATGTGCAGTGGGGCGTTGATCCGGACGGGCGCCGTGCGGGGCGTGGAAGGTCGACAAACTCATCTGCCGGGAACCATGGCTTCATAATGGCACAAGTATAAGAAATGATACATATGATATTTCAATGATCATTATGAATATCCCCTGGGCGAGGCGCAGGCAAAAAAATGCCCCGGTGCAATGCACCAGGGCGGGAGGGGGGGAAGGGGGGGAAGCGGGCGGCGGCAGCGCCCGCGGGATCAGGCGGTCTTGCCGCCCAGGAAGTGACGCGCGTAGGCCGGGTTGAGGTTGCGCATGGCAAGCAGGATGAACAGGTCGGCGGTGTTGAAGTCCGGATCCCAGGCGGGCGCGCCGCCCACCCATGCGCCCAGGCGCAGGTAGCCCTTCACCAGGGGCGGGATGCTGGGGGCGGCCAGGGCCGGCAGTTCCTCCAGGGGCAGCGGGCAGCGCGGCGTGACCTGCCACTCGATGGGGGCCAGATGTTTCTCGCGCACGTTGTGCCAGATGGCGGCGGCGTTGTGGCCGCCGTCCTGCATGCCGATGCTGGCGCAGCCGATCATGTAGTCATGGCCGCTCTTCAGCATGTATTCGGCCAGACCGCCCCAGAGCTGGGTAATGACGCTGCCGGTGCGGAAGTCGGGATGCACGCAGGAGCGGCCCACCTCCACGGTGCGGCGGCGCAGGTTGGCCAGACGCACCAGGTCGAACTCCTGGTCGGAATAGAAGCTGCCCACCTGGCGCGCGGCATCGGGCCCCAGGATGCGGTAGGCGCCCACCACCTCGCCGCTTTCCTCGTCCCGCACCAGCAGGTGATCGCACCAGTGGTCGAACAGATCAATGTCCAGGCCGGGTTCCGGCGTATTGAGGCGCGCGCCCATCTCTTCGGCAAACACCAGCCAGCGCAGGCGCTGGGCTTCGCGCACCTCGTCGGCATGGTTGGCAAGGTGAACGCTGAAACGCCTCGGATTCCTGGCGGCGGCTAGCTGTGCGCTATGCAGCATGGGTGGCCCCTGTCGGTTGTGAACGGCTACAACCTTATGTTTTTGGCGTGAAGGCGCGATGTAGCGGACGTGAAGAAATCGTTACAAAAAAGGCGGCCCGCAGGCCGCCAAACAGGGGAACTCACCCGGCGTCAGCGACCGATCAGCCCGCCGTCTTCTTTGGTAATGACCAGGGTGGCGGAGCGCGGGCGGTCCACTCCCGCCGCGCCGGGCCAGCAGCTCTGGAACCGAGCCGGATGGGCGATGTCGGCGGCGGCGGTCAGTTCGCCCGGATGCTGGATGTTGACGAACAGGGCCTTGCCGTCCGGGGTTTCGCTGACGCCCGTGATCTCGCAGCCCCTCGGCCCCACCAGAAAGCGGCGCAGGGTGGCCGGGGTCGCGGGCTTGCCTGCCGGGGCGGTCACGCTCTGGTCGCTGTTGCCGTGACTCGGAACGGCGCGGCTGATGATCTCTACCGGCGCGCCGTCGCCCTGCCTGCCGGGCAGGGCGGCCAGCATCATGCAGTTGCTCACGTCGGTGTAGGCCCCGTCATCCGTCTGCAACCACATCAGGCCCGGCGCGGCCTGGCTGAACCAGAGGCCGTCCGGGCTGGAGAAGTCGTTGTCATCGCTCAGGCCCGAGACATTGATGTGGGGGTTGCCGAACTGGTCGGATTCCGCCGCGAACAGGTAGATGTCCCACTTGAAGGCGGCGGCGGGGATGCCGCCGTTTTCGCGCAGGCGCAGGATGTGGCCGTTGGGGTTGCCCGTGTGACCTTCGCCATCGTCGTAGTAACGCGGGTTGGCCGCATCCAGCGGCTTGCCGCCAACCTTGCCGCGCTGGGAGTTGTTGGTGAGGGTGAGGTAGACCTCGCCCGTGACCGGATGCACCCCGGTCCACTCCGGGCGGTCCATGGGGGTGGCCCCCACGGCGTCGGCGGCCAGACGGCTGTGGATCAGCACGTCCGCCTGGTCGGCAAAGGCATAGGCCGGGTAGGCGGCAATGGCGGGGTGGCCCAGCTTCAGCTCGATCCACTCGCCGCTGCCATCGGCCTGAAACCGGGCTGCATAGAGCTTGCCGTCATCCAGATACTTGTCGCCGATCACCAGCCCGCCCAGAGCGGCGTCCGCCGGCTCCCAGTTGCGCGCGGAAACGAACTTGTAGAGGTACTCGTTGCGGGCGTCATCCCCCATGTAATACACCAGAGGCTTGCCCGCAACGGCCTTGGCAGGCATGGCCCCTTCATGGGCGAAACGGCCCAGGGCGGTGCGCTTGCGCGGCGTGGAGGCGGGATTGAAGGGGTCGATCTCCACCACCCAGCCCATGGTGTTGGAGGCATGGCGGAAGTCGCTGGCGGCGGCGGTCCCCGGCGTGAGATCCCAGCGGTTGTAGAGATCCGCGCCACTGGCGTCGCCGCCCGCGGGGTTGGCCCAGCCGTAGCTGCCGGGCTTGGCGGCGGCGCCGTGATAGCGCTTCAGGGCGGTGCGGGCGCGGGCGCTCAGGGCGGCGGGCGCCGGGGTCTTGAAATAGCCGGCCCAGTTTTCCTCGCAGGTGAGGTAAGTGCCCCAGGGGGTGTAGCCGTTGGCGCAATTGTTCAGGGTGCCGCGGGTCTGGACTCCGGAAGGGGAGAAGCGGGTGACCATCAGATCGTCGCCCCGCGCCGGGCCGGAGAGGTCGGCCACACTGGCGGCGGTGATGCGGCGATTCCATCCGGAATCCTGGTTGACCCGGAACCCGCCCTGCGCGCGCACCACCTCGATCACGGAGACGCCGTGGGCGTTCACCTCCTTGTCGATCTGGGCGGCCACTCGCGCCGTCGCGGGCATGCCGGCGGCGACTTCGGCGGAGGTGTGGAGGAAAACCTGGGTGATGTTCTCGTGATTCAGCACCAGCAGGCCGCGCCGGGAATTGGCGGCATCCGCCGCCGTACCGGCCTGGTTTAGCCCGAAATAGTGCATGCCGTCGTGGTGGTCGCCGGCGCGGCTGGCGAAGCTGGCGGCGCTGTCGCTGCCGTCATTGGCGTAGTCGGGGATGTTTCCGTGCAGGGGATCGCCCACGCGCCAGAGCACGGTGGCGCGATAGCCGGGAGGGACCGTCAGGGCGTCCGCCACGCTCTTGGCGACGGCATTGAATCCCAGCGCAAAAGGGGCGGACGGGACGGCAGCGGCGGCCTCTTCCGCTGTACCCATTCCCACGCCAAAGAAGCTGCTGGCCGCGAGGCCAAACCCGCCCTTGAGTACGCTGCGGCGGCTCAGGCGCGCGTTCAGCAACTGCTCCAGCGACACGTTGCCCGAGTCGTTGCGGGAGAGATCGTCCAGCCCGTTGGGGGACAGGGGGTGGTGCTTGCTCAGTGGGTCGGTCATGTAGAACTCCAGGTGGTTGGCGCCCGAGCCGCCCCCCGAGAGGGCTTGCGAGATTCGGGAGTCTGCAAATCTAGCGAAGAGACATGAACGCGCCGTTACGGTGGCGTGATCGCGGCCCCGGACACATTTCCGTAACCCTCCTTTGGCCGCGTTGTAACAAAGCCCCCCCACCATGCGGGCCATGCCGCGCGTTCGCACCCTTTTTCTGTCTGACATCCACCTGGGCGCCCGGGCTTGCCAGGCCGGGCGTCTGGTTGAATTCCTGCGCGAGTTCCCCGCCGACAACGTGTATCTGGTCGGCGACATCATCGACTTCTGGTCCATGTCCCGCGGCATCCACTGGAGCCGGGACCAGAACACCGTGGTGCAGAAGTTCCTGCGCCGGGCGCGCCACGGCGAGCGCATCGTGCTGGTGCCGGGCAACCACGACGAGGCCCTGCGCGAGTACGCCGGTACGGTGTTCGGCGACATCCGCGTGGAGATGGAGGCGGTGCACGAGACTGCCGACGGACGCCGCTTCCTGTTGGTGCACGGCGATGAGTTCGACGAGGTGACGCGCTACCACCGCTGGGTCGCGGTGCTGGGAGACGTGGCCTACAACCTGCTGGTGCGGCTCAATACCTGGGTGTCCTGGGGGCGTCGCCGCTTCGGTATCGCCGGCTACTGGTCCCTGGCCGGCTACGCCAAGCGCCGGGTCAAGAAGGCGCTGCAATTCATCTTTGATTTCGAAGATTCCGTCACCCGCCATGCCCGCGCCCAGGGCTATGACGGCGTGATCTGCGGGCACATCCACTGGGCCGCCATCAAGGAGATCGAGGGCGTCACCTACGTCAATTGCGGCGACTGGGTGGATTCCTGCACCGCCATCGTCGAACACATGGATGGCCGCCTGGAGCTGGTGGACTGGTATGTCATGGAAACCGCCCTGCGCCAGTCGGAGCCGGAAATTTCCGGCCATGGCGGGATTCATCCCGCGCTACAAAAGGAAGCCGCATGAGCCCCCCCAGCGTCCCCAACGTCCTCAATGTCCTCATGGTCTCGGACGTCTATTTCCCTCGCGTCAACGGCGTCTCCACCTCCATCGAGACCTTCCGCCAGACCCTGGCGCAGGAAGGCGTGAACATCCGCCTCGTAGCCCCCCGCTACAACGGTGAACCGCCGGACGAACTCGGTATCGTGCGCATTCCCGGCAAGCCGGCGCCAGGCAGCCCGGAAGATCGTCTGCCGCGCTGGCGTCTGTTGGCGCAGGCGGTGCGACGAGAGGCGGCGCGGGCCGACGTGATCCACATCCAGACCCCTTTCGCGGCGCATTACGCCGGGCTGCAGGCGGCGCGTGCGCTCAAACGTCCGGTGCTGGCGACCTACCACACCCTGTTCGAGGAATATTTTCAGCACTACGCCCGCGTGGCCCCGGCCTCGTTCCTGCGCGGCATAGCGCGCAGCGTGTCGAAAAGCCAGTGCAATGCGCTGGATGCCGTGGTGGTGCCCTCGTCCGCCATGCGTGAGCGCCTGCGCGACTACGGCGTCACCACCGACCTGCATGTGGTGCCCACGGGCATCCCCCTGGCGCGCTTTTCGTCCGGCGACCGCGCCCGTTTCCGCGCACAGCACGGCATCGCCGAGGACCGCCCGGTGGCCCTCTATGTAGGGCGCGTGGCGCATGAGAAGAACCTGAACTTTCTGATCGACGCCTTTGCCAGGGCGGTGGCCAAACGCTCCAACCTGCTCCTGCTGGTGACCGGCGAAGGCCCCGCCCTGGAAGACCTGCGCGCCCGCGTCGCCGCCTTGGGGCTGAACGAGAACGTGCGCTTCCTGGGGTATCTGGACCGCCGTACCGAGCTGCCGGACTGCTACGCCGCCGCCGACGCCTTCGTGTTCGCCTCACTCACCGAGACCCAGGGCCTGGTGCTGCTGGAGGCCATGGCCCAGGGCCTGCCGGTGATCGGCCTGGCCGCCATGGGGACCAAGGACATCCTCGCCCCCAATCTGGGCTGCATGACGCCTCTGGCGGAGCTGGATTCCTTTGCCGAGGCCATCGTGCGCCTGATGAAAGAGCCGGACCTGCGCACCCGCCTGTCCGCCGAGGCGCGGGAATACGCCACGCGCTGGTCCGACCGCGCCCTGGCGGCGAGGCTGGCCGGCTTGTATCGGACGATGCATGATGGCCCGTAGGTGCGAATTCATTCGCACAAACAGGAATGCCCATGAATCAGGAAAGCCCTTTCAAAGGCAAGACCGGTCTCCAGCGCCTCTGGAACGCCCTGCACTATTCGCTCGACGGCTTTCGCGCCGCCTATCGCCATGAGGACGCCTTTCGCCAGGAGGTGTGGCTGGCGTTTTGGTTGATCGGCGCCTCCCTGTTCCTGCCCGTTACCGGCCTGGAACGGGCGGTGATGATTGCCAGCGTGTTTCTGGTGCTGGTGGTGGAGCTGGTCAACTCCGCCATCGAGGCCACGGTGGACCGGGTTTCCCTGGAGAACCACCGCCTCTCCAAGCGCGCCAAGGACATTGGCAGCGCCGCGGTGCTGCTGGCCCTGGTCAACGTGGTGGTGGTGTGGGGCTGCGTGTTATGGCGATGACCCCGCAGCGCCACATCCCCGGTCACCGAGACCTATCCGCTGGCCGAAATCCGAAATCCGAAATCCGAAATCCTCCACATCGCCACGGTCACCGAGACCTATCCGCTGGCCGAAATCCGAAATCCGAAATCCGAAATCCTCCACATCGCCCTGGTCACCGAGACCTATCCGCCGGAGGTCAACGGCGTCGCCATGACCGTGGGGCGCATGGTGCAGGGGCTGCGCGCACGCGGCCATGACATCGAGGTGATCCGCCCCCGCCAACCGGGCGAGTCCGCCAGTGCGGACGTGCGCGTGCAAGGCCTGGGCCTGCCCGGCTACCGCGAGGTGCGCTTCGGCTGGCCCGCCGGGGGGCTGCTGGGTCGGCGCTGGCAGAAACGGCGGCCCGATGCGGTGCATGTGGTGACGGAAGGCCCTCTGGGCTGGTCCGCCGTGACGGCGGCGCGCCGTCTGGGCATCCCCGTCACCAGCGGTTTTCACACCAATTTTGACCATTACAGCGTGCATTACGGCTTCGGCTTCCTGCGCCCGGCGGTGTCGTCCTACCTGCGCAGCTTTCACCGCCGCACTCAGGCCACCCTGGTCCCTACCGACGCCCTGGCGGCGGAACTGGCCAGCCTGGGCATCCCCGGCGTTCAGGTGGTGGGGCGCGGGGTGGATGTCGAGCTGTTCGACCCCGCGCGCCGCACCGCCTCCCTGCGCGCGGACTGGCGCTGTCCCGAGGGCGGTCTGGCCTGCCTGCATGTGGGACGCCTGGCCCCGGAGAAGAACCTCACCCATGTGCAGACCGCCTTTGCCGGCATCCTCGCCCGCCGCGCCGACAGCCGCATGGTCTGGGTGGGCGACGGCCCCGCCCGCGCCGGGCTGGAGGCGGCCCCGGAGGGCCAGCATTTCGCCGGGGTGCGCCGCGATGCCGATCTGGCGGCCCACTACGCCAGCGCCGACCTGTTCCTGTTCGCCAGCCTCACCGAGACCTACGGCAATGTGGTGGCGGAGGCCATGGCCAGCGGCTTGGCGGTGGTGGCCTACAAGAGCGCGGCGGCGGCGGAACTCATCGTCGATGGCGAGAACGGACGCACCGTGTCGCCGGGCGATCAGGCCGCCTTTACCGCCGCCGCGCTGGCCCTGGCCGAGGATGACGCGCTGCGCCGACATCTGGGCGAGCGCGCCCGCGCCACCATGCGGAATCGGGCCTGGAGTACGGTGGTGGAGCGATTCGAACAGGTATTGCGCGAGGTAAGCGCGTAGCGCAGGCGCCCTCGCCTGCCTTTTGCCCATGAAATGCCGGCAGGCGAGGGCGCCTGCGCTACTGAAACCGCCATGCCCCCCCGCTACAGCCACATCGACGACGTGCGCATCGGTGTCGCGCCTGCCGCCGCGCGCGGGGTAACACCCGGTTGGTAACACAAGGTCTCTACCCTGGGGCGCCCCTGCCATTGAGAGGAGTCGGCCCATGGGTTCGTTACCGAGTGAATGCAGCGTGGGGGGCGTCTTGCGCATCCCTCCTCGTTTTCTGCCGCCGCCGTCGCCGCCGAACGGACGCAACGGCCCGACCATGGTCGGGCTGTTGCGTCCTGCGCCGGCGGTGTCGCGCCTGGCGTGTTGCCAGGACGCCCATGAGACCTTTCTGGCGGACCTGTCGCTCATCGCTTTGCCGGTGCTGGATGAGGCGTATGCGCCCTGGGCCATCATCGACCGGCATCCCTTCATGGAGTTTTTCAGCCGGCGTTATCGGCGCGAGTTGTTCGGGCATCGCAGCCTGGGGTTCTTTCTGGAGCAGCACCCGGAGATCAACCCGGCCCGGATGCCCATGGTGGTGGAGGCGGACGCCAGCCTGGACGATGTGGCGGAACAGCTCATGGGGGCGCATCCCCAGCCCATGACCAGCGCCCTGGTGGTGACCAGGGATAACCGCTATCTGGGCATCGCCAGCAGCCATGAATTGCTCAGCGAGATCACCCGCCGCAAGCAGGAGGAGTTGTATTACCTGGCCCACTACGACGCCCTTACCGGCATCCCCAATCGCATGCTGTTCACCGACCGCCTGAACCAGGCGTGCCGGGAGGCGTTACGCCATGACCGGGAGGTGGCCCTGTTGTTCGTGGATGTGGATCGCTTCAAGCAGGTGAACGATTCCATGGGCCATGCCTTTGGCGACGGTCTGCTTTGCGCCATCGCCCAGCGCCTGCGCGAATGCGCGCGCGAGAGCGATACCGTGGCGCGCCTGGGGGGCGACGAGTTCGCCATCCTCATGGACGGGGTGCGCGGTCGGGTGGATGCGGAAAGCCTGGCGCAACGTCTGGTGCAGGCCATGCGCGAGCCGATTCGCATCCAGGAGCGGGAGATGCGCGTGAGCCTCAGCATCGGCATCGCCCTGTATCCCCAGGATGACCGCGACGCCGGGGCGCTGCTGAGCAAGGCGGACGCCGCGATGTATGAGGTGAAAACCAGCGGTCGCAATGGTTTTCGCAGTTTCGAGCCGGGGGCTTCGTCCTATTGCAGCGAGAAGTCGTCCCTGGAGGCGGAGTTGAAGCGCGCCCTGGATCATGGTGAGTTCGCTCTGTGCTACCAGCCTCAGATTGACCTCGCCCGCGGCATGCCGGTGGGGGTTGAGGCGTTGATCCGCTGGGTGCACCCCTCGCGGGGTCTGCTTGCCCCCGGTTCCTTTATCGAGATCGCGGAGGAGAGCGGGCTGATCGTGCCGATTGGCGATTGGGTGCTGGCGGAGGCCTGTCGCCAGTTGCAGGAGTGGAATCGTCAGGGGCTCCCTTCTCTGCGCATGGGGGTCAACATCTCCGCCCTCCAGTTCCGCCAGCCGGATTTTGTGAAACGGGTGAAACAGGTGTTGTCGGATTCCGGCGTCGATCCGGCCTGTGTCGAGTTCGAGCTGACCGAGAGCATGGTGATGCAGAAGGCGTCGGCGGTGCTGGACATGCTCAATGAGTTGAAGGCGGCGGGGGTGCGCCTGTCCCTGGATGACTTCGGCACCGGGTTTTCCAGTCTGGGGTATCTCACCCGCTTTCCCATCGACCGCCTGAAGATCGACCAGTCCTTCGTGCGCGGGGTGGACCGTATGCCGGTGAACGCTTCCATCATTCGCGCCATCGCCGCCCTGGCCCGGAGCCTGTCGCTCCAGGTGGTGGCGGAAGGGGTGGAGACGGAGGCGGAGCTGGGCGTGGTGTGCGAGTGCGGTTGCGATGAGTCCCAGGGCTATCTGCATGCCCGCCCGATGTCGCCGGATCGTCTTGCCGACTGGCTGCGGGACGGGGGAAACGGCGCGGCGGATAGGTTGCGGCAGGTGGCGTGAGGCCAAATATTTCAGCGGGTAACCCGGTTGTAACAATGGGCCGATATCCTGCCCAGGCTTTTTTCAACGTCCTTTCGGAGATTTCCATGCCCGTCACCAAGCGTGTCTTCCTCAAGCTGGCCGGCGTCGCCGTCGCCCTGTCCATCGCCTTCGGCGCCCCCGCGGCTCTGGCCGCCGACATCACCGGCGCCGGTGCGACCTTCCCCTACGCGGTCTACACCAAGTGGGCCGAGGCCTATAAGGCCGCCACCGGTAATCAGGTGAACTATCAGGGCATCGGCTCTTCCGGCGGCGTCAAGCAGATCAAGGCCAAGACTGTGGACTTCGGCGGCACCGACGCTCCGGTGAAGGAGGCTGACCTGGATGCCGCCGGCCTGACCCAGTTCCCTGCCGTCATGGGCGCGGTCACCATCGTCGCCAACCTGCCCGGCTTCGCTTCCGGTCAGCTCAAGCTGGACGGCCCCACCGCCGCCGACATCTTCCGCGGCGACATCACCAAGTGGAACGACGCCGACATCGCCAAGCTGAACCCCGGCCTCAAGCTGCCCGATACCCCCATCACCGTGTCTCACCGTTCCGATGGTTCCGGTACGACCTATGTGTTCAGCCACTACATGGCCAAGCAGTCCGTGGCCTTCATGCGTGACGTGGGCGCCGGCAATACCGTGAACTGGCCCAAGAATGCCGTGGGCGGCAAGGGCAACCCGGGGGTGGCCGCCAACGTGCAGAAGATCGCCGGCGCCGTCGGTTATGTGGATATCGCCGATGCCATGAAGAACAAGATGACCTTCATCGCCTTGAAGAACAAGGCCGGCCACTACATCACCCCGAACCAGGATGCCGTGGCCGACGCCGCCAGCGGCGCCAACTTCAAGGTGAAGGGCATGGCGCCGGATCTGCTGGATCAGGGCCACAAGAACGCCTGGCCCATCACCAGCGCTACCTATGTCCTGGCCTACGAGAAGGGCGCCAACGCCGCTCGCCAAAAAGGCATCGTCGATTTCTTCTCCTGGTCCCTGAACAACGGCCAGAAGATGGCTGAGGATCTGGGCTTCGTGCCGCTGCCTCCCGCGGTCGTGAAGATGGTCGAAGCCGAGATGAAGAACATCAAGTAATCTAATCGCAGCGCTTGCAGGGGCGCGGGAAACCGCGCCCCTGCTTTCTGCGCAAGCCGCTTGTTCAGGCGGCTTGCGCAGAAGGTCACCCCCCAGGATTGGTTCATGAGTGAAGTGGCGCCCCCCGAAGCCGTAGACCTGCACGCCGCGCGCGTGAAGGTATTCAAGTTGCAGGACACCGTGTTCCATCAGGTGACCCTGGTGTTTGCATTCATCGTGCTGGCTGCGCTGGTCGGCATTCTGGTCTCCCTGGCCATCGAGGCCATGCCGGTGCTGCGCCAGTTCGGCGCGCCGTTCCTGTGGACGGATGTGTGGAACGTGCCGGAGGAGCGGTTCGGCGCCCTGGCCGCCATCTACGGCACCGTGGTCACTTCCGTCATCGCCTTGGTCATTGCCGTGCCGGTGAGCTTCGGCATCGCCCTGTTTCTGACCGAGACCTGTCCGGTGTGGTTGCGCCGTCCTCTGGGCACCGCCATCGAGATGCTGGCCGGCGTGCCTTCCATCATCTACGGCATCTGGGGCCTGTTCGTGTTCGCCCCCTTGTTCTCCAAGCATGTGCAGCCCTACCTGCAAAGCGCACTGGGCGATGTGCCGGTGATCGGCGGCTGGTTCGCGGGTCCGCCCATCGGCGTGGGCATTCTTACCGCCGGCATCGTGCTCTCGCTGATGGTGATCCCGTTCGTGGCCTCGGTGATGCGGGACGTGTTCGAGACCGTGCCCGCCCCCCTCAAGGAGTCGGCCTACGGCGTGGGCTGCACCACCTGGGAAGTGGTCACCAATGTGGTGTTGCCCTACACGCGGGTGGGCGTCATCGGCGGCATCATGCTGGGCCTGGGCCGCGCCCTGGGGGAGACCATGGCGGTCACCTTCGTGATCGGCAACGCCAACCGCATCGTCGGCAGCCTGTACGCCCCCGGCACCTCCATCGCCTCCACCCTGGCCAACGAGTTTGGCGAGGCGGACCCGGGCTTGCATATCTCTTCCCTGTTCGCCCTCGGGCTGGTGCTGTTCATCATCACCTTCATCGTTCTTGCGATCTCGCGCTGGCTGATCCGTCGCGGTACGGCCAAGCAGGGCATCTAGGAGCATCGCCATGGACCTGTACGCTCGCCGCATCCTCACCAATCGCGTTGGCATCGCCCTTTCCATGGTGGCCATGGCCTTCGGTCTGGCGGCCTTGATGTGGATACTCTGGACCCTGTTCTACAACGGTTTCTCCGCCCTTTCCTGGGACTTCTTCACCCAGGACACCCCCGCGCCCGGCAGCGAGGGCGGCGGTCTGCGCAACGCCATCGTCGGCACCTTGATGATCGTCGGGGTGACCACCCTGGTGTCCACCCCCATCGGCATCCTGGCCGGCATCTATCTGGCGGAGTTCGGGACCACGTCCCGGTTCGCCGCCGCCACCCGCTTCGTCACGGACATCATGCTGTCCGCACCCTCCATCGTCGTCGGCCTGTTCGTCTATGCCCTGGCGGTGGCGACCCTGGGCGGTTTTTCCGGCTGGGCAGGCTCGCTGGCCCTGTCCCTGATCGCCATCCCCGTGGTGGTGCGCACCACCGAGAACATGCTTCTGCTGGTGCCCAGCAGCCTGCGCGAGGCCGCCTTCGCCGTGGGCGCTCCGCGCTGGAAGGTGTCTCTCTCCATCACCCTGCGCGCCGTGAAGGCGGGCGTGGTGACGGGCATCCTGCTGGCGATTGCACGGGTTCTGGGCGAAACCGCCCCTCTGTTGTTCACCGCACTGAACAACCAGTTCTACAGCACCAATATGTCGCAGCCCATGGGCAACCTGCCGGTGGTGATCTTCCAGTTCGCCATGAGCCCCTATGACAACTGGGTCTCCCTGGCCTGGGGCGGCGCCCTCCTGATCGCCCTGCTGGTGCTGGGGATCAACGTGGTCGCGCGCGTCCTGTTCCGCAAAAAATCTTCAGACTGAACACGGAGTTTTCCATGTCCGCCCCTCATTCGATCCACGTCGGCGACGCCATCCTGGAGGTTCGGGATCTGAACTTCTTCTACGGCGATTTCCGCGGCCTGACCAATGTCTCCCTGAATATCGCCAAGAGTCAGGTCACGGCCTTCATCGGCCCCTCCGGTTGCGGCAAGTCCACCCTGCTGCGCACCTTCAATCGCATGTACGACCTCTACCCCGGCCAGCGCGCCGAAGGGCAGATCAATTTCCACGGCAAGAACCTGCTGGAAAAGAAGCAGGACGTGAACCTGGTGCGGGCCAAGATCGGCATGGTGTTCCAGAAGCCCACACCCTTCCCCATGACCATCTACGAGAACATCGCGTTTGGCGTGCGCCTGTACGAGCGGTTGTCCAAGTCGGAGATGGATGACCGGGTGGAATGGGCTCTGAAGAAGGCGGCCATCTGGGAAGAGACCAAGAACAAGCTGCAACAGAGCGGCCTGTCCCTCTCCGGCGGGCAGCAGCAGCGCCTGTGCATCGCCCGCACCATCGCCGTGAAGCCGGAGATCGTGCTGCTCGACGAGCCCACTTCGGCCCTGGACCCCATCTCCACCGCCAAGATCGAAGAGCTGATCAACGAACTGAAGACGGAGTACACCATCGCCATCGTCACCCACAACATGCAGCAGGCGGCGCGCATCTCCGACTTCACCGCCTTCATGTATCTGGGCGAACTGGTGGAATTCGGCAAGACCGACGAACTGTTCGTGAAGCCCCAGAAACAGCAGACCGAGGACTACATCACGGGCCGCTTTGGCTGAAGCCGGGCTGTCACAAAAAGTTAACGCCCGGCTCCGCCGCCTGCCAGTACCATCGCGGCACACGGCAGCCCCCCCTGCCCATCTGTCCCATCGAAACGGTAGACATCATGGCAAACGCGGTTAAGACCATCGCCAAGTTCGTTCGCAACAACCCCGAGTCCGAGAGCACGCCGGTTCTGCATGATTTGTGCACTGCACTGGAGTCCGAGGGCGTGTTTGAGCTGGGGCGCATCTATCAGCTCGACAAGAAGGCCTTTGAGATGGCCATCGAACTGCTGGAGGAGTGGCGCTTCGACCGCCATGTGGTGGAACGCCGTCTGCAAAAATACCTGGACAAGGCGGACGACGAGTCCTGATCCGGCGTTTGCACCCGGCTCGCCCGTGGCCGGTAAGTCCCCCGCATTTCCCGCTTGCCGAGTCCTGCGGGCGTTTGTCTGAATTGACCTGCCCCCCGATCCAACTTAACATCCGCAGCCTTTTTTGAAGGGGTAACGCATGCGTCGCAAACTCGTCGCCGGCAATTGGAAGATGCACGGCAGCCTGGCTGAAAACGAGGCCCTCCTGGCCGGAGTGCTGGCCGGCATGGCCGACGTCAAGGCGGGTGTGGCGGTTTGTGTGCCGTATCCCTATCTCGCCCAGGTGCAGAGCCGGTTGACCGGTTCCGCGGTCGCCTGGGGCGCGCAGAACCTGAGTCAACACGCCAAGGGCGCGTTTACCGGCGAGGTTTCCGCCTCCATGCTCAAGGATTTTGGCTGCGCTTACGTCATCGTCGGCCATTCCGAGCGCCGTGCGCTGTATGGCGAATCCGATGCCGTGGTGGCGGACAAGTTCGCGGCGGTGCAGGCCGCTGGCCTGACCCCCATCCTGTGCGTGGGCGAAACCCTGGAAGAACGCGAAGGCGGCACGACCGAGGCTGTAGTGGCGCGCCAGTTGGATGCGGTGATCGCGCAGAGCGGCGTGGCCTCCCTTGCCAAGGCGGTGCTGGCCTACGAGCCGGTCTGGGCCATCGGCACCGGCAAGACCGCGTCCCCGGAGCAGGCCCAGGCCGTGCATGCCTTCATCCGCGGCAAGATTCGCGCGCTGGATGCCGGCGTGGCCGAGGGCCTGGTGATTCAATATGGCGGCAGCGTGAAGGGCAGCAATGCGGTTGAGCTGTTCTCGCAGGCCGATATCGACGGCGGCCTGATCGGCGGCGCGTCCCTGAATGCGGAAGATTTCCTGGCAATCTGCCGGGCCGCCTGAGCGTAGAGGAAGTCATGGAATTCATCGTCTGGGTGGTGCATCTGCTGGTGGCGGCCACCGTCGTCGGTCTGGTGCTGTTGCAGCACGGCAAGGGCGCCGACATGGGCGCGGCCTTCGGCAGCGGCTCTTCCGGCAGCCTGTTCGGCGCCAGCGGTTCCGCCAATTTCCTGTCGCGCATGACGGCGGCGCTGGCGACCCTGTTTTTTGCGACCAGTCTCGGGCTGACCTATTTCTCCAGCCTGAAGACGACCGGCAAGGAAGCCAGGCCGGTTCCGACCGCGCCGGTGCAGGCGCCGGTTGCACCGGTCGCGCCCGTGAATGTGGACAAGTCCGGGGCGATCCCGAAGTAAGCCGTTTTTCCGTAATGCCGACGTGGTGGAATTGGTAGACACGCTGTCTTGAGGGGGCAGTGCAGAAATGCGTGCGAGTTCGAGTCTCGCCGTCGGCACCAAATCTGAAACCGGGCGTCCGCGCCCGGTTTTTTCGTTTGTAGTCCTATGCGAGTAGCCGCCATGGCCAAGACCGTTTCCCTGCTCTTCGGCGTACACGCCCATCAGCCCGTCGGCAACTTCCCTGAGGTGCTGGAGGACGCGCATCAGCGCTGCTACAAGCCCTTCATCGAGACCCTTCACCGCTACCCGGATTTCCGCTTCGCGCTGCATTCCTCGGGTTGGCTGTTGGAGTGGCTGATGACCAATCACCCGGAAGACATGGCCCTGCTGCGTGAGATGGCGCAGCGCGGCCAGGTCGAATTCTTCGGCGCGGGCGACATGGAGCCGGTGCTGGCGGTGATCCCGCATCGCGATCGCCTGTCGCAACTCGCCGCCATGTCCGACCGCCTGGAGCAGTATTTCCAGCAACGCCCGCAGGGCGCATGGCTCACCGAGCGGGTGTGGGAGGCCACCGTAGTGCCGGCCCTGGCCGATTCCGGCATCCGCTATGTGATGGTGGACGACTACCACTTCCTTTGCGCCGGGAGCGAGCGCGCCGCCCTCAACGGCTATCACACCACCGAGGAGGATGGCCGTCGCCTGGACCTGTACCCGATCTCCGAGGCCCTGCGCTACCGCCTGCCGTTCTCCCCCGCGCACGAGGCGGTGGGCTACATCGAATCGCTGGTGCAGGAGGGTGATGGCGCCGCCGCGATCTATTTCGACGATATCGAGAAGTTCGGCATCTGGCCCGAGACCTACGCCTGGGTGTACGAGAAGGGCTGGCTCACCGGCTTCATCGAGGGTGTGCTGGCCTCGTCCGCGATCCAGAGCCGGCACTTCGCCGAGCACCATGGCGCGACGCGCAGCAAGGGCGTGGCCTACCTGCCCACCGTGTCGTACAGCGAGATGGGCGAGTGGTCGCTGCCCGCCCCGGCGGCGCGGCGCTATGCCGAGCTGGTGCATGCGGCGCAGGACAAGGGCGTGCTGGAGCAGGACCGGCCCTACATCCGCGGCGGCATCTGGAAGAACTTCCTCACCCGCTATCCGGAAGCGAACTGGATGCACAAGCGCATGCAGGCGCTGTCCGCGCGCCTGGCGCAACTGCCTTTGGATCAGGTGCGCCAGGATCTGGTGCAGTTGCTGCACGAGGCGCAGGCCAACGATGCCTACTGGCACGGCCTGTTCGGCGGCATCTACCTGCCGCACCTGCGCCGCGCGGTATGGCACGCCCTGATTCAGCTCGAACGCCGCCTCGACGCCCTGCAGGAGCGTCCCGCTGCGACCTCCGGCGACCTTGATCTGGATGGCGTGGACGAGGTGTTCATGAAGAGCCTGTCGCTCCAGGCGGTGGTGCGCCCCGACCGGGACGCCGCCCTGATCGAGCTCTCGTCCTACCCGCTGGCGCAGAACTTTGCCGACACCCTGCGTCGTTACGAGGAGCACTACCACGAACGGGCGAAACGCGGCGCCGGCGCGGTGCGCGAGCACGACGGGGACGGCATCGCCTCGGCGCATGACATCGTCCGCTTCAAGCACGAGATCCTGCCGCAAGACCTGACGCCGGACGCCCGCAGCCGCGGCCTGTTCGTGGAGACCTGGACCGATTACGAGATGAAGCGCCCGGTGGAATACCAGAGCCAGGTGCTTCAGGGCGGTGCGTTGCTGTGCCTGGGGCAGGCGGGCGAGGTGCGTGTGGGCAAGATTTACGCGGTGAGCGAGAACCAGGTGAAGACGGCGCTCAAGGTTGCGGGGCGCGGTCGGCTGTCCACTCGCCTGAATCTGGCCATGCCCTGTTGCGACGGCCCCGCCGGGCGCTATGTGGTGAACGGCGAGATTGCCGGCGGTTTCGGGCAGAGCTTCAGTTGGGACGGTCTGGGCGAGGTCGCGCTGGAAGACCATTACCTGATGGGTGCGATTCGCCTCGGCGTGAACCCGCCCGCGCGCATCAAGGCGCAGCCGCACTACACCGTGTCGCAGTCCGAGGCCGGGTTCGAGAAGATCATGCAGGCGGTGGAACTCACGCTGACCTGGGAGGTGGACGGCCCGATCGAGATCACGGCGCAGCTTGAGGTGCGGCCCCTGGCCTGAACCGAATCAATATTGGAGAAAACGATGAGCGACGAAGTTATCAGTCACGGCAAGGTGGTGTTCATCACCTACTCGGTGCTGGGCGAGGAAGGCCAGGTCATGGGCCAGCAGGACATGCCCACGGGCTATGTGCATGGCGCGAACAGCGGCCTGTTCGCCGCCGTTGAGCGCGCGCTGGAAGGCAAGCGCGAGGGCGATTCGGTGGAGGCCAAGGTGCCGCCGGAAGAAGGGTTCGGGCCGCATGACCCGAGCCTGGTGGTGGAGGACGAGATCGACAATGTGCCTCCGACCATTCGTTACGTCGGGGCCGAGGCCGAATTGCAGAACGACGCCGGCGAAACGCTGGCCTTCCGCGTCGTCGCCATCGGCGACGGCAAGATCACCCTGGACGGCAACCCGCCGCTGGCGGGAAAGACCGCCACCGTGGCCGCCACGGTGGTGTCGGTGCGGCCCGCTACGGCGGAAGAGATGCGCACCGGTTTCCCCGCCGAGCAGGGTCCGCCGGCGCTGCATTGACCCTGAACGTAAAACCCCAGAGCGCCCCCGTGTAGGAGCCCGGCTGTGCCGGGCGATGTCTTTGTCCGGCGCGAAGGGAGGATCGCCCGGCACAGCCGGGCTCCTACAGAGGCGTCGGGGGGGGGGCGTCAGGCTCGGTTACCCCGCCGCCCGCTTCGCCAGGAAGTGCACCAGCAGCGGCACCGGACGCCCGGTGCCGCCCTTGTCCTTGCCGCTCTTCCAGGCCGTGCCGGCAATATCCAGGTGCGCCCAGGCGTAGTTCTGCGTGAAGCGCGACAGGAAACAGGCCGCCGAGATGGTTCCGCCTGCGCGTCCGCCGATGTTGGCCATGTCGGCAAAGTTGCTCTTGAGCAGATCCTGGTATTCATCGAACAGGGGCAGTTGCCAGCAGCGGTCCTGCGCCTCGTTGCCGGCGGCGAGCAGTTCCTGGGCCAGCGCATCGTCATTGGCGAGCAGGCCCGAGGTGAAGTTGCCCAGAGCGATGACGCAGGCCCCGGTCAGGGTGGCCACATCCACCACGCAGGCCGGGTCGAACCGCTCCGCATAGGTCAGCGCGTCGCACAGAATCAGGCGGCCTTCCGCGTCGGTATTGAGCACCTCGATGGTCTGGCCGGACATGGAAGTCACCACGTCGCCCGGCTTGTTGGCGCGGCCCGAGGGCAGGTTCTCACAGGCGGGGATGAGGCCGACGATGTTGAGCGGCAGCTTGAGGTCGGCGGCGGCCTGGAGCGCGCCCAGCACCGAGGCCGCGCCGCACATGTCGTACTTCATCTCGTCCATCTCCGCACCCGGCTTCAGGGAGATGCCGCCGGAATCGAAGGTGATGCCCTTGCCCACCAGCACCACCGGCTTCTGCTTTTTGGCCCCGCCCTTGTGCTCCAGCACGATGAAGCGCGGCGGCTCGTCGCTGCCCTTGGCGACGGAGAGGAAGGAGCCCATGCCGAGTTTTTCGATCTGCTCGCGGCCCAGCACCTTGACGCCGAGGCCGCGCGATTTGGCCATGGCGCGGGCCTGGTCGGCCAGGTAGGAAGGGGTGCAGACGTTGCCCGGCAGGTTGCCGAGATCCTTGGCCAGGTTCACGCCCGCCGCGATGGCCTGTCCGCGGGCGACGCCCGCTTCGGCGCTGGCGACGCCGGCGCGCGCGGCGACGACGAGGGCCAGTTTCTTGATGGATTTGCCGGACGTCTCCGGCTTGCTCTTCATGCGCTCAAAGCGATACAGCGCATCGGCGGCCACCAGCACGATCTGTTCGGCGGCCCAGGCGGGGTCGCGCTGCTTCACGGGGAGTTCGGCGAGGCACAGGCCGGCTTCGGCAATGCCGCGCTCGGACAGGGCCTTGATCGCGCCGCGCACGGCATCGCGGAAATTTTTGTCGCCGAGTTCGGATTCCTTGCCCAGCCCCACCAGCAGCACACGGGCGGCGGCCAGACCGGGGACGCGGTGCAGCATCAGGGTCGCGCCCGGCTTGCCGTCCATGTCGCCACCCCGGACAATGTCGGCCAGGTAGCCTTGCGCCGCCTGATTCAGGGTCTCCGCCGCCGGGCTGAGACCGCCCTGTTCGAACACACCGACCACGACGCAGGCGCTGCGTAGTTTTTCCGGGCTGCCGCTTTTGATGCTGAATTCCATTGATTTCTCCAAATAACCCTGTTCGTGTCGGGAAAATCCCTGATCTCGACGCCATCCGGCGCACATCCGGATTATCCGCACCCCCTGTTGGCCGCGTCAAAGCATGACCCGGTTTGAACGCGCCCTGGTCCGCGAGATGGTGGCACTGACCACCTTGTCCAGCGCGGCGCTGTCCGCCATCTACGCGGTGGTGATCCTGGTGCGCACCCTGGGCAAGGCGGCGGTGGGCGACATCGGCGTCGGGGACGTGCTGCCCATGCTGGGCTTTGCCCTGATGCGCTTCCTGCCCGTGATCCTGTCCCTGGCCTGTTTCATTGGCGTATTCATGAGCCTGACCCGGCTCTGGCGCGACAGTGAGTCCATCATCTGGATGGGCGGGGGGATTGGCCCCGCCGGATGGATTCGCCCGGTGCTCATCTTCATGGCGCCCATGATGTTGCTGATCAGCGTGGTCAGTATGGTGCTGCTGCCCTGGGCAACGCGCACCCAGGCCATCTTCGAGCGGGCCATCCACACCGGCAAGGACGAGGTCACCAGCCTTTCTCCCGGCTTGTTCACCGAGACGGAGCAGGGCAATCGCGTCTACTTCGTGGAGCGCGCCTCGGCGGACGGACTCAAGGTGGAGAACGTCTTCGTGCAGGCCCCGTTACAGGGGCGCATGGGGGTGATCGTGGCGCATCAGGGGCATGTCGAGTCGCACGCCAGCGGCGACCGCTTCCTGGTGCTGGAGAACGGTCGGCGCTATGACGGCATCCCGGGCGAGGCGGACTTCCGCATGGCGAAATACGACGCCTACGCCGTGCGCATCCCCGCCAACACGCCGGGGCAGCTCAACGAGGGGCCGCGCTCCCTCTACCTCAACGAGATCCTGACCGACCCGACCCCGGTAAAGATGGGGGAGCTGGTCTGGCGCGTCGGCCATTCCCTGTGCGCCCTCATGCTCTGCCTGCTGGCCATCCCGCTCAGTTACGTCAATCCCAGGGCGGGAAAGTCGCTCAACGTGGTGTTCGTCATCCTGATCTACGTCGCCTACAACAACCTCGTCGGGGTCTCGGATGACTGGGTGGCGCGTTCACGTCTGTCCGCCGCCGGGGCGATCTTTCTCGTGCACGGGGCCATGGCGATCTTCGTGGCCTATCTGTTCTGGCGTCGGTTCTCCGGACCCTGGGCGCGATGATCCTAGAAACCTCAGTTGGACGCGCCCGAGTGTGCGGTTTTCGCGCCGCCTGGCAAGGCGCGACGACGACGCGGGGCCGGCCCCGCAAGGAGGAGCAACGCGGCCAGGCGGCGCGAAAACCGTGCAATCGGGTGCGTAGCGGCCCCACCCAATGGGTGAGCGTTCCCGGAGGCGCAAACGCCAGCATCCATGCGGCCTCACGAGGGCCAAGGAGCGGTCAACTGAGGTTTCTAGGATGAATATCCTGTTCCGCTATCTGGCGCGGGATCTGGTCGGCTCCATCGTCATCACGGGGCTGGCGCTGCTGGGCCTGTTTTCCTTTTTCGATTTCATCAATGAACTGAGCGACAACCGCCCGCCCGCCTATACCTCGACCCTGGCCATCCTCTATGTGACGCTGAACAGTCCGGGGCGTTTGTATGAGCTGTTGCCGCTGGCCGTGATCATCGGCGCCCTGTTCACCTGGAACCGATTGGCGCTTTCCTCGGAGTTCAGCGTCATGCGTTCGGGCGGCCTTCCCACCGGGCGCATGGCCTGGTGGATGCTGGTGCTGGGGGCCGGCATCGGCCTGGCCGCGCTCCTGTTCGGGGAGTACGTCACCCCCAACGCCGAGCGTCTGGCCAGCCAGATCAAGCTGCGCGCCACCAGCGGGGTGGTGGCCCATGAGTTCCAGACCGGCATGTGGGCGAAGGACAAGCAGACCTTCATCAACATCCGTGACATGCGCGCGGACGCGACCCTGCAGGATGTGCGCCTGTATTCCTTCGACGCCGAATTCCGCCTGCTCTCCATGCGTCGCGCCGAGTCTGCGCGCTGGGAGGGCGGGCACTGGCGCCTGCAAGGGCTGACCGAGACCCGGATCAACGAGCAGGGCACGCAAACCAGCCGCTTGCCCGACCAGCAGTGGGATTCCGCGGTAACGCCGGACCTGCTGGAACTGCTCATGGTGAAGCCGGAAAGCATGTCGATTGCCGCCCTCTACAGCTACAAGAAACACCTGGAGTCCAACCGCCAGGACGCCAAGCGCTACACCATCGCCCTGTGGAACAAGCTGGTCTACCCCGTGGCCATGCCGGTGATGCTGCTGCTGGCCCTGAGTTTCGCCTTCCGCCCCCCGCGCAGCGGCGAGGCGGGCGGACGCCTGCTGACCGGGGTGATGCTGGGCCTGGGTTTCCACCTGTCCAGCCGCATGATGTCGCAGATGACCTTGTTGCAGGATTGGCCCACCGGCGTGGCGGCGGTGACGCCCACCTTGCTGTTTGCGCTGGCGGCGGTCGGCGGGCTCTGGATGGTGGACCGGCGTTGAGTGGACCGGCGTTGAGCGCCGGGCCGGCTCAGATTCGAACCAGACGGGTGCCGGCCCAACGGTCCTGAAGAAACTGGCGCTCGGGCGTGAAGGCCGCGTACCACCAGCCCGCCCCCAGCGTCGCCAGATTCAGGCAGGCCAGCAGGTAACGCAGCCAAAGCTGTTTGCGGCTGACGGCTGCGGCGCCGGAGCTTTCCAGGCGGATGCGCCAGGTCTTCATGGCCAGGGTCTGACCCCTGCCCCAGAACGTCACGAAATACAGTCCGGCCATCCCCAGCACATATCCCCGCAGCAGCCATCGCGCCACGAGGGGGGCGAGTTCCTGCGAAAGAACGACCAGGGGGATGCTGACCAGAAAGACGAAGGCGGTCAGCAGCAGGCTCTCGTACAGGTTGCAGACCAGCCTGCGACGGATGCTTGGAATCTCGCTCAATTCAGTGGGGGGCCTTGGCGGGATGGCCGAATTCCAGGCACAGGCTTTCCAGCCACTGCTGCCGGATTTTTTCCTGATCCGATTTGGGCATGGCCTGGATGCGCCGGTAGTTTTCCCTGGCGATCTCGCGTTGCTCGGGGGTCAGCCGCGCCCAGGTGCGCAGGCGGGAGTGCATGACCTTCTGTTGCTGCGGGGTGAGCTTTGCGTACCCTTGCGCCGCCTTGCGCAACTTCTCCTGCTGCGATGCCGACATCAGATTCCAGTCCCCTGCCAGGGGCGCCAGGGCGATCTGCTCGTTTTGGCTCAGGTCTTGCCAGAAATGATGCGCGTCCGCCCGGCTCAGGCCGGGAATGAGCAGGATCAGACAGAGGATCAACGTACGGTAAGACATTGCGCTTCAGCGTTGTCCCGCGTCACCAGGCTCCAGTCGGCAAACGCCTGGGGCGGTACGGCGTCGGTCAGGAGCAGGACATCGACATTGTTCGGCTCGGCCACGGGGCGTTCGCGCGGGGTGAGGCCGTACCAGGCGGCCAGGATCAGGAGACCCAGCAACAGGGCCGGCGCCCACAGGTGATGTTGCGTCCACGCCAGAACCCCCTGGCCGACATGCCGCGCACTGATGCGTCGCACCGCCTCGCGGCGCAGGTCGTACAGGCGCGACGCAACCTCGGGGGGCAGTTCCCGTGCCCCCTGATCCAGGGTCTCGACGACCCGACGCGTTACATCCTGTTCGTTCACAGCTTGATTCCCGAGTGTTTCAGCTTCTCCGCCAAGGCATGCACGGCGCGGAAGCTATGGGTTTTGACGCTCCCCTCGCTGCAACCCATGGCCTGGGCCGTTTCCGCCACATCCAGCTCCTCCCAGTAACGCAACAGAAACGCCTCGCGTTGACGCGGGGGAAGTTCGGCCAGCGCCCGTTCGATCAGCGTCAGCGTCTGCTGCGTGGTCACCTCCGCGTCGGGGGCCGGAAAGACGGTTGACTCCATGTCGCCCGCGAGACTCTCCAGGCTCTCCTCCCCATCCTTGTCCTTGAGCGGGGAGACCAGGCGCACCCAGAAATTGCGCACCTTGGCGCGTCGAAAGTGGTCATGGATCGTGTTTTGCAGGATGCGCTGGAACAGCATGGGCAGTTCCTCCACCGGTTTGTCGCCATATCGCTCCACCAGTTTGAGCATCGCGTTTTGCACGATGTCGAGCGCGGAATGATGATCCTGGACGGCGTACATCGCCTGCTTGAAGGCGCGCCGCTCAACACCCGCAAGGAAATGGTCAACTTCGAGAGAGGAAGCCACAGGCGCTTGGTCAGTAGAGGCGGGCGCACTATACCTAATCAGGTTCGGCTTGGCAGCCCCGACGAGTTGCAATATCAGGCGCTTGCCCATAGAATGCCGCCCTTTCGCATAGACCCCAGTTCTGGAGACAGACATGTACGCGGTAATCAAAACCGGTGGCAAACAGTACAAAGTCGCCGCCGGCGGCAAACTGAAGATTGAAACCCTGCCCGTGGAAGTCGGCGCTCAGGTACAGATCACGGACGTCCTGATGGTTGCCGACGGCGACGCCATCAAGATCGGCGCCCCCATGGTGGCTGGCGCTTCCGTGACGGCCACGGTCCTGTCCCATGGTCGCGGCGAAAAAGTGATGATCTTCAAGATGCGTCGCCGCAAGCACTACCGCAAGACCCAGGGTCATCGTCAGAACTACACGGAAATCCGCATCGACGGCATTTCTGCGTAATCAGGAGCAGACAACATGGCACACAAAAAAGCAGGCGGCAGTTCCCGTAACGGTCGCGACTCCGAATCCAAGCGCCTGGGCGTAAAGCGTTACGGCGGCCAGTTCGTCCCCGCCGGCAACATCCTGGTGCGTCAGCGCGGCACTCAGTTCCACCCCGGCAGCAACGTCGGCGTGGGCAAGGACTACACCCTGTTCGCCAAGGTGGACGGCGTGGTCGAGTTCACCGTCAAGGGTCCGATGCGGCGTCGTACCGTGAGCGTGCATCCGGTCCAGGCCGCCTGAGCGTTCTGGCCCCGCCGAAGAGCCCTATCCTCGGATAGGGCTTTTTAGTTTTCAGCCCCCGGAAAACCCGCCATGAAATTCATTGATGAAGCCCGTATCGACGTGATCGCCGGCAACGGCGGCAACGGCTGCGCGTCGTTCCGGCGCGAAAAATTCATCCCCATGGGCGGCCCCGACGGCGGCGATGGCGGACGTGGCGGCAGCGTATGGCTACAGGCTGACCGCAACCTCAACACCCTGGTGGAATACCGCTACACCCGCACCTTCAAGGCCAAGAACGGCGAAGGCGGGCGCGGCTCCGACTGCTACGGCAAGGGGGCCGACGACATCGTCCTGCGCGTCCCCGTGGGCACGGTGGTGCAGGACGACGCGACCGGCGAAGTCCTGGCGGACCTGGCGGCGGACGGCCAGAAGGCCCTCATCGCCAAAGGCGGCCAGGGCGGCCTGGGCAACCTGCATTTCAAGTCCAGCACCAACCGCGCGCCGCGCCAGTGCACCCCCGGCGAAGAAGGCGAAGAGCGCCGCCTGCACATGGAACTCAAGGTGCTGGCGGACGTCGGCCTGCTGGGCATGCCCAACGCCGGAAAGTCCACCCTGATCCGCGCCATCTCCGCCGCCAAACCCAAGGTCGCCGATTACCCCTTCACCACCCTGCACCCCAACCTGGGCGTGGTGCGCGTGGACAGCGAACGCAGCTTCGTGGTGGCCGACATCCCCGGCCTGATCGAAGGCGCGGCGGAAGGCGCGGGCCTGGGGCACCAGTTCCTGCGCCACCTCGCGCGCACCCGCCTGTTGCTGCATCTGGTGGACCTGGCCCCGTTCAACCCGGAAACCGACCCGGTGCGCGAGGCGCGCGCCATCGTCGAGGAACTGCGCAAATACGACGAAGACCTCTACCGCAAGCCGCGCTGGCTGGTGCTCAACAAGACCGACCTGATCGACGCCGAAGAGCGTGCGCTCAACGTCACCGCCTTCCTCCAGGCCTACGGCTGGGAAGGCCCGGTGTTCGCCATCTCCGCGATCAAGGGCGAAGGCGTCCAACCCCTGGTGTTCGCCATCATGGACCACCTGGATGCGGTGAAACGCGCCGAACCCGACCCGGAGGAAGGGGCTGCGGCATGAGCCGCTCCGTCATCGCCCACGCCCGCCGCCTGGTGGTCAAGGTCGGCAGCAGCCTGGTCACCGACGAAGGGCGCGGCCTCGACCACGCCCGTCTGGCGCTATGGTCGGAGCAGATCGCCAAGCTGATGGGCATGGGCAAGGAGGTCGTGCTGGTCTCCAGCGGCGCCATCGCCGAAGGCATCAAGCGCCTGGGCTGGGCCAAGCGCCCCCAGGCCGTGAACGAACTTCAGGCCGCCGCCGCCGTCGGCCAGATGGGCCTGATCGAGGCGTACGAACGCAGCTTCCGCGCGCACGGCCTGCAAACCGCCCAAATCCTCCTCACCCATGCCGACCTGGCCGACCGCGAGCGTTACCTCAACGCCCGCTCCACCCTGCGCACCCTGCTCGAACTTCGGGTCACCCCCATCATCAACGAGAACGACACCGTCACCACCGAAGAGATCAAGGTGGGCGACAACGACACCCTGGGCGCCCTGGTGGCCAACCTGATCGAGGCCGACGCCCTCATCATCCTCACCGACCAGCCCGGCCTCTACAGCGCCGACCCGCGCAAGCACCCGGCAGCGGAATTCGTGCACGAGGCCGTAGCGGGCGACCCCAGGCTGGAAGAGATGGCGGGCGGCGCGGGGAGCAACGTCGGCACCGGCGGCATGATCACCAAGATCCTCGCCGCCAAGCGCGCCGCGCGCAGCGGCGCCCACACCATCATCGTCAGCGGGCGCGAGCCCGACGTGCTGGCGCGGCTGGCGCAGGGCGAGGCCCTGGGCACCCGCCTGATGGCGCGTGAAGAACCCCTGGCGGCGCGCCGGCAATGGCTGGCCGATCATCTGCAAGTGGGCGGGCGGCTGGTGCTGGACGCGGGCGCGGTCAAGGCGCTGGCCGAACAGGGCAAGAGCCTGCTGCCCATCGGCGTGGTCGAGGTGCGCGGCGAATTTCCGCGCGGCGCGGTGGTGGCCTGCCAGGACGCCGACGGACGCGACATCGCGCATGGTCTGGTCAACTACTCCGCGGACGAGGCGCGCCGCATCGCGCGCCGGCCCAGCGGCGAGATCGAAGGCATCCTGGGCTATGTGGACGAGCTGGAACTGATTCACCGGGACAATCTTGTGCTGCTGTAGTGGATCGCCCGGCACAGCCGGGCTCCTACGCGGTGAACGTGCACGTCCGACAACGTTGATCGCCCGGCACAGCCGGGCTCCTACAGGGTGTGCGGGGGGCGGGGTTTTGTAGGAGCCCGGCTATGCCGGGCGATCAACCGTGGTAATGCGCGACGCCATGGTGTCGGCGCTGAGGGTTTTGCAGGCGATCAACCCCCGGTTCAGCGTTCCGCCAGCTCCTTCGGCAACGGAAAACTCACCTTTTCCTCGATGCCCGCCAGCGCGGCGACCTCCCCCGCCCCCAACGCCTTCAGACGCGCAATCACCCCTTCCACCAGCACCTCCGGCGCGGAGGCCCCGGCGGTGATGCCGATGCGGCGTTTGCGTTCCAGCCAGGCCGGGTCGATCTGGCCCGCGTTGTCCACCATGTAGGCCTCGCAGCCCACATTCCGGGCCACTTCGCGCAGGCGGTTGGAGTTGGAAGAATTGGGCGAACCCACCACGATCACCAGATCGCACTCCGCCGAAAGCTTCTTCACCGCGTCCTGGCGATTCTGCGTGGCGTAGCAGATGTCGTCCTTCTTGGGGCCGCGGATGGCGGGGAAGCGCGCCTTCAGCGCCGCCACCACGCGCGCTGCGTCTTCCACCGAAAGCGTGGTCTGGGTGACATAGGCCAGCCGCTCCGGGTCGCTCACCGTGAGCGCGGCGACATCCTCCGCATCCTCCACCAGAACCATGCCCCCCTCGGTCTGGCCCATGGTGCCCTCCACCTCGGGGTGGCCCTTGTGGCCGATCATGACGATCTCCAGCCCCGCCTCGCGCATCCGCTTCACCTCCACATGCACCTTGGTGACCAGGGGGCAGGTGGCGTCGAACACCTTCAGCCCTCGCGCCGCCGCCTCGCGCCGCACCGACTGGGGAACGCCGTGGGCGCTGTAGATCAGGGTGGCCCCGGCGGGAACCTCATCCAGCGTCTCGATGAACACCGCACCCTTGGCCCTGAGGTCTTCCACCACGAATTTGTTATGGACGACTTCGTGACGCACATAGATGGGCGCGCCGTACTTCTCCAGGGCGCGTTCGACGATGGAGATGGCGCGGTCCACCCCGGCGCAGAAGCCGCGCGGGTTGGCGAGAAGGAGGGTATGCGGGGTATGGGGCATGGTCATTCGAGGGAGAGGATCTGCACTTCAAAGTTCACCGGCATGCCGGCCAGCGGGTGGTTGAAATCCACCTTTACGGTATCGGGGCCGATCTCCAGCACCCCGCCGGTCAGCACCTGGCCGTTGGGCAGCGTGAATTCGACGCCGCCGCCCGCCTCCAGCGCCATATCGGCGGGAAAGTCGCTACGCGGCAGGGTGTGGACCAACGCCGCGTCGTGGTCGCCGAAGGCCTCGCCGGGGCCGAGTTCAAAGCGGCGATGGTCGCCCGCCGCCAGCCCCAGCAACAGCAGTTCCAGGCGCGCCTCCATCTCGCCCTGGCCCAGGGTGAAGGTCTCCGGCCCGGCGGTGAAGGTGTCGGCCACCTCCTGCCCGGCGCATTCCAGGCGGTAGTGCAAGGTGACCTGATGGCCGGGGCGCAGGGTAGGGGAAGCGGTCATGGGGGAGAGGAGAGGGCGGCGGGCGAGTTTACCGCCGGCTGCCCGGCCACCGTCGTCAAATCCCCCTCACTCCCCCTTTGGGAAAGGGGGAAGGCGCTCGTGGAAACGTCTGCGCAACCCCAACGGTTTTCCCCCCTTTCCCAAAGGGGGGCAGGGGGGATTTCTGAGCCGGTCTGCCCGGCCACCGTCGTCAAATCCCCCTCACTCCCCCTTTGGGAAAGGGGGAAGGCGCGCGTGGAAACGTCTGCGCAACCCCAACGGTTTTCCCCCCTTTCCCAAAGGGGGGCAGGGGGGATTTCTGAGCCGGTTCGTTTGGCCACCGTCGTCAAATCCCCCTCACTCCCCCTTTGGAAAAGGGGGAAGGCGCTCGTGGAGGCGTCTGCGCGAGCCCCAACGGTTTTCCCCCCTTTCCCAAAGGGGGGCAGGGGGGATTTCTGCGCCGGTTCGCCTGGCCACCGTCGCCAAATCCCCCTTCACCCCTCCATCGTCGCCCGGTCGCGTCCGGCTTGTTTGGCCAGATAGAGGCGGCGGTCGGCAAGGTTGAGCAGATCGGCGGAAGGGAGAGGGTGCTCGGTCTCATACAGGGCGACGCCGATGCTCACCGTCACCGCACCCACGGGCAGCCCGCCCAGGCTGCTCTGGCGGGTCTGGCGCACGATGCGTTCGGCCACCTCGCGGCTCAGGGGCTGGTCGCAGGCGGGCAGCAGGATCAGGAATTCCTCGCCGCCGTAGCGCACCAGGATGTCCGACTCGCGCACCCAGGCGAGCAACTGGCGCGCCAGATCCTGGAGCACGCGGTCGCCTACGGGATGGCCGTGGCCATCGTTGATGCGCTTGAAATGGTCCACGTCCAGCATCATCGCCGCGACCGAATACTGGTGGCGCTGCGCCTGACGCAACTGGTGGTCCAGCCACTCCCACATGAAGCGGCGGTTGAACAGGCCGGTGAGCGGGTCGCGGTTGACATCGTGCTCCAGGCGCTGCGCCACGCCGGTGAGCGCCTCGGTGCGCAGCACGCTGCCGGTCACGTCGATCACGCTCACTACCGCCAGGCGCCGGCCTGCCTGCTCGCAGGCCTCGATGTGCACATGCTGGCGCATCAGGCCGAAGCCGTGCCGCGCCAGGTGCGGCAACTCGATGGGAATCAGATAGCGGTGCAAGGCCTGCGACAGGATCTGCGGCCCGCCGTGGCGCAGGGCCTGCTCCACCGCCATCTGGAAGCGCGGGTTGCGGAAGGCCGGAAACAGGTCTTCCAGGCGATGGTCGAGGGCGCTTTCGGCGGCGATGCCGGTGTGTTCCGCCAGCCAGCGGTTCCACGCCCGGATGCGCATCGACTCATCCAGCGCCAGCACGCCGATGGGCAAGGGGTCATAGAACGGGTTTTGCATGTTCAGTCTGCCGCCAGGATCAGCGCCTGCACCGCCCGCATCACCTTCTCCGCCGCCGTGGTGGACAGCATGAGCAGGATCGTCCCCTCCAGATCGCGCCGGGCGGCGGTCAGGTGGGTGTGGATCAGCAACGCCACCCGTTCCCCGTCCGCCCCGGCGTCATCCTGGATCAGCTCCTGCGCGTGGGCCTCGGCAAAGCGCGGCACGGAGACGTCGATGCGCAGCCCCAGCATGTCGGCCATGGCGCTGATGCAGGAGGAAATGAGGATGTTGCCGATCTCGGTCATCGCCTCATGCTCGAACGCGCGCAGGTCCAGGGTGTGCAGCGGCGCGCCCTGCCCGAGCAGATCCCGGAACAGCAGATGGGTATCGCGCGCCGGCAGCAGCAGGGCGATATGGCCCGGCAGTTCGCCCGACATGCGCTGATAGACGCAGGCCAGCTCGCCGCCGCCGCCGGGGTCGAGATGGCGCGCGGCCTCGCTTGGCGTACACAACTCCACGCGCGGCACGGCAATGAGGATCGGCTCGTTCAGCAGTTGCGAAAGCTGGCGCGCGGCACGGCTGATGCCGATGTTGCCCAGCTCCGTGAGCACATCGAGATGCGCAGCGCCGATCTGCACGGAGGTCACCCCTGCGCCACCGCGCGCAGCACGGCGGCGATCTTGTCGCGGCTCACCGGCTTCTCCAGCACCCCGGCGAAGCCCGCCGCACGCGCCTCGTCCAGCACCGCCTGCTGCACGTTCGCGGTGAGCAGGATGCAACACGGGTCCAGCCCGGCGGCGCGCAACGTGCGGGCGATGCTGACGCCATCGCTCTCCGGCAGGTTGTAGTCCAGGAACACCACGTCCGGCCTGATCTCCAGGGCCACGCGCAGCGCGCCGGCGGCGTCCTCCGCCTCATACACGACATGCCCGCCCTCGGGCGGCAGATGGATGCGGAACAGCAGGCGCGAGGTGGAGGAATCATCCACCACCAGAATCTGGAGCGGCCCCGGCGCAGGCCGGTGTGCGCAGGGCGAAAGTTCCGCCGGATCGGTGCGCCGCATCAGGTTCTGCATGGTGTCGAGCAGGTCATCCATGGGCATTTCCGGCGCCATGCCGGTGGCCAGCTCCGCCAGTGGCGTCTTGTGGCACTGCTCCACCAGCGTGGCGACGGCGCGCGTAAGCAGGAGATGGGTCTCCTGGTGCTGGCCGCCGCGCCGCAGGTGGCGCAGAAAGCGCGCATAGCCCGCCACCACCCGGCTGTAGTGCTCCAGCCAGGGCAGGTCCACCGCGCGCGCACCGCCGTGCAGGCTGTCGAACTCCTGGTGCACAAGGTCGTAATCGCACGCGTCCGGCCCCTGTTGCAGGCTGTCGAGCGCGCGCGACAGGCGCTCCCGCGTCTCCGTGCAAAACACTTCCAGCAAGGCCTCGCGCGACAGGGGGGGATCTTGATGCGGCATGGTCAGCTCCTTGCCAGTTCGATGAGATGGGTGGGGATGCGCGCCAGCGGCACCACTTGATCCACGCAGCCGGCGGCGCGGGCTGCGCCGGGCATGCCGTAGACCACGGCGCTGTCCTCGTCCTGCGCGAACACATGGCCGCCGGCCCGGTGCAGGGCGATCAGCCCCTCCGTGCCGTCCGCGCCCATGCCGGTGAAGATGCCGCCGATGGCGGACGCGCCGCAGCAGCGCGCCAGGGAATGGAACAGGGCGGTGGCCGAAGGGCGGAAGCGATCAACGGGCGGCGCCAGGGACAAGCGCGCCACCAGGCCGCCCTCGGTGCGCGCCGCCTCCAGGTGATGGCCGTCCGGGGCGACGTACACCGTGCCCGGCAGCAAGGGCATATCCGTTTCCGCCAGACGCGCCTCCAGCAAGGTCTGGCCGCGCAGCCAGGAGACCAGGCCGCCGACAAACCCGGGCGAGATGTGCTGCACCACCAGAAGCGGCAGCGGATACCCCACCGGCATGCCGGACAGCAGCGTGGACAACGCCTGCGGCCCGCCCGTGGACAAGGCCAGGCCCACCGCCTCGTAGCGCACGCCGCGGCGCGGAGTGCGGGTCTGGAAGATCGCCTTGCCGGGTTGCGGGCGGCGGCGGCGCACCACCTTCACCTCGGCCATCGCCCGCACCGTCTCCACCAGTTCGCGCCGCACCCGCTCGAAATCCGGGTGGCCCAGGCCGCGCGGCTTCTCGATCACCGCCAGCGCGCCCTCCTCAATGGCGCGGAAGGTGATGCGCAACTCCTCGTCATCCACGCTGGAACTGATCACCACGATGGGCAGCGGCTGCGTCGCCATGATCATGCGCGTGGCGTCAAAGCCGTCCATCACCGGCATGCGGATGTCCATGGTCACCAGGTCCGGCTTCAGCTCGTGCGTCAGCGTCACCGCCTCGCGCCCGTTGCGGGCGCGCCCCACCACGCGCAGATCGGGCTCGGCCTGGAAGATGGCTTGCAGCAGGGCCGCGACCACGTCGGAATCTTCGGTGATCAAAATATTGATCATTTCGGATTTCGGATTTCGGATTTCGGATTTGCCGTTGACCGGGTGCTGCGGATGGTGGCGATGATGATCGACAACAGTTCATTGGCCTCCGATTTCAAGGGGGCGATGCTGGTCTGAGGTAGGAGATTGGCCTCTTCCATCAACTCGAACCAGTAAATGCACTCATCCGCCTCTTCTTCCACGATGCCGAGTTTGGCGATGAACTCTGCCCGCGACCTGGCCCGACACGCCGCCCGGTAATTCGCCCCCACCGCCGTCCCCGCCCGCATCACCTGGCGCCCAATAACCGTGGAAGACATGGATTTCGGCATCCCCTCCACCAACTGAATCACCGCCAAAGCAAACCGGCGTGTACGCAATTTCAATGCATCCTTATCCACTCACCCTCCCCTCGAAATCCGAAATCCGAAATCCGAAATCCGAAATCCGAAATCCGAAATCCGAAATCCGAAATCATAAAAGTTGTCCCACCACTTCCAGCAGTTCGCGCGTCTCGAAGCTGCTCTTCACCACATAGGCGTCGGCGCGCACCTCCAGGCCGCGGTGGCGGTGTTCCGGGCTGGCCAGCGAGGTGACGATGACCACCGGGAGATTGGCCAGGCGGGGGTCGGCGCGCACCCGGCGGGTGAGTTCGAAGCCATCCAGTTCGGGCATCTCCACATCGGTGATGAGCAGATCGAAACTGCCGTTGTGCAGCGCCTCCCAGGCCTGCTCGCCGTCGGCGACGACCTGTACGCGGTAGCCGGCGTTTTCCAGGATGCTCTGCTCCAGGGTGCGCGTGGTGATGGAATCGTCCGCCACCAGGATGCGCGGCGTCGGACGCGCCTCGGCATCGTGGTGCGACACCACGCGCCCGCTCGCGCCCAGGGCGCTGGCGAGCAGATCGCTTACCGCCAGCACCAGCAGGATGTCGCCGTCGCGCCCGAGTGCGCCGCCCGCGATGTGGCGCACCGCATACAGCGGCGGCGCGAGCGGCTTGACCACCATCTCGCGTTCGCCCAGGACGTGATCCACACGCAGAGCCACGCGCTGCCAGCCGCGTCGGATCACCGCCACGCTGATCAAGTCAGCGTAGTCGTCCGCCGCACCGCGCTGACCGAGCAGCGTGGCCAGATCGCGCAGCGGCACCGGCGCATCGTCCACCATCACCGCCTGACTGCCCGAAACCTCGATGATCTGTTCCGGCGTCAGCTCCAGGATGCGCTGCACATACAGGCTGGGCAGGGCATAGACCTGGCCCGCCGTGCGCACCAGCAGGCCGTGGTCACTCGCCAGGGTGAGAGGCAGGGTGAGGCGGAAGCGCGCGCCGCCGTTGAGTTCGGTCTCCACCGCGATGCGCCCGCCCAGGGCTTGCAGGTGTACCTGCACCACATCCAGCCCGACCCCGCGCCCGGACACCTCGCTCACCTCGGCGCGGGTGCTGAAGCCGGGACGGAACAGATAGTCGAGCAGGGCGCGCGAACTCATGCCCGCCACCTCCTCCTCGCTCGCCAGACCCAGAGCGCGGATGCGATGGCGCACACGCGTGGTATCGACCCCGGCGCCGTCGTCGGACACCGTGACCACGACGGATTGACCCTCCCGCTCCAGACGCAGGGTGATGAGCCCGGTCTCACCCTTGCCCTGAAGACGGCGTTGCACGGGCGTCTCGATGCCGTGGTCCACCGCATTGCGCAGCAGGTGGATAAGCGGGTCGCGCAGGGCGTCGAGGATGGCGCGGTCCATCTCCAGGCGTTCGCCCTCCAGCACCAGTTCCGCGCGCTTGCCCAGGCTCTTCGCCAGATCGCGCACGGTGAGCACAAAAGGCTTGAGCACACTGTCCGCCGACACCATGCGCAGGTCGCGCACATCCTCGCGCAGCCCGCCGGCGATGGGCCGCAACTGCGCCACGGTGGCGCGCAGGCCGCGCTGCATGGCATCGGCCAGACGTTCGACCTCCAGGGTCAGATCGTCGAATTCGGTATGCGGGACGCGGCTGACGCCGGGCGAGAACGTCGCCAGGCCCGACGGCATCCCCGCCTCCGCGCGCCACATCTGGCGCAGCCGCAAGGCCAGGTCATACAACTGGCGGCTCATCTGATAGTGGTCGTCCACCCGGATCTTGCTCGCCTGCAACTCCTCCGCCAGATCGGCGATGCGATCCAGGCGCGCCACCGGCAGGCGGATGGTGTCCGGCAACGGGCGCGCCAGGGCCGCTGTGGGAGCGTCTGCACGCGGCGGCGGCAGGGGAGCGCCCGTCGCCGCCGCGTGCAGACGTTGCAAAAGCTCGGCGCTGGCGGCCCCTGCGGCGGGCTGACCGCCCGATTCCGCGTCCACCTCGCGGCGCAGCCCGTCCACCGCCACCAGGCACAACTCCACCAGGCCGGGCTGGCTCGCCACGGCCTCGCGCCGGAGCGCGGAAAACAGGTCTTCCAGCGCGTGCGCCAACTCCGCCACCCGCTCCAGACCGACGCCGCGCGCCGCACCCTTGATGTTGTGCGCAGCGCGGAACAGCGCATCGAACAGGTGTGAGCGCGCCTCCGCTACGCCCTCCTGCTCCAGCGCCAGCAGGCCATCGACGATGACCTGCAAGCGCTCCTCCAACTGGGCTCGGAAGGTTTGCAGCAATTGCTGCATCAGGCGTGGGTCGATGTCAGCGCGCATGGCTAATTTCGGATTTCGGATTTCGGATTTCGGATGTGGAAGCAAACGTAGCCCGGATGGAGGCCGCAGGCCGGAATCCGGGGCTTGGGTACGTTGGCCGCGCTGCCCCCCGGATTCCGCTGCGCTGCATCCGGGCTACGGGCTGCGGATTTCGGATTTCGGATGTGGAAGCCGGGCGCGGCGTGGCCGCGCGAGAAACATCCGAAATCCGAAATCCGCAATCCGACATCACTAGACCTTGTACAAGCTCGCCACCGCCGACAGGCGCTGTGCGAGGTAGGAGAGTTCGTCCGTTGCCGCGCGGGTCTGCTCGGTGGCGGTGACGAAGCGGGTGGTGACGGCGTGGATGTCGCTCATGGCGGTGGCGATCTGCTCGATGCCTGCGCTCTCCTGGCGCACGGCGGCGACGATCTGGCGGCTGCCCAGGCTGGTGTCGCGCACCACGCCTTCCAGGCTGCGGATTGCTTCGCCCGCGCGCTGTACCTGGGCCAGTCCGCGTTCCACGCCCTTGGCGCCGTCCTCGGTGGCCATCACGGCGCGGTCGGTGGCATGGCGGATCTCTTCCAGGATGCGTTGCACCTGCTCGGTGGCGGTCTGCGATTGCTCGGCCAACTGTTTCACCTCGGTGGCGACCACGGCGAACCCCTGGCCGGCCTCGCCGGCGCGGGTGGCTTCGATGGCGGCATTGAGGGAAAGCAGGCGCAACTGCCGGGCGATGCCGCTCACCGCCCCCGTGATCTCGCCGATGCGCTGGGTGCGCTCGTTGAGCGAGAGGATGGTGCGGGCGATGGCGTCCACCTTGAGATTCACCTCGCCGATGCCGGCAATGCTCTCTTCCACCACCTGGCGTCCGTGTTCGCCCTCGCTGCGCGCGCGTTCCGCCATCTCGCCCAGCCGTTGCGCCTTCTCCAGGGTTTGCGTCGAGGTGGCGCGAATCTCCTCCAGCGTGGTCATGGTCTGCGTCACCGAGGCGGCCTGCTCGCTTGCGCCGGAAGACTGCGCCGCCACCGCGCTGTGCATCTGGCTGACCGTGGCGAGCAGGGTGGAGCCGGTCTCGCGCACACGCCCGGCCAGGCCGGCGAGACCCTCGGCCATGTGGTTGAGGCTGCTGGCGAGGCGGCCCAGGGTGTCGTCGTCCTCTTCCAGACGGCCCGCCAGATCACCGGCGGCGATGCGCTGGGCGAAGTGCTGGATCTCCAGGCTGTGCCGTTCCAGTTCCGCGCCGGTCTCGCGTTCGCGCCGGAGCTGCCGCCCCTGTTCCGCGACCAGACGCGCGAGCTGGCCGCGCAGGGCCTCCAGCCCCTGCGCCAGTTCGCCCAGCTCGTCGTGGCTGGCGGGCGGCAGCGAGACGTTGAAGTTGCCGCCGGCGATGCCGTGCATGGCGGTGAGCAGCCAGCGCGAATGGCCGCTCACGTTGCGCGCCACACGCACGATCAGCCACAGGCTGAACGGAATCGGCAGCAGGGCGAACAGCACGATCAGCGCCAGGCGCGCGCGGCTGCCGGCGTCCAGAGTGGAGGTCAGGTCGGCGAGGTGGCGTGCATAGGCGGCTTCCACGTCGTGCAGGCGTTCCATGCGGCAACTGGCGGTGTCGAACCAGATTTCGGGGCCGGGGCGGGTGGCGGGCTGGGCGTTGCGCAAGGCGATGCGCAACGCCGGCAGGGCGCGCACGCAGTCGGCTTGGGCGGCGTCGCGCCAGGCGCGGCGCAGGGGGTCGTGCGCCTGCGCCTGGAACTGGTCGAGCAGCAGGGTCTGCTGGGCGGCGAGTTCAATCAGGCGCGTCGCCAGGGCCGCGTCCGCGCCGCCCGCCAGCCAGCGCCCGCCCTCGGCGCGTTCCTGTCCGGCGGCTTCTTTGGCCTGGATCAGCCAGCGGTAGGCGGCGAATTGCTGCGCGACGCCGGCGTCGGGGGTGCGGGCGGCGAGCCCTTCGATTGCGCCCAGCAGGGTGCGTATGACCAGACTGTAGTTTTCCAGCGCACGCGCGGGGGAGAGGGCCACGCGGTCCACTTCGACGCGCAGGTGCGCGATTTCGGCGCGGCGTTCCGTCAGCAGACCGGCGGGCAGGCCCGGGTCGTGCCGCGTAGCGCGCCCCTGGAGCGATTCCAGGGTGTGCCAGGCCTGATCGACCGCAGTGCGCTGGCGCGCCAGTTCCGCCTCGAACTGGCGTCCCTGGCGCGCCAGGAACAGGCTGGTGCGTCCGCGTTCCGCCTGCAATTCGTGCACCAGATCGCCCGTCGCCAGGGATAGCGTGGCGGCGCGCGCCAGTTCCGCCATGCCGGCGCGCCGTTCGGCCTCCTGCCAGAGGGCATGCGCGGCGAACAGGGCCAGGGCGAACATGGGCAGAACCAGTACGGCGACCAGCTTGCCGCGCATGGTGAGGTTTTCCACATGGATCACGTCAGTCTCCTGCGGGGGACGGCGTCACGATGCGCCCCCTTGTAGGAGCCCGGCTGTGCCGGGCGATGGGGGTTGGCGTTGCGGGACGGTGGATCGCCCGGCACAGCCGGGCTCCTACGGCGTGTTTGGCAACTGGGGTCATCCCGCTTCTCCTCGGCCCGTTTCCAGGGTGCGCGACTTGGTCTCGATGCGGTCGAGCAATTCGACGATGCGGGCGGACAGGGTGCGCACCCGCGCCATGACCTGCTCGGCGTTGGGGCGGCGTCCGCTGTTCTGCTGCTGCACCACGTCGTGGATCAATTCGTGCAGTTCGCGGTGCGGCGCGTCCAGAGCGAGCATCTCGGGGATGTGGCCGTAGCGTTGCAGGCCTTCGCTGTCGTACCAGAGGCCCAGCTGGCAGTGGTGGTGCGATACGGCTTCTTCTTCGGCCAGGGTGGCGCGCCCGGCGAGGAAGGCCTCCAGCCGCGCCACCCAGGTGCGGTGCAGGGTGCGCGCGCGGTCGAAGTCGAAGCGCGCGCCGCCCACCCGGAACAAGCGCACCATGTTCTGCAACAGGGCGGCGTAGTCGGTGAGCTGGTCGGTGGCGGCTTCGGTCTGGCGCGTGGCGGCGACGAACTGGCTGGTGACCTGGCTGATGTCCTTCATGGCGATGCGGATCTGGTCGATGCCGGAGGCCTCCTGGCGCACGGCGGCGACGATCTGCTGGCTGGCGAGCGCGGTGTCGTGGATCACCCGGTTGAGGCTGTTCAGGGTCTCGCCGGCGCGGTCGGCCAGGTTGGCGCCGCGGTCGGCCCCTTCGTTGCCTTCTTCCACCGCCCGCACTGCGCGCGCGGCGGCGTTGCGGATCTCGCCCAGGATGCCTTGCACCTGGGTGGTGGCCTGGCGCGACTGTTCGGCCAGGTCGCGCACCTCTTCCGCCACCACGGCGAAGCCGCGCCCGGCGTCGCCGGCCTTGGCGGCTTCGATGGAGGCGTTGAGGGCGAGCATCTTGGATTGCTGCGCGAGTTCGCCCACGGCGTTGGTGATGTCGCCGATCTGTTGCAGGCGTTCGTTGAGCACGCCGATGTGGCCGGCGATGGCTTCGACCTGGCCGCGCGTGTGGCGCATGGCGTTGACTGCCGCTTCCACCACGGTGAGGCCCTGGTCGCCTTCGGCGCGGGCGCGGTCGGCCACCTCCTTGAGTGCGGTGGCCTTCTCCAGGGTCTGCTGCGAGGTGGCCTTGATCTGTTCCAGGGTGGCGGTGGTCTCGTTCACCGAGGCGGCCTGCTGCGCCGCGCCGCTGGACTGTGCGCCGATGGAGGCGCGCACCTGTTCCACGCTGACCAGCATGGCGTTGCTGGATTCGGCGACTTCGCTGGTCATCTCGGCGAGGCGGTCGGTCATCTGGTTGAGGTTCACGCCCAGGTGCGCCAGATCGTCATCCGTCGCCAATCCGACTGCGGTTTCGATGCGTGCGGTCAGGTCGCCCTTGGCGACGCGGTCGATCAGGCCGTTGTAGGCGGCCAGGCGCTGTTCCAGCTCGCCTTTGGACAGACTGACCACGGTGAGTTCGGCGGTGAGGCTGTGGATGTAGGTGTCGATGGCGAGTTGGGCGTCGAGCGAGAGCACCTTGTCCAGCGCCAGCACCGCTTGCAGGGCGCGCCCGCGCTGCCAGCGCCAGTGGCGGAAGATCAGCGGCGCGAGCAGTTGCATGTAGACCGAGTAGCT
The DNA here is from genome assembly GCA_016219425.1 of Betaproteobacteria bacterium. Taxonomy (GTDB): domain Bacteria; phylum Pseudomonadota; class Gammaproteobacteria; order Burkholderiales; family Thiobacillaceae; genus PFJX01. The sequence continues at coordinate 49,180 of JACRNB010000009.1, read as the reverse complement.
GCCCAGATACCAGCGCGGGGTGAGGCCGATCTTGTGATGGATCACGCCTACGCGCAGGCGGCGCTCGAAGTATTCCGGCCCCAGGTCGCCCTTGAACAGTTCCTGCAGGTAGGCGCGCTGGGTGCGCTTCAGGCGCTCGACGCTGGAGCCGGCCCCGAGGATCAGCCGTTCCAGTTCCGGGTAGTGCTGGATGTTGGCGTAGAAGCCCTCCACCACCGCATCGGCATGGCGTTCGATGACGGGCGCCAGTTCCGCCAGCAGGCCCAGGTCCGCTTCGGTGAGGCCGAGAAAGGCCTTGTGCTGGGATTGCTGGTCGGGGCTCAGGCCCATTTGCTCGCTCAGGTTGGAACTGGCGGCTTCGTGCAGGAATTTTTCGATCATTCAAAAGTCCTTTCCATTTCGGATTTCGGATTTCGGATTTCGGATGTGGGAAGTCGGGCGCGGCGTTGCCGCGCGAGAAAAATCCGAAATCCGCAATCCGAAATCCGAAATCAACGCCTGTCTCTCCACTCCGTCACATCGCCGTTGAGGTTCTGGAACAGGTCGGCGTCGCGCCCGCGCGCCGCGTTGGCGGGGATGTCCAGGCGCGTCGGGTCGTGTTCCAGGATGTCGAGGAACACGCTCATGATTTCCGGATCCCAGAACCCGCGCGCGGTCTCTTCGCGCAGGATGCGGGCGACTTCGTCCTTGGGCAGGGCGGGTTTGTAGGGGCGTTCGCTGGAGAGGGCGTCATACACGTCCACCACCTGGAATACGCGCGCCAGCACCGGGATGTCGGGGCCGGCGAGGCCGGAGGGGTAGCCGCCGCCGTTCCACTTTTCGTGGTGGTATCGAATGATGTCCACGGTGCGGCGCATGGTGCGCAGGGCGCTGCACAGGTACGCGCCGGTGGTCGGGTGCTGGCGGATGACCGCCCATTCCGCATCGTCCAGCTTGCCCTTCTTGAGCAGGACGGTGTCGGGGATGGCGACCTTGCCGATGTCGTGCAGGATGCCGCCGCGGCGCAAGGCTTCGAGATCGTCGAAAGGCAGGCCGAGCGCCTCGCCCAGGACCACGGACAGGTGCGAGAGGCGGTCGCAGTGGTCGCCGGTGGTGCCGTCCTTGGCTTCGACCACGCGCGCCAGGGCGAACAGCACCGATTCGGTGTCGTCCAGGCGGTCGGTGAGGCGCTTCTTGTCCACCGCGGCGCGCACCCGCGCGGTCAGTTCCACCGAGTTGAACGGTTTGGTGATGTAGTCGGTGGCGCCCACTTCCATGCCGTGCACCACGTCGTCCGGGCTGCCCAGCGAGGTGAGCATGATGATGGGCAGCAGGTGGAATTCCTCCTGCTCGCGCAGGCGGCGGCAGACTTCGATGCCGTCGGTGTCCGGCATCATCACGTCGAGCAGGACCACGTCCGGGCGCAGGGCATGGATGCGCGCCAGGGCGGAGGCGCCGGAGTCGGCTTCCACCACCTCGAACTCGCGCGCATCGAGTACGGCGCGGATCAGGGCGCGGTTGGTGGCCATGTCGTCCACCACCAGGATGCGGGCCAGGTTGGCGCCGCTCTGAGGGCTTGCCAGGGGGGTCATGCGTGTTCCTCGATGCGGATGCGCGGGTCGGAGAGCAGGGCCTCCAGATCCAGCATGGTCAGGTGGCCGGCGTGAATGCCGGTGATCCAGTGGCGTTCGCCGGCGCCGGGCAGCGCGGGTCCGAGTGCTGCGGCCTGGTAGCGGTCGTTGCCCAGCACTTCGGCCACGCGCAGGCCGAGCGAGAGGCCGGCGGCGCTGACCATCACCAGGCGCTCTTCCTGGCTGTCGGCGTCGGCTTCGACGCCCAGCAGACGTGCGAGATCAAGCACCGCGAGCAGTTGTCCGCGCCGCGCCATCACCCCGGCCACGAAGGGGGGCGTGCCGGGGATGGGCGTGAGGCCGCGCGGACGCACGATCTCGTCCAGCCAGCGGTAGGGGATGCCGTAGCGTTCGCGCGCGCCCAGGCGCACGTCCAGAAACAGTTCGCCGCGCGGGGCCTGTTGCTTCGACTCGGTCTCGCACGCCAGACGCACCGCGCGGCGGTGCAGGATGGCGCGGGCGTAGGGGGAGTCGGGCATTTCGGATTTCGGATCTCGGATTTCGGATTTGGGGGTCATCTCCGGCCTCCGGTTTCGGGTTCGTAGATGCGCAGTTCATGCCGCAGGATCGCGGCCATGCGTTCGTGGTCGCGTCCGGCGGCGTCGTGCAGGCGGCGGTCCGGGCGCGCCTGTTCGGCGATGGCGAGCGCGTTCTTCATCGACTTGAAGCCGCTTGCGCGCGCGCCGCGCCGCATCTGCAACAGGCCCAACTGGTAGTGCGCTTCGACGAAGCGGCGGTCCAGGAACAGGGTGCGGCGCAGGGCCTCTTCGGCAGCGGGCAGGCGGTGCAGTTCGAGCAGGATCAGGGCGCGCAGGAAGTGGCTGTGTTTGTCGCCGGAATCGCTCGCCAGGCTCATGTCGCAGGCCTCCAGCGCCTCGCGCGCACGTCCCAGATTGGCCAGCGCCTTGGCGCGGAACTGCCACAGCAGCGCGCCGCCTTCGCCGCGATCCTGGCGCGCGGCGACCGCCGCCAGGGTCTCGTTCCAGGCCTCGCGTCCGAGCAGGGCGATGATCTCGCCGTAGTCCGCCAGCGGCGTTGCGGCCTCGCCGGGGGCGGCGCGCGGTGTGGCGGGAGGGGGTGGCGCGCTACGGGGCGTTGCGGCGGGCCGCGCGGGCGGGGGTTCCGGCGCGCTCGCCTGGGCGGGTTCCAGGCGCTCCAGGTAGAACGCGTTGCCCAGGCCGTGCAGGCTGAAGCCGTCGAGCGTGGCGCTGTCGATCAGGTCGGAAGCGCCCAGCAGCAGGCAGCCGCCGGGGGCCAGGCAGGCGTGGAACTTGCGCAGCACCCCGGCGACGATGGCGGGGTCGAAGTAGATGAAGACGTTGCGGCAGAGGACCAGGTCGAGCGCGGCGGTCTCGCTCAGCATCGAGGGGAAGCTGTCCTCGCGCAGGTTGAGGTAGGAGAAGCGGGCGCGGGCGCGCAGGGTCTCCGACACCGACCAGGTGTGGTCGCGCTCCCAGCGGAAATGGCGGTGGCGGGCGTTCTCCGGGGTGGCGCGCAGCGACCACTCGCTGTAGCGCCCGCGCAGGGCGCGCGCCAGGGCGGCGGCGTTGAGGTCGGTGCCGAGCAGGTGCAGGTTCCAGCGTTCCAGATCCGGCAGCAGGTCCGCCAGCAGCATGGCCAGGCTGTACAGCTCCTGGCCGTCGGAACAGCCCGCGCTCCAGATGCGCAGGTGCAGGTCGTTGTCCGCCCGACGGCGCGCGATCAGGCGCGGCAGCCACTGTTCGCGCAGCCATTCCATCTGCGCCTGGTCGCGGAAAAAGTAGCTTTCGCCCACGGTGATGCCGGCGATCAGGTGCTCGAACTCCGGCGAGCTGGGTGAGGCCAGGCGCAGGGCGGCCAGGTATTCCTCTTCATGGGTATGGCCGAAGCGGGCGATGCCGTCGGCCACGGTGCGGCGCAGAGTGTCCATCTGGTGGTCGAGCAGGCGGATGCCGGTGCGTTCGCGCACGAGTTGGCAGATCTGCTCTTCGACGATGGGCGCCAGGGCGTGGGCCGGCATCAGTGCGCTTCCTTGCACAGGGCGAGGAGTTCGTCGCCCAGGGCGAGCGGTTCGGTGCGCCCGGAGAGGTCGATGTCGAGGATGCGCAGGGCGTCGAGCAGCAGGGCGGTGCTTTCCGCCGTGGTGACCGCCGAGAGCACGGGCGGCAGGCCGTCGCGGAACAGGGCGTCGCCGCGCAGGGCCGAACGCGGCACGGCGCGCACGCCCTGCACTTCGTCCACCACCAGGGCGACGCGCAACGCGCCGATGGCGGCCAGCACCACCGGGGTGTCGAGTGCGTAGCCCGTCGTTGCGGGCAGGTTGAGGCGGCGCGCCAGGTCGAGCACCGGCACGGCCTCGCCGCCCAGGTTCATCACCCCCAGCAGGTAGTCCGGGCCGTCCGGCACGGCCTGCATCTGCATCAGCGGCAGCAGGCGCTCCACGTCGCCCAGGCGCAGGCAGAAGCGGTGACCCGCTGCCACCATGTAGAGAAGCCGGTGCTGGGAATCAAGGGTCGCCGCGCCGTTCACCGTTGCCATGCCTTGGAAAAAGAGTGGACTACTAACGGCAGATTGGCGGGGAACTTTAGGTACTTATGACTCAAGTCTTTGTGAGCGGATTCGTAGCCCGGATGGAGCGCAGCGGAATCCGGGATCGCACCGCGACATTCCCCGGATTCCGCTGCGCTCCATCCGGGCTACCTCTTTGGCTCCGGCTCGGTCGGCTTAGGCCTGAACGAACTATTCCTGTTTGCGGAAGCCGTCCCGGATCAGCAGCGCTGCGCCCAGGGTGATGGCGCTGTCGGCCACGTTGAAGGCGGGCCAGTGCCAGGCGCCGGCGTATACGTCGAGAAAGTCGATGACGTGGCCGTACAGCGTGCGGTCGATCACGTTGCCGAGTGCGCCGCCCAGGATCAGCGCGAGGGCGATGCAAAACAGGGTGCGGCCCCGGGTGCGGGCGAGCAGGTAGAGGATGACGCCGCTGGCGAGGACGGCGACGGTGAGGAAGAAACCGCGCTGCCAGCCGGGCTGGTCGGCGAACAGGGAGAACGCCGCGCCGGTGTTGTGGACGTGTACCAGGTTGAAGAAGCCGGTGACGGGGACGATCTCGGCGTAGGGGGCGATGGCGTCGATCACCCAGAGCTTGGTGAGCTGGTCGAGGACCAGGGTGAGCAGGCTGAGCCAGAGCCAGATGAGGCCGGAGCGTTGCTCAGACATGCCAGAACCCCCCTTTGCAAAAGGGGGGCAGGGGGGATTTGAGGACGGTTGTCATGGCCGCCGTCGCAGAAATCCCCCTCGGTCCCCCTTTTGCAAAGGGGGAAGAAAGGCAGGGGTCATGCAGCGCCACGCGCTTCCCCTTCGCCAAACAGGTTGCTCACGCAACGCCCGCACAGGCCGGGGTGGGCCGGGTCGGCATTCACGTCCGCGCGCACATGCCAGCAGCGTTCGCACTTTTCGTGCGCCAGGGCGCTGACTTCGATGCGGGTATCGCCGGTGCTGCGCTGCACCCGCGCGGCGGAGGTGATGAGCACGAAGCGCAGGTCGTCGCCCAGGGCCGCGAGCAGGTCGTGGTCGGCAGCGTCGGCGTGGAACGTGACTTCGGCCTGGAGCGAGGAGCCGACCTGGCCTTCGGCGCGCAACTCTTCGATGCGCTTCAGGGCCATGCCGCGCAGTTCGCGCAGGCGGGTCCAGCGCTGGATCAGGGTGTCGGCGTCTTCCTGAAGCGGCAGTTCATGCCACAGCCCCAGAAATACGCTCTCTGATTTACAGGTGAGCGCCCAGATCTCTTCGGCGGTGAAGCTGAGGATGGGGGCCATCAGGCTGGTGAGGGTGCGCAGGATGTGCCACAGGGCGCTTTGCGCGGCGCGGCGCGGGCGCGAGTCCTTGCCTGCGGTGTAGAGCCGGTCCTTGAGGATGTCGAGGTAGAACGCGCCCAGGTCTTCCGAGCAGAAGTGGTTGAGGCGCTGCACGGCGGTGTGAAAACTGTAGATGCGGTAGTCCGCCAGCACCGCTTCCTGCATCTGCTGCGTCAGGGCGAGGGCGTAGCGGTCGATCTCCAGCCACTGTTCCGGCGGCAGGCCGTGGGCGGCCATGTCGAAGTCGGCGGTGTTGGCGAGCAGAAAGCGCAGGGTGTTGCGGATGCGGCGGTAGGCCTCCACCACGCGCTTCAGGATCTCGTCGGAGATGGTCAGCTCGCCGGAGTAGTCGGTGCTGGCCACCCACAGACGCAGGATGTCCGCGCCCAGGGTGTCGGACACCTTCTGCGGCGCGACCACGTTGCCCTTGGACTTGGACATCTTCATGCCCTTGCCGTCCACCACGAAGCCGTGGGTGAGCAGGGCGGCGTAGGGGGCGTGGCCGTCGGTGGCGCAGCCGGTGAGCAGGGACGACTGGAACCAGCCGCGATGCTGGTCCGAACCTTCCAGATAGAGGTCGGCGGGGTGTTGCAGGCCTTCCCGTTCCTTGAGCAGGCAGGCGTGGGTGACGCCGGAGTCGAACCAGACGTCGAGCGTGTCCCGCACCTTGTTGTATTGGTCGGCCTCGTCGCCCAGGAGTTCGGCGGGGTCGAGGCTGAACCAGGCCTCTACGCCCTGTTGTTCCACCCGCAGCGCCACCTGTTCCAGCAGTTCCTGCGAACGCGGATGCAGTTCGCCGGTGGTCTTGTGCATGAAGAAGGGGATGGGCGCGCCCCAGTTGCGCTGGCGCGAGACGCACCAGTCCGGACGGTTCTTCATCATGGCTTCGAGCCGCGCGCGGCCCCAGGCGGGGAAGAACTCGGTGTCGGCGACGGCCTGCATGGCGAGGGTGCGCAGGGTGTTATCCCCCTCCCCCCCCGGGGGAGGGGTTAGCAGCGCCCCCGGCTCGGGAAAAACGTCCGAGCCGCCCCCCGTGGGGGCCAAGTCGTTCTTGGGGCGGCCCGGCGAACGACTTGAGAAGGGTGAGGGAGCAACACCAGCCGAAGCCGTTGCCGCCGAAGCCACCGTTGTTCCCTCATCCCCAGCCCTTCCCCCGGGGGGGGAAGGGAGCTTGCGGTCCATGCCGATGAACCACTGGCGCGTGGCGCGGAAGATGATGGGGGTCTTGTGCCGCCAGCAGTGCGGGTAGCTGTGTTGCAGCCGGGCCTGGGCGAGCAGGTGGCCGTTGGCCTCCAGCGTCGCCAGCACGGTCTTGTTGCCTTCCCAGACGCTCTGGCCCCCGACCAGGGGGGTGTCGGCGTAGAACTTGCCGTCGTCGCCCACCGGGTTGGCGACTTCCAGGCCGTATTTGAGACCGGCGATGTAGTCGTCATGGCCGTGGCCGGGGGCGATGTGGACCAGACCCGCGCCCGCTTCGGTGGTGACGAAGTCGGCCAGGATCACGGGAACCTGATAGTCGTAGAACGGGTGTTGCAGCTTCAGCCCTTCCAGCGCAGCGCCCTGGATCTGGGCGACCGTTTCCACGGCCTCGAAACCGTAGCGCCGGATCGCCGCTTCGGTCAGGTCGCGCGCCAGGATGAGCAGGCCCTTGGGGGTGCGGATCAGGTCGTAGGTGAAGTCGGGATGCACCGCCACCGCGCGGTTGGCAGGCAGGGTCCAGGGGGTGGTGGTCCAGATCACGGCATAAGCGGGGCAGTCGCCGTCGGCGGCGATGCCCAGCCGCCGCGCCAGATCGGCGCAGTCCGCCACCGGGAAGGCGACGTCGATGGCGGGCGAGTTCTTGTCCTCGTACTCCACCTCGGCCTCGGCCAGGGCGGAGCCGCAGTCCACGCACCAGTGCACCGGCTTGGCCCCCAGGTAGAGGTGGCCGTTGGCCTGGATCTTGCCCAGTTCGCGCAGGATGTCCGCCTCGAAGCGGTAGTCCATGGTCAGGTAGGGATGGTCCCAGTCGCCCAGTACGCCCAGACGGATGAAGTCGGCCTTCTGGCGTTCCACCTGGCTGGCGGCGTATTCGCGGCACAGTTCGCGGAATCGCGCGGCGGGGATGTGCTTGCCGTGGGCCTTTTCGACGACAAGTTCGATGGGCAGGCCGTGGCAGTCCCAGCCCGGCACATAGGGCGCGTCGAAGCCTTCCAGGGTCTTGGACTTGACGATGATGTCCTTGAGGATCTTGTTCACCGCGTGGCCGATGTGGATGTCGCCGTTGGCGTAGGGCGGGCCGTCGTGCAGCACGAACAGCGGACGGCCCTTGCCGTTGGCGCGCAGCTTCTCGTAGAGCTTGTTTTCCTGCCATTGCTTGACCCAGCCCGGTTCGCGGCGGGCCAGATCGCCGCGCATGGGGAAGGGGGTGTCGGGCAGGTTCAGGGTGTCTTTGTAGTCAGGCATCTTTTTCCAGATCGACGGTGAAGCCGATGGGGCGTTTCTTGGGGTTGGGCGGGGACATCAATTGGCGGATGGCGTCGATCACGCCGGCCAGGGCCTGATCATGGGAGGAAACCTTGTGTTCCAGTTCGGTCAGTTTTGCGGCCAGTTCGCGGTGGGTGGAGAGTATCTCGCGCAGTTCCACGAAGGCGCGCACCACAAAGACGCTCATCTCCACCGCTTTGGGGGCGTTGAGGATGGTGGCGGCCATGATGGCGCCGTGTTCGGTGAAGGCGTAGGGGAGGTGAGGCGAATACTTGAGCTTGGAGAGGTGGTCGCAATTTGCGACCACCTCCCGTTTCTCCGCGGACGTAAGCTGAAACATGAAGTCCACCGGGAAACGATCGAGGTTGCGCCGAACCTGTTCGTTGAATCGCTTCGTTGATACGCCGTACAACTCCGCCAGGTCGGCGTCCAGCATGACGCGGGTTCCGCGAATGGACTGGATACGGCCAACCAGCGGGGTGGGAACTACAAGACTAGGCATTCAACAACTCCCGCGCCTGCCGCGCGTCCAGGTCGATCTGGGCGATCAGCGCATCCAGGCTGGGGAACTTGGCCTCGTCGCGCAGCTTGTGCAGGAACTCCACGCGCAGGTGTTCGCGGTAGATGCTGCGGTCGAAATTGAACAGGTGCACTTCCAGGGTCGGGCGTCCGTTCGCATGCACCGTGGGGCGGGTGCCCAGGCTGGCCACGCCGGGCCAGTCCGGCTGCCCCAGGCCCTGCACGCGCACGGCGAAAACGCCCTTCACCGGCGGCTTGTTGTGCTTCAACTGGATGTTGGCGGTGGGGTAGCCGATCTTGCGTCCCAACTGGTCGCCGCCCACCACGCGCCCGGAGATGGAATAGGGCCGCCCCAGCATCTGCGCCGCCAGGGCCATGTCGCCCGCCGCCAGGGCGTCGCGGATGGCGGTGCTGGAGGCGCGCTGGCCGGCGGCCTCCACCGTGGGCAGGGTCTCGGCCTCGAAACCGTATTCCGCCCCCATGCGCCGCAGCAGCTCGATATCCCCCACGCGTTTCGCGCCGAAACGGAAATCGTCGCCCACCAGGACATACCGCGCCTTCAGCCCATCAACCAGGATGCGGCGCACGAAGTCTTCGGCGGAGAGGGCGGCGAAGGGCTTGCTGAAGCGACACACATGCACATGCGCCACGCCCAGCGCGCGCAGGATCTCCAACTTTTCGCGCAGGGAGGTGAGGCGGGTGGGGGCCGCCGCCGGGGTGAAGATCTCGCGCGGGTGCGGCTCGAAGGTGAGCACCGCCGGGGCCGCGCCCACCGAGGCGGCGCGCGCGGTGAGCCGCGCCAGCATGGCCTGATGGCCCAGATGGATGCCGTCGAAATTGCCGATGGTGACGGCGTTGGGACGGGTGGCCTGATGTCGCGCACGGGTTTGCGTGCCGAACCCGCCGTGGGTCATCAACATGGAATGGGGTATCTCTTTGAAAAGTCGAAGATTTTACGGGCCGGGGGGAGGGCGAGTCTATGCGCTCCGGCGCTTGAAGTCGGTCAGACGGAAGCCCAGCAGCCAGAGCGTGAGGAAATACACCGCCATGCCGCCAGCCACCAGCGCGCCCAGGTGCAGGAGACGTGCGCTGAAGCTGTAGTGGAGCCAGCGCGCCTCGCCCAGCATCGCGAAGTGCAGCAGTGCGCCCATGACCGTCAGCGCCAGGGCCAGTTTGGCGAGGAAGGCCCTCCAGCCGGGTTGGGGGTGGAAGATGTCCTGTTTGCGTAATTGGTAATACAGGATGCCTGCGTTGAGGCAGGCCCCGAGGCCGATGGACAGGGCCAGTCCGGCGTGGCGCAGGTTCCAGATGAAGGCCAGGTTCATGGCCTGGGTGGCGAGCAGGGTGACGAGGGCGATCTTGACCGGGGTGCGGATGTTCTGGCGCGCGTAGAAGCCGGGGGCCAGCACCTTCACCAGGATGATGCCGAGCAGCCCGACGCTGTAAGCGGTCAGCGCCCAGCGCGTCATTTCCACGTCATGCGCGGAGAACGCGCCGTAGTGAAACAGGGTGGCGATCAGGGGAACGGCCAGGAGCCCCAGTCCCACGGCGGCGGGAGCGGCCAGCAGCAAGGTCATGCGCAGGCCCCAGTCCAGCAGGCGCGAATACTGGTCGGTATCGTTGTCGGCGTGATGCTTGGCCAGGGACGGCAGGAGGATGGCGCCCAGCGCCGCACCCAGCATGCCGGAGGGGAATTCCATCAGGCGGTCGGCGTAATACAGCCAGGACACGCTGCCGGACTCCAGAAAGGATGCGAACAGGGTGTTGATGAGCAGGCTGATCTGGGCGACGGAGACCCCGAGCGCAGCGGGGGCCATGAGCAGGAGCACGCGCCGCACCCCTTCGTCGCGCGGGGCCCAGTCCCAGCGCGGCAGCAGGCCCAGGCGCGCCAGGGCGGGCGCTTGCAGGGCAAGTTGCAGCACCCCGCCGAGAAACGCGCCCCAGCCCAGCGCCAGCACCGGCGGATCGAAGTAGGGCGCGGCGACGGCGGCGGCCAGGATCATGGCGATGTTGAGCAGCACCGGGGTGAAGGCCGGAACCATGAAACGGCTCCAGGTGTTGAGGATGCCGCCGGCCAGCGCCACCAGGGACATGAACAGGATGTAGGGGAAGACGATGCGGGTCAGTTGCACGGTGAGCGCGAACTTGTCCGGCTCGTCGGCGAAGCCCGGCGCGGAGACCAGGACGATGAGCGGCGCGCCCAGCACGCCCAGGGCGGTGACGATCGCCACCGCCACGAACAGGAGGGTGGCGACGCGGCTGACCAGGAGGTGCGTGGCCTCGTCGCCGCGCCGGTTCTTGTATTCCGCCAGCACCGGCACGAAGGCCTGGGAGAACGCGCCTTCGGCGAACAGGCGGCGCAGCAGGTTGGGCAGCTTGAAGGCGACGAAGAAGGCGTCGGTGAGCAGGCCCGCGCCGAACACCCGTGCGATCACCGCGTCGCGCACAAAGCCGAGGATGCGGGAGAGGAGGGTCATGCCACTGACCGTGACGAGGGCGCGCAACAGGTTCATGGCGCGGCATGGTATCGAAGGTTGCCGGCGCTGTATCCCGCCCGTCGCCGCCGGGCGCGCGGCGACTCCTGTTCAGGCTGATTTTTCCCTTGCCTGGGCAGGGGCGCGTCTGTATAGTGCGCGGCTTTTCCGCCGCACCAGATTCAAGGAGTTTTCGTATGGCTAACAGCGCCCAGGCCAAAAAGCGTGCCCGTCAGGCCGCCGAACTGCGTCTGCACAACATGGCGCAGCGCTCCGCCTACCGGACCGCTGTGAAGAAGGTTCGCAAGGCGATCGACGCTGGCGACAAGACCGCCGCCCAGGCCGCTCTGAACGAGAACATGAGCGTGATGGACCGTCTGGCCGACAAGCGCATCGTGCACAAGAACAAGGCTTCCCGTCACAAGAGCCGCCTGTCGGACGCGATCAAGGCCATGGCCTGATCGGTCTACCCGGCTCCAGTAACGCCAAGACCGCCCGGTACGCCGGGCGGTCTTGTTTTTGGCGGCGCCTATTCGCGCAGCCCCGGGTCGCGCAGCCCGGAGCGCCCCAGGTTGACCACCAGTTGGTTGTCGCGCGCGAAATCCATCAGGAACTTGTAGGTCTCCGGGGCCTCGTTTTCCAGGGCGCGACTGAGCACCACGCAGCGGACGCCACCGCGCAGGACGGGTTGTACGCAGGGGCAGTAGTTCAGGCGGTTGTCCAGCCCCATGTGCGAGGCCAGGCTGGCCAGGCGTTCGGCCCAGTCGCTGGGGCGAAAGGTCTTGCCCTGGCTGGTAAGCCCGCAGATCACGATTTCACCGGGGGAGTTCATGGCTGGCTTCCTGGATGGGGGGATGTTGCACCGCCATATAATCGGCCTGTTTTGAAATAACTGGAGAAAAAGATGAGCCTAGACCGTGTCCCCGCCGGACGTGACCTGCCCAATGATTTCAATGTCGTAATCGAGATCCCCGCCCATGGCGACCCGATCAAGTACGAGGTGGACAAGGGCAGCGGCGCGATGTTCGTGGATCGTTTCATGTCCACCGCCATGCACTACCCCTGCAACTACGGCTACATCCCCCACACCCTGTCCGAAGACGGCGACCCGGTGGACGTGCTGGTCATCACCCCCATCCCCCTCATCACCGGCGTGGTGGTGCGCTGCCGTCCGGTGGGCATGCTGAAGATGGAGGATGAGGCCGGCATCGACGCCAAGCTCCTGGCCGTGCCGGTGGACAAGCTCACCAACCTGTACCGCGACATCGAATCCCCGCGCGACCTGCCCGAATCCATCCTCAACCAGGTCTCCCACTTCTTCGAGCACTACAAGGATCTGGAGGCGGGCAAGTGGGTCAAGGTGCAGGGCTGGGTGGGCGCTGCGGAGGCCAAGGCCGAGATCATGGCCGGGGTGCAGCGTTACCAGGCCGCGCCGGAAAAACCCAACTTCTGATGCGCGTCTGCATCGTCTCCGACAGCCACGACAACCGGCGTCTGCTCGAACATGCGGTGACGGACGCCAAGGCGCGCGGCGCGGAGGCGGTTCTGCATTGCGGCGATGTGGTGGCCCCCACCACTCTGCGCGTGCTGAAGAAGTTCGAACTGCCGGTGCATGTGATCCACGGCAACAACATGGGCGACCTCTATGCCATGCACCAGCTCATGCATGAGCCGGACAGCGTGGTGCGCTACCACGGCCAGGATGCCGTGGTGCACCTGGCCGGACGTGCGGTGTTCCTGGTGCACTACCCGCACTACGCCGCAGCCATGGCCCTGACCGGCGATTACGACGTGGTGTGTTGCGGCCACGATCATCGCGTCAGCGTGAAGGCGGTGGACAACGTGAAGGGCGGCGTCACCTGGCTGGTGAACCCTGGCACGGTGGGCGGGGTGGGCAAGCCGCCGTCTTATGTGCTGGCGGATCTGGCGGCGCTCAGTTTCGAGGTTTACGACGTGCCCGCCGCCCCCGGTGAGGCCTGCAATACGCCGCCGGTGAGCGTGCACGCGTAGCGCAGGCAAAGTCCAAAGAGCCGGCAGGGATGCCGGCGCTACGTTCCGAACACCGCGCCCCACAGCGCCCGCACCGCGCCGATCTCGCGTTGCATCTCCCTGGTTTCCACCCTGGCGTGTTCCATGCCCTGCAACTTGAGGGCGTGCTGGCGACGGCGCAGTTCGCGGTAGGCGTCGGCGGCGGCGGCGGCGATTTCCGGCGCGATCAGCCCCAGCCCCCCCGCCCGCCCCAGCAGGGCGATATTGCCCGCGTTGGCGCTCATCTCCGGGTGTAGGGCGGCGTGCGCGAGCACCAGGTATTGCACCGCGAACTCCACATCCACCAGCCCGCCCGCGTCGTGCTTGAGGTCGAACAGGCCGCTGGCGTTGGCGTGGCCGTCATGCATCTTGCGGCGCATCTCGCGCACCTCGGCGGCAAGCTTCGCCCCGTCACGCGCTTGGGCCAGCACCCCGGCGCGGATGGCGGCGAAACGCTCGCCCACGGCGCGGTCGCCGCAGCAGAACCGGGCGCGGGTCAGGGCCTGGTGCTCCCAGGTCCAGGCGTGGTTCCTCTGGTAGTCGTCGAACGCCTCCACGCTGGACACCAGCAGGCCGGATGCCCCGTCCGGGCGCAGGCGCAGGTCGGTTTCGTACAGGATGCCGGCGGCGGTGACGGTGGACATCCAGGTGTTCAGGCGTTTGCCCAGGCGCGCGTAGATCTCCTGGGCGTCCGGGTGCGGGTCGTCGTGCAGGAACACGATGTCCAGGTCCGAGGCGTAGCCCAGTTCCCTGCCGCCCAGCTTGCCGTAGGCGATGACGGCGAAGGCGGGCGCATCGCGGTGGCGGCGCGGCAGCGCGTCCCATACCCGCCCCAGGGTCGCTTCCACCAGCAGGTCGGCCAGGTCGGAGAGATGGTCGGAGAGCTTTTCCACCGTCCATAGCCCGGCCAGATCCTGCGCCAGCAGGCGGAAGGTCTCGCTCTGCTTGACGTGGCGCAGTTCGTCCATCTGCCGTTCCACGTCGCCTTTGAAGCCGCCCAGACGCTGGCGCAGTTCCTCCTTCACCTGCGACCAGTCGGGAGGGGCCAGCAGGGTGCGGGGGTCGAGCAATTCGTCCAGCAGCACCGGCTGTTGCGTCAGAAAGCGGGCGGCCCAGGGGCTGGCGCTGACCATGCGCGCCACCTGCATCAGGGTCTGCGGGTATTCGCGCAGCAACGACAGGTAGGGCGCGCGTCGTGCGATGGCCTCCAGCAGGGTGAGGATGCGGGACAGGGTCTCGTGCGCATTGGGAAAGCGGCCCGCCATCTCCACCAGGGGCGGCAGCAGGCTGTCGAGCATGGTCTTGTTGGCCGCGGCCAGATTTTGGTAGCGGCTGCCCCGGCGCAGGGTGATGAGCTGGTTCAGGGCCTCGACGGGGGTCGGGTAGCCGGCGGCGGTCAGACGCTCCAGGGCCTCGCCTTCGGGCGCTTCGCACAGGCCGGCGAGCGGGTGGCCGGTCTGGTCTTCCTGGGGCGCGCCGAACACCTGCTCGAACTGGCCCGCGACCCGGCGGCGCAGGGTGTTGAGGTGCGCCTCCAGCCCCTCCCAGTCGGCGAAGCCCATGGCGACGGCCACCCGGATGCGGTCCCCGATGTCGTGCGGCAGGGTCTGGGTCTGGGCGTCGTCCAGGTATTGCAGGCGGTGTTCCAGGTTGCGCAGGAAGACATAGGCCTCTTCCAGTTCCTGCGTGTGGACCTCGGGAATCAGGTCATAGGCGGCGAGCTGGTGCAGCAGGGTGCGCGTGGGGCGCATGCGCAGCGAGGCCAGTTTGCCGCCGCGGATGAGCTGGAACACCTGGGCGATGAATTCGATCTCGCGGATGCCGCCGGGGCCGAGCTTGATGTTGTCGGCCTTGTCCTTGCGCGCCACCTCGCGCCGGATCTGGGCGTGCAGGTCGCGCATGGCCTTGAGGGCGCCGAAGTCGAGGTATTTGCGGAACACGAAGGGCTGGCGCAGTTGCTCCAGTTCTGCGATGCGATCTCCGCTGAGGGCGCGGCCCTTGATCCAGGCGTAGCGTTCCCATTCCCGCGCCTGGGTGTAGAAGTATTCCTCCAGCATGGCGAAGCTGGAGACCAGGGGGCCGCTGTCGCCATAGGGGCGCAGGCGCATGTCCACGCGAAATACATGACCGTCGCCGGTCTTGTCGTCGATGGCGTTGATCAGGCGCTTGCCCAGACGGGTGAAGAATTCGAAGTTGGAGAGCCGGCGTGGTCCGGCGGTCTCGCCGTCTTCCGGGAAGACAAAGATCAGGTCGATGTCGGACGAGGCGTTCAATTCGCCGCCGCCCAGCTTGCCCATGCCCACCACGATGAGTTGCTGGGCGCGCCCCTGGCTGTCGAGCGGTTCGCCGTGCATCGCGGCGAGGTCGCGGTGGTGGAAATCGAGCGCCGCGCGCACGGTGATCTCGGCCAGGTCGGTCAGGGTGCGGGTCACTTCGGACAGGTCCGCCAGCCCGTTCAGGTCGCGCGTCATCACGCGCGCGAACACCCGTTCGCGCAGGCGGCGCAGGCGGCGTTTGAGTTCCTCTTCGCTGTGCCAGCCCTCTGCCAGGAAGGCGGCCATTTCCTGCGCCAGGACGGGGGCGCGCAAGGTCTCGATCAGCCACTCCGGCAGTTCCGGACGAGCCGTGCTCCGACCCTCCAGCCAACGGCTGAATGCGGCAGCGCGGGAAAGCATTTCTTGGGCTTCTGGGGCGATCATGTTGCAGTGCAAAATGCCAAAATGTTGGAAGTAGCCTAATTTTGCCCCTTCCTCGGGGGAGGAAACGAATTGACCTTAACCCGCCGTCTAGGAGACGCACTTCATGAGCTCTATTGAATCCGTCCTGCAGGAAAATCGAGTCTTCAATCCCCCCGAGGCCTTCATGGCCCAGGCCGCCATCTCCGGTATGGACGCCTACCAGGCCCTGTGTGACGAGGCGGACAAGGACTATGCCGGGTACTGGGCTCGTCTCGCCCGCGAACATGTGGTGTGGCAACAGCCCTTCACCCAGACCCTGGATGAATCCGGCGCCCCCTTCTACAAGTGGTTTGCCGACGGCAAGCTGAATGTCTCGTACAACTGCCTGGACAAAAACGTCGAGGCCGGTCTGGGCGACAAGACTGCCATCCTGTTCGAGGCCGACGGCGGCGAGGTCACCCAGGTCACTTACTCCCAGCTTCTCAACCGCGTCAGCCGCTTCGCCAACGCCCTCAAGGCGCAGGGCATCAAGAAGGGCGACCGGGTTCTGATCTACCTGCCCATGTCCATTGAAGGCGTGGTCGCCATGCAGGCCTGCGCCCGCATCGGCGCCACCCATTCGGTGGTGTTCGGCGGCTTCTCCGCCAAGTCGGTGCAGGAACGCATCATGGATGCGGGCGCGGTCATGGTCATCACCGCCGATGCGCAGATGCGCGGCGGCAAGGCCATCCCCTTGAAGCCCGCCGTGGACGAGGCGCTGGCCCTGGGCGGCTGTGAATCCATCAAGAGCGTGATCGTCTACCAGCGCACCGGTGGAGAGTGCGCCATGGCGGCAGGCCGCGACCTCTGGTGGCATGACGTCGTCGCCAGCCAGTCCGACGTGTGCGAGCCCGAGTGGGTGGAGGCCGAACATCCCCTGTTCCTGCTCTACACCTCCGGCTCCACCGGCAAGCCCAAGGGCGTGCAGCACTCCAGCGGCGGCTACCTGCTGCATGCCATCCTGACCATGAAGTGGACCTTCGACCTCAAGCCCGGCGACGTGTTCTGGTGCACCGCCGACATCGGCTGGGTCACCGGCCACACCTACGTCACCTACGGCCCCCTGGCCTGCGGCGGCACCGAGGTGGTGTTTGAAGGCGTGCCCTCCTACCCGGACGGCGGACGCTTCTGGAAGATGATCCAGGCGCACAAGGTCAGCGTGTTCTACACCGCCCCCACCGCCATCCGCGCCCTCATCAAGATGTCCGTGACCACGCCCGCCGTGCATCCCGAGCACTACGACCTCTCCAGCCTGCGCCTGCTGGGCACGGTGGGCGAGCCGATCAACCCCGAGGCCTGGATGTGGTACCACGAGGTCATCGGCGGCGGTCGCTGTCCCATCGTCGACACCTTCTGGCAGACCGAGACCGGCGGCCACATGATCACCCCGCTGCCCGGCGTCACCCCCCTGGTGCCCGGCTCCTGCACCCTGCCGTTCCCCGGCATCCAGGCCGCCATCGTCGATGAGACCGGCCATGACGTGGAATGGGGCAAGGGCGGTTTTCTGGTGGTCAAGAAGCCCTGGCCGTCGATGATCCGCACCATCTGGGGCGACCCGGAGCGCTTCAGGAAGAGCTACTACCCGGAGGATCTGGGCGGCAGGCTCTATCTGGCAGGCGATGGCGCCATCCGCGACGCCAAGACCGGCTACTTCACCATCATGGGCCGCATCGACGATGTGCTGAACGTGTCCGGCCACCGCATGGGCACGATGGAGATCGAATCCGCCCTGGTGAGCCACCCCCTGGTGGCCGAATCCGCCGTCGTGGGCCGCCCCGACGACCTCACCGGCGAAGCCATCTGCGCCTTCGTGGTGCTGAAGCGCTCCCGTCCCGAGGGCGACGAGGCCAGGCAGATCATCAAAGACCTGCAAAACCACGTCGGCAAGGAGATCGGCCCCATCGCCAAGCCCAAGGACATCCGCTTCGGCGACAACCTGCCCAAGACCCGTTCCGGCAAGATCATGCGCCGCCTGCTGCGGGCGCTGGCCAAGGGCGAGGAGATCACCCAGGACATTTCCACGCTGGAAAACCCGGCCATTCTGGATCAGCTCAAGGGCTGACCCGGAACCTGCCGGCATCGCCCGGCACAGCCGAGCCCCTACCGTCCCCCGTAGGAGCCCGGCTGTGCCGGGCGATTTTTTTCGCCTTGCCCGGCCCAGAGCAATAACCCACAATTCCACTCAACCATTCGGAGCCCCTCATGCCCTACTACCTCTACAAGATCGGCCCCCTCAACATCCTGGAAAAACAGGGCCAGACCGAAGGCTTCAAGGAGGCCAAGGCCGCCGCCAACGAGTTACGCAAACAACTGGTCCCCGGTTACGCGATCAAGATGATCTTTGCCGAGAACGAACTGGCTGCCGAAGACACCCTGTCCCAGCCCAGGGAACTGGATCACTCCCTGGCCGGCGACGACTACTGATTCGCGCGCATGTCCGGCTACAACGAGACCGCCTACCAGGAAGCGCGCGACGCGGTGATTGCCATCCAGTGCCCGTTCGAGCGGGCGCTGTTGTCGCGCTGCGTGAACTGCTCGGTGGCGCGGCGTCTGTTGCTGGCGGAACGCGAGGCCATCAGTTGCTCCGACGCGGCGGCCAACCAGCGTTGCATCCGCCTGCATGAGGCCCTGCACCGCAACGCGCGCTTCGCCCTGCACATGGACCCGGACCAGCCCTGGCCCTTCGGCAAGGAGATACGCGCCCAGTGCGGCGGTCTGCTCGGGCTGCAAGAGGCGTTGGGCGGAGGGGACGGCGACGTCGCCGCACTGGTGCGCGTCGGGGTGGAACGCTACGGGACGGTGGAAGCGTTGCCCTACTCGGAGATCATGCGCGCCGTGGCGCATTACGAGCCGCGCAAACGGCGGTAGGTGCGAATTCATTCGCACAAGGAGCCATACAAACGCCGGTAGGTGCGAATTCATTCGCACGCCCAACCGCATCGACCTGACAGAGGTGCGAATGAATTCGCACCTACAGGGTGTGGCTGCGGTTGCCGCGTGCGAAGGCCGTGGGCGCTGCCACTCCCCGCCCCAGGGCGATCACCTTGAACAACTCCCCCATCTCGCTCGGCTGCACCAGTTGCTGCACCGCCGCCGCTGTGCGCAGGTACGCGGGCGTGGCGGGGTCCAGGCCCAACAGGCGTTGCGGCAGACCGGCGTTGATCAGGAATCGCGCCTGCGCGTCGTAGCCCAGCAGGTCCAACCCCGCCTCGCGCCCGGCTGCCGCCACGGCGCTGAAATCGACGTGCGCGGTGATGTCCGCCAGCCCGGGCAGGAAGAAAGGGTCATCCAGGCTGTGATGGCGGTAGTGCAGTTTCAGCGTGCCCATGTGGCGCTGTGGATGGAAGAACTCGGCGCGTGGAAAGCCGTAGTCGATGCACAGCATCAGCCCCCGCTCCAGCCGTTGCGCCAGACTGGCGATGAGGGCGGGGGCGGCGAGGTTGATCTCGCTCAGGTAGGGGGCCTCCACCGCCAGCCCGGCCACGGCTTGCGCCAGGGCGGGGAGGGCGATGGGGCGGTCGGCCCAGGCGAAGCCCGCATCGCCCCCGCTCACGCCCCGTTCAAGCACCCCGTCCGGAGTCCAGTGCACGAGATGCACGGGCAGGGCGTCCAGCACCTCGTTGGCCCAGATGACGCCGATATGGCGCTCCGGCAGACCATCCAGCCAGACCACCCGGTCCAGCAAATGAGGCGCGTCCGCCGCCAGCAGGGCGTGCTGGCGTTGGCGCAGGTCCGGGCTGGTCTCCAGGATCAGGTAGCACTCCGGCAACCGCCCCAGGCATTCCAGTTCCAGCAGGGCGTCGCGCGCCAGCTTGCCGCTGCCGGCGCCCAGCTCCAGCAGGTCGCCGCCGGTCTGCGCCAGGGTCTCCGCCGCCGCCTGCGCCAGGGTCTGGCCGAACACGGGGGTGAGTTCCGGCGCGGTGATGAAATCCCCCGCGCCGCCGAACTTGGCCGCACCGCCGGCGTAGTAGCCCAGGCCGGGGGCGTACAGGGCCAGTTCCATGTAGCGCGCGAAGGGGATCCATCCGCCCGCCGCCACGATCTCGGCGTGGATGTGTGCAACGACGCGGGCGCTGTGCGCGAGGGCTTCGGGGGTGGGGGAGGGGAGGCGGGCGGATAGTGCGGGCATGGCGGCTGTGCTAGCTTCGGCGGCGCATCATAACCGTCCGCTTCCAGCCATGATTGTCGCCATCCTCGGCGCCGGCCCTGCCGGCATGTCCTGCGCCAATGCCTGCCTTTCCTTCGGTCTCACCCCGGTGGTGATCGAGCGCTCGGATCAGGCGGGCGGCGCGCAGCGCGCCAACTTTCATCCCAATCTGTGGTTGCTGGGCGCGCCCGATGAGAGCGGCGCGGAGCTGTCCCGCCGCTTGGCCGCACATTTCTCGGGCCTGTCGGGGGTGACCCTGCTGGCCGCGACGCAGGTGGAGGCGGTGGAGGCGGCGGCGCAGGGCTTCAGGTTGATGCTCTCCACCCCGCAGGGCGCGCGCGTGATCGACGTCAACGCCATCGTCCTGGCGACCGGCGCGAGCCCGCGCACCACGCCGGAACTGGAGGCCCTGCGCGCCCGCAGCGCGCGCGTCATCGTCGGTCCGCTGAGCGAGGCCATCCGTGACGATATCCACGCCGCGCGTGCGCTCATCCTGGGCGGCGGCGACAACGCCCTCGACCACGCGCTGTATCTGGCTGAACGCGGCAACCGTATCTGCGTCTGCACCCGCGCCGCCTTTTCCGCGCGCGAAAGCCTGATGGCGGCCTGCCGCGCACACCCGGAGATCGAACTGCGCGGCCAGTGCCGACCCGATGCGCTCACGGCGGATGCGCTGGGGGCGGAGGTGGTATGGGGGGCGGAGCGGGCGCGTTACGACTGGTTGCTGGCGATGTTCGGCTATCGCCCCAACACCGATCTGGTAGCGCGCATGGCGGCGGAGATTCGGCCCCGGCTGGAGGACAGCGGTTACGTCGTGACGGACGCCTGGCAACGCACCACGGTGGCGGGCATTTATGCGGCGGGGGATGTGATCGACAACGTGCAGCCTGCGGTGGCCACCGCCATCGCCCAGGGGCTGGCGGCGGCGAAGGCAATAGAACGGGACGGCAAGGCGGGGCGGGTCTCAAGTAAACGAAGGGCCGTCCCGAGTTTACTTTGACCCCCACGGGGGGCGGGCTGGGCAAAACCCGACCCTGGGGGCGCTCAGGCCCCGCCTTGAATGTATTCCGGCACCCACTCCTTGATCCGCGCACGGACTGTCACGTCGTCCGTGGGCGGGGTGTTCCGTATCCAGTTCAGTATTTCGTCCACCTGTTCCAGGTTCGCCAAGCGCGCCTGGGCCACCCGTAATTTGGCGTGTGGCGTGGGTAGGGTGGATTCGTCGTCCGCCAGCAGTTCCTCATAGAGCTTTTCGCCCGGACGCAGACCCGTATATTCGATACGGATCTCCTCTTCGGACTTGCCGGCCAGCCGAATCATCAGGCGCGCCAGCTCGGCAATCCGCACGGGTTCGCCCATGTCCAGCACGAAGATCTCCCCGCCCTGGCCCATCAGGCCCGCCTGAAGCACCAACTGGGCCGCTTCCGGGATGGACATGAAGTAGCGGGTGATGTCGGGATGCGTCACCGTGATGGGGCCGCCGGTCTCGATCTGCTTCTGGAACTTGGGAATCACGCTGCCTGAAGAACCCAGGACGTTGCCGAAGCGCACGGAGACGAAACGGGCGCCTTCCGGGCGTTGCAGCGACTGGCAGACCATCTCTGCAAGGCGCTTGGTGGCGCCCATGACATTGGTCGGGTTGACGGCCTTGTCCGTGGAGATCATCACGAATTTTTCCACCCCCGCGTCCCGCGCCTCCTTCGCCACCACCCAGGTGCCGACGACGTTGTTGCGCAGGGCCTGGAAGGCGTTGCGCTCCTCCATGAGCGGGACGTGTTTGTAGGCGGCGGCGTGAAATACCACGGCGGGCCGGAATTCACGCATCACCTGCCGCATGCGCGCCTCGTCCGCGATGTCGCCCACCAGACACTCGATGTGCAGCCTGGGGTGGGCGGCGCGGAACTCCTGCTCGATGAGGTACAGGGCAAACTCGCCGCGTTCGAACAGCAACAGCCGGCTGGGCTGAAAGTGGGCGATCTGGCGACACATCTCGGAGCCGATGGAGCCGCCGGCCCCGGTGACCATGACGGTGCGCCCCGTGAGCAGGGCTTGCAGACCCTCGTTGTCCAGACGGACCGGGTCGCGTCCCAACAGATCGTCCAGCTCGATCTTCCGCAGCGCGGATACGGAAACGCGGCCCTCCATGATGTCTTCCAGGGAGGGCGTGGTGAGGACATTGAGGCCCAGCACGGCGCAGCGATCCGCGATGCCTTTGCGCACGCTGTGGGAGGCGGAAGGCATGGCCAGGATGACATCCTGAACCTCCGTGGTGAGCGCCCACTTCTCCAGGTCTTCGACCTTGCCCAGCACGTTGACGCCCTGGATGTGCCGACCGATCTTTTCCGGGTGATCGTCCAGCAGGCCCACGACCTGATAGCCCGAGGGGGTGCGCGCCAGATCGCGCAGCAGGAAATCCGCGGCGGACCCGGCGCCCAGTACCAGCACCGGCTTCACATCCTTGAGCAGGCCCGCGAGGTGATGTTCCTTCCATGCCCGATAGAAGAAGCGACTGCCGCCCATGATGAGCAGCAGGAGCAGAGGGTCCAGGATCAGGACGGAACGCGGCACCGAGGCCTGGATGCGGAGCAGCACAAACAGGCTGGGGATGGCGATGGCGGCGACGCCGATGGCCTGAAGGATGCGTTTCAGGTCCGGCAGGCTGGCAAAGCGCCAGATGCCGCGGTAGAGGCCGAAGCGCCAGAAGATGACGGTTTGCAGCGTCACCACCCAGGGCAGGGCTTCCGTGGCGGCCAGGAAGTAATCGCCGGGGAGCGTCAGATTGAAACGCAGCCAGTACGCGGCGATCCAGGCAATCAGGGAGGCCACGACGTCATGCAGCATGACCAGGACGATTCGGGGAAATTTGTTACCCATTGGAGCGATGCTTTACAGGAAATTCATGCGGGTTGTTTGAGTCGGGGCGCGGGAGAGCCGGCCAACGCACACACCGGGTCAGCCGAGAGTCGCCGCAGATGCGGAGATCTTGTGATAGCTGCGATACCACGCCGCCCAGTTCGCAATCCCCACGGCCAGTTCGGTCTTCGGCTCGAAGCCCACGTCGCGTTTCAGGTCGTCCACGTTGGCGTAGGTGGCCACCACATCGCCGGGCTGCATGGGCAGATAGTTCTTCTTCGCCTCCTGTCCCAGAGAGTCTTCGATGGTCTTGATGAAGGTCATCAGCTCCACCGGCTGGTGGTTGCCGATGTTGTAGACGCGGTAGGGCGCGTAGCTGGAGCCGGGGTCGGGCGCATCGGTGGTGAAGTCGGGGTTGGGCGTGGCGATCTTGTCCAGCACACGCACCGTGCCTTCGGCGATGTCGTCCACATAGGTGAAGTCGCGCTGCATCTTGCCGTGGTTGAACACGTCGATGGTGCGGCCTTCCAGGATGGCGCTGGTGAACAGCCATGGCGACATGTCCGGACGACCCCAGGGGCCGTACACGGTGAAATAGCGCAGGCCCGTGGTGGGCAGCCCGTAGAGGTGGCTGTAGGTATGCGCCATCAACTCGTTGGCCTTCTTGCTCGCGGCGTACAGGCTGACCGGGTGATCCACGTTGTCATGCACCGAGAACGGCATGTGGGTGTTGGCGCCGTACACGCTGGACGAGCTGGCGTAGACGAAGTGCTCCACATTGTTGTGGCGGCAGCCCTCCAGCAGGTTGCCGAAGCCCACCAGATTGGTCTGGATGTAGGCGTAGGGGTTTTTCAGCGAGTAGCGCACGCCCGGCTGCGCCGCCAGGTTGATGACGCGATGGAATCGTTCCGCCGCGAACAGGTCTTCCACCGCCACCCGGTCGGAGATGTCCATACGCACGAACTTGAACGCGGGGAACGGCTTCAACTGCTCCAGGCGCGCCAGTTTCAGGTTCGGATCGTAGTAATCGTTCAGGTTGTCCACCCCCACCACCTCATCGCCCCGGCTGAGAAGGATCTTGGCGACATGCATGCCGATGAAGCCGGCGGCGCCGGTGACGAGGACTTTCATGGGGACACTCCGGGGAAAAGATCGGGGGATTTTATCAGCCGATAGAATGCCGCCCATGCGCATTCTCTATTCCCTGGCCTGGTTCATCAGCCTGCCCTTCGCCTTCCTCTACCTGCTCTGGCGCTCGCGCCGGCAGCCGGAATACCGGCTTCACTGGGGGGAGCGGCTGGGTCTTGCGCCGCGTCTGCAAGGGCGCGTGATCTGGATACACGCCGTCTCCGTGGGCGAGACCCGCGCCGCCGCACCCCTGATCCACGCCCTGCGCCGGCGTTACCCGGACCACGCCCTGCTGCTCACCCACATGACCCCCACGGGCCGCGCCACGGGCAAGGAGTTGTATGGCGATCAGGTGCATCAGGCCTACCTGCCGTATGACCTGCCGTTTCTCGTCGCCCGATTCCTGCGCCGGGCGCAACCGGCGCTGGGCGTCGTCATGGAAACCGAACTGTGGCCCAACCTGCTGGCCGCCTGCGCGGGGCGCGGCGTACCGATGCTGCTGGTCAATGCCCGCCTGTCGGAGAAATCCGCCGCCGGATATCGCCGCCACGGCTCCCTGGCCGGGGCCGCCTTGCGCAACCTGACCGCCATCGGCGCGCAGACGGAGGCGGACGCCGCACGCCTGCGCGGTCTGGGCGCCGCCAGGGTCCAGGTCACGGGCAATCTCAAGTTCGACGTCACCGCGCCGGCGGATACGCCCGTGCGCGCCGCCGACCTGCGCCGCCTCTTCGCCGGACGCTTCGTGGTCTTGTGCGCCAGCACGCGCGAGGGGGAAGAGGCCCTGTTGCTGGAGCATCTGGCGCGCCTGCCCATCCCCGGCCTGCTGCTCGTGGTAGTCCCGCGCCACCCGCAGCGTTTCGACGAGGTCGCCGGGTTGATCCAGGCCGCCGGCCTCGCCTGCGTGCGGCGCAGCGCAGGCGCGCCCGTGCCGCCGCAAACCCCGGTCTTTCTCGGCGACAGCAGGGGCGAGATGGCCGCCTATTACGCTGCCGCCGACCTCGCCTATGTCGGCGGCAGCCTGCTCCCCCTGGGCGGGCAGAACTTGATCGAGGCCGCAGCCGCCGGCTGCCCGGCGCTGGTCGGCCCGCATACCTGGAATTTTCTGGAGGCGGCGGAACAGGCGGTGCAACAGGGCGCGGCCCTGCGCGTGGCGGACGCGGAGACGTTGGCGCGGCAGGTGCTGGCGCTGCACGGATGCGCCGGGGAACGTGAGCGCATGACCCAGGCCGGCCTGGCCTTCGCCGCCGCCAACCGGGGGGCGACGGAGAGGACCATGCAGATGCTGGAACAGGCGTTGGCAGAGGGGGGTTACAAGACTGCGGGGGCGTCCGGCAGTTCGTTGTGATCCTGTTGCGCCGACGGGAAACGCTCGCGCAGCAGCGCATCCGCCCCGTTCACCCCGGCCAGTGCGCCCTGTGCGAACTCGCCCCGCGCGAAATGGCCTTCCATGATCCGGCACAGCGTCTCCCACTCGTCCGCCGGAACCCTGGCCGCCAGCCCGCGGTCGGCCACGATCTCTACATCCCGATCCGCCAGCAGCACATAAATCAGCACGCCGTTGTTGGTCTCGGTATCCCACACGCGCAGATCGGAAAACACCTCAATGGCGCGATCCCGCGCGCTACGGCCCCGCCAGAGCGGGACCGGATGCAAAGCGCCTTCCACGACAAAGCGGATCTCGCCGGAGTGACGCCCCTCCGAGGCGGTCACGGCGCGGGCAATGGCCTCCAGCGTCGCGCGCGGAAAGGCGCGCCGGGTCATCCAGTCGGGATGCAGAAGGTGTCTCAGGATGCGTTGGAAATTCATTGCGCTCACCATTTGCCGGAAGCGCCGCCGCCGCCAAAGCCGCCGCCGCCGCCGGAAAAACCGCCGCCACCGCCGCCGGAAAAACCGCCACCGCCCGAGCGAAAACCACCGCCGCCCGCCAGTACCAGGAAAAAGGCGATCAGGCCCAGCACCCCCGCCACCACCAGAGGGGCATCCGCCCACCACACGCCGACAAAAGCGAGTCCGCCTGCCGCCAATCCGCCGACCAGACGGCCAAAGATGGCGCGCAACAAGCCGCCAATGGCCAGTACCGCCGCCACGGCGAGCAGGAACGGATTGTCCGTGCCGCCCGCATCGCTGTAGCCCTCCTTCTTCGGGGGCAGCGGCTCCCCCTCCACCAGCCGAGCCAGGGCCTCCACCCCTTCCGTCACCCCGCCGCCGAAGTCCCCCGCGCGCAGACGCGGGACGATCACCTCTTCGATCACCCGCTTCGCCACGGCATCCGGAATCGCCCCTTCCAACCCGTAGCCCACCTCGATGCGCACCGCGCGGTCCTGCTTCGCCAGCAACAGGATCACGCCGTCATCCACCCCCTTGCGCCCCAGCTTCCAGGCCTCCGCCACGCGGATGCCGAACTGCTCGATGGTCTCGGGCTGGGTGGTGGGCGTCAGCAGCACCACCAACTGACTCCCCTTGGCCTGCTCCAGCGCCGCCAGCCGCTGCTCCAGCCGGGCGGTCGTGGCGGCGTCCAGCGTCCCGGTCTGATCCACCACCCTGCCGCTCAAGGCGGGTATCGCCACCTGCGCCCAGACGGGCGCGGCCAGCAGCAGGGCCAGCAGGCAGAGAAAACGGCGGAGGAGGGCGCGGGGCATGATTTCAGGCTATCAGAAAACCGACTCCAGACCGTGGCCCCAGGGCCAGCCGGTAGAATCCGGCGCAGCCCCGAGCCCCCCATGACCGGGACGACTGCTTCCTTCACGCTCCTCCCGCATCCTGGCCCGCACCCTGCAACGGACATTCGATGAAACCGCTGGTTGATCTACCGCAACGCCATATGCAGACCTTGCTGGCATTGCTGGCGGAGCACACGCCACAAGCGCAAGTGTGGGCATTCGGCAGCCGCGTCAATGGCACGGCCCATGAGGGCAGCGACCTGGATGTGGTCGTGCGCAATCCTGCCGACCTGAAGCAAAGCACGGAGCATCTCTTTGAGTTGAAAGAAGCCATACAGGAAAGCGCGTTGCCCATGCTGGTTGAACTACACGATTGGGCGCACCTGCCGGCTGCGTTTCACACGGAAATCAGCCGCCAATACTCCGTGCTGCAAGAACCGCTGGATACCGCAAAGAGGGTGCGGTGATTTGGGAGCGAACAGCAGGCAGACATGAACGCACTACCGCCAGACGCACGTCGGGTTACGCGATAAAGCCGCTAACCCGACCTACATGATCCCGAACCCATGACCACGAACGACTACTCCCACCACACCCCCATGATGCAGCAGTACCGGGGTATCGCCCTGGAAGCCTTGCCCATGCGGCTCTCGCGGCAGGGGGGTATTTTTTTTGGGACTGCGTCGGGACACCCCCGCTGTCTTCACTTGTCCCTAAATCCAAAATTTTTCGGTGAAGCCTTATCGGCTTTGGATGGGTTTCTGAGGGTTCTCTGACGACTGTGGGCGACGATTCCAGCATGATCTGTGCAGGAATGGGCGAAAAGTTGAACTTGAGGGCAAGCAAGCGCCAAGGATGAATGGACGCCCCCACGCGCCTCCCTCATCATTGGCGGCAAAACAGGGTTGAGACACAGCGCATGAACCAAGACCTACACAAAACACTCTGGGCGACCGCCGACAAGCTGCGGTCGAACATGGATGCTGCCGAATACAAGCATGTCGTCCTCGGTCTCATTTTCCTGAAGTACATCTCGGATGCCTTCGATGAACGCCTCAACGAACTGAAGCGGGAATTCGCCGACCCCAACAGTGAGCTTTTCGTTGGCGAAGCCAGCCAGTTCGAACACCTGCTGGAAGACCGTGACTTCTACACGATGGCAAATGTCTTCTGGGTGCCCGAATCGGCGCGCTGGGAGAACATCCGCAACCAAGCCAAGCAACCCGACATCGGCAAACGGATCGATGACGCCCTCATCGCCATTGAGCAGGACAACGCCAGCCTGAAGGGCATCCTCGACAAACGCTTTGCCCGTACCCAGCTTGAACCGGGCAGGCTGGGCGAACTGATCGACCTGATTTCCTCCATCGGTTTCGGAGCCAAGGACAAAGCCAAGGACACACTGGGCGAGGTCTATGAATACTTCCTTGGGCAGTTCGCCAACGCCGAAGGCAAGAAGGGCGGGCAGTTCTACACCCCCGCTTCCGTGGTCAAAGTGTTGGTGGAAGTCCTCTCCCCTCACAAGGGACGTATCTACGACCCCTGCTGTGGTTCCGGTGGCATGTTCGTCCAGTCGGAAAAATTTGTGGAAAGCCACGGCGGCAAGGCGGGGGACATCTCCATCTACGGACAGGAAGCCAACCCCACCACCTGGCGACTGGTGGCGATGAACCTCGCCATCCGAGGGATGGGAGCCAATCTCGGCAAGGAGCCCGCCGACACCTTCCACCGTGACCAACACCCCGATCTCAGAGCCGATTACACGCTTGCCAATCCCCCATT
This sequence comes from Betaproteobacteria bacterium, assembly GCA_016219425.1. Taxonomy (GTDB): domain Bacteria; phylum Pseudomonadota; class Gammaproteobacteria; order Burkholderiales; family Thiobacillaceae; genus PFJX01. The sequence goes on along the minus strand of JACRNB010000009.1, from coordinate 20,963 downwards.
CAACATTTCCGATTGGGGTGGAGAAAAACTCGCCTCCGATCCTCGTTGGGTCTATGGCACACCGCCCACGGGCAACGCCAACTATGGCTGGCTGCAACACATCCTCTGGCATCTGAAACCGTCAGGCATGGCTGGCGTCGTGTTAGCCAATGGCTCCATGTCCTCGAACCAGAACAACGAGGGAGCCATCCGCAAGGCGATGGTGGAAGGCGATGTGGTGGAAGTGATGATCGCCCTTCCCCCACAACTTTTCTTCAACACCCAGATTCCCGCCTGCCTGTGGTTTCTGACCAAGGACAAGACCAAGAACGGACGTAACCGCAAAGGTGAATTCCTGTTCATCGACGCCCGCAAACTTGGGCGTATGGAATCACGAGTGAACCGGGTTTTCGATGACGAAGACATCCAGAAGATTGGTAACGCTGTTCATGCATGGCGGCAGGATGGTGAACTCCCCTCGCCCGCAAGCGGGAGAGGGGCTGGGGGTGAGGGGCAGTACGCCGACATTCCGGGCTTCTGCCGTTCAGTGAAGCTTGCCGAGATTGCCGAACACGGTTACGTGCTCACCCCCGGTCGCTACGTGGGGGCAGAAGAAATTGAAGATGACGATGAAGCATTTGTCGAGAAGATGGAACTGCTCACCGCCAAGCTGGCAGAGCAAATGGCAAAGGGACAGGAACTGGATGCCCTAATCCGCGAGAAAATGGAAAAACTGGGCTTCCCGTTGGAGATCAAGCAATGAGCGACACACTGGACCTAACCCCCCTATCCAATGCCACCTTGCGCCTGCAAGAAGGATTAGAACGCTATCAACGTGACACCACCGACACACAGATTCGTGATGGATTGATACAGCGCTTTGAATTCACTTACGAGATCAGCCACAAGATGCTGAAGCGCTATCTCGAAGCCACGTCACCCACCCCGGAACAGTTCGACACCATGCCCTTTCAAGACATGATCCGAACAGGCAACGAGCAAGGACTGTTGCTGGGCGACTGGCTGAAATGGCGGTCATACCGTGACATGCGATCCAAGACCAGCCACACCTACGACGAAGACATCGCGCTTGAAGTTGTGAAGGGCATCCCTGCGTTTCTCGATGAAGCGGCATACCTGCTCAACCGCTTGCAGGAGCGCATGGCGTAATGGGGTTTCCCAAAATCGCCATCAGCCCATCCGAATGGGCAATCATCAAGAACATATTGGAACGGCATGTGCCCCAGCATGAGGTGTGGGCGTTTGGCTCCCGTGCCAAATGGACGTCGAAAGAATATTCCGACCTCGACTTAACCATCATTACTGACAAGCCGTTAAGCCTTGCCACCAGCGCCGCACTTACAGATGATTTTTCAGAATCCGATCTGCCCTACAAGGTGGATGTAGTGGATTGGGCGACAACCAGCGAATCGTTCCGCAAGATCATTGAGCGGGACAAGGTGGTGGTGCAAAAGCGGAGCAAAAGCACCGTCTCGCCAGTGCTGACTTTCAATGATATGGCGGCAATCTCTACCAAACCGCTTCGCACCTACGTCAGCTTGCAACGAGGCACAACCTACAAAGGTAACTTAGTCGGTCTTCCAGGGCCAGTACTGCTTGGTTTGGCATCTATCGGGGCAAATGGTGGGTTTCGTCACGGAGGATTCAAAACCTACGGCGGTGATTGCCCAGAAAAAATATCGCTCAAATCGGGTGATGTTTATGTTTCGTTGAAGGACGTTACACAGTCTGGCGATTTGCTTGGTTCAATAGCGCGTGTTCCCGATGACATCGAATCAGGCCGTCTTACCCAAGATACTGCGAAGCTGGTTTTTGATGGTGAACCGATTCCCCGCGAATATTTGTATTGGTTATTACGCACTCCTTATTACCGGGACTACTGCAGAGGGTGCGCGACAGGAACGACTACGCTCGGATTGGCCCGTGATGATTTTCTGAACTTCCAGATTCCTGATGCGGGGCCCAGGGAATTAAACATTGTTGACTTGTTGGAAGGCACTGAAAAGCGCATCACCCTCCTGCGCGAAACCAACGCCACCCTCGAAGCCATCGCCCAAGCCCTGTTCAAGTCGTGGTTCGTGGATTTCGACCCTGTGCGTGCCAAAGCTGAAGGTCGGGAACCTGAAAGCATCCCACCAGAAATCGCCGCCCTGTTCCCGAGCGAGCTTGAGGATTCGCCGTTGGGGGAGATTCCAAAAGGGTGGAGAGTTGGTGGGCTAGGGGTAATTTCTCGTAACCTCAGAATCGGCGCAAAACATGAAGACCTGACAGACGACACAGCTTACATAGGGCTCGAACACATGCCGCGACAGTCCATAGCCTTGGACAGTTGGGAGGGGGCGAGCAAAGTTGAAAGTGGCAAATCCCGTTTCAGGCGAGGACAAATTCTGTTTGGTAAGCTCCGCCCGTATTTTCACAAAGTAGGCATAGCCCCAATCGACGGCGTGTGTTCTACCGATATTTTAGTGATTGAGGCGACATCTTCGGCTTGGCACTCTCTGTGCCTGTGTCTCTTCTCAAGCAAATCCCTTGTCGATCACGCTACCCAGTTATCTAATGGGGCAAAAATGCCACGAACAAATTGGCACGACCTTGCCAACTACCAGATTAAGATTCCCCCTGTAAATATTGCCCAAAAGTTTGATGACATCGTTTCATCACTGCTAGATCGAATCATAGCGAATGTTCATCAAGCCAAAGAATTAACAGAAGTACGGGATGCGATTCTTCCAAAGCTAATGTCAGGCGTTCTCCATATGCCAGTGGAGGAAGCCACGTCATGAATACCTCCTTGTATGCGCCGAACACAGGATTGCAAGTAGAAGCGAGTATCAATCCTGCAACAATTCAGGGGGTGGGTGGGGTTACTTGGTCTCGCCTGATGCTTCAAGCCACGTTGCATATCAACGAAGAAACCAATGGACACTGGCGAGATAAGGTGCAATCCACCGCCTTTGGCATGCTGACAGGCGAGTTAGTAATCGGATCAGAGGTAATTGGCAACATCAAACCCGTTTCAATCAATCGAAGACGCCCAGGAAGGCTGGGGTATTCGACCGACGAACACACCCAAATTGAAATTGAACTTGATGCACGACGTATCGAGTGGATTGAGCAGATGCGATCAGGAAAGAGCTTGGAAGCAAAGCTGCGGATCAACCTGCAAGTTCACGTTTTTGGCGTCATCGACAATCCAACTGCCATTCCATTTGGTTTGATAGAAGTGGCAAGCATCTTCGGCGAAATACCATTCACCTGTTCCGAATCTCAGTGGAGAGAGAAAGTACTTCCCGGAATGGGGTTTGGCAAGGTCATTGCTCTGGAAATATCTAGTATCAGCATTGAGGCTTGCAAGGCGCTCAATCACGCCTTTATCGCTTTGGAAAAAGCACAAAAGCATTTCAGCCTGGGTATGTATGACGATGCGGTAGGTTCTTGCCGAGTCGCACTTGACCAATTCTTTGAACAAGTAGAGAAGGAAAATCAGCCTGGCAAGCGCATTCCAAAACTGAAGAAGAGTTGGGAAAACAGCCTGGGAGAGTCAACATATCAATGGCTTAATTCTGTATTAGGAACCATCAAAACCACTGCCAACAAGCCTCATCACAGCCCGAACAACCACTTTGATCGGCTTGAGGCACAGATGTTATTAATGATCACGACGACCTTAATTGCTTACGCCGCCAGACAGATGGACGCAGAGGGCGAATCATGAGCCGCATCAACAAATACAGGAATAACTGGAAGCAGACACGGCAGCGACACTTGCAACATTTATGATTTAACACATAGAGACAGCACACAAACCCAAAGCAGGGAGGGTAATATGAAATTACGATTCTTGTCCTCAGTAATTATTTTTTTAAGCGCATACTCGCCGCTATCTATAATTTTCTTTATTCAAAACTTCAGTTTTGAAACTCTAGAACTCAGTCATAAGCTAATAATTCTATCAGTTCTTGGCATCTCTGCCATCAGTTGCATTTTATTGTGGGCAACCGTCCGTCTACCAAAGTCATCCAGCCCACCAGTAACCGTAAAATCCATCTCTAACAAATCAGGCGAATTAGTTAGCTACACAATACCCTACATGGTTTCGTTTTTTCTGATAGAACACTGGAATGAAAAAACTCTGGCAAGCTTTGCGTTTTTTATGTTTATCATGTTTTGGCTAACGCTAAAAACACATACAATATTCAACAATCCAATCCTCGCAATGATGGGATATAACATATACGATGTTCTCTATGAAAAGAATGACAGAGAGCATCAAGACTATTTTTTAATAAAGTGCGGGCGCTTACACAAGAACGAGACATACCGTATTGTTGAAATATCAGAGCAGTTGTATCTGGTCACAGACAAGAACCCGGAGGTATAAAATGGATGCAGCGAACAAACTACTCAAAACGATTAAATCATTTAATTTAGCAAGCGCAACCTCTTCTCTCTATATAATCAAGCGCACATTAGCGCACAGAACTGCAAAATACGAAGTATTTCAAGTCAATGCAGATGAGAAACTAAGAAAGAAGCTACGAGACATCTCTATCTCAACAATACAAAAATCAAATATCGCTACAGAGTATGACTACAACACGGCTGATCTTGACGACAACCTGCTTGATATTGAAACCGCCGAAACAGATTTTCAAGAAATCATCGACGCTATCTCAGCAGAGCAAGAACCAATGCTCGCAAATACTATTGAACAACTCCTCGACTCATGGATGTACGTCGCACGCTTGGATATTAAAAACAAGCCTCCACTTTACGCGGCTAGGCGCATATCGGAGGCATGGACCACCAAGAAGGTTTCACAGCTAATCAGCATGATTTTCAAAGATAATATGCTGATTGACATCGAGCAACAGCAAATTTTCAGAATAGATGGCAAGATCGACTTCTTTTCTTATGACGGGATCACCTTCATTGCAGACAAGCGCAATTTTGAGACTGCGTTGAACTTTAGAGAAGGCATGGAAAAGAATAGGGATGAGATTGTTGAGGAATTCAAGGCACTAAAACTATTCGACAACGCCGCTGATGTATCATCATTTGTTGGCAACAACATTAAGCGCCTACGCCGCCTGTCACAGATAAAGAAATCAGGTTATTACAAAGACCCAAAGTTTTTGGAAAATCTCAAAAAAGTCAATGACGATGAAAACTGGGGGATTAAATACTCCGAAACCGGGCAGTTGCTTGTCACTGAAGACGACATTGAAACTGTTCTTAGAGTCTTAAACAATGACAGACTTACATCCAAGATTAATGCAGAGAATTTTGATGTGGATGTAAAACACAAACTTGGTTGAGCCGCCAGAATATGACCCTCATTGACGAAAACATGGCAGAACAAGCCACCCTCGAATGGTTCGAGGAACTGGGCTATGAGCGTGTTTTCGGTCCCGACATCGCACCCGGTGGACTTCAACAGGAGCGGGAAACCTACAAGCAAATCGTTCTGGCTGACCGTCTTCTCATCGCACTGACCCGCATCAACCCCCACCTATCGGCTTCCACCCTTGAGGATGCCGCCCGTCAAGTCATCTACGGCAATGCGGCAGGCTTAATGCAAGCCAACAGGCAATTCCATCGTTGGCTGACCGATGGGGTTCCGGTGGAAATCAACAAGGACGGTGAAACACTGGGCGACCGGGTGAAGCTGATCGACTTCGGCAACCCCGACCACAACGAATGGCTGGTCATCAACCAGTTTTCCATTGAAGGTCCGAAGCACACCCGCCGCCCCGACATCGTGGTGTTCATCAACGGTTTGCCGTTGGCGGTGATCGAACTGAAGAACCCCGCCGATGAAAACGCCGACATCTGGCATGCCTTCAACCAGTTGCAGACTTACAAGGAGGACATTGCCGACCTGTTCGTCTTCAACGAGGTGTTGGCGATTTCCGACTACACCCTGGCACGGATGGGTTCGCTGTCCGCCGATCAGGAACGTTTCAATGTCTGGCGCACCATTGATGGCGTCAACCTTGATCCGCTGGGCGACTTGCAACAGATGGAAACCTTGATTCGGGGACTGTTCCGAAAGGATTTCTTCCTCGATTACCTGCGCCACTTCGTTTTGTTCGAGGACGATGGCAACGTCAAGAAAATTGCGGGTTATCACCAGTTCCATGCGGTACGTGCCGTGGTGCAATCCGTCATTGAAGCCAGTCGTCCCGGTGGCTCCCGGAAAGGCGGCGTGGTCTGGCATACCCAAGGTTCAGGAAAAAGCATTGAGATGACCTGTCTGGCGGGGCACCTGATGGTTGCCTCCGAGATGAATAATCCAACCATCGTGGTGGTCACCGACCGTAATGACTTGGATGGTCAATTATTCGAGACCTTTGCGGGTGCATCCGAACTGCTACGGGAAAGTCCGGTCCGTGCCGAAACCCGTCCTGACCTTCGAGCCAAACTGGCAAACCGCCCCTCTGGCGGCATCGTCTTCACCACTATTCAGAAATTCGCTCCCTTCGAGGATGAAGACGGTTATCCCCTGCTCTCCGACCGGGAGAACATCGTCGTCATCTGCGATGAAGCCCACCGTTCCCAATACGGATTCAATGCCCGTTTGCAAGGGGTTGAAGATGCTTCGGGAATGTTGGGCACAGTGCTCAGCACCGCTGTCCGCTATGGCTACGCCCACTATCTGCGGGAAGCACTGCCCAATGCCACCTTCGTTGCCTTCACGGGTACGCCGATATCCAGCGAGGACAAGGACACTCGGGCTGTCTTTGGTGATTACGTTCACATCTACGACATCGAGCAAGCGGTGAAGGATGGGGCGACCGTGCCCATCTACTATGAGAGCCGCCTTGCCAAGCTGGACCTGAAACCTGGAGAAAGCCCGACCATCGATGCAGAGGTCGATGAACTGACGGAGGACGAGGAAGAATCGTCCAAGGCGCTGACCCTTCGGCGCTGGGCGGCACTGGAAAAAATTGTGGGTGCCCCACCCCGAGTGCAAAAGGTGGCGGAAGACCTGGTTACGCACTTCGAGAACCGACTGGCGGCGATGGATGGCAAGGCGATGGTCGTTGCCATGAGTCGTGAGATTTGCGTTCACCTCTACAACGCCATCGTCGCCCTACGTCCTGAGTGGCACGATGAAGACCCTGAGAAAGGCTGTATCAAGGTGGTGATGACGGGATCGGCATCGGACAAATCCTTGCTGAAACCCCACATCTACACCAAGGACATCAAGAAACGTCTCGAAAAGCGTTTCAAGAATCCAGCCGATCCCTTGAGGCTGGTGATCGTGCGGGATATGTGGCTGACCGGTTTCGATGCGCCCTGTGTCCATACGATGTACGTGGACAAGCCGATGCGCAGCCACAACCTGATGCAGGCGATTGCGCGGGTGAATCGGGTCTTCAAGGACAAACCCGGTGGGCTGGTGGTGGATTACATCGGCATCGCCACCGAACTGAAACATGCCTTGGTGGAATACACCCATGCCAAGGGCAAGGGGCGTCCCACCATTCGGGCTGAAGAGGCGTTGGACATCCTGATCGAGAAGGTCAGCACGCTGCGAGCCATGATGCATGGCTTCGAATATTCCCAATTCAGAACCAAAGCCCTGTCCCTGCTGGCTGGCTCTGCAAACCATATCCTTGGACAGGATGACGGGAAGAAGCGGTTTGCCGATCAAGTGCTGTCCGCCAGCAAGGCGTTTGCGCTCTGCTGCACTTTGGACGATGCCTTGGAATTCCGGGATGAACTGGCGTTCTTCCAAGCCATCAAATCGGCGCTGACCAAGCACAGCTCCCAGGACAAGAAGCTCTCCGATGAAGCCAAGGAACATGCCCTGCGCCAGATCATTTCCGGGGCGTTGGTGTCGGATGAAGTGATCGACATCTTCGCCACGGCAGGACTGAACAAACCCAACATCGGCATCCTCACCGACGAGTTCCTGGATGACGTGAAACACATGGAACACCGCAATCTGGCGGTGGAACTGCTGGAACGTCTGTTGAGAGACGACATCAAGGCTCGCTTCGCCACCAATGTGGTGCAGAGCCAGAAATTCTCCGAATTGCTATTGGCGTCCCTGACCCGTTACCGCAACCGCGCGATTGAAACGGCTCAAGTCATTGAAGAACTGATCCAGATGGCGAAGTCATTCAATGAAGCCAGTCGACGGGGAGATGACCTTGGGCTTACCCCAGAAGAACTTGCCTTCTACGATGCGCTGGAAACCAACGAAGCTTCCGTCAGGATTCTTGGCGATGCCGTACTGAAGGAAATCGCGCGTCAACTGACCGATTTCCTGCGGCGCAACCTGTCGGTGGACTGGTCAGTTCGGGAGACGGTGCGGGCGAAGATGCGTGCCCAGATCAAATTGATTTTGAAACGGCACAAGTACCCGCCTGACCTTGAGGCGCGCGCCGTTGAATTGGTGCTGAAGCAGGCGGAAGCCCTGTCGGAAACCTGGATGGCATGAACGCACTACCGCCAAACGTAGGTCGGGTTAGCGCAGCGTAACCCGACAACCCCGCACGTCGGGTTACGCGATAAAGCCGCTAACCCGACCTACATGATCCCGAACCCATGACCGCACCCGACTACTCCCACCACACCCCCATGATGCAGCAGTACCTGCGCATCAAGTCCGAGCACCCGGACATGCTGTTGTTCTATCGCATGGGCGATTTCTACGAGTTGTTCTTTGAAGACGCCGAGCGGGCATCGCGTCTGCTCGACATCACCCTCACCACGCGCGGCGCGACGGCGGGGCAGCCGATCAAGATGGCCGGGGTGCCCTACCACGCCGCCGAGCAGTATCTGGCGCGGCTGGCGAAGCTGGGCGAATCCGTCGCCATCTGCGAGCAGTTGAGCGACCCGAAGGCCGGCAAGGGGCCGGTGGAGCGCGGCGTGGTGCGCATCGTCACCCCCGGCACCGTCACCGACGACGCCCTGCTGGACGCGCGTCAGGATGCGGTGATGCTGGCCCTGCTGCCCCAGGGCGGCAGCCTGGCCCTGGCCTGGATGACCCTCTCCAGCGGGCGCTTCCTCGCCAAGCTCGCCCGTCGTGACCAGCTCGCCTCGGAACTGGCGCGCCTGGGGCCGAGCGAGATCCTGTTCCCGGACGATTTCAGCGACCCCGCCCTCGCATCCATCCAGGCCGCCCTGACGCGCCGCCCGGCCTGGCAGTTCGACGCCGAACGCGGCAAGCGCCTGCTGTGCGAACACTTCGGTCTGGCCGACCTTGCCGCCTTCGGGTTGGAAGAGGAGCCGCCGCTCCAGGCCGTCGCCGGGCTGCTGCTGGACTACGCGCGCCACACCCAGCGCACCGCCCTGCCCCATGTGGCGGGGCTCACGCTGGAGCGGGACAGCGAATATGTGCTCATGGACGCCGCCGCGCGCCGCACCCTGGAGATCACCGAGACCCTGCGCGGCGAGGCCGCCCCCACCCTGGCCTCGGAGCTGGACGCCTGCCGCACCGCCCTGGGCAGCCGCCTGCTGCGCCGCTGGCTGCACCACCCGCTGCGCGACCGCGCCGTGCTGCGCGCGCGCCAGGCGACGCTGGCGGCGCTGATGGAAACGCCGGAAGCGGGCCGCGCCGCGCGCGACGTGCTGCGCGGCATGGCGGACCTGGAACGCATCGCCGCCCGCGTCGCCCTGCGCAGCGCCCGCCCGCGCGACCTGGCGGGCCTGCGCGACAGCCTCCAGCGTCTGCCCGCCCTGGCTGCCGCCTTGACCCTGGCGGGCGCGACCGCCGTCGCCCTCACCGCCCGTCTCGCCTTCCCTGAAGCCCCTCTGGCGCAGCTTGCCGCCGCCCTCAAGCCCGAGCCCGGTGCGGTGCTGCGCGAAGGCGGCGTCATCGCCGACGGCTACGACGCCGAGTTGGACGCGCTGCGCCAACTGCAATCCGGCTGCGGCGACTTCCTCATGGCCATGGAGGCGCGCGAGCGGGAGCGCACCGGCATCGCCAACCTGCGCGTGGAATACAACAAGGTGTCCGGCTTCTACATCGAGGTCACGCGCGCGCAGGCCGAGAAGGTTCCGGCGGACTACCACCGCCGCCAGACGCTCAAGAATGTGGAGCGCTATCTCACGCCCGAGTTGAAGGAGTTCGAGAACAAGTACCTGTCCGCCGCCGAGCGCTCCCTGGCGCGCGAGAAGCTGCTCTACGACGCCCTGCTGGAGAGGCTGGCGGCGCACATCCCGCCCTTGCAGACCGTGGCCGCCGCCGTGGGCGAGGCGGACGTGCTGGCGGGGCAGGCCGCGCTGGCCCTGGAGCGGCGCTATGTGCTGCCGGAGTTCAGCGACGAGTGGGGGTTGAGCATCGAGGCGGGCCGTCACCCGGTGGTGGAGGCGCGAGTGGACGCCTTCATCCCCAACGATCTGGCGCTGGATCGCACCCGCCGCATGCTGCTCATCACCGGCCCCAACATGGGCGGCAAATCCACCTACATGCGCCAGGCGGCGCACATCGCGCTGATGGCCTGCTGCGGTCTGGCCGTGCCGGCGCGGCGCGCGGTGATCGGCCCGGTGGACCAGATCTACACCCGCGTGGGTTCGTCCGACGACCTCGCGGGCGGGCGTTCCACCTTCATGGTGGAGATGACCGAGACCGCCGGCATCCTGCACGGGGCCACCGAGCACAGCCTGATCCTGATGGACGAGATCGGGCGCGGCACCTCCACCTTCGACGGCATCAGCATCGCCTGGGCGGTGGCGCGCCACATGGCGGAGAAGACGCGCGCCTACACCCTGTTCGCCACCCACTACTTCGAACTGACGCAGTTGAACCAGGAGTTCCGCACCCTCGCCAACGTGCACCTGGACGCGGTGGAAACCCCTTCCGGCCTGACCTTCCTGCACGCGGTGGAGGACGGCCCCGCCTCGCAGAGCTACGGCTTGCAGGTGGCGAAACTGGCGGGCGTACCCGCCCCCGTGATCGCCGCCGCCCGGCGCAAGCTGGCCTTGCTGGAGACCCTACAGGTGAGCCAGTCCGGCCAGGGAGATCTGTTCGCGCCGGTGTTTACCCCGCCGCCGGAACCCGCGCCGTCACCCGCCTTGGACCGCTTGGCGGCGGTGGATCCGGACAGCCTGACGCCAAGACAGGCGCTGGAGGCCTTGTACGAATTGAAGAAACTGATGTGAATAAAACAACACAAAAAACGCTCTTGCGCGTCCGACCGCCACGAGTACGCATCACCTACGACGTGGAAACGGGGGGCGCCATCGAGAAGAAAGAGATTCCCTTCACCGTCGGCATCTTCGCCGACCTGTCCGCAGACCTGCCCAAGGACCAATGGCCGCCCTTCAAAGAGCGGACCATGACCAATGTGGATCGGGACAACTTCGACGACTTGATGAAGACCCTGGCTCCCCAGGTGAATCTGGCCAAGGTCGCCATGGGCAATGACGCCCAGGGCCAGCCCATCCCTGCCCTGACCGGCATATTGGGCTTCACCCGCCTGCAAGACTTCGATCCCGCCGAGATCGTGCAGCGCATCGACGGATTGAAAGATCTCTACAAGGCGCGCCAGAGCATCCGCACCCTGCAAGCCATGGGCGAGATGGATGACGCTCTGGGCAAGGGGCTGAACGATTGGCTGGGCGGCGGCACGGCCTCGACCGGGGTGGATCAGCCCCTGCTGGACGCCTTCGACCGGCATGTGAAGCAGGCCCTAGCCGGCAACAAGATCGACCTCACCAGCGGGGTCAACCCCCGCTCGCCCCTGGACACGGCCTCGGCCATGCTGATGATCGACCGGGCGGTGGTGACCATCGACAAGGAGCTGAGCCTCAAGCTCTCCCGGATCATGCACCACCCCAATTTCAAGGATCTGGAGGCCGCCTGGCGCGGGCTGTACTACCTCGTCTCCCGCACCGAGACCGGGACCATGCTCAAACTGCGGGTGTTCAACGCCAAGCGCGAAGAGCTGCTGGACGACATGGAGAAGGCGGTGGAATTCGACCAGAGCGTCCTCTTCAAGATGATCTATGAGGCGGAATACGGCACTTATGGCGGCTTCCCCTACAGCCTGCTGATCGGGGCCTACGAATTCGGCGTCGACGCCGCTTCCATCAACTGCCTGCAGAAGATCTCCGAAGTGGCCGCCGCCGCCCACGCCCCCTTCATCGCCGGGGCCAACCCCGCCATGTTCGGGCTGGACAGCTTCACCAAGCTGGGCAAGCCCCGCGATCTGGCCAAGATCTTCGAAGGCGCCGACCTGGTCGGCTGGAACGAATTCCGCGACAGGGAAGACTCCCGTTACGTCAGTCTGGTGCTGCCCCATATCCTGCTGCGTCTGCCCTACGGCGACGGCGGTCTGGGTTGCGACGGCATGAACTTCCAGGAAGAGGTGCGCGCCAGCACGGCAGAGCCCCCCGGCCACGGCAACTTCCTATGGGGCAACGCCGCCTTCGCCCTGGCGGAGCGCATCACCCACGCCTTTGCGTTGTACAGCTGGACCGCCGCCATCCGCGGCGTCGAAGGCGGCGGCCTGGTCACCGAGCTGCCCCTCTACGCCTACGACACCAGCACCGGCAGTCGGGAACTGTTCTGTCCCACCGAAGTGGCCATCACCGACCGCCGCGAGAAGGAGCTGAACGATCTGGGCTTCATCTCCCTGTGTCACTGCAAGGGTGCGGGCAAGGCCGCCTTCTTCGGCGGCCAGACCGCCAACCGGCCCAAGAAGTACATCACCGAGGAAGCCAACGCCAACGCCCGCATCTCGGCCATGCTGCCCACCATGCTGGCCGCCTCCCGTTTCGAGCATTACATCAAGGTGATCATGCGCGAGATGGTGGGCAGCTTCATGACCCGGGGCAACGTCGAGGCCTACCTCAACACCTGGATCTCCCAGTACGTGCTGCTGGACGACAACGCCACCCAGGAGGTCAAAGCCAGCTACCCCCTGCGCGCCGCCTCGGTAGTGGTCAGCGACATCCCCGGTGAGCCTGGCGCCTACAACGCCGTGGCCTTCCTCCAGCCCCACTTCCAGCTGGAAGAGCTGACCACCTCCATCCGCCTCGTGGCCAAGCTGCCCGCCTAACCCCTCTAGGAGCAATCCATGGATCTCATCCTTCTACAACCCGGCAACCCCGACGTGTTCGGCGGGGCGAACAGTTGGGACAACGGCGGCAGCCTGATCGACGACCAATGGCGCGACGAAGTTCTCAAGCTGGGCCAGTGCATCGAGCTTGTCTCGGTGCATCAGGGCATGAAACAGCAGGTCACCACCGACGTCAGCAACTCGGCGCGCACCTCCGGGCGGCCCGTCATCACCGAGTTCACCTGCGTCAAATACGTGGACAAGACCTCGGTCAAGTTCTACGAATACTGTCTGCGCGCCGAGCCCCTGGGCAAGGGCAAGGACAAGCCCACGATGCTCTACATCGCGCGCAACTCCGGGGACAAGACCGCCAACATCCTGACCATAGCCCTGCGCGACGCCATCCTCAGCGAAATCCAGTTCCAGTCGCACCCCGACGACATGCCCACCGAGCAGTTCAAGCTCAACTTCACGGAGATCCTCTGGACCTACACCGTGCAGAAGGCGGAAATGAGCACAGCAGGCAACCTATCGACGGGTTGGAGTCTTGTCCGTAATAGACCGATTACAAAGTTCACAGACTGACAACCGCCAGCGAGCGACGAGAGTCGGCATGAAATTCCTGGGCCGGGAAATATCACTAGCCGGATAGTCCTCGTTTTTCTGCAAAGACCTTTTTCTGCAAAGACCTTATAGGCTGGTCAATCCCCGAAACTCGTCCCCACCCCGCGCGCGCTTTCCACCCAGGGGTGGCCCGGCGGCACGGTCTTGACCTGACCCGCCACCTCTTCCAGGGCCACGGCTTCACTGGTCTCGCCCCGCGCCGCCACCATCACGCCATAGCGCCCCTGCTGGATCAGGTCCGCCGCAGCAGTGCCCAGGCGGGTGGCCAGCAGGCGGTCGGCGGCGGAGGGCGTACCGCCCCGTTGCAGGTGGCCCAGGATGGTGGGGCGCGCCTCCAGGCCGGTCAGACTTTCCAACTGGCGCGCCAGACCCAGGGTGCGCTCGGCGTAGACCAGTTCCGGCTCCACCACCGCCTCCTTCAGCTTCTTCCCTTTCTTTGCCGCGGCGCTGGCCTGCTGCGCCTCGAACTCCTGCCGCGATAGGGCGCCTTCCGCCACGGCGACGATGGAGAAGGGCTTGCCCTTCCGCTTGCGCGCCTTGATGGCGTCCGCCACCACCGCCACGTCATAGGGGATCTCCGGAATCAGGATCACGTCGGCGCCGCCGGCGATCCCCGCGCCCAGCGCCAGCCAGCCGGCGCGGTGGCCCATGATCTCCACCACGATGATGCGGTGGTGGCTGTGGGCGGTGCTGTGCAGGCGGTCGATGGCGTCGGTGGCGATCCCCAGGGCGGTATCGAAGCCGAAGGTGGTGTCGGTCAGGGCCACGTCGTTGTCGATGGTCTTGGGCAGCGTGATCACGTTGAGGCCGGCCTGGTGCAGGCGCAGGGCGTTCTTCATGGTGCCGCCGCCGCCCAGACAGACCAGGCAATCGAGATGATTGGAGTGGTAGTTGGCGACGATGGTCTCGGTCATGTCCATGACCTTGCCGTTCACCGGCATCTTGTGAGGCTTGTCGCGGCTGGTGCCGAGGATGGTGCCCCCCAGGGTGAGGATGCCGGACAGGGTCTGGCCCTCCAGGGCCATGGTGCGGTTCTCCATGAGGCCGCGAAAACCGTCGCGGAAGCCGACGATGTGCATGCCGTAGTGGGACGTGCAGGCCTTGCCGACGCCGCGGATGGCCGCGTTGAGACCGGGTGTGTCGCCGCCTGAAGTGAGGATGCCGATGCTTTGGGTCATGGGGTTTGCGGGGAGGAAAAGGGACCGGCGCATTGTCCCGCTGGCGCAGTGTCTTTGCCATTACGGAGTCCAGGGCGCCGGCAGCCGGGATCGGCGCTATGCTCCCGCCAAACTCAGAACCGCGCCCATTCCATGAAGACCCTGCATCTCGATGCCGCTGAACTCGATCTCAGCTTCGAGCAGTCGCTCAAACTGGCCAACGCCGCCGCTGACCACCTGCTGGCAAAACAGGGCGGAGCGATGCTGCTCTCGTTCTGGGACAACGACCGGGGTCTGGAATCGCCCCACGGCGTCTCGGAATGTCATTTCCAGTGCCCCATCCCCGGCTGGCAGGACTACGCCAGTACTCGCGGCGGCGCGCTCATGGTGAACTTCTCCAGGGGCCGCTTCGTGTTCTGCTACCGCCCGGTAGAGGGGGACGCATGAGCCGCAAGACCTGGGAAGAACTTGCCTGGCAACTCACGCGCCTGCCCGGCGGCGCGGCGGCGGCGCTGCCCGACTTCTTCGGCGCGCTGCTGGACGGCGAGGCGGAAGAACGGCGCTGGCCCCTGCGCGAGGGCGGCTGCGTCGAACGGCTGCCGAACGAGGAATTGCGGGTGGGCGGAACACCCCTCGCCACCCTGCCGCCTGAATTGCTGGAAGTGGCGCGGGAGACAGGCCTCTCCCCCATCCTGCTGGGCCTGCTTGGGGTGGCCGCGGGCGACCTGGAAGGCGACCGTCGCCTCAAGGCCGTACACCCCCGGCTCGACGGCGCGGCCAAGGATCTGATGCTGATGACGGTGTGCCGGTTGTGCGGGTGATGCGGTTCGCTACGCCTTGTTGCCACCTGGGGGCCCTCCGTCAGGCTGGTTCCCAGAAACTCGCTGAGTCGGGTTTTCGCATCCTGTACGGGCCAGACGTGCATGGTTACGTTCCAACTGACTGGTTTCCACTTCAAGCATCCAGGATTCATGTTTAACCCCACCCGCGATCAGGTGCGCGATTTCTTCTTCTCCGCCTGGGGCAAGTTCCGGGCGAATCAGGCCTTGACCGACCTGGAGCGCATCGCCGTGGGCCACATCACGGACCACCCGGAATACCACCCGGTACTGGACCAGCCCGAGCGCTACCGCGAGCGTGAATGGCCGCCGGAATTGGGTGAGACCAACCCGTTTTTGCATCTCTCCATGCATGTTTCCATCTCGGAGCAGCTTTCCATCGACCAGCCGCCGGGAGTGAGGGCGCGCTACGCCGCCCTGGCCGCGCGCCTGGGCGATGAGCACGCAGCGCAGCATGCGGTGATGGACTGTCTGGGGGAGATGATCTGGCGCGCCCAGCGCGATGGCTTGCCGCCGGATGGGGCGGCGTATTTGTATTGTCTGGATCTCAAGTGAACCTGAGCCGCGCTATCCTTGCCTCAGCCCCCCTTCCGACGCCAACAGGAGGCATGTCATGAATTACGTCGCGGCCATTGACCAGCAAGTCAGCGCCTTCCCGCCGGAGTACCAGCGGGAGGTGCTGGATTTTGTTGAATATCTGCGTGAAAAACGCCTGCACCAGACCCCGCCCGGTTGGTTGAATCAAGCCTGGGGATGCGCGCCGGATTTTCCTGACCGCCCAACTCAACCGCCCCATGGCGAAGTCCCTTTCCTGTAATGCGGTATCTGCTGGACACCAATGTTTGTATCGAAATCCTGCGGGGCCGTAATCCTGCGCTTCGTTCACGACTGGAACTTGTCGGGTTCGACCAATTGGCGCTGTGCAGCGTGGTGTGGGCTGAACTGCTTTGTGGCGCGCATCTGTCCTCCAACCCGGAGAGGGAGAGGCAGCGTGTGCTGACCGCTTTTCAGGGATGGCAAAGACTGCCATTTGACGATGGCGCAGCGGAACGCTACGGGGTGATACGCGCCCAACTCCAGCGCTCGGGGCGATTGATCGGCGCCAATGATCTATTCATCGCTTCCATTGCTCTGGCCCAGGGTTTGACTCTGGTAACCCATAACGCCGGAGAGTTTGGTCGTGTCGATGGCTTGGTGGTCGAGGACTGGGAAGCGGAAGGCCATCCTGGCGCCTCCCCTTCTTGATTCGCCTGGGTACATCGCGCCCACCCTCACCTCCAACTGAAATAACTCCATGTCCTGGCTGAAAAAAGACCATATCGGCGCTGCGTTTACGTCAAATCTCCTCGCCTGCAACCTCTGGCTCTACCAGTTCCTGCCCTTTCTGAAATGGCAGGACCGCATCACGCGCGACAACCTGAAAGCGGACGGGCTTTCCGGCGCTACCGGGGCGCTCATCGTGCTGCCGCAGGCGGTGGCCTTTGCCACCATCGCCGGGTTGCCGCCGGAGTACGGCCTGTATGCGGCCATGATCCCTACCATCATCGCCGCCTTGTTCGGCTCTTCCTGGCACCTGGTATCCGGGCCCACCACGGCTATTTCCATCGTCGTGTTCGCCTCGGTCTCGCCCTATGCCGAGCCGGGCACGCCGCAGTACATCGGCATGGTGTTGACGCTGACCTTCCTCACCGGCCTGTTCCAACTGATCATGGGGCTGGCGAAGATGGGGGCGCTGGTCAATTTCATCTCGCATACCGTGGTGATCGGTTTTACCGCCGGTGCGGCGCTGCTCATTGCCGCGAGCCAGGTGAAAAACTTCTTCGGCCTGGAGATCCCGCGCGGCGCGCCTGCCTATGAGGTGGTCGGCCAGTTGCTCACGCATCTGCATGACATCAACGTCTACGTCACCGGCGTGGCGGTGATCTCGCTGGTCGCCGGCATCCTGGCGCGCAAATACCTGAGGCAGATCCCTTACATGATCGTCGCCATGGTGGTGGGCGGTCTGGTGGCGGCCTGGCTCAACAGCGGCTTTGGCGCCGAGGCCACCGGCATTCGCACCGTGGGCGCGCTGGTGGCGGGCTTTCCGCCGCTGTCCGCGCCGGATTTTTCGCTGGCGGCGCTGAAGAACACCTTCTTTTCGGCCCTGGCCGTCACCGTGCTGGCGTTGACCGAGGCGGTGTCGATCTCGCGTTCGGTGGCGGTGAAGTCCGAGCAACACATCAACGGCAATCAGGAGTTCATCGGCCAGGGCCTGTCCAACCTCGCCGGCAGCTTCTTCTCGGGCTATGCCTCGTCCGGCTCGTTCAACCGCACCGGGGTGAATTTCGAGTCCGGCGCGCGGACCCCGCTGGCGGCGGTGTTCTCGTCCGTCTTCCTGTTGGCGGCCCTGTTTTTGGTGGCCCCGCTGGCGGCCTATCTGCCCATCCCCGCCATGGCGGCGGTGCTGTTCATGGTGGCGTGGAACCTGATCGACTTCCACCATATCGGCGCCATCCTCAAGGCGCACCGGGAAGAGGCGGTGGTGCTGGGCGTGAGCTTCTTCGGTACGGTGATCGACCTGGAGAAGGGCATCTTCTTCGGCATCCTCACTTCGCTGGTGTACTACCTTTCGCGCACTTCGCGTCCCGCCATCCGCGCCGTTGCGCCGGACCCGGAGGACCGCGACAACCCGCGCCGCAAGTTCGTGCCGGAGACCGGGGTGGAGCCGGAATGCCCGCAACTCAAGATGTTGCGCATCGAAGGTTCGATCTTCTTCGGCGCGGTGGAGCACATCCAGCACGCCTTCGTCGCGGTGGATGAGCATGTGCCGACGCAGAGGCATCTGCTGCTGTTCTCCAAGGGCATCAACACCATTGATCTGGCCGGGGCGGAACTGCTCTCGGGCGAGGCGAAGCGGCGGCGACGCCTGGGTGGCGCGCTGTATTTGTGCGGGGTGCGCGAGGCGGCGTGCGACATGCTGAAGAACGGCGGCTATCAGGCCGACATCGGCGCGGAAAACGTGTTTGCGCACAAGCCGGATGCGCTGGCCGGCATCTACCCGCGCCTCGACGTCGAGCAGTGCCGCACCTGTCGCGCGCGCATCTTCCGCGAATGCCGCGACGCCCTGCCGGACGGTACGCAACGCCCCGCCGAGGAGCGGGCCGTCCCGGTTCAGACCGCCCCGGCCTACCAGCGCCTGACCGAGATCGTCACGCGCACCGGCGACGACGGCTCCACCGGCCTGGCCAACGGCGTGCGCCTGGATAAGCACCATCCGCGCATCGAGGCCATCGGTCAGGTGGATGAACTCAACAGCGCCATCGGCGTACTGCTGGCCCAGTCGCTCGACGGGACGACGCGCGGTCTGCTCACCGACATTCAGCACGATTTGTTCAACCTGGGCGCGGAACTGGCCTGGCCGGAGCAGGAGATCCTGCACGCCGACGCCCTGTTGCGTCTGGATGACGCCGTGGCTCGTCTCAACAGCGCGTTGCCGCCGCTGTCTGAATTCGTGCTGCCCGGCGGCGTCCCCGCTGCGGCGCAGGCGCACGTCTGCCGCACCCTCTGCCGCCGCGCCGAGCGCAGGCTTACGCGGCTGGCTGAACAGGAACTGCTTTCCACCCGTCTGGTGCAATACCTGAACCGCCTGTCGGACCTGATGTTCGTGCTCTCGCGCACGCTCAACCGCAAGGCGGGGCAGGCGGAGCCGGTGTGGAAGGGGAGGTAGTTGCGCAAGCCGGATTCGGTTCATAGAGTGAGGAAAGCCGAGTTTGCTATCCGCAATGCCTCGTGGCATCTTTGTACTACCGACGGGAATGAGATGTTCCGTGCCATATCCAACCAATCATTGAGGTTTGCGTCATGACCACCACCACCGATCCCCTGCTTTCCCTCCTGGCGATCAATGATGGCTACCCCACCGCGCGCTGGAACTTCGCGGACGCGGTGGGTACGCCGGTAGCCTCCCCCGGCGGCATCGGTAATGCGGTCACCGTGACCTACAGCTTCCTCACCGAGGTTCCCAGTTATTACGCCTCGCTCGGGCTCACCATCGACAATTTCACGGCCTTCAGCGAGACGCAGCAGGCGGTCACCCGCGAGGTGCTGGGCAAGCTTTCCGCTGTAACGAACATCACCTTCCAGGAGGTTTCGGGGGTGGGAACCCTGACCTACGGCCTGAATACCCAGACCGACTCTGGCGGCTACGCCTACTACCCCAGCTTCGCCTACAGCTACTACCCCTCTACCGGCCTCATCGCCAGCGCGACTCCGCGCAACTACTCCGGTGATGTCTGGATCGCCCTCGATAACACCGGCTATTACCCCGGCGGCAATGTCTACCGCACGCTGATCCACGAGACCGAGCATGCCCTGGGCATCAAACACCCCTTCTCAGGCGCATATACCCTGGAGGCCAGCCTGGACAACCGCGCGATCACGGTCATGTCCTATACCAACCCGCCCAACTCCTACTTTCAGGATGTCACCAGCAATGGCGCGGGGGGCTACAACTTCAACTACTACAACGTGACCCCGGAAAGCCCGATGGTCTACGACATCGCCGCGCTGCAATACCTGTACGGCGCCAACACCAGCTATCACACCGGCGACGACCTCTACACCTTTGACACGGAGCACCCTTTCTATCAGTCCATCTGGGATGCCGGCGGCAACGACACCATCTCTCTCAGTAACTTCAGCAAGGGTTCCATCATCGACCTGCGAGACGGGTACTACTCCAAGGTCACCATCGAATCGGACCCCCTGCCTCCCGGCTATACCAGCAGCGCAACGCCCACCTATAACGGGACCAACAACCTAGGCATCGCCTACAACGCCATCATCGAGAATGCGATTGGCGGCTCCGGCAACGACACCCTGATGGGCAACGCCGTCAACAACGCCCTGACGGGCGGGGTCGGCAACGACACGCTCCAGGGCGGCCTGGGCAACGATGCCCTGGACGGCGGCGACGGCAGCGATATCGCCGTATTCAGCGGCAGCAAGAGTGAATATCTGGTGGCCTACAACGGTTCCGGTTTTACGGTGAGCGACAGCGTTCTGGGCAACGGGGACGAAGGCACGGACACCCTCAACGGCATCGAGATCTTTCGATTTGCTGACGGTGATTTCTCCTCGCAGGACTTCGTCAACCATGCCCCCGTCGGCATCCCTGGCCCCCTCCTCGACGGCCAGGAAGACAGCCCCTACCTGCTCACCACAGCGGCCCTGATCGCGGGCATCACCGACGCCGACGGCGACCTGATGGCCGTGCTCAACCTGACGGCAAACCACGGCACGCTCAGCGACAACGGCAACTTCACCTGGACCTTCACGCCGGACGC